>NZ_ABTR02000001.1:1382500-1982500 GCF_000172975.1 Dethiosulfovibrio peptidovorans DSM 11002
GGATCAGCGAGCTGGTCATCAACGGACGTTACGGCCCCGCCAAGGGAATACTGCCTCCCGGAATGCCCGGTTACAACCCGAACATAAAGGGCTACGAGTACAACCCGGAGAAGGCCAAGCAGCTTCTCAAGGAAGCCGGATATCCCGACGGTATAGAACTTACCCTCATGTATAACAACAACCCCAGACATAGATCCATCGCCGAGGCTATACAGGCTCAGGTGTCGGAGCTGGGGATAAAGCTGAACCTGAAGGTTCAGGACTGGGGAACCCATCTGGACGCCTGTTCCAGAGGCGAGTTCGAGATGTTCAGGATGGCCTGGGTCGTCGACTATCCCGACCCGGACAACTTCCTTTTCGTGCTGCTCGACTCCTCAAACATAGGCTCCAAGGGTAACTACTCCCGCTACAGCAACCCCCAGGTGGACGAGTGGCTCAGGGCCGCCCGTTCCGAGACGAACTGGGATAAGAGGGTCGAGCTTTACCAGAAGGCGGAACAGCAGATAGTGGACGACGCCCCGTGGATCTTCCTCTTCCACTACACCACCAGCCTGGTACACGGCGCCGACGTCGAGAACGTCTACCTTCCGGCCATGGGAGACTATACCACCGATCTCACCGAGGTATGGATGGAGAAGAAGTAACCCAATCTTCGATCGGGAAAACGGAGAGGTCCTCCTTCAGGGGGGCCTCTCTTTTGGTTTTTTGGTGCTATACTCGTTAATGGATACATTTTTCGGAGGTGATATCGATGGATATAGCGGTTTTCAGTGGTGAACTCCCCGCCGTGAGGGCGGTGGCGGTTTTGTGTTTTGACGATGGAATCTCGGAGGACGTGCTGGATGGAGCTCCGACCAGGGCGATGGCCCATTTCGAAGGCAAGGGTAAAAAGGGCGAGTTCCTTCGTTATCCCTTGGAGGGAGAGGTAAGGGATCTCTTCCTCGTCGGTCTGGGGAAGAGGGACGAATGCGGTCTTGGGAACTACAGAAACGCAGTGTCCGATGCCGTGAGGAAGGTTGGGGCCATGGGAATCTCCGAGTTGGCCTTCGTCCTTCCGGTGACTCCCGACGAGGCGATCAGCTCCGCCGTGGCGGAAGGAGCCGTTTTGGGGAACTATCGTTTCGACCGTTTTCGTTCTCCCAAGGAAGAGGAGCGTTCCGTATCGGTCGATACCCTGTATCTCAAGGATGGACAGAGATCTGGACTCGACAGGGGGATCGTCCTAGGCGAGGCTCAGGCTGCCTCGAGAGATCTGGCAAATCGCCCCGGAAACGACGTGATCCCGGAGACGATGGCCGACGAGGCCGTGAGAATCGCGAAAAAACACGGTATGGAGTGCGATGTCTGGGACGAAGACCGCATCCAGGAGGAAAGGATGTCGGCTCTGTGGCACGTCGGGAAAGGGTCGGAGAACAAGCCTCGCTTTATCCACATGGTCTATCGTCCCGCAGGAAAGCCTCGTCGAAAGGTGGCCTTGGTGGGCAAGGGAATAACCTTCGACAGCGGTGGCCTCTGCATAAAAGGGCGGACCGGCATCAGGACGATGAAATGCGACAAGACCGGAGGTTGCAACGTCCTGGCGATAATGGAGGCGGTGGGCCGGCTTAAGCCGGACATCGAGGTCCACGGAATAGTGGGAGCGGCGGAGAACATGCCCGATGGGGCCTCCTACCGCCCGGACGATATAGTGAGGGCCAGAAACGGTAAGACTATCGAGATAGTCAACACCGACGCCGAGGGCAGGGTAACCTTGGCGGACAGTCTATCTTTCGCCTCCGAGCTGGAGGTTGATGCGATAATCGACATGGCGACCCTCACCGGTGCCGCCGTGACTGCCCTCGGGAACTATACTGCAGGTCTAATATGCGACTTCGACGACCTGAGCCGTCAGGTGATGTCGGCATCCGAGAGGGCTGGGGAGAGGTTCCACCGTTTCGCAATGGACGACGAGAAGCTAAGGGAGCAGATCGATTCTCCCGTCGCGGATGTCCTTAACTCCGGCGGTCCCGGTGGCGGCATGATAACGGCTGGCATGTTCCTCAGGGAGTTTGTGAGCCCCGAGATACCCTGGGCCCACATGGACATAGCCGGGGTGGACTTCTACGAGAAAGCCTTCGATTGCTACGGCAAGGGAGCCACCGCCTTCGGGGTCAGAACCTGTCTGGAGTTTCTCTTGAGTTAAAAGAGTAAGTTAAAGAGAGCTCCTCTATCTTTCGGAAGTTCGTAGGCTCTTTTTGGGATGCCTCTAAAAACTCAATTTTCGAGTATTCTCGGAGAGGTGATCTCACTTGTCTTTGTCTCGTCCGAGCGTATTTTGACCTGCCTGTTTTGAACAGACCATCTCGGAGGGGTCGGTTCTGTGCCCTCGCGGCTTGGAGAGACGTTCTGTCGTCCCATTTGTAATACACGACGGCAACTCGTAAATACGGGCTCGAGCGGTCTTCGCCGAAACGACCTCTCCGAGAAGTAACGTTTTTAAATATGCCCCAAAGACTGTCTTTCGAAAACTTTATATGATCGGAAAAATACGACGCTAGCTCCTTGGATTTACTTAGTAGATGTGATAACGTGTCCAATTATCACCATATTTTTTCACCAGGGAGGTATTTTATACCATGAAGAGAATTGTCGTTTTGGTTGTTTTAGCCTGCGCCCTTGTGTTCATCTTTGATTCTGTATCGGTTGCTGAGACTGTCGATAGGTACGGAGGAACCCTAAAATGGAGGATAGTTGCCGATCCGCCTAGGCCCGATCCAGCTCAAGCTACCGACACGACCTCGACCATGGTCATATTCAAGTACGCTGAGGGGCTGGTCAAGACCGATCCAGACACCATGGAAATCCTTCCTAGCTTGGCAGAGAGCTGGGAAGTCAATGACGACGCAACGCGGTGGACTTTTCACCTTCGCAAGGGAGTTCATTTTCAAAAAGAGGCCGGTGGAGAACCCACGTTAAACGGCGGCAGGGAGATGGTGGCCTCTGACGTCAAGTACTCTTTCGAACGTCATTTAAAGATGAATTCTCCCAGAATGACCAGACTTGAGTCCATACTTGGTTATCAGGATTTCCTTGACGGCAAATCGGATAGCTGGGAAGGTATAGATGTTCTGGACGACCATACGGTGAAATTCACCCTGTCCAAGCCTTTCGTGCCGTTTCTCATAAACCTGACTCAGGCCTATTTCGTCATAGTCCCAAGGGAGGACTGCGAAAAGTGGGGAAAGGATTTCGTCTTTCATCCCGTAGGGACAGGTCCCTTTGCCTTCAAAAGCTGGGTCCATGATAGCAAATACATCATGAAGCGAAACCCCGATTACTGGCGTAAGGATGAAGAAGGAGGGAGTCTACCCTATTTAGATGGAGTCGAATACGTCGTAATTCCGGATAATGCCATAGCCTATATGGAGTTCAAAAAGGCTAATTTGGATGTCTTGCCAGATATACCGGATGCCTTTTACGAAAAAGTCAAGGGGAACTACAAACCCAAGGGGCTTATGGTTGAAAAGCCTTGGACCGGAGTGTATTACTATGGGTTCAACCTCATGAGGCCTCCTTTTGGAGATAATCCTACCCTTAGAAGAGCCTTGAATTACGCCATAGACAGAGAAGCTCTTAACGATCTTGTTATAAACGGTCGTTACGTGCCATCCGATGGTGTAACCCCTCCTGGGTTCTTTCCGTACGAAAAGCCTATAAAAGGTTATAGCTACGATCCTAAAAAAGCAAAGGCGCTTCTTGCCGAGGCAGGTTATGCCGATGGATTCAAGACCGTTCTCCAGATCAACAATGATCAGAGACACAGATCGTTGGGAGAGGCTATTCAGGCTCAGATGAGAGATATCGGAGTGGATATGAGCATAAGGGTAGTAGATTGGGGAGTCCATCTGGATACTCTGGCCAGAGGTGAATTCGAGATATTCCGACTTGGTTGGATTGCGTCACCGGATCCGGACAGTTTCCTCTACGACCTTCTTCATTCTTCCAATTGTGGTGGAAAGGGCAATAGAGCACGCTACAAGAACGATAAGGTGGACGACCTTCTGGAGAGGGCCAGGGCCGAGACCGATCCTAAGGCCAGGATGGCCCTCTACAACGAGGCAGAGCAGATCATAGTCGACGACGCTCCGTGGCTTTTCCTGTTCAACTACACGTCCAGCATGGCCTGGAACGACAGTGTAAAAGGGCTAGTCCTCCACAGTGCTGGACCCGATACTTGCGATCTCTCGGTCGTATGGAAGAGCTCTAAGTAATCAGTTGTCCGTTTTACAATAAATCAAAAGGACAGGGCCGGTGATCTTCTCCGGTCCTGTCCTTTAGTGTGAAAGGTGGTTTTTATATTATGAAGGCTATAGTCAACGCAACGGTTATAACGGTCTCTGGGGAGGACCTCGTCGGATCCACGGTTATCCTTAAGGACGGAAAGATCCAATCGGTGGGAGCTACGGAGATCCCGTATGGGACCGAGATCATTGACGGAATGGGGAAGTTTCTCTCACCTGGACTGATCGACGCTCATACCCATCTTGGTGTTTCCACCGAGGGCTCCCCTGCGGAGTTCTACGATCACAACGATCGTTCTTCATCGGTTCTGCCTGAACTCAGGATAGTGGACTCGCTATACCCTGGAGATCCCGGTTTCGAGGAGGCCAGGATGGGGGGTGTGACCACGGTTCAGAGCCTTCCTGGAAGTGCCGACGTGGTCGGTGGAACGGGGGCCGTCATAAAGACGGTCGGAAACGTCGTGGATCGGATGATCGTAGTTGCTCCCTCCTCTATGAAGGCCGCGTTAGGCGAGAACCCCATAAGGACCTTCCAGGGAAAAAACGGCCTCCCCTCCACCAGGATGGGATGCGCTGCATGCCTGAGGAAGGCACTGGCTGACGCTCAGTCCTACATTTTGGACAGGTCTGATAAGGAGGCTGACAGCAAGCCGTTCAAGAGGGACCTGGCCATGGAGCAGATGGCTCTAGTTATAGAGGGCAAGATCCCTTTAAGCGTACACGCCCACAGGGCCGACGACATCTGCACCGCCATAAGGGTGGCGGAGGAGTTTAAGGTTCCCTACACGATCGAACACTGCACTGAGGGCCATTTAATAAAGGACTTCTTGGCTGAGAAATCTGTGAAGGCCGCAATTGGGCCGCTGAACACGTCCCGAAGGAAGATGGAGCTGGCCAACAGAAGTTGGGAGCTCCCTATCACTCTGGAGAAGCAGGGGGTGCATTTCTGTATTATCACCGATCATCCTGTGATACCGATATCCGACTTGATCCTTGAGACATCCCTGGCGGTCAGGGCCGGGCTGGGGATTAAGACCGCCATGAGGGCCATCACCTTAAGCGCCGCGGAGCATCTAGGCATAGACCACATGGTTGGGTCCATTGAGGAGGGCAAAGACGGCGATCTGGTGCTCTGGAGCGGCCATCCTCTGGAGTTTAACTCCAAGGTGGAGATGACCTTTATAGACGGAAAAACCGTATATAGTCGAGAGTGATAAGGAGAGGCGGTCCTTAAGGACCGCCTCTCCTTATCACTCTTTTCCCGTTAGCTCAGTTGTTCCGCAGCCCAGAGGGCTATCAGCTTTGTCGCCTCAACGATAGAGGCCGTGTCCGACCTCTCGTTGGGCTGATGTGCCATTGTTGGATCCCCTGGTCCGAAAATGACAACCGGAAGGCCGCAGTGGGGCCCGAAAATGGATGCGTCGGTGTAGAACGCCACCGCCTTTTTTACGGGGGATACGGACAGAAGCTGCTCCACCTGGTTTGCAAGGGATTCTACCGCAGGGTCCCCTTTGTCTATCTCGTATGGAGCGCGGTCGTTCAGCACTTTGATCGAGATATCAAGCCCTGGCCTGTCTCGCATCAGCTGATTCGCCCAATCGCTCATCTCCTTCAGAAGCTCCTGATGGTCCTGTCCTGGGATGGTCCTTATGTCCACGCTGGCTGTGGCCAGATCCGGTATCACGTTGGTTCCTACACCTCCCGACATCAGGTTTACGCTGGCCGTAGAGGGACCGAGGTCCTGGTGAGGCTGACTCTGGAACTCGACCCATCTGGATCTGAGCTTCCACATAAAATCGCACAATCCCTCCAGGGCGTTTACCCCGCACTGTGGCATCGATCCGTGGGCGGTCTTTCCCTTCGCCGTTACTGTGATCCAGAAACAGCCCTTCTCCGCGGTGTAGATCTCCAGGTTGGTGGGCTCTGCGATGAGGACCGTCCCTATATCCTTTACCGAGTCCGATGAGGCTATGGCTCTGGCTCCCATGCTTACAGTCTCCTCGCTGGAGGACAGTGCCAGCGTAAGGGGCCCCTTCAGTGCCATTCCCGATGCAGCGAGGGCGGCGGTCGCGTATGTCATCGCTGCGTCTCCAGCCTTCATGTCGGAGGCTCCTCTGCCGTAGATGTAGCCTCCTTCCACCTTGCCTGAGAAAGGATCCCTGTCCCATGTGATCTCGCCTGGCGGAACCGTGTCTAGATGGCCGTTTAACATGATCCCTGGAACGTCCTTGGCTTTGCCCACCGTTGCTACCACGCTCCGATAGTTATCGCCGTGGTCCAATATCTCGCACTCCAGCCCTAGCGACCTGATCTCCCTTGCCGCCACGTCGGCCACCTCCCTCTCGTCTCCAGGAGGGTTTACCGAGTTGGCCTTTATCAGCCGTGACGTGAAATCAAGGATCTTGTTGGTATTGCTGTCCACGAAGTCTATTATGGATCGCCTGATATCGTCTCTCATGGTGATGCTCCTTTCGGTCTTTCGCGCTCTAGATCAGCTTCTTAACGTACAGGAGCCTCCCTATGGCTATGGTCCCGAATATTGACATTACTATAACCACCCATGTTTGGGTAAAAAACCCTATTCCGCTCCAATATAGCCCTAGAGGTATGGCTATTCCCGGTATTGCCAGTACCGGATATTTTAGGGCGAACTGACCGAAAACCGCCCCGAATATGGCCGCCACGGTGTATTTCTTGAAGGCCAGGGCTATGGCAGGAGGGAACGCCGCAAGCAGAGCAGTACCAGCCAACGCCGCTAATGTAACGAAAAACAGGTTTGTCACCACCGATCCGGTAAGCCCCAACGTGGAGATTATCTCAGCCTCTGGAGTTCCGGGCTCTACACCAACCACGTCCTGGGCCACGGCGGAGCATGGTACTCTCAGGTTTCCTATATTGCCGGTCAGGAAAGATATATAGGTCCCAGTCAGTCCCAGTATCGGAAAGTATGACACTGGTTCTACTATGTAAAATGCACCGAACATGGAGATTATCATAGCCCAGCTTTTCATGGCTACGGTCATCGAGGGAAAGGCTCCATGGACCAGATAGAGGTAAACGCACGGTAAAAATGTGAGGGCCGCTGTTAGCAAAACGGTGAAACGGCCTATCCTGATGGCCGGTGCCCTCCAAAGGGAGTCAAATACGTTTTTATTGCTCATTTTCCTTGCCTCCTATACCATGACCACGGCAAAGGCCATTCCTATCAGCATAGCTATGCCGAGGGTGTATTCTTTTAGCCAGGTGTGCTTCTCGGCGACCTTGAGCAGGATCATCATGGAGATCAGGCCTCCTACGGCGGCGTAGAGGGGGCCGCCCGCTCCCTCTATCTGTGCTGACGCGGATAGCTGATCTATTCCAGTCTTTATGTTGCCTGCGTTGAGAAAACCGAAGCATCCCAAAGAGGCCGCACCGGAGAGGATCGCCAGCCATTTGGTGTCCCCTCCTCCGACTCTCTCCCTCAATGCCTCCAGTTTATGGGTGAACAACCCAACAAACAGGAGCCATCCGACCCCGTTTATGGTCATGGTCCACCAGGATGTGGCCAGAGCTGTAAGGTCGTAGGATGACGAACCGAACTCGACCCCGTATGCCTGGGATCCTACCGTAGCCGCTGTCAGCTCGGTCGGTGCTGCTCCGATTATCGATAGCCTAAGCCAGGTTATAGGTGCTCCTACTACCGACATCATCCCGACCATTACGATGAAGACCGCTATGGAAGGACCTATGGCTGATATGCTTCCCGATCTGAGTCCTTTTACGCAGAGATCCCTCGAAAAACCGACCTGGTCAGCTGTTTTAAAGGCTAATCGAATGTATAATAAAGATTGAATCAAAGCTATTAGCACTATAAGCACAGCTATCGCCCACACTACGCCGCTGTTGGCTATCCTTAGAACTTCCGCTGGCAAGATGAATCCCTCCTCCTATTTTTATCCAGATCCCCTAGAACCCTCCGGATGTCCATATGATAGGGTTCAATATGATAAGGGTCATCCTATATAAAGGACGAAAAAAAGCCTATATTTAGAGCTTAATTGGCTAAGCTTCAAATATAGGCTGGGAATATTTAGTTCCTTGGGGTCAATATTCCTCAAGGTCTTGGTTCATGAGGTACAGCTTTAGCGATAGAGCCAGGTTCAGCCTTTGCTCGCTGTCCTCGGGGTCAAACTCAAGGAGGTCGCATATCTTGGCGTAGCGGTATTTCAGTGTGCTGTAGTGGACGGAGAGGTCCTTGGCCGCCGCCTTCATCTGCCAGTTGTTTCTGACCATGGCTTTGAGGGTCCTTAGTAACTCCGATTTTCGCCTCTTGTCGTGGTCTATTATCGGCCCGATGTACTCCCTGTAGAAGGAATGTCCTGTGTCGGTGTCGTATAGGGATCCCAGAATCTTGTAAGCTCCCAGGTCCTTCCAGAAAGTTACCCGGTTACCGCCTGTTGCCGCCCTGACCATCTCGAGGGCTTTTCTCGCCTCATCGTAGCTGTGGTGACACTCGAAGACGCTGTCTTTGGGACTTCCGATCCCTATGGTCACGGTAAAGTGGGTGTCCTCCTTTATGGAGGTCTGAATATCCCTAAAAAGCGGTGTGGTCTTGGCCTTAAAGGCCGGGAACCCTTCTTCTGTGGGCAGTATGAACGAGATGGAGTCGCTCATTTCTGTATAGGGAACCGATTCGAACAGGCCATGAACGTGATTTTTGCAGATGCGGTATATCCGCTTTTTAGTGCTTTCCAGCATAGGAAGAAAATCCCTCTCCCTTGATCTCTTCTCGAACTGGTGTTTGTAGTTGTCTATGTCCATGACGACGACGCAGTGGGATCCCTGGAGGTCCCATCCGAACATCTTCGCTCTGTTCCACACCTCCCCCTCGAACCTTAGGTTATGTATGAGGATATCCTGTACGAACTCGTTACGATATCGACTCTCCGCCTGGATCTCGGCTACGCGTCTCTGCATGTAGAGTAATATTGCTCCCTTGGCCTGGGTGATGGGTATCTCGCAGTTTCGCTCCGCTAGGTCCTCCTGTTTGCAGTCGAAAAGGAGATATCCGTATACCTTGCCGTTTAGCGATATGGAGTCTGGAGTCCCCGACGAGAGCAGGTCTCTCAGCGGGATGGAATCGAACCTGGACCGTAACGACTGGGCTTCTCCGAAGAAGTATCTTTCCCCTGTGAGGGTGTCGACGAACCCGAAGGGTTTATGGGTGAAGTTCTGTAGGTTCTCCAGTATAGTCTTAAGATCCGCTCCGTTTACCGAGAGGTTGAAGAAGGAGTGACGGACCGTTTCTGAATAGCGTAGAAGCCTGGCCTGTCTGTTGACTATCTCCGACAGTACCGGATGGATTATGTCGGCAAAGGCGAAGTGGTTGGGGACGTGGATCAGAGGTATCGATGAGGATTCCGCTAGCTCTATCGCTTTAGATGGGACCTCCTTTATGTAGCGATCGGTCTTTATGCCAAGACCCGCCGCCCCTATCTCTGCCAGGCTTTTTATCAGATCCATCAAGAGCTCAGTCGAGTCCTTGAAAATATAGCCGGAACTTACGATGAGATCCCCTTCCCTGACCCATGAACAAGCGTCAGGTGCGTCCATGACGGTCACGCTTCTAACCTGTCTGGAAGCGATGTTAGCGGCTCCAGCTATAACCCTGAGCCCCTTCATGGGCGGCAGATCCAGGATTTCTTGAATTGTCATGCTCAATCGAGATACGTCCCTTCTAAGAGAAAAGGGGAGGAAGCGATATCGCTTCCTCCCCGTCGGTTATGCCGTTTTTTCCGTTATTACAGTGTCAGAGGTACTATTGCCTCCGGGCCGGGAACGAAGAATGTGAAGGATTCTGTGAGGAACAGCTCCACCATTCCGTTGGAGGATCCGGAGTAGCCTATGGAGAGATCCTGTCCAAGGACCAGGTCCATGTCCCCGCCTCTCTTGGAGATGACGAAGGAACGATCCACCATGGGGGACAACACGACTTCATCCACCATGGATTCTATCCTCTTTCTGAGGGGATATCCCTTGGAGAGGGTGGCTATCCTCTTCCACAGTTCCTTTTGGGCTATGAGGACGTACGGTCCCTCTACCGAGCTGGCTTTCAGAGTCATTACGGCGTCGGCGATGGCCTGTATGGCTCCGTCGTCGTCGGAGGATACCTTTACAGCTCCGTTCTCGGAGGAGTTCTCCATTCCCAGTATGCAGCTGGAGTCCATTCCGGTGTAGATCGCCTTCTCCTCGAAGAGAGCGATCTTTCTGGCCGCCTCCTCGAGGGGACTCATGTCGGTGGTCTCGCTGCCCCTGCTGATGTCGTCCAGATCCCAGCGACTCATGGCGAAGGGAACCCTGACCTCCACCAGAGGCTGAATTCTCCTTATTCCGTGGCTTGCTCCCTCCACGAATGGAGATTCGGATACGTCCAATCTTCCCATGGGCCAGCCGTGATAATCCCAGCCGAAGGGTCCCTTGACGTCAACGACCCTTCTGGCCGAAAGGCAGCCCTTGAGGACGTCTCTGGCCTGTTCGTCTATAGCGTCCCAGGCTTCCTGAGTGATAGGAGCCAAAGATCTTCTCAAAAGGTCCATTTCTGTTCCTCCTTATTCGTCAGCTAAGCTTGCCGAGCCCGAGGTCCGATCCTCCGGCCGATGTTCCACTGGAATCGGCGTCCCCGCCGTCCTCCAGGGAGAGTATCTCGGCTTCGGTGAAGAGGTAATCTCTCAGTTCATCGTCCCATTTGTCCATGTTGCGGCGCAGCCACTCGATGGTCATACAGGCGTGTTCTATTTCCTCGTCTCTGTTATGGGCCATTATGGCCTTCAGTTGAGCGTCGGTGGACGTTGCCACCCTCTGGTTGTAGTAGTCAACCGCTTCCAGTTCCTCTTTCAGGCTGCTGATAGCACGAGAGATCTCTCTGGTCTTGTCGTCAAGCGCTTCATAGGGTTCGAAATACCCTGCCATAATTCCGCCTCCCTTAGTGTGATTTTATCCTTTACTAACTATAACATCTCATCTTTTCCTGTCAAGAACGTCTATCACTAGCCCAGAGCGGTTCCTGCCGCAGCGGACGCCCCGGCTTTTCTGACGAAATCCAGCTGTTCTTCCGTGTCTATTCCCGTCGCCACAGTGTCCAGGCTCAGCTTTTCGCCCAGGCCGATCATGGTTTTCAGGGCGAAATAGGACAGATCTTCCTCCATTCTGTCTATTTTCGTCATCTCCGGGTAGATTTTCAGCGATTTAAGCGGCAACTCTATCAGAATGTCGATTGGGATGTAGTGTTTGCCGAAGTTTCTTATGGCCAGAGAAATCCCGATAGAGGATAGCTCGTCCAACAGGGAGGTCAGTCTTTCTACGTCCTTGGCCAGAAGAGCGTCGTCGATAGACAGCTCCAAAGACGACGGTTCTCTGCCCTCGTCTTTAAGCATCCCGGAGAGGCATAGTGATAGGCCGCCGTTCCAGAGATGCCAGGAAGACAGATCCATGGTCAGAGGTGTCCGGGGTTTTTCCTTCATGGCTTTTCTGAGAACCGTCAGGTCTATCTGGGTAGCTATGCCCGTATTTTCCGCCCTTTCCATGTAGGGTAGACCTTCTAGTGCGTCACATCTTGGGACTACCTTTATAGCCCTGAGTCCTCTATCTCCCTGTATGTGGAATTCCGGCAGATACTGGGGGTAGAAGGCGTCCATTTCCATTGCCTCTCGGATGTTTTTGTCGAGCTTCGTACCCTCTTCGTCGACTCCGTCCTCTTTTTCGTCGTATACCGCGATGCCTAGACCTCTTCTCTTGGCCCTGTACATGGCGGAGTCGGCGGATCGGAAGAGAGAATCGGGGGTCTCGCCGTCTTTAGGATAGAAGGCTATTCCTAAGCTGGCCGAGACCAGGAGAGAGGAGTCCTCCATGGCGAAAGGCTCTCTCAGCGAGTTCAGGATTCTCTCGCTCTGTGCCATGGTGCTCGAAAATATATCGTCTTGCCCTACCACTATTGCGGAGAATTCGTCTCCTCCTATTCGGGCGATGGAGTTTTTCTCGTCCATGACAGATAAAAAACGACGGCTGACTTCTTTCAGTAGTAGGTCTCCCACGGAATGACCGAACCTGTCGTTTATGGCCTTGAAGCCGTTGAGGTCTATCATTACCAGTCCCACCTGAAGTTTTTCCGATAGGGATTTATCGAGGATACCGGCTAGCTTTTCCTCCAGTGCCCTTCGGTTTTCGAGACCGGTCAGCACGTCCTCGAGAGACTCTCTCTTTCTGGTCCTGAGAAGGTTGTTGAAGGCCTTGCAAAGCGTTCCTATTTCGTCGTCTTGATAGTCGTCCAGGAGGAGAGGGGTATCCCTGGATGCCTGTCTCTCCAGGGACTCTAGCCTCTTGAAGAATTTTCGGTCCAACCATAACAACGTGCCGGACCCCACGATAAGACTGGAGATGACCAAGGCCAATATGCACCAAAGAAGGAGGCTTTCGCCGGCGTGTATCAGATGAGACGGATGGTCGATGACCATTTTTACGGGGGTAATGCCTTTTATCTCTGGTAGGTCGACCGTCAGGTACACCCGATCCTGAAAGATGTTTTCCGGGAACGACCTCTTTGGTAGACCATCCTCCGGGATCAGCCTTACCTCCGCCGTCTCTCTCGAAGGGGTGAACCAGCTTTTATTCGGGATCGATCCCATGACCATCCATCCCGCCGACGGACCGGAACAGTCGTTCTGGAGAATAGGAGACGCCGTGACGGCGGTTATCCCGAGTATAGGCAGTACTCCGTATCCGGATAGGCTACAGTTTTCATCTTGAATCTGATCCATGAGAATTTCTCGAATAGAATGTATTATAGGGTTGGGGATGGTTACGACGGTTGGCCGTTCTTCGCCCCTAAGAGCGCTCCAGATCGGCATACCGCGGTCGTCGAAGACGGCTATCAGGGCTAGTCCGTTGTCCCATAGAGATTCGGGGGGGATGTTTTCATCTATGTAAGAGAGATCTTCGTTACGAGCGAAGTCGTAGGTCGCGTTCCACCAGGACCAATCCTCGTTCAGACGGAGCTGGGCTCCCAGCATCTTTTCGGCGGCCGAGGTCATATGTATCGAAAGGTCCTCCAGCTGCTGTACCTCCAGTTTTCGGAAACGAGCCGTCTGGATGGTCCCGACCAGCAATGTCGCCATGAATAGCAGGGCTGTCGTGGCTATGACTATCACCGATAGAGATTGAGATCGCAATTTCATGAATAACAGCTCTTTTCCGAGAGATCGTGTAGGTAGCCTCCGACACTTTAAACAAAAACGGTGCCTTAGGCAAGTTTATGTTGCCTTTCTTCCCCGATTTCCCGGTGGTTTGAGCGGAAAGGCCCGGTGTAGCTATCGTAGAATGACCCATTCGGGGTGTTATCTGTAGTCTTTTTGAAAGTGGATTTGAATCTGTGGAGGGAGGTAAGTGAGATGATGGCTAAAAACAGCTGTATCGAGTTCGTCCTGGACGGGCGTTATTTTGCTCTGCCGTTGGAGAACGTCAAGGAGATAATTTCCCGCCCTGAGATTACCCCTTTGCCCATGGCGTCGAAACACGTCAGAGGGATAATCAACCTTCGAGGTGACGTTATTCCGGTCGTCGATCTGGCGATACGACTGGGAAGCAGCGAAGATAAGGTCGATCGCTCAGAGGTGCTTATACTGGTCCTGGACGGCCTTACCGCAGGGGTCATGGTGGATTCTGCGTCGCAGGTCGCCGAGTTGGATCTCGGCGACCTCTCCGAGCCGGAGGGGAATGAAGGTGCCGGATTGGACAGGAGCGCCGTCAAGGGAGTGGTCAGACACGAAGACCGTCTTGTGGTTCTTCTCGACGCGGCGGACATACTGTCGGTGGACAGGGAGATGTTGAAGCGCATAGCCGCTGAAAACCACGACGATCGCATGGACTCTCAGAGTAAATACGAAACGATGAGAATAGTGACCTTCGATCTAGACGGGGATAATTACGGTTTCCGCCTGGAGGAGGTCAGAGAGATCCTTCGGTATCAGCCTCCGGTGTCGGTTCCCGACGCGCCTCCTTTCGTCGAGGGGGTACTCCAGGTAAGGGGCAATATCCTTCCTGTGGTCAACCTGAGGGAAAGGCTTCGCCGAGGCGGGGAGCTGGACCAGGAGAAGGGTAAGATCCTCGTGGCGGATTACGGGGACTTCCGTCTAGGATTCGTCGCGGATGCGATAAAAGAGGTGTTGGAGGTTCCCATGTCGGAGGTCAGCGAGCCTCCTTCCGTGGTCAGAGGCGATTCGAACAGGCAGACCGTGAGCGCCATAGTCCATCACGACGATGATATCGTGACCATCTTGGATAAAGACGGTCTGGTGGATCGTGAGAGGCTGAGGGAAATGGGCTCGGAGGACGACAGGGCCTTTGCGGATAAGGAGGACGGCGGAGGCTCGGAGACACTGGTGGTCTTCAAGGTCAGCGGCCAGCCTTTCGGTCTTCCGATAACCAGGATCAAGGAGATCAATCGGGTCGGCAACCTGTCCGAGGTCCCCGGTATGCCCGATTTTGTGGAGGGGGTGTTGGACCTTCGAGGGGACGTCATACCTGTCGTGAGTCTCAGCAAGAGACTGGGCCTTAAGTCCAGCGAGGGCTCCGAGGAGGACGGCAGGATCTTGGTGGTCGAGCTGGACGACTCCTTTCTCGGTTTCATGGTCGACGATGTCACCGGCGTGATGGAGGTTCCCCTGTCCCACATGAGCGAGCCTCCTCTTTCCATGAAGGAGCTGGGAAGGGCCAGGGATTTCGTGTCCCAGGTGGCCAGGACGGACGTAGAGGGCGAGAGGATGGTTTTGGTATTGTCCCCCGAGAGCGTTTTGTCCTCCCAGGAGGTCGTATCGGCAAGAAACTCGATTTCCTGATGCGATCGGGAGAGGCGGCTTTTTGCCTCCTCTCCCGATTTTATCTTTTTAAAACGGATCCTAGATGTACCTCTCCGGACAGAAGTTTTTCGCTGCTTCCCCCCGGAAAATGGACCTCCAGTCTTCCCTCTTCGTCGATGTCTCCTGCCGTAGCGGTCACGGTGATTCCATCTTTCTCGAAGGATATCTCCTTGCCCTCGAGCCAGGAAAGCCTGCGGCATATCTCCAGATAGGTTTTCCCGTTTCCTTTTAGGTATCCTCGGTAGAGAGGCTCGAAACGGTTCAGTACCTCCGCGGCGATTTTTCTTCGGTCGAGAGATCTGCCCCCTTCCAACAGCAGCGATGTCGCCACCTCGTCTACCGGTTTAGGAAAGGCTTTTACGTTTACGTTTATGCCTATTCCCATCACTATGAAGTCTATTCTGTCCAACTCGCAGGTCATCTCGGTCAGTATGCCGCATACCTTTTTACCCGATATCAGGACGTCGTTGGGCCACTTTACCTTGGGGGCGAATCCCATAGCCTCCAGTGTCACTGCGACGGCAGCCGCCCCTATCTGGGTTATCGGCGGCGCCGTTGCCGGAGGGGTCCCCGGTCTCAGCACGATGGACATTTGAACGGCCTCGCCGGGAGAGGAGCTCCAGCTTCTGCCGCTTCTTCCTCTTCCTCCGGTCTGATGCTCCGTCGTAACGACCGTGCCGTCGACGCAGCCCGATCTTCCCTCCGCCTTGGCGGTCAGGTTCGTCGACTCCACCTCGTGGTGGTTTATCACGTTTCTTCCTATGAAGTCGGTGTCTAGAAGAGGAACGATTTCCTCCGAGGTCAGGACATCGGGAGACGAGATTATTCTGTATCCCTTTCTAGGCACGGACTCGACCTGGTAGCCGTCCTCTTTCAGCTGATTGACGTGCTTCCATACCGCCGTCCTGCTTACTCCCAAACTGTCGCAGATGGACTGCCCCGAGACGAAGTCGCCTTGTCTTTTCTTGAGCATCGTCAGTATCTTTCCCTTCATGACCACCATCCCTTTCGGTTCCCATTGTACTAGTGGATATCTTTTCGGAAAAGCCGCCTTTCCGTGCAGATAAAGGTGTCTTTTTTGTTATAATCAAGATGCCTGATTGGAGGGGTGCCTGTGAACAGATCTAGACGCTATGTACTTATATCTCATTGTCTTTTGAACGTAAACTCCAAGGTCGATGGCTACGGGCTATATTCCGGAGCTCTGGAACCTCTGGTCCTTCCGTTGATAAAGTCGGGGATCGGGATATTTCAGCTTCCATGTCCCGAGGCCACCTTCGCCGGAGCCAGGCGATGGGGAATGACCGTAGAACAGTACGATATCCCGGCCTATCGCCGTCACAGTAGATCGTTGTTGGAGCACGTGGTAGATCAAGTCGAGGACGATCTTGCCAACAAAGTGTCGGTTCTCGGCGTCGTAGGGGTGGATGGAAGTCCGAGCTGCGGGGTCGACTGCACCTGTTACGGTTACACCGGAGGCATGATCGGAGGTGGCGATGCCGTCGCCCGAAGTGTGGATTCGGTAAAAATGGGGCCGGGGCGAGGGGCTTTCATGAAGGTCCTGTCGGTCATGTTGGAGGAAAGGGGTATCGTCCTTCCCTTCGCGGCGGTAGACGAGGAAAGTCTCGACGGAATCTCGTGGAAATCGATCGAAAAGCGTTTATCCGTGTAAGGGGTTTCTGGATTATCGTCAAAAGCAAATAGGGCAGGGGAAATTCCCTGCCCTATTTGCTTTTTGATATGCTTATTTTCACGAACCTAGGTGATGTCTGTAATGGAAGGGAGTTTTTTTATGAGAAGGTTTACGAAAAAGGTGATTTTGGGGGCGCTTTTGGCGGTCATATGGGCGGCTCAGGCCCCTGCTTTGGTCATAGGGACCTTCAACATCGAGTATTTCAACGTGTCGGGAAAAAAGGCATATTCGCAGGAGGACTGTAGCTACCTGGCTCGACTCATAAAGGAGAGCGACGTGGACCTGTTGGCCCTGCAGGAGATAGAGGGCGACGCTACTATGAGGTTTTTCGTGACCAAATTCCTGCCCGGATGGGCTTATTCGGGCAACGACACTGGAGGCAGGCAGGACCTCTATTTTCTATGGCGGAAGGACAGTGTTCGAATCTTGGACGGCCCCGTTGTTTACGGCGCCAACGGGTCCTTCCGGTTCGAGGGAAAAAGCTATCGTCTCCACGACAGGCCTCCAATGGTGGGACTCTTCCTGGATATCGAGGGAGACAGACGGTTCCACATGGTCAACGTCCATCTAAAGAGCCAGAGTACCAGGGGCAAGGACGATCAGGACAGGGCGAAGCGTTACAACGATTTCAAGAGAGGGGCTCAGATCGACGGTATAAACGGTATAGTCGGTTCTCTCAAGGGGCCGGTCTTCATCCTAGGCGATTACAACGTGGACGATCCAAAGGGAACGAACTTTCCCCTTCTCTCCCTGCCGAAGGGGAGCTACAGCTACGACGATAGAAAGAGCCGTCTGGATTACATAGGCTACCTCGGCATAGAGAAGTCCGATTCATGGAGGCTCTTTGAGGTGGAGACGTCGATCCCCGCCAGATCTACTAAAAGAAGTCAGAGCCCCGATCACGATATGGTGCTTTTGGACCTGAACTGGGATGGAAGCCCATCCTCGAAGAAAGACATCAATGACGTGGAGAAAAGGGAACAGATCGTCTACGTGACGGAAACGGGTAAAAAGTATCATTCCAAGGGATGCTCGTATCTGAAGGGCAAGGGAGAGCCATTGTCGTTGGATAAGGCTAAATCCCTGGGGTATTCTCCCTGTTCCCGTTGTAATCCCCCTAAATAGTTTTTGGTTTTTTTGATGGATTCGATATATACTGATATATATAGCTTGTATGGGATTGTCTTTTTTCCGAGATAAGAGTGAAAGGGAGGGCTTTATTTGTCTCGTAGTATCGTTTCCAAATTGGGGGTTCTGACGGCATTCAGTTTAATCCTGTCGATAGGGGCCCTGGCCTTCGTTGCCATCAGAGGTGTGGGGAATATGTCCCTTTCCGTCGGTTCCGTGGCTGAACGTATGTTGAACGAGGACATAGAGAACAAGAACGCCATGAGCGCCAAGGGAGCCGAGGATTACGGGAAGGCCATGTCGAGCTATCTGGCCTGGATATCCGCCGCCCCTCTGTGGAACTTCAACGAGGAGTCGCTGTCGGATTACGCTGCCGGGATGTTGGAGGTTCCCAACGTCGCCTATGCCGTGATCTACGACGACGGCGGTGCGGTGGCGGCGGGAGAGAAGCCCGAGGGGCGCGGCTTTTCCCCCTTCAAGGCAGATATCGTCCACGAGGGAGAGGTCATCGGCTCCGTGGAGGTCGGTCTCGATCTGTCCTATCTGGGAGATCTTAAAAAGGGTAGCGAGGAGACCAGAGATCACCTGATAGCCGAGTTCAACCGACAGGCCTCCGAGACTGAGAGGTCCATAAGGAACAGGACCGTAACCATATCGATAGTGTTGCTGTCCGCCGTGTTGGCATTGAACGTTTTCGTTCTTCTAAGGGTCGCCTCGCCTCTTCGGAAGATGACCGAGGTCGTCAGGGACCTCGGTGAGGGAGAGGGAGACCTCACGGTCCGGATGGACATAAAGACCTCCGACGAGGTCGGCAGGCTCTGCGGCTCGTTGAACCAGTTTATGGACAAGCTTTCGACTCTCGTGGTCGACATGATGTCCATCGCTCGAAGGCTCGGGGAGGATTCCCACGTCTTGGCGGAGAGATCGCAGAGCTCTCTCGGCACGATAGATACGGTGAAATCCTCGATGGAGGAAATTATGGGGCTCTCTCAGACCAACGCTGCCGCTGTGGAGGAGTCCAACGCCGGGGTAGAGGAGATGGCCGCCACAGCCGAGTCCGTGGCGAAGGCCTCGGAACGGGGAGTGGAAGCCTCGTCCAAGACCTATAAGTTCACCGAAGGCGTCTCGGTGCAGATGGAGCAGGTGGTGCAGGACATAAACGGTGTCAGCGTCAAATCTCAGGAGAACAGGAAAAAGATGTCCTCTCTGGAGAACGCGGTGGAGTCCATAACCGATTTCGTGGGGGCCATAACTGGTATAGCCGATCAGACCAACCTGCTGGCTCTCAACGCCGCCATCGAGGCTGCCAGGGCGGGAGACGCCGGAAAAGGTTTCGCCGTGGTCGCCGAGGAGGTTCGCAAGCTCGCCGAGGAGTCCAATTCCGCTGCTCAGGAGATATCCTCCCTGATAGAGACTCTGTCGGTCTACGCCAAGGAATCAATCCAGGGGACGGTCGAGGAGGAGGAGATCCTGGGTAAGGTGGTGGATCGGGCCGATAGGCTCAGGAACGATCTAGCCTCCAGCATGAAGGAGATCGAGGCGGTTGATGGCGTCATGAACGAGGTCTCAGAGCTGAGCAAGGCTCAGTCTATGTCCAGCACGGAGATGGCCAACGCCGTGGACAGCATAGCTAAGGGAACCTCCGAGATAGTCGAACGTCTGGGCGATATCGGAGGGGTTACCGAGGAGGCCAAGAACGCTTTCGAATCGGTGGTTTCCCAGACAGAGGTTCTTTTGGAGGGGATGGAGCAGCTTAGAAGGCATCTGGATCAGTTCAAAGTGTGATCCCTATGGTCCGGATGGCCGATAGGAGGTGTCTCTAATGGATTTGATGGAGCTTTACCGCGAGCTGAAGGGCAGGACTTTCGTCGATCTCACCCACTCGTTTTGTCCCGGAATACCCCACTATCCCGCTCTTCACGATATGGAGAGGCGAGACCTCTATACGGTGGAAAACGACGGGTTCTGGGTGGAGAAGATGACTTTGGTGGGGCAATGGGGAACTCACGTCGATTCTCCGAGACACTTTGTCCCGGGAGGAAGGACGGTGGATCTTATCGATGTGAAGGAGATGTTCCTGCCTCTGGTCGTCCTGGACCTCTCTCGGGATGTCTCGGAAAATCCGGACAGATGTCTCTCCAGAGAGGATATTATCGCCTGGGAGGACTCCTACGGCAGGATCCCTGAGGGGTGCTTTTTCGCCCTCAGGACCGACTGGTCCAAACGCTGGCCCGACTGCGATGCCATGGACAACAAGGACGAGAAGGGCATTGCACATTATCCCGGGTATAGTCTGGATTCCCTCAGGTTCCTCTACGAGGAGAGGGGAGTGACTGCATCGGGACACGAGACCGCCGATACGGACTGCGGTGTCGACTCTTCCAACGGTAACATGGTCTGCGAGCATTACGTTCTGGCCCAGGATCGCTATCAGATAGAGCTGATGGCGAATCTGGATAAGGTGCCGCCTAAAGGGGCTCTGATAGTGGCGGCTTTTCCGAAGCTTAAGGATGGTTCGGGCTTCCCCGCCCGCTGCTTCGCCATACTTCCCTGATCTGTCTCCGTAACAATCGGAGGGAGAGCGATATCGCTCTCCCTCCGATTGTTTCTCTAGTCCTTGAGATATCTATCGAACCAACGGGAGATCTCCTCCAGACGAGCCAGTCTCTCCCGTGGTTTTCCCCCTCGACTTAGCTCGTGGTTTTCTCCCTTGAAGACGCATATTTTGCTGCCCACTCCGTGGCGCTTAAGGGCGGTGAACATCTGAAGCCCCTGGGACAGCTCGCACCGATAGTCCTCATCTGAGTGGATGAATAAAGTCGGAGTTGTCGCGCGGTCCGCGTATTTCAAAGGTGAATGCCACCATAGCTTCTCGACGTCGTCCCATATGTCGGCGTCCTGCTGGTCAGGGACGAAATAGTATCCTATGTCGGAGATCCCGGCCTTGGAGATCCAGTTGGAAATGCTTCTCTGGGAGACAGCGGCCTTGAATCGGTCGGTGTGGCCTATTATCCAGTTGGTCATATAGCCTCCGTAGGACCCTCCAGTAACCCCCATGCGGTCTTCGTCCACGAAGGGCAGTTTTTCCACCTCGTCCGTGAAGGCCATGATGTCTTCGTAGTCCACCGTGCCGTATTTACCCCTGATATCGTCGAAGTCGTTGCCCTTGCCGTCGCTTCCCCTGGGGTTGCAGAAGGCCACCACGTAGCCTCTGGCGGCCCAGAGCTGCATCTCGTGAAAATACACCTCGCCGAATGCAGTCTTGGGGCCCCCGTGTATGTGGATTATGGCGGGATACCTCTCTCCTTCTCTGTAATCCGTGGGTTTCATGATCCATCCGTCTATGGGGCAACCCGGGTCGGAACGGCTCGCCAAGGGCTCGGGAACGGACAGTATCCTATCGGACGTCGTCCATCCGTTGAAGCCCGAGACCCTGCGCTCCTCTCCGCTCTCAACGATGTAGAGCTCCTGGAGGGCGAGCCCCTTTAATCCGATCACGGCGGCCTTCCTTCCGCTTACATGGTAATCGTCCACGGAGGAGATTTTTTCGGTCTCCTGAACGATCTTTCCCGACAGGTCCAGAGAGTGTAGATGCGACTCGATTCCGTCGGTGGAGACGAACCAGATCTTGCCGCTGTCCACGAAGAAGGCCAGGTTGAGATCGGAGGTTCCGTAACGGCAGTCGCAGCCTACGGAGTTTCTGAGTCCTCTGTCGAGTCCGGGTGTGATCTCTCTCGGAACGCCGTCTTTGAGCACATGGAAGGCGACGTTCTCGTTTATGCCGTGTCTGTCGAGTTTCGACCCCGTGAGCACCACGGATTCGTCCAGATAGTCGGCGCACTTGCAGGCGAAGGCCCCGTCGGGGATCAACTCGTCGATCTCCCCTGTTTTCAGGTCCAGCTCCCTGAGGCCGCTCCTTATGGGCCTTACGTCGGTGAAGTCCGGGCCGGTTATCAGGACCTTGGTCTTGTCTGGGGAGAGCCTGTAGCGATCCACGTCCAGCGTGTCGGGGGTCAGCTTTCTGGCTTCGCCACCCCTTTCGTAGATGTACAGAGCCGTTCTCTTCTGGGCGGTGTACCCCTTGCCGTTGGAGCAGAAAGGCACCTGCTCGAAGACCATGTAGTCCGCTTCCGCCAGCTTTTCCGATTCCCTGGGATCCTCTCCCGACAGGAGATAGCGGTTCCCTCCAAGGTGGACGATGGACGAGATCGCGAACGTCAGGGATCCGATAGGCTGAGCTTCCCCTCCCCCTAGAGCTATGGCGTACAGGTCGGTGGTCCCCTTTTCTGGGTCTTTCCTGTCGCTGGCGAAGACGATCTCCTCGCCGTCGTTGTTCCAGCAAAAAAACTTTTCCCATCCGGATCCCGTCAAGGGGCGATTTTCCCCGGAGTCCAGGATATGGAGCCACAGTCTCGAATCGTAGCGGTTTTTCTCCAGGTCCGCCTTATGGACCGAGTAACAGATAGATCTTCCGTCGGGAGAGATGGACGGACCGGAGAGAAAGCGAAACTTCAGCAGGTCCTCAGGCGACATATTTCCCCTTTTCACGATAGGTCATCCCTTTCTTTCATCCAGTTCCAGAGAAGGGAGGCCGCAGGACGCGGCCCCCCTATCGTCTTGTAGTTTCGACTTGATTTTCCTACCCTAACCCCTATCTGTCCAGCCAGACCTCGGTCAGTTCGGTCATGTAATCTCCCAAAAATGCCAGATCTACCCCCTGGACGTCGGGGCGAGTGACAAGGCTGGTGGTCTGGTAGAAGAGGAACATCCAGACCGCGTCGTCCACTATTTGCTGCTCCGCCTTTCCGTAGAGCTCCCAACGTTTGTCGGGGTCGGTCTCTCTTCTGGCTTCCTTCAGCCAGCGGTCGACGTCGTCGTTTTTATATCGGCAGTAGTTGCCCTTGGGGCCGAAGTTGTCGGAACAGAACAGGGTGTAGAGGAAGTTGTCCGGATCGGCGTAGTCCCCGGCCCATCCGGCCCGGAAGAACTTGAAATCTCCTCGCCTAACCGCGTCGTAATGGGCTCCTACCTCGGAGGAGGACAGCCTGATCTTTATTCCCAGCTCTCCAAGTTGGGCCTGCATGGCCTCCGCTATGGAGCGGTGTCTGGGGTTGTTGTTGAAGTACAGCGTAAGCTCCAGACCTTTCTCATAACCCGCCTCCGAGAGGAGTTGTTTAGCTTTTTCCGGGTTGTACTCATAGCCCTTCAGATCGTCGTTGTATCCCGGCATCCCAGGAGGCAGCACACCTTTGGCCGGTTGGTATCTGCCGTTGAGGACCAGCTCGTTTATGCCCTCTCTGTTTACCCCGTAGTTGAGTGCCTGACGGAGTTTGAGGTTGTCCATGAACGGCTCGCCAGTCTGGCTCATGCCGTAGTAGTAGGTGTTGAGCCCCGGACGTTCCTGGAAGTAGGGGGCGAAGCCGTCCTTAAGTTCCTGATAGTACTCGTCCGGTATGTCCGGAAGGACGTCTATATTGCCCTTTTTGAACTCCAGATAGGCCACGCCGTTGTCCGGTATGACCATGAGATCGACTCCGTCCAGGTATGGCAGCTTCACTCCTATATCGTCCTTGCCCCAGTAATTCGGGTTTTTGCGGAAAGAGGCGATGCTGTCGTGTTTCCATTCCTGGAGGATGAAGGGGCCGGTCCCTACGGGATGAAACGTGAAACTCTTGCCCCATTTTTCGGCGTCCTCTCGGGGAATCACCCCGAAGGACGGATAGGTCAGTACCGCCAGAAACGGCGCGAAAGGCTCGTCCAACGTAAACCGAACGGTGTAGTCGTCCAGGACCTCCACTCCGGCCCACTCGGAGACCTTGCCATCGTTGAGCTCCTGGTAGCCCTTTATCTTGTTTGCGAAGAAAACCCTGGCGGATTTCATCTTTACCAAACGTTCGAAGGAATATTTTACGTCCTCGGCGGTCATCTCTCTGCCTCCGTTGAGAGCAGGTTCTCCCAGTACGTTATCGTGAAAAAGCACTCCCTTTCTGAGATGGAAGGTCCATACCCTGGAGTCGTCGTCAACCTCCCAGTTTTCGGCGAGGCAGGGAAGTATCTCCTTGCCGGAAGGGCTCGTCTTGACCAGTGTCTCTAGATAGAGATTGGTTCCCCTCGTGGCTGTGGTTATGTTGGATGTAACCGGGTCGAGCGAAGGTGGGTCGTTTATTATCCTCCATCTGAGGATTCCCCCGCTTTTAGGATTCGCCGATACCGTGGTAGACAGGATAGCTACGATAAGGGTGCCCAGTAATGCCAGCGCAAAGGTTCTTTTCATTTTTTCTTCCCTCCGTTTTCTCTCTGCCGAGATGATCGATCCCCATGCGTCCCCTGTGATGTCGAGTTTTTAGAATCCACAAAGGAATCCATTTTGAGGATACATTATGAGTATGCTGTCCTTTTGGTATCGGGGCAATAGTGGCGGTGTTAAAAAATAGGTGTTTCTATCGACAAATAGGAGTATAATAAACTCGTTGATCCTCATGTTACATCGTCTTCATCTCTCGAGTTTCCTCAAAAAAGACTATTTTTTTATCTTCCTGTTTGTTGAGTCCTGTTGTTAGCGGCAATTACTCTGACACCCGCGTCGTCGGGAAGGGGTTTTGTAACTTATGTTCATGGCTTTGTTTGGGGAGGTGATTAGTTTGTGCGATAAAGTTATCCGCTTTGTCGTGGGAGACCTCTGAAGGGGAGGTTCTCTCGGCATCACGGCGTCTCTTACGGTAGAGTCTTCATCACGATAGATAGGAGGTGGCCCTGGTATGTTCACTTACATAATGAGGCGAATTTTGTACACTATCCCCGTGGTCTGGGGAGTCGTTACGGCCGTTTTCATATTGATCAATGTGGTTCCCGGAGACCCGGCCATGATTATGATGGGTCAAAGAGGAGATCCCGAGACCTTGGCCAAGATCCGTCACGATCTGGGGTTGGATCTGCCCCTTCATAAACAATATATAAATTTCATCAGTCAGTTGATCAAGGGGGACCTGGGAACATCCTACAGGACCAACGAAAAGGTGGCAGATGCCATCAAGGATCGCTTAGGAGCGACGGCACGGCTCGCCATGTGGGCATTGGTGCTCGGTACGGTGATAGGTGTCGGTGCCGGGATTCTCTCGGCGGTCAAGCAATACTCGGTGTTCGATTATTCGGCCATGATAATAGCTATCGCAGGGGTGAGCGCCCCGGTCTTCTGGGTCGGGCTTCTGCTTCTTCTGATCTTCGCCTATGGTCTGGGGTGGTTGCCAGGAGCGGGATATGGCGACGGATCGTGGCGCTATCTCATACTTCCGGTGATTACCTTGGGAGTGAGACCGGGGGCTTTGACCGCCCGTCTTACCAGGTCCTGTATGCTTGAGGTCTTGAACCAGGACTACATAAGGACCGCCAAGGCCAAGGGATTGGCGGGCAATGTCGTGGTGATGAAGCATGCCCTCAAGAACGCAATGATCCCCGTGGTGACCATAGTGGGGACTCAGATAGCCTCGTTGCTTTCCGGTGCGGTCCTCACCGAGACGATATTCGCCTGGCCCGGAATAGGTCGTCTCTCGGTGGAGGCTCTCATAGCCAGAGATTTCCCCATGATAAGGGGGACGGTCATTTTTATGGCGTTGATTTTCCTCGTCGCCAACCTGATCGTCGATATCTCCTACGGCTTCTTCGATCCCAGGATCCGTTACGATTAAGGGGGGACCGAGGTTGAATAAAAAGGATAAAGCGGTCGACACCGCAAAGAACCGCAAGCACGGCAGTCTCTGGTACGAGGCATGGGTGCGTTTTCGCAGGAATAAATTGGCCATGTTGGGGCTTATCATGGTCCTCTTTCTCCTGGCCGTGGCCCTCTTCGCTCCTCAGATAGCTCCCTACGATCCCTTTAAACAGCTTATATGGACCGAGGGAAAGGCGGCCAAACTGGCCGCCCCTACAGCTAGTCATATCATGGGCACCGATCTCTACGGAAGGGATATCCTCAGCAGGGTCGTATTCGGGGCCCGCATCTCCCTACAGATAGGGGTTTTCGCCACGTTGGTGTCCCTAATGATAGGCATCCCTCTGGGGGCTCTGGCCGGTTACTTTGGAGGATGGGTCGACGATGCCATATCGTGGCTGATAAACGTGGTTTTCGCCTTTCCCTTCTTTCTCTTCGTTCTGGCTATAATCGCCGTATTCAACAATCCCAGCATGATGGTCGTCTTCGTTGCCATTGGTCTGGTTTCCTGGGTGCCGGTCGCGAGGATCACCAGGGCTCAGTTCATCTCCCTCAGGGAGAGGGAGTACGTAGAGGCGGCTAAGGCGCTCGGCATACCGACCTGGAGAATAATCTTTTCCCACATCCTTCCCAACGCTCTGGCTCCGGTCATAGTTCAGGCGACCCTGGGGTTGGGCAGCATCATAATGGTGGAGGCGGGATTGGCCTTCCTCGGTTTCGGAGCTCAGCCTCCCACTCCAAGCTGGGGGCTGATGATCTCGGTAGGGCAGAAGTACCTGGCCACCGGTCAGTGGTGGTGGGCGATCTTCCCCGGTCTGGCCATAATGTACACAGTTTTGGCCTTCAACTTCGTCGGAGACGGCCTGAGGGACGCTCTGGACGTCCGGCTTAAGAGATAGGAGGTGTCGGGCATGGCATTGTTGGAAGTCAGAAACCTTAAGACCTATTTCGATACCGATGCCGGAACGGTCAAGGCCGTGGACGGTGTCTCCTTTTCCATCGAGCCCGGCAAGACCCTGGGCATAGTCGGTGAATCGGGATGTGGAAAGTCGGTGACCTCCCTGTCCATAATGGGACTTCTCCCCAAGCCGGTTGGTCGAGTGGCCGGAGGAGAGGTCGTCATGAACGGAGTCGACCTGTTGAACCTCTCCGAGCCGGAGATGAGGAAGATCCGAGGCAACGATATCTCCATGATATTTCAGGAGCCCATGACGAGTTTAAACCCGGTGTACACCATAGGGGAGCAGATCATGGAGCCTCTGAGGCTTCATCAGAAGATGGACGATCGGCAGGCCAAAAAGAGGGCCGTCGAGATGTTGGACCTGGTCGGAATCCCTTCGCCGGATCAGAGAGTGGACGAATACCCTCACCAGCTTTCCGGAGGGATGAGGCAGAGGGCCATGATAGCCATGGCCTTGGCCTGTAACCCTGCTCTGCTGATAGCGGACGAGCCCACCACTGCTTTGGACGTGACGGTACAGGCTCAGATACTGGATCTCATGAACGACCTGAGGGAGAAACTGAACTCGGCTATAATGTTCATAACCCACGATCTGGGAGTCATAGCTCAGATGGCCCAGAGGGTGGTGGTGATGTACGCCGGTAAGGTCGTGGAGGAGGCCGATGTGATTCCCCTCTACAAGGAGCCCCTTCATCCCTATACCCAGGGGCTTCTTCGGTCCATACCGAGGATGGACAGTGACAAGGAAAGATTGGATGTCATCCCCGGGGTGGTGCCGAACCCGTTGGACTTCACGGAGGGGTGTAAGTTCCACAATCGCTGCGATCAGTGCCTAGATCGATGCAGCGTCGAGGAGCCTCCCATATACAGGCTCAAGGGCGACCGCAAGGTACGTTGTTGGCTGTACGAGGATCATCCCGACAGAGAGGGGGTCGAGGAATGAGCGTTCCCGTCGAGAGGGAGGAGTTTCTGAGGGTAGAGAGCCTTAAGAAATATTTCCCCATAAGGAAGGGTATATTCAAGAAGGTGGTCAACCACGTGAAGGCGGTGGACGGCGTTTCCTTCTCCATCCGAGAGGGAGAGACGCTGGGATTGGTAGGAGAATCGGGATGCGGAAAGTCGACCACCGGCAGGACCTTGATGCATCTTCTGGAACCGACCGATGGCTCGGTCTACTTTCAGGGTCGAGAGCTGGGGCAGATGCTCAAGGATAACCCCGGACAGGTTAGACAAAACATTCAGATAATATTCCAGGACCCTTACGGTAGCCTCAATCCCAGGATGACCGTGAGCGAGATAGTGGGAGAGGCGGTGAAACTGTACGGTATCGCCAAAGGTCGTAAGGAGCTTGACCGGTACGTCACCGACGTGATAGTCAAGGCCGGTCTTCGTCCCGAACATCGTTTCCGCTATCCTCACGAGTTCTCCGGCGGTCAGAGACAGCGAATAGGTATAGCTCGGGCCCTTGCCTTGAATCCCAAGTTCATCGTGTGCGACGAGCCGGTCTCTGCCCTGGACGTGTCCATTCAGAGCCAGGTTTTGAACGAGCTGAGGGATCTTCAGCAGGAGCTGGGCCTTACCTATCTCTTCATCACCCATGATCTGTCGGTGGTCAAGCATATCTCCGACAGGATCGCCATAATGTACCTCGGCAAGGTGGTGGAGATAACCTCCAAGGACTCGATATTCATCAATCCCCTTCATCCCTATACCAAGGCGTTGATGTCGGCGATCCCCCTTCCCGATCCCACCGTGAAGGTGGAGAGGATCCCCCTGGAGGGCGACATCCCCTCTCCTATAGACCCGCCGTCGGGATGTCGGTTTCACACCAGATGTCCTTACGCCATGGACAGATGTAGAGAGGAAGAGCCACTTTTGGTGGAGGTGGAGAAGGATCACGAAGTGGCGTGTTTCCTTCTTGAAAGGTAGAAAAAAGGCGGAGCCGAGATGTTGTTCTCGGCTCCGCCTTTTTTCTAGGCCCTGTAGACCTCTGCTCCGTCTATGAAGGTTATGGCTACCTCCGTTCTTGCGTCGAAGGGGTCGCCCTTCCATAAGACTATGTCTCCGTCCTTCCCCGGCTCCAGAGATCCCATTCTAGCCTCCAGGCCAAGATGTTCAGCCGAGGACAGGGTTACTGCCCTTAGGGCCTCTTCCCTGGACAGTCCAGCCCGGTGGGCCATGGTGGCGCAGAGCATCAGGGAATGGACCGGGGTCACTGGGTGGTCCGTTATTATGCAGAAGTGGATCGCCCTTTCGGAGAAAACCTTAAGGGTGTCCCAGGTCATGTGTCTGAGCTCTATCTTAGGACGGCAGGAGAGGGTGGGGCCTACCGCCGCCATTACTTTCTTCGACGCCAGGTAGTCCGGTATGAGGTGTCCCTCTGTGCAGTGTTCCAGGGTCAGCTCTATCCCGAATTCTTCGGCGGTCCTTACGGCCGTCGCTATGTCGTCGGCCCTGTGACAGTGCACCCTGAGGGGCATCTTTTTCTCCACTACCGGCAGCAGAGCCTCCATGCCGGGTTTTATATCGAAGGGATCCTTGTCTTCGTCTTTTTTGGCGAGCCAGTGTTCCTTGGCGGCCTTGTAGTTGAAGGCTTCCTGAAGGGTGTTCCTCATGCAGGCGGCGTTGCCCATTCTTGTGGTTGGAAGCTGGTTTTTCTCCTTGTAGACCCCTATGGGATTCTCTCCCAGGGCTGCCTTCATGCCGGACGGGGCAAGTACAGCCATCTCGTCCACCACTAGACCTCTAGTTTTTATGACGGCCCCCTGTCCTCCTATGACGTTGGCGCTTCCCGGAAGGACCTGCACTGCCGTCACTCCTCCTTTTCTAGCCTCGCCGAAGGCTTCGTCGAAGGGGTATATGGAGTCCAATATCCTCAATTGAGGGGTGCTCGGGTCGGTCATGTCGTTCTCGTCAGTCATGGAGTAGGGAGTTCCCTCAGGGCAGGTTCCTATATGGGTGTGTGCGTCTATGAGGCCCGGGGTGACCGTCATGCCCGAGGCGTCTACGATATCAGCTTCGATTGGTATGGAAAGTCCCGCTCCGACCGCTTTTATCCTGCCGTTCTCTACCAGGACGGTACCTCCCTGAATCGTTCCGGACGATATCGTTTCCACCGTTCCTCCAACTATGGCTTTCAGCATATAGTATGTCTCCTTTCAGTATTTTATCCGATATATCTTTCATAATCCCCATCACGCTGTTGGTCATGAAGTTTCTCTCTCTCGATGCCACCTCGGGGAGAAATTCCTCTATGGGCTTCAAGGCCGGGTCCGTCTTGATGAGATGGTCCACCAGGGCGTCGGGGTCTTCGTCTTCGCGAGCTAGGGAGATAGTTTCCTCCCAAAGATCCAGCTGGTCAAGGGCTTTTTTCATGAAGGTCGCTCCGTCGTCGACCGGCCCATAGTGTCCCGGACAGAACAGGTCGTGATCCAGTTTCAAGACCGATCGGAGCGATTCTCTGCCTATGTCGATGCGGAAAGGGGGAGCGGCTGCCGGTCTCAGGTAGGGAGCCTTTTTTGTTTTATCACTGTGCCACCGATTCACCATGCGATCCGCGCATACCCCTGCGACCTCCCCTGCGAAGAGTATCCTTCTGTCCCCGGAGTATAGGAACGACAGGTGATGGTGAGCGTGTCCCGGGGTTTCTATGGTAAATATATCGGAAAGGGCATAGTTCAGAGATTTCTCCGGTACCGGCAGTGGCTTTCCGTAGGATGTCGCCGTGTCTCCGAGCACCAGAAGGCTTCCCTCCCAAAGTCTTTCGGGATCCACCAGGTGACGATGCCCTCTTTGATGTGCCGTAACAGTCATGTCGGGGTAGAGTCTACACAGATATCCCGCACCTCCTCCGTGGTCGAGGTGTACATGGGTGAGAAGAAGTCTGTTCGGCCGGAGCTTCAACGATCTCAGGGCTCCGTCCAGCACCGGTATGGTGGAGCGGGGGCCGCAGTCCACAACCGATACCGTTTCCTTTGCTCGATCCTCCAGTATCCAGGAACATATGAAGTGTTCGAATCCCTCTATCGGCTGAGGAAGATCCACAAGGTATAAAGACGTGTCGGAGGTCTCTAACACGAGATCGATTTTCATGGCAGCACCTCCTTGGGGTTTGGTATCTAACTTTTTAGATTCTCGATATAAAAATCGCCATTTTTTCCTATCTTGTCGTAGAATGGGTTGACCGAACTGCGAGTCGCATGAAATATGGAGGTAGCAAAGATGACATCTAAAGAACGTTCTGAGCGTATGGGTAGTGACCCGATCTGGCGGCTAATTTTTCAGTTTTCCCTTCCGGCCATAGTGGGAATGGTCGCCAGTGCCCTTTATAACATAGTGGATCGAATGTTCATAGGTCACGCCGTCGGTCCTAACGGGATAGCCGCTATAACCGTGGCTTTCCCGTTTTTCCTTCTCGTCATATCCACCGGTATTCTTATAGGCGTGGGAACCTCGTCTCAGATATCCAGAAGACTTGGGGAAAACGAGCAGGACAGGGCTCAACTTGCCATGGGAAACGGCTTCCTGGCCATCCTGGTGTTCTCGGTGGTTCTCATGGTGCTGGCCTTTTTCTTTATGGAAGAGCTTATGTATCTCTGCGGTGCCAGCGAGACCCTGATGCCTCTGACGCGATCCTATATGTTGGTAATACTTTGGGGCGTCCCCTTCCAGCTGATAAGCTTTTGCTGCAATTACTTCATAAGGGCCGAGGGGCATCCGAGATACGCCATGTGGACCCTTATCCTCGGGGCCTGCGCCAATGTCTTTCTGGACTGGATTTTCATAGTGAAGATGGGCATGGGGGTTAAGGGGGCGGCTCTTGGGACGGTGCTGGCTCAATTGGGAGCCGCCTGCTGGGTGTTGCTGTTTTACCTTAAGGGGATGGGCGAGCTTCGTTTCACCCGAGAGAGCTTTCGTCCCAGAAAGAGGATAATGGCGGAGATGATAGCGGTAGGCTTTTCTCCCTTCATGATGGAGATGTTCTTTGTCTTCGTAATGGTCATATTCAACCGTACCCTGAGCCGTCTGGGAGGGGAGCTGGCGGTCTCCGCCATGGGCATCTTCTTCAGCCTCGACAGCCTGCTGTTTATGCCGGCGGTCGGTATAGGAGAGGCGTCTCAGCCCATAATAGGGTACAACTACGGGGCGGGGAATTTCGACAGAGTTAAGAAGACCGTCAGCATGGCCATGGCGTCCGCGGTGATTTTCTTCCTCTGTTCGTTGATCGTTGCAGAACTTTTCCCGAGGCAGATGGCCATGCTGTTCAACAAGGAGAGCGAGCCTCTACTGGATATGGCTGAGAGGGCCATCCGAATAGGCTATATAGGGGCCCCTCTGGCGGGAGTCGCCATAATATCGGGGTTCGTATTTCAGGCCCTAGGTAAGGCGAAACAGAGCCTCATACTCAATATGTGCCGCCAGGTGATCTTTCTGTTGCCTCCGTTGTTTATACTTCCCCCTCTGTTGGGCGTGGACGGAGTATGGCTTTCCTTCCCGATCGTCGACGTGGGTGGCGGTATACTGGGTTGGTACATGGTCAGAGCGGAGATGCGCCGTTGGGTGAATCCTCCGGATATGGTCGTCAAGGTTTAGATCCCGTCCCGGCATTTCGTGCTTTTGTCCCCTAAAGTTGCTATTATAGAGGACGGGGTTTTTTAAGTCTTATGGAATAGCAGATCAGTTTTTATAGGGGGGAAGCCGATGACTTCGACCGTTTATTTCAGCGATATGAGGAGCAAGACGCCGGAGGACAACAAGGGCAACAAGATACGTCGTCTTCTAGAAGCAGCCGGAGGAAGGACTTTACGAAAAGGGGACCTTACGGCGGTAAAGCTTCATTTCGGCGAGAGGGGATGCGATGGTTTCATACGCCCTATCTTCGTGAGAAAAGCGGTGGACTGGGCCAAGGAAAAGGGGGCTAAGCCCTTTCTTACAGACACGAACACTCTCTACACCGGCAGCAGGAAGAACTCGGTGGACCACCTCCTGACCGCTATAGAGCACGGCTTCGGTTTCGAGGTAACAGGGGCTCCCCTGGTAATAGCCGACGGACTCAGGAGCGGGAACTTTCAGGAGATCCCCGTGAGGGGAGAGGTTTTTTCCTCGGTCAAGATAGCCTCGGACATTCGTTCTTCCGACTCGATGGTAGTACTGTCCCATTTCAAGGGGCACGTCATGGCTGGTTTCGGAGGTGCGGTGAAAAATCTAGCCATGGGATGTGCTCCCGCCGAGGGTAAGAAGGAGCAGCATTCGGCCAGGATGTCGGTGGACGACGAAAAATGCGTGGGATGCGGCCGTTGTTTCAGAAACTGCCCGGTCAAGGCCATCTCCATGACGGGAGGAAAGGCCGTTATAGATAAGGATGTCTGTATCGGCTGCGGCGAATGTCTCACTGTCTGTCCCGCCTCGGCGATCTCCCTGGACTGGAGGACCGACGTAGTCCAGTTTCACCGGAGGATGGCCGAGTACGCTCTGGGAGCCGTGGCGGACAAGGAAACAAAGACGGTTTTTTTGAACTTCATAATGGACGTGACGCCTCAGTGCGATTGCGTCCCTTGGAGCGACGCCTCGGTGGTGCCCGACATAGGACTTGCTGCCTCGACCGATCCCGTAGCTTTGGACAAGGCCTGTCTCGATATGGTGATCTCCAGGGCCGGGACCGATCCCTTCAAGGATCTGTACGATAAGATAGATTCGATGGAGCAGCTTCGTCACGGAGAGGCCGTCGGATTGGGCCATCTGGATTACGTTCTGAGGGAGATGTAGAGCATGAAAGCCTTTTCTTTCACCCTGTCGTTGATACTGTGGGGATACATCATAGCGGTGCTATATGCTCGGTACGTGACCCCTTTTGTATCCGGAACCAGGCGTTCCATAGCCTCCGGGGAATTCGGCGGTACCACTGGCGACGATCTTCAGAGCAAGCTGTTGAGGGTGGGCCTGGACCTGGTGTTTTTCATCGCTCAGGCCTATTTCCTGATGGGATGGTCCGCCTACGCGGTCCTCAAGATAAGGATAATGACCCATCTACCCGACGCGGGCAGTCCGGTGATCTTCTACCTTATAGGGATGGCCATATGTATGTGGACCTTGGGCTATATCGCTTTGAGAGAGAAATACGAGGGGTTCCTGTCGATTCTCCACAGCGTGGTCGCCATGGGGGCCTTCGCGACCTTCGCCTTTAAACCTCAGCATATACCGGTTCTATACGGTTGGATGGTAAACATAATGGGAGGCTTGAGGTAAGATGCTCTACGACAACGTCGAGACCGAATGGGGCGGTGCCTTGGTGCTCATGGACGAGGTCGGGGTCAGCGGGATCAAGCTGTACGAGGACAAGGATATCCCTATGCCGCTTTTCGACCGTTGGCGACGGTCTCCTTCGGATCTCAGAGAGGCAGTTGGACAGCTTAGGGCCTACTTCGCCGGAGAGCTGAGGAATTTCGACCTGCCTCTTTCCCTGAAGGGAACCGATTTTCAGCTGAAGGTATGGAACGCTTTGAAGGCCATTCCCTACGGTACCACGGTGTCGTATTCCCAACTGGCCGCAGCGATCGACAAGCCGAAGGCCTGCAGGGCAGTAGGGGGTGCCAACGGCAGAAACCCTGTGCCGGTGGCTATCCCCTGTCACAGGGTTATAGGGGCCGATGGCTCTCTCGGTGGATATTCCGGTGGACTGGGGATCAAGAGGAGACTGCTGGCTATAGAGGGAGTTTACTTCGACTGAAGGGTATCTCTGAAAGCGCTAGTCTTCGGAGAGGTCATTTCAGCGGAGCCGAAACGACCTCTCCGAGTGTATGTCCATGATATCGCCCCGCCCAGGCTAAATATAGCCCGGGCGGGGCGATCGTTTGTTCCATTAGTTTCGCCACCTCATCTCGGGACGGACGAACCCGTATATGCAGTTTTCCTGACCTGTTCTGATTGCCCAGTTCCTGTTGCCGTAGTCGAAGTGCCACCATTCATTGGGATAATTGGAGAACCCCACGCTCTCCATGAGGTTCAGCAGTAACCTCCTGTTGTTCCGTATATCCTCTTCCTCCAGGGACAGGGAACCTTTCGTCTCCAGGATCCTGTCGTAATGGTCGGTGTAGGATCTCTCGGAGGTCTCGTCGAACCCCGAGCCCATGGAAACGGTCCGTCCTTTTTCGTCCGCCAGGGTCAGGTCTACCGATCCTCCCGTACAGTGTCCCGATACGAGCTCAGGCTTTACCGAGGGATAGGCCACGAATATCCTGGACCTTTGATCCACCTCGTCCGGCGATAGTTTCGGATGGTCCCTGAAAATCTCGTCTTTTATGGTGTCGAACAGTTCCCTCTGTAGCTCGGGAGCTCTCCAGCAATCCAGAAGAACGAACTTCCATCCCTTCGGGAGGCTATCCGCCGCCCTTATCAGCCTTTCGTAGACCCCCATACGGAGAAACGACTCGGGGATGCTCCCCTTAAGACCCTGTATGAAATACTGCGGCCTGGACAGTATCTTTTCGGGGTACAGGCTGGCCGATACGAGAGGATCTCCGCTTTCGATCAAAAGAGGCGTTTTTTCCGTCATATTTTCACCTCCGTCACTAGAGACCTAAGATTCGTGGCAGTGTGACCGTTATCGCCGGGAAGGATATGATGGCCATCAACACGGTCATGGCCACCGCTATGAAGGGCCATATCTCCCTGAACAGGTCTCCCAGAGGAACCTTGCCCACCGCTGCCACGATATAGTTGCAGGCCCCGACGGGAGGGGTTATCAATGCTATCGTAACGTTCAATGTCATCACTATGCCGAAGTGGAACGGGTCTATACCGGCCTTAACCGCCAGAGGGGCGAAGACAGGGGTCAGCAAAGTGAGCACCGCCACCTCCTCCATGAACATCCCTATGACGAAGATTATGGAGCTGAGCACTATCATCAGCAGCCAGGGATGTTCCAACAGTCCCATTCCCACTATTACAGAGGCGAATTTCTGTGTGACCCTCTCCCACTTTAGAAACCATCCTACCACTGTGGCAGCTCCCATTATCAGGAAGATGGCGCTGGTGAGCCGGACCGTCTCGTAGATCGAGTCCCAGAGGCCGGACCACGTCAGCTGCCTTGTGACGGCTATCCCCGCCAGCAGACAGTAGACCACCGCCAAAGCTCCTGACTCGGTCGGGGTCACCACCCCGGTCACGATACCGCCTACTATTATCAGTGGTGCCACCAGTGCTGCAATCGATCTCCTAAGTATGGTATTGGCCCTGGCCCTCACCGCGGCGGTGTCGGTCATGGGAACCTTGTAGCGTCTGGAGAAGAACCAGTTCATGGCCATGAAGGCCAGCCCGAGGACGAATCCCGGGACCACTCCGGCGGCGAACAGCCCCCCTATGGAGGTGTTGGTCATGGCGGCGTAGATTATCATGAATATGCTGGGCGGTATTATCGGCCCTATCAGCGAACTTCCGGCTGTGAGCCCTGCTGCGTATGCTTTGGGAAATCCCTCTTTCTCCATTGCCGGTATAAGAATGGATCCCAGGGCCGAGGCGTCCGCCGCGGCGGAGCCGTTGACCCCAGCCAGAATAATGCCTCCCACTACGTTTACGTATCCCAGTCCCCCCCGGACCGATCCTACTAACAGACGGCTGAAGTCGATCAGTCGATCGGTCAGTCCAGAACGGTTCATCAGGCTTCCGGCCAGTATGAAGAAGGGGATGGCCATCAGCGAGAAAACGTCCATTCCTCCGAAGAACTGCTGCGGAATGGCCCTGAGGAGCGTTAGGTTTCCAGTACCCAATATGCCGAGAAATCCCGTGAACAACAAGGAGGCGTAGAGGGGCACTCCCAGAGCCATCTGGAGGAAGAATCCTCCCAGGAGTATGAGTCCCGTCATGACCGGTTGCCTCCGTCTGAGGGGCGATGCAGCTCCTGGAGCAGGAGCTGCATCAACAACATGGACATGCCGATGGGAACGGCCATGAGCGGAATGGCCTTGGGGATGCCTAGAGCCATGGTCTTCATGGTCCAGGTCCCTGCGACGTTCTTGCTGCCGAGCCATATCAGGAGGATCAGTACCACCGCCTGTATTCCCATCCTAGCTATGTAGGAGACCTTTTGCAGCCATCTAGGGAAACGCGGTGCCAGAAAGTCTATCGACATATGGTCCCCCTTTGCCTGGGCTCCCGCCGCCCCCAGCATCACCAGCCAAACCAGGGAATATCGAGCTACCTCCTCGGTCCATATGATCGAGCTTTTCATGACGTAACGGAAGAAGATGCCTAGCACTATATCTCCCACGTTGACCAGCAGGAGAAAACCGGCCACCACGGCGCTTAGTCGCTCCATGGCGACGGCCATCCTCTGGACTTTCCCGAGGTCGCTCGAGCCGTCCATAGCGCTATTCCTTCGCCGCCTCGTTCGCCCTGGTGGCGCACTGCACCGCCAGGTCAAGCCATTCCTGACTCACCTTGGTCTTGAGCCACTTCACGTATTCGGGCTGTCCTTTTTTCCTGAACAGATCCATCTCGTTTTCGTTGGGAGAGTATACCTCCATCCCCTTTTCCTTCAGATACTGCACCTGTTTGGAGTCAGCCGCCTCCACTTCCATGCGGCTGATGCGATTGGCCTCCTTGGCCGCTTCGACGACTACCTTGCGATCCTCCTCGGAGAGGGAATCGAACAGGTCACCGTTCATGACCAGGAACTGATCTGAGTACTGTATGTTGGCCAGAGTCATGTATTTCTGTACCTCGTAGAGGCTTCCTATGACTATGTACATGGCCGGGTTCATCTGACCGTCCACGACTCCTGTCTTGAGGGCCATGTAGAGTTCCGTCCAGGGAATGGGGGTTCCGCTGGCTCCGAAGGCCTTGTATATGGCCAATTGTCCCTCGTCCATTCCTCTGAACTTGAGCCCCTTGAAGTCGTCCGGGCCGTGTATGGCTCTCTTCGAGTTGGTGAAGGCCAGGAATCCGCCTTCCTCAACCGCCTCCAACAGCACCGCTCCGGTCCTGTTGCGGAACTCCTCCTGGGCTTTCTTCCAGTACTGGCTTTTATCGAAGAATATGTGGGCCGCCTCGTAGGAGTCGAACATGAAGGGTATGGACGAGGCGTATATCTCGGGGAAAACCGGGGCTACTCCTGCGAAGGAGGCTATGTTGGCCATAGGCTGGTTAAGGCCGGTCTTCATCAGGAGCTCCATTCGCTCCTCTTCCGTTCCCAGCTGGCTATCGGGGAAGAGCTCGAAGGTAACCCGTCCCTCGGTTCCCTCCTCGACCAACTTCTTGAAGTTTTCCGCGAAGGCGTGGACTGCGTTATCCTCCGCTTTCGGCGGTCCGTTGTAGGACATCTTCACCGTAACCGCCGTAGAGGTGGCCGCGGTGAGCCCCATCAATATCAAGGACATAAGCAGTATAGTCAATGTACGTCTGAAGACTTTCACGATAAAACACTTCCCTTCGATGATATGTCAGAGCGAAGCCCTGTATCGTCAATTCTAAATAGTCGTAGGTGTTTTTGCAACAAGAGAGGGAACGTACCTGAAAGGTGCGCTCCCTCTCTATCCTTGCCTAGGCAACGTAGAGGAAGTAAGCTCCCGCTGCCACCACCAGCCATCCGCATATCTGGGAGATCACGAAAGGCCCTTTGCTGTTGTCGGTCCAGTTCATGTATCGATCCAGACCGTTCGCGAAGGTTCCGGCCAGGAGAATGACCAAGGCGTAGCCCAGGCCGTAGAGGGTCACGATCGACGCCCCCCTGGCGAGGCTGTCAGTCGATGCCTTCATGGCTATGACCAGCATAGGGGCCATGTAGGCGAAGGTGCAGGGGCCCAGTGCCATGCCGGATACCGTTCCAAGAGCCAGGGCTCCCAGCAGACCCTTTTTGTTCCCGGCCTTTATGTTTCCCGAAACGAACCATGGGATCGTTATCACGTCCAGAAGATGAAGGCCGAAGACGAAGAGAACCGCCGATACGATGTAGTTCATGGCGGAGCTGAGTCCCTGCATTAGAGCTCCTGCTGAGGCTATAACCATACCGACAAGAGCTATGTTGACCAGTATCCCCAGGGAGAAGGCCCCCGATACCATAAGAGCGTTCTTTGTCCCCTTTTCCTCCTGCCCCTGGATATAACCGACTACAAGTGGTATGCTCACCAAGCTGCAAGGGCTCAGAAGGACGCTGAATATGCCCCATGCGAAGGCCGCCACCAGAGCCGCCGATCCTGTGCCTGACAGGGCGGCCTGAACCGCGGCAAGCAGGTTACCCAAGGCGGAATCTCCCGGTCATTTCAGGTCCTCCAGCTCGTATCCGAGCTCTTTCCAGCTGTCCTTGAGCTGTTCGGAGTTCATTATGCCCTCGTGCTTTAAGAGTAATTCTTCCTCGGGGGACAGGAATATCAAGGTGGGGACCACCCTTACTCCGTATTTTTTCGCGTAGTCCATGTTCTCCATGAGGTTTATCTTCCTGACCGTTATGCCGCCGTACCTTTCCTCGAACCCTTCCAGGATTCGCGCCATCTCGACGCAGGCAGGTCAGCCCGGCGCGCTGAGGTCGAGGAGGATAGGATAATTCTCCGATGCCTTGTCCTCCGCCACGGCAGGTGTCTCCGTGCCTTTCAGTCCCTTGAAGTATAACGTTCCCCCGATGATAAGAAAGACGGTCACCAGGGTTATTATCTTTCTCGTGTTCATCCGCTCCGCCTCCTTTCGGTGGAATATCCTACGCTTATTATAAGGTATCCTCGTCGATTTAGATAGGTAAAAATACCTATCATGGTGTTTAGAGAGCTTTCTTTATTTCTCGGAATTTTTAGTGGGAGGTTTGAAATGGAGTTTATGTCGCCTAATCGCCTTGTAGGGCGTTTTGCGGAATTGGTCCGCAGGGAGTGGAACACCTTTTGGCTAGCTACCGTAGGGACTGTCCTGATGAGCTTTGCCATAGTGGCTCTTACGATTCCCTATCGTTTTGCCGGTGCCGGTCTGGCCGGCATCGCTATTTTGACAAAATATGTCTGGGATATCTCTCCGGCCTGGGCCATAGCTTTCGGAAACGTTTTCCTGCTCGGCTGGGGATGGAAGGTCCTGTCTCCTCGGTTCGTTCTCTGGACTCTTTACGTCTCTATGCTAACGTCAGGTGCGGTGGCGTTTTTTGAGCTGTTTTCCTATCCGATGCTACAGGACGAGTTTCTGGCAGCTATCCTGGCCGGTGTCTTCGGTGGCCTGGGTATAGGATTGGTGTTTCGTGTGGGGGCCTCCACTGGGGGGACCGACGTCATAGTGATGGCCGCCAGGAAGAGGTGGGGAGTCGACGTCGGTATGTACTCTTTTTACATAAATATAGCCATACTTCTCGGATCATGGTTCGTCGTAGATCTGGAGAAATTGTTGCTCGGGGGCGTTGCCCTGTACGTGGAGAGCCTGGTCATAGACAGCGTTCTCAAGTCATTCGACAGACGAAAGCAGATCACTGTAATAACGTCCAGAGACGACGAGGTTCGGCGTTTTATCCTCGAAGTCCTTGGCAAGAGCGCTACTGTGGTCAAAGCCGAGGGGGCCTATACCGGCGACGAGAGGATGATGTTTATCGTGGTCGTCAACAGGAGACAGGCCATGGAGCTAAAGCGTTTCGTCGTGTCGGTAGATCCCAGGGCCTTCATCGTTTTGTCCGACGTAGCAGAGGTGGTCGGAGAGGGATTCAAGCACTGGAAACATATCTAATAAAAATAGAAAACGGGAAAGAGGAGGGGAGTCTCCTGCTCTTTCCCGTATGGCTAGATGAAAGCCGATATAATTGCCGCCACGAGGAGTGCCGGCAGCATGTTCATCACCTTTATCCTCTTTATCTCCAGTATCCCCAAGGATAAGCCGATGAGCATTATCCCTCCGACCGCCGAGATCTCGTCTATCATGGTCTGGGTCATGTAGGGTTGAAGGGCGCTGGCCGCAAGGGTTATGGACCCCTGATACAGTAATACCGAAAGGGCAGACAGGCCTACTCCGACTCCCAGCGATACGGCGAAGGCCACCGACCCTATGCCGTCCATCAGCGATTTCGTGAGCAGCAGTCGGGGCCATTCCCCGATCCCTTCCTCTATGGCTCCCAGTATCGCCATGGATCCCATGCAGAACACCAACGAGGCGGTCATGAATCCCTCCGTTGCGTTTCCCGACGCCCCTATCCTTTTCTGTAGGGACTCGGCCCCTCTTCGCAGCCTTCCGTCCAGGTCGAGAAATTCCCCAGCTATTGTGCCTACAACGACGCTGAACACCAGCACCAGAACGTTCTCGGTGGATCCAGTCATGGACACCCCGAGCCACAGGGTCACGAGGCCGATAGAGTGAAAGGCCGCCGTGGTGACCGAGGACGGCAGGTTGGATCTGAAAGTCAGGCCGAACAACGTTCCTATGACGATAGCGATGGCGTTGGCTATCGATCCGAAGAGCGGTATATGTTCGACTATCTGTCGCAACCACATATAGTTGCCTCCTTAAACTCGAATATAGAAAGAGATGATAGCACACAAAACCTTCCTATGCCGCCATATCGAGAGGATAGTGTAAAAAAACGAACAAAAAGAAAAAGAATAGAACATAAAGTTGATTCCTAAGGCCGAAATAGGTAGATTAAAAACTATGGAGGTGTCTTTACGGGGTTGGCGTGGTTTCGACGATAGGAGTTGCTTGGAACGAAAGGAGAGATTCCTGTGAGAAAATCCGCAATACGCTTCATAGGCGCTCTGGCTATTTCAGTATTTATGGTCGGTCCATCCCTCGGTTGTACCGACATCGTGGCTGGTAAGAATGCCACTGTGGACGGATCGGTGATAACGTCCCATACCGCCGACGGTGCCTTCTACGACGCCAGGGTCAGGGTTATACCCGGAAGGACCCACGATAAGGGCGAGACCGCTCCGGTGTTCTGGAACATAACCAACGAGGAATACGGCCCGGCGGTCAAGATAGGCGAGATTCCCCAGGTGGAGAAGACCTACTCCTACTTCCACGTGGGATATCCCTTCATGAACGAGCACGGAGTGGCCATAGGAGAGACCACCATCGGTCAGAAGGAAGAGCTCAAGACCTTCCGCCCCGACGCCAGGGCTATCATGACTGTGGAGCAGCTGGAGGTCTTCGGCCTTCAGAGGGGCAAGACGGCCAGGGAGGCCATAAAGGTTATGGGAGACCTGGCCGAGAAGTACGGTTTCCTGCCCTCCTGCGGCAGCGAGGGGGAGTGTCTGACCGTGACGGACTCCCAGGAGGCCTGGATATTCGAGCTTCGCAGCACCGGCATGATGTGGACTCCCGAAAGCGGCAAGCCCGGGGCCATATGGGTTGCCCAGAGGGTTCCGGACGATATGGTCGTCGTGGTGCCGAACATGAGCCGTATTCAGGAGATCGATCCAAACGACAAGGATAATTTCATGGTCGCCGAGGGGTACAGGCAGTTCGCCATAGAGATGGGATGGTACGACCCCGAAGGGGACGAGCCCTTCATATGGCAGAGGGCCTATTCTCCCCTAACCGGAAACGACGACTGGGCCCTTTCGTCCATGTGGGTGCGCAACAGGCTTCACACGATCCACAAGATTCTCGCTCCCTCTCAGGAGTGGGATCCCAATGCAGAGACCATGTCCTATCCCTTCGCCATCAAGCCGGAGAAGAAGATATCCGTAGCTGACGTGATGGGGATGCTCAGAAGCCACATGACCGGAACCCCCTTCGATATGTACGAGGACGGGGCCTGGTACGTCAGGGATGGAGAGAAGTGCGTCAAGAGCCCTCTGGCCACCCCGTTCCCCAACAGGGACGTTCGTCGCCTTCTTGGAATCGATTACAACCGCCCCGTGTCCAAATGGGACTGTGCCTACAGCTTCGTCTCCCAGGCCAGGAGTGACGTTCCGGATGTCATGAGGACCATTCTCTGGTTCGGCTACGATAACCCTCATACCAGTTGCTACGTGCCCATATACAACGGCGTGACCGACACAAAGGAGAGCTGGAGAACCTTCGATCGCGAACAGTTCAGCCTCGAGTCGGCTCAGTGGGGATTCATCCTCTCCGACGAGCTGGTTAACCACCGTTACGGTGACGCCATGGCCGATCTCAGAGCTGTTAGGGATCCCATGGAGAAAGGGTTCTTCGACCGCATAGCCGAGGTGGACGCCAAGGCCGCCAATCTTTACAAAGAGAGCCCAGAGAAGGCCAGAAAATACCTCACCGATTTCACCTTGGAGTGTATGGACCAGGTGGAGAGAGCCTGGTGGGGACTTAACTGGAACCTCATAACCAAGTATAACAACAACAAGTTCCACTAGACCTCCCACGGCCCTCGCTTTTAAGGAGCGGGGGCCGTGCTATTTCTGGGAGGTATGTTTTTGAGCACTTTTTGTCTATGCCGTTTTTGTTTTTTCTGCTTATCCAAGCTGTTTGGGAGTCGGCTGTAGTCATCTAGTTTGTACTGTTACGCAGATGATGTTACGCTTACAGCGTGCGGTTCACTGTAAGGTCTAATATAGATTATTACCCGACTTCCATTTCAGGGAGGGGCTGTATTGTGAAAAACGTCCAGGAGAATTACCGACCTCAGGTCCACTATTATTCCAACAGGTTAAAGGACAAGCTGAGGAAGATCCGTGACTTTAGAACGACGTTTATAGAGGCTCCCTCCGGTGCAGGCAAGACCACGGCCATACGAGATTTTTTCAATTGTCCGAATATGAATCCCCCTTCGATTCGTTGGTTCGTAGCCAGTGAGGAGCCTGGCACGTCGGGATGGACCAGGTTTTGCCATGTCCTGGGGGAGATAGACCCCTACGTAGGATCCAGACTTTTGCACCTTGGTTTTCCAGTGGAGGACAATCAGGGAGAGGTCGCCCAGGCTCTCGTCGATCTGGTATGTGACGATGAAACTTACCTTATATGTGATAATTTTCAGTTTGTCCACAAAAACCTTCCTCTGTCGGTATGGAGGGCTCTAGTCGATCATGGTGGATATGGTCTTAGGGTGGTTATCATCACCCAGCAGCTCTCCTCCAGGGGGCTTGCGATTTTGGGCAATGCCAACGTTCTTAGGGTTGAGAACGAGGATCTGTGTCTCACGGAGGAAGAGATCGGAGACTACTACTGTCTGGCTGGGGTGGACTTGGACTTGGATCAGAGACGTCGTCTTTACCTTTATTCGGAGGGATGGATCGCCGCACTGTATCTCCAGCTGGTGGGCTATGCCCGAACCGGGTCTCTTGAGGGCAGATCAAGTATTCACGAGCTTGTAAACGAGTTGCTTTGGAAAGGACTTTCTCTAGAGGATCGTCAGGTCCTGTTCCGTTTGTCTCCTTTCGACAGCTTTACCGTCCCACAGCTCTCATTCCTTCTCGGTCTTGATCGGGTTCCTGATGTTTTAGTCGAGAGATTGGGAGGGTGGCTCTTCGTCCGCTACGATATCGAAAGTCGTCGGTATTTTCTACATGCCATACTCCTGGATTTTGTTCGTTCCGCCATCCGAGATGAACCAGAAGCCTTTCAAAGAGGGATCCTGGCCGCCGCCGGGGAATGGTGTGCATCTCAGGGAGACAAGACCCAGGCGTTGTTTTTTCTCTATCGCATATGTGATTATCGAGGGATTTTTTCGTTGGATCTTCATTGCTACGACATGACCAGGGCCACCTTGGACGCAGGGCGGGAATATATGTTGAAATTTCTTCGGGATACGGTAAATAACTCCACCGTCGAGATGCGATGCGACTACGCGTTTAATTTTATATCCATGGCCTTTGAGGCCTTTAACCTGGGGGACGTAGAGCTCTATGTCGGTCTCTGTCGAGAGATGGAGGCTGTCCTGGATGGCTACGATATAGACGAGGAAAGCCGTAGGTCCCTGAGGGGCGAGCTTTACCTTGCGAGGTCGTTCGGTTTCTACAACGATATAGAGGCAATGGGGAAGGACCATAGCCGTGCCTACGAGCTTCTAGGTCCCAACAGTAGGCTCTTCAAGCCCGACACCCCTTGGACCTTCGGGTGGCCGTCGGTCCTGGGCATGTTCCACAGCGGGGCTGGCGAATTGGACAGGGAATTGTCCGACATGGATCGGTGGCTCCCTCTGTATAATTCCCTGACTTCCGGAAACGGCAGTGGGGCGGAGTTGATATTCAGGGCGGAGGCCCTGCTTCATAAAGGCCGGGATGACGAGGCGGAGCCATTGGTCCTTCGGGCGCTGGAGATCACCAAACGATTGAACCAGGATAGCCTCTACCTCTGTGCGGCCTTTTTGTTGCAGAGGATGGCCCTACTGAGGGGAGACGGACCGGTCTTCACAGAGGGTCGTGCAATGAGGGACCGATGTGCCCGTATGTCTTCCTACGCCCTGTCCAACCGCATAACCGATGTGGCGACGGGCTTTGTATCCTGTCTCTTAGGTGATACAGAGGGAATGCCCTCCAGGGTGTGCTCCGAGGGGTTCCTAACGGGGGCTTCTCCCGCGGTCCCTTTCTCCTGCATGGTTTACGGCCGTCTAGCTCTTTTGACCGGTGGGGAGAGAGATCTCGTTTTAAGGTCCGAGGAGCTGCTGTTTCCGGCGCGAAGGTATCGAAACCTACTTGTGGAGATCTATATGGGGATCTATCTTTCCGTGGCCTACTCCCGTCTTGGCAGGGAATCCGACGGAGCCGAGGCCCTCGGCAGAGCCCTTGACATGGCCATGCCGGACGGACTTATACTGCCCTTTGCCGAAAACGCCGATGTCCTAGGGAGCTCTCTCGATGTGGTAATGGAGGAGCGCTGGAGCTCCGAAAGGAATAGGTTCTCCTCCTTCGTAAAACGCTATTCCCTGGGCAAGGAAAGGGTTCTACAAAGCCTCTCCGGCAGAGAAGCCGTGGAGGGACTGACCTTCAGGGAAAACGACGTAGCCCTTCTGGTGAGCGAGGGGTTGAGCAACCGTGAGATAGCGAAGAGACTTTTCCTCTCCGAGAATACGGTAAAATTTTATCTTAAATCTATCTTTCAAAAACTTGGCATAAGCTCTCGTAGGGATGTAAAGAAGATCTTATCGCTCCGCTAAAACCGCAAAGACTACCCGAAAAGGGTGTACCGAAAACCGAGGACATCCCTTATCCTGATATCAGGATAAGGGATGTCCTTTTTTATTGGGACGTAAGTGGCTGCGGAGAGGAGTTTGTCTAAAGATGAAAAGATACCTGAGGAAGGTCCTGGCCGGTCTGGCCTTCGTCGTAATGATGGGAGCTGGGGCGTCAGGGGCCGAGCCGGCCTTCACTTTCAAGGTAAGCGATGATGGTCCTACCCTCTCGGTTACTTTCGACGGCGAGACCTTCTACGTCAGGAGCAAGGACGAGGTGATCAGCGAGATCCAGTGCGAGATATACGAGGAGGAGGTGAAGAACGATCCATCTTTATGTGTCTCCTCGGTCGATGCGAACTTCGATGGTTTCAACGATCTTATGATAACCGAGACCCTGTACGTTCCCAACCCGTATTGCTCGTTCTATCTGTGGAATCCCGAGACCGTAAAACTGGAAAGGGACGAGAGTTTGGAAGAGATCATAGGTCCCAGGTTCGACTCGGAGGCAAGAAGGATAATAGGCTTTTCCCATGGAAGCGTCACCGATAATCAAGAGACCGAGTATCGATGGATAGATGGACGACTAACCTTGACCTGGAGAAAGACCCAGATTTACGACGAGAATCGTGGCCTGTTTGTCATCACCGAGGAAGTTCGAGACGAGGAGGGGGCTATGGAGGTCAGCTCCGAGATCTCCCTTACCGAGGGGCAGATGGACCGCTTTCTGGAGGGTGAGCCGTTTTTTGACAGGGAGACGATCGACAAGATTTCCGAGGTTGCAAGAGGACTTTTGGGATCTCCCTTATCGGGCGACGGCGAGTTTCACGGTCGGGCCATAACGGACGATAAGCCGGTCTCCGCATGGCTCTTCGAGCTGGATAGCGGGGAGATAGCTTGTTTCGAGGTAGCTGACGATCTCTCAGGACTATACTTAAACAAGGGAGGAGACGACGGTGTCTTCAGGATCGATTTTGGAGATGGCGTCTCCTTGGGGCAAAGGGTTTACTGACTTAAAAAAGAGGAGGAGGCATTGAAAGTGGGATTTATCAAGTCGGTGACTGCTCTCAACGACTGGCGTCTGTTCGTGGAGATGGAGACGGGGAGCGTGATGGTTGTCGATCTTTCCCATAAACTTGATACCGCAAGATTTGGTGACCTAAGGGATCTGAAGTTATTCCGATCGGTCTCCACCGATGGCGATATCGTATTGTGGGGAGACGGCCGAGTGCGTCTGATGGCCCGAGAGCTTATGGACGTCGTTTTCGTGGAGAAAAAGGAGGCTCTATAAAGTGCTTGGAATTAATAAAATTATTAAAAGAGGAAGCCTTTGCCTTGTCGCGTTAATAGTCTTTCTCTGTTTTGCTCATGAGGCGTCTGCCGCCAAGATCACCTTGGTCAACAAAACCTCTGTTAAGGTCTCGGTTGCCCTGCAGTGGTGGACAGATGGCTCTGAGAGTAGAGGGGGCACCAAGGGGTGGTACGGAGTGGAGCCAGGAAAATCAAGAACTATCGTCTGGAGTGGCATAGATGGTGCGGCTGTCCAGGTTGGTTACATGGGCTTTTACGCTAAGGGCAAGGGGCTTGTTTGGAATGGTGACTCTAGTGAGCTATATGGATCTGGATGGATACACCCCAAGAAAGCTTTCAAGACCGAGACTCCAGACCAAGCCATACCCGGAGGGCAGAAGGTCAACTTTCGCTGGTTTGATATCGATTTTACCGATGGAGGAGCCACCGCTGTTGGCAGGATAGTTTTAAGGCCTTAGAGCCCATCTCTAAAGCGATGAAAATTAAAAAGAGCATGAAAATTGCTGCCGTGGCCCTTTTTTTTGGTGCTTTTTTCCTGTATGGGTTGAGTCCACCTATACCGAAATCGGGTTTTTTCTACGAGATTAGAGATTGTAATATGGTTTATCGGGTTAAGGGGGTCTTTAGATCGTCCTATGTGAAAACCGAAGGGCTTAATTTTGTGGAGGGGGGATTTCCTAGGTTTGTGGCGTGGATAGCTATAACCCCTTCCAACGCCCTGGATAAGGAGCCTACTGGGATATGCTTTTTTGACGACGACGGCGACTACTCGGGATTTCTGCCCATTTCGGAGGATCTCTCCGGGGTTGTCGAATCTATAAGGATCGACGGTAAGGTAATAGATCTGACCCTACTTCGCAACGGAGTAAGGGAAAAGTTACGTTTCACAGATGTAGACGCCGATATCCCTTGGTCCTGAAAGATGAATAGGGGTGGTTTAATCGTGAACGCAAATAGAAGATATCTTTGCGTGTTTTTATTGGCATCGATCATGTTTGTTCTGCTGGCCTTTCCAGCTCTGGCAGCACAGGAAAGCTACGTTCTCAAAGAGGGTTGTGCCTTTAGGGTCAAAGCCGATGGCAAAGAGATCAAACTGGAGGAGGATCAGCCTGCATACTGGAGTACCGACAGCGGCATGTATTCCTGGATAATTGTGGATCCCGAGCTTTCCGACGCAATGAAGGGATCCAAAAGCGGCATATACTTTTTCAATGAGCTTGAGGAGCCCCTTGGCTTCCTGCCTTTTGAGGGGGCTGCATACTGTAACGTATCCCTCAGCCCAGACGGCGAGATGATAACCATCAGCTTCGGCACCGGTGTTTCTCAGGAGCTTATCCTCTACTCCATGGATGGTTTCGAGAAAAAAAAGTCCTTCCAGATTATCGGAGAGACCTGCTGGCTTGATCCATATCGGTTAGTCTTCACCATGGATGAAGCTGGTAAGGGGGCCAGGGGAAATGCTATGGATCAACAGGAGGGCTGGCTTTCGGTGATGATGTACGATGCCGCTATGGAGGAGCTTTTTAGTATCGTGGATGCCACCGAGACGGAGGATTACATGCTTGTAGGGGTCAACTTTGAAGGGGAGGAAATAGAGGTCCTGAAGCGTTCGGTTAAGGAAGCAAACGACTGGAAGGATGAACAGAATATCGAGGATTCCACAATTTCGATACCGATCCCCGCAGCTGGATAAGAGAGGACGATGATGATGAGATTTCACATGAAGCATGTTTTTTTGGCTACCTGTATGGCTCTCCTGATCTGCGTCGGGTCCGCACTGGGTGCTCCGACCCAGAAGGAGCTCAAGGATACGAGCTTGTTCCTGAGCAACTTCACGGAGCTTGGCTTTATGGAGATTGACGTGGAGGAGATGTCCCATCCCGATAGCTACCCCGATCTGGTTCGATTCGGGATCCAGCACAATTACATCAACAACTTCAAAAGCCGTGTTCGACAGAATAAGGACAACCCTGGAGATACGGGGGAACTGCGGATCAAGGCGGCTTACGTCGAGGAGTCGGTTCAGAAGTACTTCGGAATAAAGATAAAGGCAGACAGATCGGTGGATCAGTCCGACCCCCCCTATTTTTTCAAGGGCGGCTATTTCAGCTTTTTCGGAGCCGATGGTGAGGCTCCCTGGTACGCAAGGGTCGAAGAGGCCTTAAGCCCTAAAAAAGGGATATGGGAATTACGAGGTGAAATATACAACGCTGACGACCCGGAGGACATCTTCGGTACTTTTAACGCCACCATAAAAGAGGCCATGTGGGGCAAGAAACGCACCTATGTGATGGTGTCCATGACGTCAGAATACAGCCCGTCCAATTAAGGAAGATGATCATGTCGAACAAGAAAAATATCGCTTTATCGCTTATTTGTGCCTCTTTGGCTACTATTTTTCTCGTATCGGTTGGTTTCTGCTCCAATAGAGATAACTGTATCGCCATAGTCTACACCGAAGCAGATTTTCAGGGTACGTCCTGGGAGATCTACGTGACAGGGGAGTACGACCTTTGGTGGAAGATCGACAAGGATGTGGAAAATCCCAGGATGATATTTGACCTCCCCAACGATACCATCGCCTCGATCAGGGTCCGACCTGGCTATGAGGTGATACTTTTCGAGCATGCCGAGCTTGCCGGTGATTCACTCGTCCTCGACATCGATGCGCCTTCTCTGGAGGGAAGATGGACTGGTCAGGCATCTTCTCTGACGGTTTTCAGGATAGAGGACCAGGAGCTTGTGGGAAGGTGGCAGGCCTCGGTCAAGTCCGATTCGACGGAGTTCGCCAAGGGGGGGATTATGGACAGGGACGAAATCGTCGCCTTTATGGAGGAAAATCGCGAGGGCTTTTCTGAGCTCATAGAGGCTGGGGAAAACCAGTGGTATGACGATACCACCGACGAGCAGCGGATAAACGTGGCTGCGTACATGCTAGGACTGTTCGAGGCCCTTGGCTACGACGTTTCCTCCTGGACCCCGAATACCTTTGCCCAGAGCATCAATAACTTCTACGACTGGAGGAAGGATCTCAGCCTATGGCAGACAGCCTGCTTGGTCCTTAACGTGGATGGGGCAATGTACGAGGAGATCTTCTCCTCTTCCCGATGTCGTTCTTTGGGTTAGGGACATTCTACAATACCCTTGACCTTTTCGATCGAACTGTGGTACTCTTCGACGAAACATACTTAGAGGGAGAGATTGAACGATGTATACTCGTTTCATAGACGTTAGCTGTTGTTGTCGGTGGATGCTCGACTAATCCACCGCAGTCTTGGACTGCGGGGCATATGGCCCGTTGCGGTCCGGAGACGGAACGTCATCTCTCGACGAATATGCACCTGATCTATCAGGCTTAAAACGGGATCGCCCTAGGCGGTTCCGTTTTTTTCGTCTTCGACCGCCGGAGTTTTTTTTAGGAGGTTCGATGAATGATAGGCAAGGGTATGGGGTTCGTAGACGCTATAGCGGAGGACTGGAAGGCGGTCAGGAGAAACGATCCGGCGTTGCCAGCTGGATGGAGAGGAAAGGGGGAGTTCGTTCTGTGCTATCCCGGAGTCCACGCTCTTTGGCTTTACAGGCTGGCACATGGCCTTCACGTCAGCAAAATTCCGGTTTTGCCGAGGCTTATAAGCCACCTTGGCCGTTGGCTGACCGGAATAGAGATCCATCCCGGCGCGACGATAGGAAGAGGTCTCTTCATAGATCATGGCATGGGAGTGGTCATAGGGGAGACCGCAGAGATAGGCGACAACGTGTCCCTGTTCCACGGGGTTACCCTTGGAGGAAGGGGCGGTGAGGTCGGAAAACGTCACCCTACTCTGGAGGATAACGTGATCGTAGGTGCGGGAACCCAGGTTCTTGGACCTATAACCATAGGGAAAGGGGCCAAGGTCGGGGCCGGAAGCGTTGTGTTGGAGGACGTGGCTCCTGGCTCTACCGTGACGGGGGAGCAGGCTAGGGTGAGGGACGGCTCAGGGCCTCTTCTCAGGAGAATAGAGGAGTTGGAACGTCGTATTGAGGAGATGGCGCTCCTTTTAGGGTCATCTACTGGGCAGGAGGTCGCATGATGAGCTACAGAGTGGATGAATTGATGAACGCGAGGGTTATCGGTAAGACGCCTATGATCGTGGTGCGTCCCTTCGAGGACGGTGCGGAGATAGCCCTGAAGATTGAGGGGAACGGCGCAGGGGGGTCCATAAAGGACAGGGCCGCCTGGGGGATGCTCCGTCGGGCGGAGGAAAGAGGGGAGCTTTGTGACGAGACCGTCGTGGTGGAGCCCACCTCGGGCAATACCGGAATAGCCCTGGCCATGTTGGGTCGAGGTCTGGGGCTCAAGGTAATGCTGACCATGCCCGAGTCTATGTCGGTCGAGCGGAGGTCTTTGCTGAAGGCTTACGGAGCCGAGGTCGTCCTTACTCCCGCAGGAGAGGGAATGTCAGGGGCCGTCCGAAGGGCGGATGAGCTGGTAGCGGAAATCCCAGGAGCCTTGACGATGGACCAGTTTTCCAATCCCGGAAATCCCTGGGCCCATAGGGTGACCACCGGTCAGGAGATACTCCGTGATCTCTGGGGAAGGCGGATAGATGCCTTCGTGGCGGGGGTCGGTACCGGCGGTACCTTGACCGGAATCGCCGAAGCCTTCAGAGGGGCAGGTCGTTCTGTTTCGGTGGTCGCTGTGGAGCCTAAGGGAAGCTCCGTACTGTCCGGTGGCCGTTCCGGTTCTCACGATATTCAGGGCATCGGAGCCGGCTTCGTTCCCAAGGTCCTGGATGTCGATTTGATTGATGAGATCGTCGCAGTAGACGACGAAGAGGCGAGGGATGGAGCCAGGCTGCTGGTCTCTCGATGGGGTCTCCTCTGCGGAATATCCTCCGGGGCAAATCTCCACGCCGCTGTGGTGAAGGCCAGGGAGATCGGCCCCGAAGGTTTGGTGGTGACGGTTTTGCCCGACAGAGGGGAGAAGTACCTCAGCACGGGGCTTTTCTCCTAGCGCTTAAGCCCAAGCGAGATGATGATCTTGAAGGCGTGCTCCGGAGATATGTTCACGTAGGTTATGTCGTCCTCGTAGAAGAACATGACTATCCCGGATGTAGGGTTGGGAGCCGTGGGCATGAATATGCTGAGCATAACTCTGCCGTCCGGCTCCACGTCCCTTCTGGTGACGAATCCCAGAAGGTGTCCAGGCCCCATTGGTATTTGCACTACCCCCAGGTACGCGTCTGTCTTCCCGGTTCCGGTGAAGGACCCGACCAAGTCCTTTATGGTCTCGTACCAGGACCCGACCAAAGGGATGGCTACTATGGCCCTCTCCAGCGAGTTCAGGGTCCATCGTTCTCTGCGGGCGAACTTGCTCCCGGCGTAGGTTATCACGAATACTATGGACACGAACATGATCATGGTCATCTCCACCGATTCGGTGAAGCCGAAAAGTATCTTGGCTACGGCGGTCAAGGTCTGCACCAGGAGCCTTACTATGAATATAAGTATCGCCAGAGGGAGAAACACCAGAAGTCCTGTGACGAAGTTTCTCCCGAATCTCTTCAGGAGGGGCGGTTTTTTCTCTTCTTCTTCCTGTCTCGGTCTTTCCGTTTCCGTCATCTGCGGTCGCACCTTCTTTTTCTATCTGAAGTAATCGAACAGTATCCCCACCGGGTAGTCGTTGACGCATTTATGGGCGTATCGCATATATATGCTTCTCTTGCCCTCGAACAGTTCATTGGATTTTATGCCTAGCCTTATGGATTCGGACGCTTCTATGAAGGCCGTCAGTTTGTCGCAGGATTCGATGATCCTGCCGTCTATAGGATTCAGCTCGTCTCTGTCCTGATCCCCCCCTATGTCTTGGTCCAATATCGTAGGGGTCGTCTGACCTTTCGGCCATATTCGATTCTCGAACTCGTCCTTAACGAAGGCCAGCATCTCGGGATGCCACGATTCGGGAAGTAGAGGGAGCACGTCGGTGGCTATGGCCTCCATCTCAAGCTCCTTTATCAGCTGGTCCAGCCCCTCCACGGATCGCTTCACCGGGGATATTATGTCCCTGGTCAGGACCTCGGGAAGATCGTGGAATAGCCCTCCGTAGAAGGCGTTGTATCTTCTTCTGAAACATCCCCCCGTCTCCAGCACGACCAGCCACGACAGGACGGCTACGAACAGAAGGTGCCCTAACACCGAGGTCTGAGGGATCCTGGGAGTCTGAGCCCATCTTTTCTGGAACCTCAACTGTCCGACAAGGGAGATGAATCCGGCCAACCCCCTGTCGCTCTCCGGGAGGCTATCGCTCATTATAAGCTGTCTGACCCCCTCTATGTCCATATGTTCTTTTACCTGTCTTTCTATCTCTTCTTTGGTCCTCTCGATGTGAAATATGGGACGGCTCCAGCCGTATATGAACTCGAACTCCCATTTCGTTGCCAGATAGTGGGCGGCCTGGAGATATCTTTTCTCTACTCTGTGGTCATCCTCGTCGAAATAGGTCCGACATCTGTCTGCGACTCCGCCCGGAAGAGGTGATAGAAGCGGATAAAGCCTGTCCATGACCCATCGATTGAGGTCTTTTCTCTGGGGCTCGTTTGCCATCAATCGATGGAAGACCGGAGGTTTTATGTCTGTGACCACGACCCTGTGAAGGTATTCGAACACTCCTCCCTCTATGATCGCGTTCCAGTCGACCTTCGCGCCTCTGTCCTCTTCGTAGCGGCCTATGACGTAGGCTATGACGAACTTATGGGCCTGTTTAGCCATCTCGGTAAACTGAACCGGCCTGGGATGGTCGTTCCACCTCTCTATACTGGCCGCTGAGAATATCAGCTCTATAAGGGAACGGGTTATCATGGTAAACCTCCTTTTTCTCGATTCTACAGTAGAGATTATAGCCCTTTGAAGGCGAGGTGCGCCATGGTATGCTGTTGTATGATTCGGAAGGAGGCCCGTTTTTACATGAAAAAATTTATGTTTCCCATGGTTTTGTGTCTAGCTATGTCGCTTTCGCTTGAGGTCTCGCCGTCGTTCTCCTCGGAGGTCGAACGACTTTTCTGGGAACGTCGATGGGACGAGTTGGCCTCCGTGACGTCGGAGGACCTGTCTCCCAGGGAGATGTCTATGTTGGCCAACGGTCTCTGGACGAAGGGCCGTTGGGAAGATGCGCTTGTCTTGATGGATGAGGTGGGAGACCGTTACCCTGAGGAAATCAGACCCTACGCGTCGATGCTGAGGGTGCTGGCCCTGGAGAGGATCGGCGATCCAAAGGCCGCCTACGGAGAGGCTTTGGACCTCTATCTGTCCTCGCCCCCCGAGGATTTGACCTACTATGTCTGCTATGCCCTGTCGAGGCTCACCGGCAACGAGGAGGAAAGACGTAAATGGATGCGAAGGATGCTCTCGGCCACGGACGATTCCACCTTGAAGGCCAAGACCCTGGACGATCTGATGGATTTTTCCGATCCCTCTATATCCGACGCCTCGGCGGCTCTCAGGATAAGGCCCCTCAACTCCAGGGCCTTGAAGCTCTTCGAGAAGGCCTCTCCGTCCCGGGAAAGGTCTTACCGTCTGGGATACGCCGCCTATCTTCGTGAGGATCACGACGAGGCGGTGAAATACCTGGCCCAGGTCCCGCTGAGCGGTTCCTTCTCACAGAGTGCCCTCTACTATAGGTCCATGGCGCTCTATCGACTGAAACGTTATGGAGAGGCCCTTCCTCTGTTGTCCAGGTTGATCTTCATGGAGGACAACGATTATGTCGTTCGGGGTAGCAGGAGGATTGCCCTTATAGCCAAGAGAGGGTATATGGAGGAGGCGGAGAAGATCCTCTTCAGGGCCTCCAGAGAGCTCTCTGGAGACAGGGCTCTGTCGGCGGCGGTCTCCTACGTCGGGATCCTCTCCGGAGAGGCTAAGACTGACGAGGAGGACAGGATCCTGAAGCTTTACCCCCGATCCTCCGAGGCGAGCTCGATCCTGTGGGACAGGGCCTGGGTTCGTTGGGACAAAGGGGACTACGAAGGGGCTCTCTCCTTTTTCGAGAAGGCGTCGAGTTCCAAGGGAATGGCTCCGGCGGAGCACCTTTACTGGAAGGGCAGATGCCTGGAGAGACTGAATCGTCCGGACGAAGCGGTTAAATCATTCAAGGCCCTCTCGGAAAACTATCCGTTATCGATATATTCCTATCTTGCCTTTCCCGGCGACCCCGTATCTATGGTTCCTGGAGCGGGAAAGTTAAAGAGGGAGGAATCCGAGCTGGAACGTTGGGGCTTCGTCATTCACGCTAAGATGCGTCTTTCCGGCAGCTCCGATCCTCAGAAGAGATACAACGGAGCTTGGCTGGCGGCGTGGATGGGCAACGAGGACGAGGCTTTTAGAGCCGCCCGTTCGCTGTCGTCCTACGCCGTAGGACCCGACGGGGTTTACAGGGATCTGGCGAAATTCCTATATCCTAGGCCATATAGAGAAGTCGTGGAGGAGATGGCGAACCGTTTTCAGGTGGAGCCTGCCATGATATGGTCCATAATGAAGCAGGAAAGCGCTTTCAACCCCTCCGCAGTGAGCTGGGTAGGGGCTTCCGGTCTCATGCAGCTGATGCCCCGTACGGCCAAGTGGGAGGCGGATACCCTAAAGATGGAGAAATATGATCTGTTCTCGGTGAGGGACAACGTAACCCTCGGGACCGCTCATATCTCCAGGCTGCTCCGTTCCTACCGAAGGTTGGAGTGGTCACTGGCGGCCTACAACGCCGGGAGCGGCAACGTCAACAAATGGAACAGGTCTTTCGGAGACAGACCCCTGGACCTGTGGATGGAGGAGATACCCTTCACCGAGACCAGAGGATACGTGAAGAAGGTCATGGGAAACCTTTTCGTATACCGGCAGCTCTACGGCGAAGCCGATAAGTAAGATAGACGAAAGGAGCGCTCGCCCCTTACAAGGGGCGAGCGCTCCTTTCGTCTATCTTTTTTGTTTCCTCCTGGTCTTGGCGGCGTACATTCTGTCGTCCGCCACCTTTATGATTTTTTCGATGGTCTCTCCGTCGTCGGGGAACCCCGCTATACCATAATCGAGGGCGATCGGATGGGGAAAGTCACGTATCGCCACCATCTGGCTGGCTCTGGACAGCACTACCTCCGCCTGCTTGGGAGACGTATTAGGCAGGTACACGAGGAATTCGTCTCCTCCGTATCGGGCCACCATGTCGCAACTCCTTATGCTTTCCTTCAGGACAGAAGCGATTTTCTTCAAGGTCTCGTCTCCGGCCTCGTGGCCGTAAAGATCGTTCACCAGTTTGAACTCTCCCAGGTCTATTATTGCCAGGCTGGCCTTCTCGCCGTAGCGCTTTATCCGGTTGTTCTCGCTCTCCAGGTGTTTGAGGATGTACCTTCTGTTCCATATCTCGGTCAGGGGATCTATCAATGCCTCTCTGGTCCTCTTGTCCATCACCTCCAGCAGAACGAGCAGCCCTGCTAGATGGTCCGACAATATGGAGATCTTTTTGATCTCTCTTTCTTTCGGTTTCATCGTAGACAGGACCGAAAGCACGCCGAGTTTTCTTCCCTTGAAGGCCACCGGCACGGACAGTTGTGTGAGTCGATCTTCCCTTTGGAAGACGATGTGGTGCTCAGTAGTCATAGCTTGGTCCTCGGTCTTAACATGAGGTCTTTTCCTGTCGCCGCTGCTGAACAGCTCCGATCCTTCGTCGTTTCCGGATCTCAGGGACACGAAGGCGCTTCGGTAGTCCATTTCCTTCGTCAGAGATTCTATCAGGGACCGTATCAATTCCGACTTGCTCCCGGCGGAGGTCAGCTTCTGTACTATGCTGTGCAGGTTCTCCAGCTGTAAAGTCTCCTCTTGGAGGGCCAACGCGACCTCTTTTCTGTCGGTGATGTCCCGGGCGACGCCCTGTATCTCGATGAGTTTCCCCTCTTCGTCGAAGATCCCTCGGTTCGACCAGCTTAGATATCTCGTCGAACCGTCCGGCATGGATATCCTCTCCTCGTTGAAGTTGAACGGGTTGTCTAAGGAGATGGATTTGAACAGCTCCATGGAAATACGAGCGTATCTCGAGTCCCTGACCGATCCCAGTGGTTTGCCCAGAACGTCCTCTCTCTTAACTCCGAAAAAGCAGCAATATGCGTCGTTGACGAAGGAGTACCTTCCGTCCGTGTCGAAACGGCTCACCAGTTCGAATTGATCGTCGATTATGGTCTGGTATCTTGCCTCGCTTTCCCTTAGCTTAGCCCTGTGTCTTCTGTCGGCTACCCAAAGAAACGAAAGAGATAGAGAGCTGAGGAGCATGAGCCCAAGGAGAAAACGCAGTGTCCTGTCCTCCTGCACTATGGCGTCCACGTCCTCTTCAGGAGTAGACAGAACCAGTAACAGCTTGCGATTCAATATCCTGAGGGTATCCCAGGCCACCAGCTTTCTGTCCCGTCCCGAGCCGTAGTTCTCGTAAAGGGAGCCCTCTCCGCAGGGATGCCCCATCATGGTATCTATACTTTCTCCGTCTCCTGTCAGAAAGGACGATGCCGAAGAGCCGGTCAGAGAGGGATACTGGTGGTAAAGGATCTTTCCGCCCTCGTCGACGAGGTAAGCCCATCCGTGAGAACCCCCTCGAAGGGGAACGACGTAGCGATCTATCGCCGGGAGCAGGTCCAGGGCGACAACCATATGTCCTCGATGTTCTCCATGGCCTGAGAATATGTCGAAGGTAATCACCATTATCGGGTGTCTATCAACTATATTCACGGTATCCACCCTTACGGGAGAGGCTTTTCTGGAGAGGTCGCCCATTCCCACTGTCATGACTTCTCTGGCCTTTCTGAGGGCCGCCGGTCCGGGGGAGATCAGGCGGTTGTAGGAGTATTCCCATCCTGTACCGTCCTTCAGCTTCAACAGAACCGCCGCTATGTCTTCGTTGGCGTGGACCATCAGAGAGAGTCTCTCCTTAATGAAGTCCGTGGCGTCCATCCTTATGGCCTGAGGGAGAGACGTGTTGGTGAGGCTCGACAGCCTGCTTATGAGGGATCTTAGCCTGTCCTCCATAGCCTCCCTGCCGACCATTACCTGGCGGCTTTGCTGTATGTTGAAGGTCGACTCGTGTCTCTCTATGGCCCTTCGGTCCATCCAGATCTGGGTCGATATGAAGGTGACGAAAACCAGCATGCTCAGGAAGATCTGAAGGGCGTTTTTCCTCAGATCCGGGAGAGGTTCTTCTTTTATGTCGTCGCGGGTAAGGGTGAAGAAACTGTCTTTGTCTCGTCCTTCCCTGTTCAAACTGCACCACCTCCCGGTTTATTGCGGATAGTAGCGGACCACCTCTAGGGCATCTCTAAAAACGCTGATCTTCGTAGAGGTCGTTCCGACAGGCTCGGGCGAGACAGGGCGCAGGCGGGATGACCTCTACGAGGAGACTCGGACGTTAGCTTTTAGAGATGCCCTCTATCGTGATATGGCCGAGCTCATCTTTTCCCTGAGATCATGGTCCAGCCAGGTCTTAAGCGTCGCCCTGGCCAGTATCCTGGCGCCGGTCTCTATGGCCCTATGAGCTCTGTCGGTTTTGACTGCCCTCTCGAACTCCTCCGTATGGTGGGCGGCGTATACGTCCATTATGGAGAGCTGCGGCTGGAGGGCCGGACATTTGTGTGACACGTTTCCCACGTCGCTGGAACCTTGGGCTCCGTGGGGCGGGTCGTAGGGAACTCCCAGTTCGTCGAAAACCCCTTCCATCATTCTCTCCGCTGGCTCGTTCGGGATCATCTCGTCGAAGCTGAACTCGACGTTAGACCATGATACCTCGGTCCCGGTCGCCATGGCGGAGCCTCTTGCGCAATCGTAGATTTTTTCGGTGAGTTCGTTTAGATAGGATCTGGTGGGCGATCGGAAGTAGAATTTCGCCGCTCCCTCTTGGGGCACTATGTTGGGGGCCTCGCCTCCAGAGGAAATTATTCCGTGCATTCTGACCTCCGGTTTTACGTGCTGTCTTAACATATCCACCGCATGGAAGAAAAGTTGTACGCCGTTTAGAGCGTTTCTGCCCTCCCAGGGAGCCCCGGCGGCGTGGGCGGCCTTTCCTGTGAAACGAAACTCCAGGGCGTCCATGGCCAGGCTCCTGTAGCCTACGTGGGATCCATCCGAGTCGGCGTGGATCATAGCCGCCAGGGCGACCTCGTCGAATATTCCCGCCTCCGACATGGTGACCTTGGCCCCGTCGGTCTCCTCCGAGGGAGTTCCGACTACCCAAAGGGTCGCCTCGACCTTTTTAGCTACCTTGGCCAGAGCCGCTCCAGCCAGAAGGCTCATTGCCCCGCTGAGACAGTGGCCGCAGGCGTGACCGAGCCCAGGCAGAGCGTCGTATTCCGCCAGAAGGGCGACCACCGGTCCTCCGTCTCCTGCTGTAGCTCTGTAGGCTGTGGGAATATCCATAAAGGGTCTCTCCACCAGAAGCCCCGCTTCCCGCAGGAAATTGGACATCTTCTCGCTCGAACGGAATTCCTGTCCTCCCAGCTCGGGATTGTCGGCCAGATCATCGCTTAGAGCTGCCGCATAGGGGGCTTTTTCGGATATGATGTCGTCTATCTCAGACGTAAGTTCTTGGTATAGATCTTTCATTGGATTTTCCCTCCGTATTCTCTTGGTGGAATGAGCCAATGATACCACTGGATAGGTCTTAGGTACTTGCTTTTTGATGCATCCCTTTGGACAGGAATGGATTTAGATATTACAATATTTCCCTATGTGTATTTTACCGTATTGGGGGAACCCGGGGGAGGCGTTAGAGTGGAAAGATTGGAAGAGAGGATTTTACCAGTTCTAGCAGAGGACGGAGAGGCCGATGCCCTTTGGTGGGGTGGCGATTGGCTGAGCAGGTCAAATCTATCCTCTATGGCGGACAGAGACGAGGTTCTGTTGAGGGAGGCCGGATTCGGCGAAGGCCATCGTCTGGTGACGTTGGTCCCCAACTGCCCCGCCTTTTTGGCCCTGGCTCTTGCGGTTTGGCGACTTAAGGGAACCGTCGTACCTCTCAACTATCGCGCCGGGTCGGACGTATTGCTGTCTACTTTGGATCTGGTGGGTCCTTTTACCGTCGTGTGCGGAGAAGGCGACGACAAGACGGAGATCTTCGTGGAGAGATACCCTGTATCAAGGATGCCGTTGGACGGTCCGATATCCTCCCTTTCCGGAAAAGCCGACACGGAGAGAACCGACGGGGACATGGCGGTTATCTTCGCTACCTCCGGTACCACCGGGCTACCCAAGGCTGTCCCCCTCTCCCACAGCAACCTGTTGGACAACGTGGACGTTTGCTGGTCCGTGCTTAACCTGGGGCAGGAGGATCGGATCCTGTGGGCCCTTCCCAACTTTCACTCTTTCGGGCTTACCCTGGGAGGACTGATGGGATTGGTCCACGGTGCGATGCAGGTAGTCGTCCCCCTTTTCATGCCTCCCGGAGGAACGCTGGAGGCCATAAAGGAGGGGGAGGCCACCGTTCTCCTTCTCGTCCCGGCCATGGTGGACTTCCTCAAGAGGGCCATAATCCACGGAGCTCCCCGTCCCGAATCGGTCCGTATGGTCGTTACCGGAGGAGACCGTCTGAATCTTGAGCTGGACTCGGCCTCGAAGGAGTTTTTAGGTGTGCCCTTGCTTGAGGGGTACGGAACCACCGAGTGTTCTCCTGTCGTGGCGGTCAACCCGAGCTACGATTCCAGAAAGCTGGGAACCATCGGTCCGGTGATTCCAGGTTACAGCTGGGAGGTTCGGGACGACTCCGGCAAGGCATTGGGGCACGGAGAGGACGGTATCCTCTGGGTCAAGGGTCCGTCGGTGTTCAACGGTTACTACAAGGCTCCGGAGATTACGGCGGAACGGATGGCTGACGGATGGTACAATACCGGGGATATCGTGAGGTTCGACGAGAACGGATATATCACGGTCCTAGACAGGGCCACCGACATAATAATAGTGGGAGGTTTCAACGTATATCCCCAGGAGGTGGAAAGAGTCATCAGTCGCCATCCGGCGGTTGCTCAGGTGGCTGTGGTCGCCATGGCCCACCCGGTTCAGGGCGAGATAGGAAGGGCCTTCGTCGTTTTGGAAGAGGGCCGATCCGTATCGGCCAGGGAGCTCATATCCTATTGTAAGGGCAAGCTCGCTCATTACAAGATCCCTAGAAAGGTGGATTTCGTGGAGGGACTTCCCGTTTCTCCTTCTGGAAAGGTCCTGAGGAGAAAGCTCAGGGAGCTATGATTTTTCTAAAGGCGCCGAGGACAGGGGTATGCCCCATGACCTCGGCGCCTTTTGTAGATGTTCTCAGGTAGACTGGAATCAGAAGGCCTTGAAGCCTACGACGTCCTCCCTTATGCTCATATATCTTTTCTTGGCCAGATCCATGTGGCTTTCCTCCATCTTCTTGAGCTTGACGAAGATGTCCTTGGCCTCTCCGGTTGAGCCCTCCGCCATCCTTTCGTATAGTTCGGCGGCGCGCATCTCGGACAGATAGGCGGCGGAGGCTATCCTGAGAAGGCTGGTAACGTCGCCGAAGTCCTTCGTCTGGACCTTTAGCTCTGGTTCCACCACGATGGACGGATCTCTCTCGAAGGCTACACCGAATTCCTGTAGATACAGCTTCTTGAGCCCCTCCTCGTGTTCTCCTTCCCATATCGCCAGGTTGTCGAGCTCTTTTTTAAGGAAATCCTTGTCGGTGTTCTCCGCCCAGGCCCTGTAGAACTCTCCAGCCTCTATCTCCGCATGGATCGCTAGCTCCAGTGCTTCTTTCATCTTCATGAAAAAATCCTCCCCTCTCCTCTGTCGATGGACTTTTTTGAAAGAACCGTATATTCACATTATATCCTTTTCCTCGCTTTGGACAAGGCGATTCCGACCTTTATGGCCAAAGGCATGGCCTCTTCCAGATGCTCTATCAGCTTGAAGATGGAGATCCCCGACCTTATCGTCTTCGGATCGGAGGTCCTGGCCATGGAGTTCACCAACTCATCCTTTATGCACGAAAGCCTTTTTTTGGAGGCTCTGACGCCGGAGGATGGCAGATAGCATCTCGCCGGCGATGGTGCTAGGTCGTCCAGTATGGTCTTGATATAGAGGGGAAGTTCGCCCATCACGGATTTCATGACGTCGTCCTCTCTGCCTGCCTCTACCGCTAGAGAGGCTACGTGGCTGAGCCTTTTCGCCAGGTCGAGGAGATCCCTCTCCGGCGATTCCATTTGGGAGAGGTCGTTCTCCTGCATGAACAATTCCTCTACTATATGGCCGTTTCTGGCGGCCTGTGCCAGGGCGGCTCCATCCCCATCGGTAAGCCCTCGGAGGGCCGACCTGACCGCCGCGATGGTGGCGGTGGACATCTGGGATATAAGAGAAGAATCGAGACGAGGTGGTTCCTTGGCGGAACAGGAGCTTTCCTTTTTTCTGACCCTCACGGCAGGAGGGGTGTCTTCGTATCTCATAGGGTCACCGCCTTGTTTTTTCTGTTATTTTACATCCGATCGTGGATCTGAAAAGGCCCCTATTCAGGTCATTAGAGTGTTTTTAGGGGGTGACCTTTTTTGACCTTTGTCGATCGTGGGCTGCGATAGTAAAATGGCTTTGTAGTCTGCAGATATGCCCCCGGTGGGCATAATCGAGAATAAAAGGAGGGTTTTTATGTCTGGCAGGATAGGGATAACCTTCGGACCCGACGGGGTATCGGAGAATGTGGAGAGGATACTTAAAGGCATAGAGGTCGTTTGGTTGAAGGACCTCGCCGAGGAAGACAGGCCGGGAGAGCTTGAAAAATGCGATCTTCTTCTCTGTCAGTTTCTCACTTCGAAGGAATTGACAGATGGGGAATGGGCGGCTCTTAGGAATGTTCCTGCGGTCCAGACGGTTTCGGCCGGGGTGGACCAGGTTCCGATGGATCGTCTGGGCGACGATACCGATCTCTACGCCAACGTGGGCGGTTGGGCCCCTCCCATAGCGGAGCACGTCCTTGCTATGGCCCTGTGCTGTTCCAGGAGGCTGGTCCAGCAGACCCGGGACCTGTCGGATGGGATTTTCGGTTTTATGGGATACGGACTGAAAACCCTGAAGGAGAAAGTCGCTCTGATAGTAGGCTACGGGGGAATCGGCAGGGAAACCGCGTCGGTATTGTCTCGGTTCGGAATGGAGGTTCAAGGTCTGGGAAGGCGTAGGCCGGAGGACTCCCTTCTCAGCCGGGGCTGGACCATGTCGGAGCTCAAGGAAGCTCTCGGACAGGCCGATCTGGTAGTCCTGGCGCTTCCTCTGACCAAGGAGACCGAGGGTCTTTTCGACGACGATATCCTGACTTCCATGAAGGACGACGCAATTCTGGTAAACATAGCCAGGGCCGCCATAGTAGATGAAGGAGCTCTCTACCGCAGATTGAAGAGCAGCCCCGACTTTTTCGCCGCTTTGGACGTATGGTGGAACGAGCCCAGAGACGGAGGGGCCTTCTCGACCGATGAACCCCTGATGGAGTTGCCGAATCTTGTGGGCTCGTCTCACAACTCGAACCAGACCGAGACAGCTCCTCGTGAGGCTCTGGAGATAGCTCTTGAGAACTGTCTCAGGATCGTGGACGGAAACGGTCCTTCCGGACTGGTTCGAAAAGACGAGTATCTCCGTTAGGTAGCTAGTTTTCCGAGGGCTTCCCTTAGAGATGCTATACGGTGTCTTTCTCCGAAGACCATTATCTTGTCGCCGCCCCTTATGGTCTGCCCTCCCGTTGGGTTGTACACCGGGGCGTCGTCGGCGCCTAGTATGGCAAGGACCGTGACGTCGTATGCGTTTCTGAAGTCCAGTTCCATAAGGGTCTTCCCTGCCAGGGAGGACCCTTTTTCCACCGTAACGGTGGAAAAGTCGAGGTCCAGTTTTCTCGACATGACCACCAGGTCCAAAAGATCCGCTACCGAGGGTTTGAGCGAGGCTCGGACCAGAGACGCCGATCCCGCTATCACCGGGTTGACCACCCTGTTGACCCCTGCCTTGGTCAGAACCGATACGGATTTCGTGTCGCTGGCTCGGGCTACTATGTGGATATCCCTGTTGAGGGCTCTGGCGGTCAGTGCGACGTACACCGTCTGAGCGTCGCTGTCGAGTGTGACGATAAGTCCCTTGGCTCTCTCGACCCCGGCGTTGAGTAGTGCGTCCTCCTCACTGGCGTCGCCCTGTACCATGAGATACCCCTGATCCCTGGCCTCCACTACCACTTCCTCCTTGCTCTCTATTACGGAAAAGGGAACTTCCTCGTGTCGCAGCATCGCCGCCACCTGTCTACCGTATCTTCCCAGTCCGCATATTATCCAGTGGTTGTCCATTCTTTTTATCCTCCTGTCGTGTCCCTTGCCCAGGGAGGCCCTTATATGCATGGTGAAGAAATTCTGGCTGACTATGCCTATGGCGTATCCCACCGTTCCCAGGCTGGCGGCGATGAGAATAGCGAGAAAGAGCTTGTCCGAGTCGTCCACTCCCGGAGGAGCTCCGTATCCCACGGTGGAGACTGTGGTGGCGGTGTAGAAGATCGAGTCCACCCACGACAGGCCCAGAAAAAACCTCATGCCCAGTATCCCCGTCAGAGTTACCCCCGATATCCAGCCCAGGAGGTAGCGACTCTGTCTCTGTATCTTCATGTACCGACCTCCTCTTCGTCTCTCCGATTGATGTAAAATGTAGGCTAAATCGACTAGAAAGGCGGGGATCTCAGTGTCCTGGACCATAGCGACCTTCAACGTCAACTCGGTGAGAAGCCGACTTCCCATTTTGGAGAGATGGCTCAATGATAGCAAAGTGGACGTCCTGTGTCTTCAGGAGACCAAGGCGAGGGATGAGGATTTTCCTCTCCAGGCCTTCGTGGACATGGGGTACTTTGTGGCCTTCAGAGGCCAAAAAAGTTACAACGGCGTGGCGATAGCTTCCCTGGAGGAGCCGGACGAAATAGTCTACGGCTTTGACGATGGAAAGGAACCTGTCTTCGACACAAGGGCTCTGTCGGTTCGTTTCGGCGATATCTGGGTTATGAATACCTACGTTCCTCAGGGAAAATCCATCGATCACGACGACTATCTGATGAAACAGGAGTTTCTGAGAAGGACACAAAGGACGATATCCGATCGTATCTCCGACGGTAAGAGGGTCCTGTGGGTGGGGGATATGAACGTAGCTCCGGAGGAAAAGGACGTCGCCAACCCTAAGAACAAGGCGAAACACGTGTGCTTTCACAGGGATATCAGGGATCTCTTCGGGACCGTCTGTCAGGGGCTGGTGGATGTTTTCCGATCCCATCGGCCGGAGGAAGGTGAGTTTTCCTTCTGGGACTATCGGGTCAAGAACGCCCTGGACAGAAACATCGGCTGGAGGATAGATCATATCCTGGCTTCTCCCGATCTGGCCAAGTTATCGTCGGACAGCTGGGTATATCGGGACCCTCGAGGTTGGGAAAAGCCCTCGGATCACACGCCGGTATTGGCCTCTTTCGACCTATAAGGTGGACGTCGATGTGGTAAGAGCCAGGGAGATGGGAATAGAGATCGGTTTTATGCCGACCGGTGCTAAAAATTCCATTGGCGATGTCCAAGGGGTATCGGTGGGGCACGTCACATTGGACGACGGACCGGTGAAGACCGGGGTGACGGCGATCATACCGGGATCGGGAAATACTTTCAGACACAAGTTTCCCGCCGGTTGCCACGTCATAAACGGGTTCGGAAAGTCGGTGGGACTCGTCCAGATAGAGGAACTGGGAACCCTGGAAACCCCGATCGTGCTGACCAATACCCTTTCGGTGGGAGACTGCGTCAGAGGGCTGGTCGACGAGATGCTGGCCACGGACGAGGGGATTGGAGACACCACAGGAACGGTAAATTCGGTGGTGTGCGAGTGCAACGACGGTTTTCTGAACGATATAAGAGGGCTTAACGTTAAACCCCGACATGTAGGCGAGGCCGTTAGATCCGCCTCGCCGAATTTCTCCATGGGAGACGTCGGAGCGGGAAAGGGCATGTCCTGCTATCAGCTCAAGGGAGGCATAGGGAGCTCCTCCCGTCTGGTAGAACTGGACGGGGCTCGTTACACCGTGGGAGTGCTGGTGCTCTCGAATTTCGGTGAGATGAAAGACCTGTCGATCGACGGGGTCAAGGTCGGGAAGGCCATTTTTAGGGAGGCTCCTCCTGAGAGATTGAAGGAACAGGGTTCGATAATAGCGGTCGTCGCCACCGATGCTCCCATGACCTCCAGACAGCTGAAGCGACTCTGCAAGAGGGCGTCGGTGGGCATAGTCAGGACCGGAGCCTACATAGGAAACGGGAGCGGAGAGATCGCGTTGGCCTTTTCTACGGCCTACAGGGTACCCCACGAAGGGGTGGAACCAGTCGAGATCTCTCCTGTCAGCGATAGCTTGGCGAACCGCTTCTTCCGGGCCGTCGTGGAGGCTACGGAGGAATCGGTGATCGACTCCATGCTCCTCTCTTCCCCGGTGGAGGGACGGGAGGGCAGGAAAAGGAGAAGTCTGGCCGAGTTCGAAGAGCATATAATCGGGAGGTATGATCGTTGTTGAAGTCCAGCGAACTGTTGGCGCCTAGAGGAAAGACCCCGTCCAAGCTTAAAGACGGAGGCGTAATAGCTATGGTCAAGGCCGGATTCGCCATATGGAATCCCAACGCCCACACGGTGATGAGGCTTCCTTTGGGAGAGGATATGGACAGACGGCTTGAGGTCTACCTCATAGAGGCCCTCGCCTCCTGGTACCCCCAGAGGGTCCATTGTCCAGTACCGGAAGGTGCTTTGGCTATAGCGGTACGTCACATAAAGAGATCGATCCAGCTGCCGGCGTTGTTCCTCCAGAGGAGGGGAGACGATCTGGAACTACAGGGTTACTGTCTCGACGAAGAAGAGGGAGCCTCCATGGCTATCTCGGTTTTAAGAGCCCTGGGAATCGCCCTGGCCGAGGTCGGGCTTACGGTCAGACGATGGGACGAGACCGTCCGCCAGGGGACGAGATGTCGTCTGGTCCGTGACGGTGAGAAAGGGGCTCTCTCCCTGCTTGATGGACTGGGATGTTCCTGCGGTTGGAGAGGGGCTGCCTCCTCTTCTATGGAGTTCGGAGGGGCTCCAGTCGAAGACGAGGCCGAGCTCGCCAGAGTCCATACCCCCGGGGTCAGCACCATAGATTCCCTATGTGATTTTCTGTCCATTTCGCCGGAGAAGACCGTCAAGACCATGTGTTTCTCCGATCTGGATGGCAAGGGGGTAATCGCCCTGATAAGGGGGGACAGATCGGTCTCTTTGGATAAGCTGTCCGCCGCTGTCGGTGCGGATCTGCACCCGTCGTCGGACGACGAGCTCCGGGATCTCCTGGGAAACCTGGCCGGATATCTCGGTCCTATCGGGCTTCCCGAGGGAATCGTTCTTCTGGCGGACAGATCGGTGGAGGGAATCTCCTGGTCGGTCGTGGGGGCCAACGAGAGGGATTACCATCTCACCGGTGCCAGGTGGGGTAGAGATTTCTCGGCTTCCGTGGCGGACATAGCTGCGATGGAGCCCGGGGATATGTGTCCTCTCTGCGGTGCCCCTCTCTTCGAGGCATCGGTGACCCCTTTGGCGACTTTGGAGCTTTGGAACGAGGTCGCCGATTCGGAACCTTCTCTTACCTACGTGGACGAGGAGAGGAAAAAGGCCCGGCCGTTCTGCTGGACCACGAGGGTCCACATGACCACCTTGGAGGGGGCCATGTTCGATCTTTCCTCCTTGCCCGGTGTAGTCTCGCCTGCGGAGGTCTCGATCCGCTTTGAAAGAGAGGAGGATGAGGCTCGAGCAGCGTCGGTTGGAATGAAACTCGAATCGGAGGGACTATCGGTTTTGCTCGACGATGAAGGCGGGAAAGCCTCGATGAGAGCCTTCCCTTTCCCGTGGGACATCGCTATCGTGGAAGGGGGGGTGGAGCTTCGTCGTCCCGACGGAGAAACGGAGAGCAAGGACGAGAACGGTGCTGTAGAGGAAATACTTAAAAAACGGCCTCAGAAAAACGTAATAGGGGGATACAAAAAAGGACCTTTTCGGTTATAATGTAGCCTCAGACGGTGGCATGAGGGCTCGTGTCGCCCCTTTGTCGAGAGCCGTCATTAAGAAGAGGGAGGTGAAAAGCATGGGCAAATTGGCCGGAAAGAAACTTATCCTTCTAGGCGAGCGTGACGGTGTTCCCGCACCTGCCATGGAGGCGTGTTTCAAGAACAGTGGAGCCGAGGTGATCTTCTCCGTCACCGAGTGCTTCGTCTGAACGGCGGCTGGAGCGATGGACCTGCAGAACCAGCAGCGCGTCAAAGACGCTGCTGAGAAGTACAACCCCGAGGATATCGTGGTTATACTGGGTTCCTCCGACGCGGAAGGCGCAGAGATTTATGCCGAGACCGTGTGTAACGGAGACCCCACCTACGCAGGACCACTCGCTGGCGTCCAGTTAGGACTAGCCGTCTACGACATTTTCGAGCAGGATATCCGCGATGAGGCGGATCCGGAGGAATGGGAGAACCAGATCAGCATGATGGAAATGGTTCTTGAGCCCGAGGCTTTGGCTGAAGCCGTAAAGGGCATGAGAGATCAGTTCTCTAAGTACAGCCTGTAATAAAAAAGGATCGCCTTAAGGCGATCCTTTTTTATTACAGGCTGTACTTTCCTCGACCACGTCTATGACTACGCTCCCCACGATGGGGCTGCCCGAGTCGTCCACTCCGTAGAGCCAGAAGTCGCTGTAGCAGGGGACGCATTTTTCCGTTAGCTCCCTCACCCTGAAGGAGACCTCCCAGTCCGAGTCCCTCCTCCTGAGGGAACCTCTTATAGCCGTAGCCCAGCTTTCGGGGGATTGCATTCCCTGGCCGAAAAAGAGTCTATCCTCGACGGGTCGGGCGTCGCTTTTGATGTAAAGGGTTATCTCCTCTTCTCTCGATTTGTAGCTGATCCTCTTCGAGTCGGTCGATAGTTCCGTTCTGGGAAGTCTACCGGTCATATAGCGAACCAGGTCCATCGACTGCCTCGCCTTTTTCGCGGTCTCTCCGGTCAGCAACAGCAATCCTTCTTCCTCGTCCTTTTCCATTAGAGCTCGGGCTTTTTCCGCTATTTCGTCGTCCTCGTCGAGCCAGTTTTTCTCCACCTCTCCGACGTGATTTTTCACCGTCTCGAAGTTACGGTTATGATCGAACTGGCCGTCCAGGAGCGACTGAAATTGCTGTATCTCCCACCAAGGTATAGAAAGATCGTAGGCCATGTCCTTAGGGGTGAAGTGAAAATGTCTCTTCAGAGAGCTCTCGTTATCCTCCACCAGAAATTCCTGGGGCATGCCTAGAATCCCTCCGTACCAGGGAACGAATGGAGACGTGCAAGGTCTTCCGGTAGAGGTCCAGAGTGTATTGAGCTCCGGGCGGTCTCTGAACCGGATCACCAGGGCTCCTAATGTCGTGCCGGTGCATATCCGTCGGACCTCTGTGTAGTGGGGCGAGCTATCCCATTTCCCCCTGACGTCGTCGGGGCTTCCCTCGTAGTGGTCCCTGAGGACCCCCATGACGTCCTTGACGTCCATGGGGTGCCTCGGTTCGACAGAGAAGGGAAGGTCCTCCTCTTCGCTCCAGTCCGTTCCGGTTATCCGAGACAAGGCGTGTCTGTTTCTGTACAGGTTTCCCGGAAGGTTTACACTGCTACCGTCCTGTACCGTCCTGGCGAAGTCGAAACAGTCGTCTTTTACCGTCAGCCATCCTTTTTTTTCGCACATTTCGATAAATCCTCGGGACATAAGTACCCCTTCTTCTCCCGGGGCAATATCTCTTATGGTGTAATGGTTCGGTATAAAGGCTACCTCGTCGTCGCTAACTCTCTTGGCGCAGTAGTGTTTTCCCTTTATAACCTGTAGAAGCCAGGCTTCCTCGGCGTCGGCTATTATGTAGCATCTGCCGGTATTATCGTATCCGTATCGTTCGATAAGAGCTGCTGCTATCTCGATTCCCTCGCGGGCCGATCTGGCCTTTTCCGCTATGGATATCCTGAGTCCGTACACCAGGCCTCCGTTGGACAGATCCGGTTCGTTGTCCTGTCTGGAACGCCGGCAGCTGTCGCTCGCTACGAAGACCCCTTTTTCGTTCAGGAAGCAGTCTGCCCCGGATAAGGCTGGCACCGAACGGGCCTGAGACCATATGTATCCTAGAGATCTCCCGGAGCGGTCTATCGAGGCGGAGCAGGGCTCGAAGGAAGTTGCGGTTCCCACGGGCCTGTCGGCAGGAGGTACCAGGTGGTGCTCCATAACGCATCTTCCCGGGTCGTCCTCGTTGTGTCCCACTAAGACCCTGCCTGTGGCGGATGCATTTTTCCCCACCACTATGCAGGTACAGCCTCGGGCTTTTGTAGGCATAAGAAACAATGAAGCTGCGACGAATAAAAGAGCTATGCCGAAAGAGATCAAGTTCGTCCCCTCCCAGAGGTCGAAAAAAGGCCCCCTCCGATTAGAGGAGGCCTGTCTTAAACGCTACTTTTTGTCGGTTTCGTGAGATATGACAACGAAGTCCAGAGGAAGATATTCCACTTTCTCCAGTTTTTTGCTGAAGGCGTGGAGGGTCTTTCTGCTGTAGAGGGGAATCCAGGGAAGCTCCTGGTTGAGTATTTCCTGGGCCTTCCTGTATGCCTCTCTGCGCTCGTCTTGATCTACACTGTGGAAACCGATCATTATGTACTCGTCCACGGTCTCGTTGCTGTAGAACGGTCGGTTGGGGCCCTTGGGCTGCCAGTAGTCAGAGTGGACGAGAGGGCGATATACCCAGTCGGCGTCTCCCGTGGATGGGCTCCAGCCCAGCCACATCAGCTGAGATGTACTCTCCTCGACGGGTTTTCTCGTTGCGGCCAGAAATGCGCCCCAGTCCATGACCTTCATTTTACAGTCGAAACCGACGGCCGAGGCGAAGGACTGAACAGCCTGAGGAACCTTCAGCGACAGGGTATCCCTGCCGTGGGTCCAGAATTCCACGGTGAGTTTCTTGCCGTCTTTATCCCTGATCCCGTCTCCGTCGGAGTCGGCCCATCCCGCTTCCTCCAGGATCGCCTTTGCCTTCTCGGGATCGTAGGTGAAGCCGGAGACCTCGCTGTATCCGTTAACCAGAGGGGCCACCATGGAGTTGACCGGCTCGGCGTATCCCAGGAGGATTTTATCGCATATGGCCTGGCGGTCTATGGAGTAGGCCAGGGCCCTGCGGACCGCCGGGTCCTTCAATACTTCGTTTTGGCAGTTGACCCCCACGAACTGAACGACTATGGAGGGGAGGACCTTCATGTCGATACGCTTGTTTTTCCCGAGCCTCTCCACGTCGGTGGGAGGAATCTGCTCCGCTATGTCGACCTCTCCGGTCTCTATCATCATCGCCCTGGCGCTGTCCTCCGGGACGGTGCGGAACACGAGGCGGTCGATCTTGGGTTCCCCCTGCCAGTATTTTTTATTGGCCTTGAGGGCGATATAGTCTCCCTGTTCCCACTCGTCCAGCATGAAGGGTCCGGTGCCGGAGGGCCTGTGTTTGATCGACTCGTTCTTCTTCGGGTCCTGGACGTAGCTGGGGTCCAGGATCAGACCGGCGGTATGGGCCAGTACGTTCAGAAACGGGCCGAAGGACTCCTTCAATGTGAACTTGACCGTATGGTCGTCCACCACGGAGACCTCCTCAATGACAGGGGCGTATAGGGAGGTCCTCTTGTATTTGCCGTTCAGTATCCGGTCGAAGTTGACCTTTACCGCCTTGGCGTCGAAGGGAGTGCCGCTGTGAAACGCGATCCCTTCTTTAAGCTTGAAGGTCCACTCCAGGCCGTCCTCCGAGTGGCTCCACTCTTTCGCCAGCATGGGCACTATGTTCAGTTTTTCGTCGAAGGTAACCAGCCCCTCGTATATGGCGTGGTTTATCTCCTCCGAGGGAGTGTCGCTTATGTCCTGGGGATCCAGGGCGAGGGCCTCTCTGCTCTTTGCTATCACAAGTTCCTTGCCGCCTCCGAAGGCGGCCGCGGTAAAGCTTGTGGCCGCCAGGGCCGTCAAGAGGGCGAGCAACAGTCCTTTTCTTCCGATTCGCAACATCCTTTTAAACCTCCTTTTGTCCTTTAGGTTCGTTATGCCGGTTCCCCGGCCTTTCAGACGCGGTGGCACGCCACGAAGTGTCCCTCTCTCACCTCCCTCCAAACCGGTTCCTCGTCTCTGCATCTTTCACAGGCCTCGGGGCACCTGGTGTGGAATCTGCACCCCGCCGGGGGATCTATGGGGCTGGGTATGTCTCCCTTTATGACCTTGTCCTCTATGTCCTCTCCTGTGACGTAGGGTTTAGGAATGCTCTCCAGGAGAGCTCTGGTATAGGGGTGGAGAGGCGAGGAGAACAGATCCCTTTTCGAAGCGTATTCCATCATCTTTCCCAGATAGAGTACCGCCACTCTGTGGCTTATGTGTCTTATGACGCTGAGGTCGTGCGATATGAACAGATACGTTAGTCCTCTCTCGCTCTGAAGATCCTTGAAAAGGTTCAGGATCTGGGCCTGAACCGATACGTCCAAGGCTGAGGTGGGCTCGTCCAGGACTATGAAGTCCGGGTCGGATATGAGAGCTCTGGCCACAGCGATTCTCTGTCTCTGTCCTCCGGAAAACTCGTGTGGATAGCGGGTCATATGTTCTTCCTTGAGTCCCACTTCGAGGAGGATTTTTAGCACCCTGTCGGATATGTCGTTTTCGTCCCTTACCCCGTGGACCTTCAGCACCCGCCCCACTATATCCCTGACTATCATCCTGGGATTGAGAGAGGCGAATGGGTTCTGGAACACCATCTGGGCCTTAGACCTGAACCGGTGAAGCTCGACGTCGTCCATCTCGAGCACCGATCTCCCCCTGTAGAGGACGTCCCCCGACGTGGGGGAGAGCAGCCGTAGGATCATGTTCCCCGCCGTGGACTTTCCGCTCCCCGATTCTCCTACCAGCCCTAGGGTCTCTCCCTCCGGAATGGAGAAGGAGATCCCGTCGACGGCCTTTACGTGGCCGACGACCTTGGGGAAAACGATTCCTTTGTCGATGGGGAAGTGCTTCTTCAGGTTGGAAACCTCAACGATAGGCATAGCAGGCCACCTCGTGTCCGTTGTCATCGATAATCCTAGGAGGACGGGCCGTGGCGCAGATCGGCTCCGCCATGGGACAGCGTTCCCGGAACTTGCATCCCTCCGGCAGATGTATGAGATTCGGCAGGGATCCCTTTATGACGTCCAGCCGCTCCTGATCCCTGTCCAGCCTCGGGATCGCCCCTATGAGTCCCTTAGTGTAGGGATGGAGGGGCGAGTCGAATATGTCGTGAACCGTTCCGTACTCTATGATGCTGCCGGCGTACATGACCGCTACCATCTGCGCCATGGTGGCTATCACTCCCAGGTCGTGGGATATCAGCATTATCGAGCTGCCGAAGTCCCTTTGAAGATCCTTGATGAGCGACAGTATCTGGGCCTGTATCGATACGTCCAGGGCGGTCGTAGGCTCGTCGGCGATCAACAACTTTGGGTTGCAGCAGAGGGCCATGGCTATCATCACCCTCTGTTTCATCCCTCCGGAGAACTGATGGGGATATCTTTCCAGTGACTTCTCCGGGTCCGGTATGTTGACCTTATGGAACATCTCGAGGGCCCTGGATCTTGCCTTCGCGTCGGAGACCGAACCGTGGGCCTTTATTGCCTCCTCGACCTGGAATCCGACCTTCAGTACCGGATTCAGACTGCTCATGGGATCCTGGAATATCATCGCCATATCGCAGCCCCTGACGGAGCGCATCTCGTCGTCCGGTAGGGTAAGCAGATCCCTGCCCTGAAACAGGACTTGCCCTTCCACTATCTTTCCCGGAGGCTGGGGAATCAGGCCCATTATGGAACGGGAGGTGACGGATTTGCCGCATCCGGTCTCTCCCACTATGCCCAGGATCTCTCCCTGGCCTATGGAGAAGCTCACCTTCTCCAGGGCTTTCACGATCCCTTCCTCCGTATAGAACCACGTAGAGAGGTCCTTGACCTCCAATATCTTCTCAGCCACCACGGTCACTCCTTAAGTCTGGGGTTCAAGGCGTCCTGAAGCCCGTCTCCGAAAAAATTGAATCCCAGGACAACTATCATTATTGCCAGGCCGGGAAAGAACGCCACGAAGGGGGCGGTTCGAAGGTACATCCTGGCTCCGCTGAGCATGGTTCCCCATTCCGGGGTGGGGGGCTGCACTCCCAGTCCGAGAAAACCCAGTCCCGCCGCGGTGAGGAGTACCGTTGCCATCCTCAGGGTGGTCTGGACGATGATGGGGGAGAGGGCGTTTGGCAGCACGTATCTCATTATCACCGATCGGTTCGACTCTCCTATGGCCTGGGCCGCCGTGACGTAGTCGTTTTTCTTCACCGATATGACCGCACCCCTGGTTACCCTGGCGAACTGGGGCACCGAGTATATCCCTATGGCGACTATGAGATTAGTCAGGTTGGGGCCCAGCATGGCCACTATGGCCAGGGCCAGAAGCATGCCGGGAAAAGCCAGCATTATATCCATCAGTCTCATTATTATCTCGTCGATCAGCCCGCCGAAATAACCTCCTATTGCTCCGAGGGCTATACCTATGACCAAGGCTATTACCACCGAGTTGAACTGAATTATCAGCGAGACCCTAGCTCCGTGGATTATCCTGCTGAATATATCTCGTCCGAACTCGTCGCAGCCCATCAGATGATCTCCCGACGGCGCCAGAAATGCGTCGCTGAGGTTCTGGGCCAGGGGATCGTATGGAGCCATATGGGGTCCCACCAGGGCTATGAGGACGTAAAGGGTCACTATGAACAGTCCCAGCACGGCGGTTTTGCTGCGGCTGAGTCTGCGCCATATTATGCTCAGGTGCGATCTGTTTTTTGCCGTTTTTTTAACGTCAGTCATTGTATCTGATCCTCGGATCTAAAAGCGCATACAGGACGTCAACCACAAGGTTCGCCAGTACGAATATGAGAGCTATTACCAGCAGGGCCGTCTGGACGACCGGATAGTCCCTTCCCATTATGGAGTCGACCAGCAGCCTCCCTATTCCCGGCCAGGAGAAGACCGACTCGGTCAGAACAGCTCCCGCCAGCATATATCCGAACTGGAGGCCTATTACCGTCACCGTCGGAATTAGGGCGTTTCTCAGGGCGTGGCGGTATATGACCAGTTTCTCTTTCAGTCCCTTGGCGACGGCGGTCGTGATATAGTCCTGCTGGAGTACGTCCAGCATGCTGGAGCGGGTCATCCTGGCTATGATCCCGGTTGACGCCGTTCCCAAGGCAATGGCCGGCATTATCAGATGTCTTATGCCCCCCATTCCTCCCGATGGAAGCCACATCAGGGTTACGGAGAACAGGAGGATCATCAGAAGCCCCCACCAGAAGACCGGCATAGATACACCGAGAAGGGCTATGAAGGTCGACAGGTAGTCTATCCACGAGTACCGATGCACCGCCGAGAGGATCCCGGCCATTATCCCTATCACGACGGAGATGACTATGGCGGCGGAGGATAGGATCAACGTGTTTTTGAGCCTCTTGCCGACTATCTCCATCACCGGTATCTCGTATTTCATGGAGATCAGCTCTCCTGTGAAGACCCCTCGGATAAAGCGGAAGTACTGGGTCGACAGGGGTTTGTCGAGTCCGAACTCCTCCCTGATCAGCTGGATATCCGCCTGGGTCGCCTCGTCTCCGGCCAGGAGCTCCGCCGGGTCTCCCGGGGATAGATGAAGAATCAAGAAGGCTATTATGGAGACCCCTATCAATACCGGAATCGCCAGCATCAGCCTCCTAACTATGAATCTACCCAAAATCCTTCCTCCTTTTCGAGTTGATCTCTGTCGTCGCTTTCTCTACAGCATCCCAAGGCTGAGCCTGTGTTTCACCGTGTTCAGAATGTGTTCCTCCATGTGTTTTCGAGCCATCAACCCGTCTCTCTCCCTCAGAGCCCTGACTATCAGCTTATGTTCCATCGAGCTTTTATATCTTCCGTCCTTTCTGCGGGCTACATACTCCGGAGCGTTTACGTCCAGTATGTAGTAGGGCGAGAAGTAGAAGGTGTAAAGGGAAGACCGATGGTAGAGTTGGCTGAAATGACGTTGAAAATAGAGATTCCCGCTGAGTCTAACTATCTTGGTGTGAAAATCCTCGTTGAGCTCGGCGAAAAGTCCCTTCCTCTGGTTCCCGTAGAGCTCTACGAAATCGGATTCCCTGTGGTTGAGCTCTAAAAGGGTCTCTATGTCCTCCTCCGTCGCCAGTTCTGCCGCCAGCTCCGCCGCTCTGCCCTCCAGGGTGGATCGGGCCACGAAAACCTGAAGCAGGTCCTCCTTGGTCAAGGCGGGGATTCTGTATCCCTTCTGCCCCGGGATCTTCTCAAGGATGCCCTCGGTCATTAGTCTGCCGAGAGCCTGTCTTATGGGAGTCCTGCTCATCCCCAACATCTCGACCAGTTCCGGCTCGTACAGTCTCTCTCCCGGAGAAAGCCTGTGTTCCACTATCAAACCGATAATCGTCCTGAAAGCCTGTTCATCGGCCAGTATCTCCATGGCTAGCCTCCCTTTCTTCGTCTGTTCGAATGGATTCAAAAGTGGATACGTTTCTATTTTAGAGATTTGTCCGAAAAAAGTCAACAGGAGCGGATGAACCTAGGTTCATCCGCTCCTGTTGACTGGCCGTCCTTAAAATGCCACCGATCCGCCTAGGGAGATGAGGGATCCAGCCCATCTTCTCATCAGGTCCATCCCGATCCCCTTTATTCTGACGGTCCTTCCGTCGATTCTGGTCGTTCCCGGGATCGTTGCGGCGCTATCCGCCTGGGACGTGTAGTGGAAGGATATGTCCATCTGGAAAGCTCCCCTGGGAATTTCGTTTTTTCCTGTCCCTCCATACTTCAGACTCTTAGCCGCCTCGAAGGCCCCCTTTCGGATGATCTCGAAAGTATCGTCGGGAGGAAGGCAGTCGGCGGAGGAGTGGCCGATTCCTCGTTTTACCGAACAGGTTAGGACCTCTTGTCCCAGGGCGGAACGGGCCTCTTCGCAGGCGGCGGTGTCTCCTGTCACTAGAAGTACCGGGATCGAGTGCTCCGAACATACCGCTGCGTTGAGCCCTATTTCCCCGACCTCTTTGTCGTTAAGCCTGACACCGAATACCGCTTTACCCGATATGGTGTGATCGAGAATGGCCCTCTCCGTGCCTGCCATAGCGTGATAGCAGAGGAAAAAGGCACCGTCGCAACATTCCACTCCCTCCATCATGCCGAGTGTCTTGGGAGAGCCGGATATTATCCTGACCCGGCCACCGTATCTTGAGAGATCCGCAGGGGATATGTTTATCATTCCGTCGTGGGAGTCGTTGACCAGGATCTCCCTTGCCCCTCCTTCTAGTGCCCCCTCTATCGCGGCCTTAAGGTCGTGGGTCTGCATAGCTTGTCCGAAACGGTATTCGTCCCGAGAAGCTTTTGTCTGCTCCGATCTAACTACTCCTGTGGCGCCTTCCATGTCGACGCTCATGTATATTTTCATGTCGATAACCTCCTCGTTGGTATAAAAACTGAGGCGATAATACACCGGAGTGGAGCTGAACTCCAGTACGTTGTGGTACCATAAAACAACGATGGGGGGAGATAGGATGAGAAAAACGTTTTTGATCTTCGTTCTGTTGCTGTCCTTTACGGTCTTTCCCGAGGTGTCCGACGGGAACGCCCTTACCGCCGTTGTCAAGGAAGGCGCGATCGGAGAGACTCAGGGTGACCCCGCGTCGGGCGATTCCTCATCTGGCGACATATACGACGTCGCGAAGAACGAGAACAGGATAGCAGAGCTGGATCGATCCATAGGAACCTGGGCATCCGTGCCGGTAGCCGAGTCGGCCGCTCGTTACGGGGTGTCGGAGGCGGATGTGGAGGACAGGATCACCGTTCTGTCTTCACTCCAAAATTTCTACAAGCGACTTAACGGTGCGGTCGAGAAGACCGTCGGTTTTAGGGAGGATCTGAAAAAGAGGGAGTCCGAAAAGGGGCAGGCCAGACTATCCCTGAAGGAAGAGCCTCCCTATAAGTTGAGTTTTTATGATGAATATCTGGCCAACGCTGACGATCTATCCTCCAAACTGGAGACTTTGGAGGAGTCCATAGCCAGAGAGCAGAAGGCCATAGTAAGCGCTAGATCCCAGCTGGACGAGGCGGGAAAGGACCTTCGATTGGCCCAGAGTGAGCTGGATAAAGCCAAAGGTACAGAGGAGGAGAACAAAAAGCTCTGGGCCTTTCAAAAAGCGCAGGTGAACGAGGAACTCTGGAAGGTGACCCTGGCCTATCTGGAGAGAAACCTCGAGAATCTTCGTCTTCAGAGGGATGCCGCAAGACTTCGTCTGGGTCAGGCCGAGGACGTCAAGAAATATATCTACTCTAACGTCTCTTTCGACGAGGGGGACATGAAGGCCGGCCTGGCCAGATACGAGGAGGGTCTCAAGGCCCTTCAGAAAAAGGTGGAGGTCTTGGGAAAAGACATACCCAAGGCCGAGGACGCCTATGCGGAAGCTCACGCCAAACTCAGCGCCGCCACCGGCGATAAGGCGGTGAAAGAGGCTCAGAGAGTGTTCTCCATGGCGGAGATAGAGAGAGAGTATCTGCATCTAACCATGGAGCAGGCCCAGGAGATGGTTGGCTTTCTCAACGAGATGAAAGACATATGGATGGACCGATACGATCTTTTAAAGCCCGGTGGGGCAAGTGCCGATATCTTGCTAAAGCAAAGGGACGAGGTCGAGCAAAGGATCGGCCGTTTCGAGGATGTCCTCATCTCGCAGCAGAAGTATCAGGCCGCCCTTCACGCCAGGTCGATAGCCCTGAGCGGAGAGCTTGATCAGGCGAAGGACAAGGTTGTTGTAGCTTCACTAAAGAGAAGGTCCAAGATTCTGGACGACATAATGTCCCAAAACATGAATTACATGGTGTCCCTTATAACATTGGATACCATGAACAAGAGGCTGCTGGAGGAGATCAAGAGCCACATAAAGGAGGTCGCCATAACGGAGAAGGTATCCTCCATGTGGCGTGCCAGAACGGCCGAGATATTGAACACCGAGCTATGGCATATGGGGGGGTATGCCGTCAGGCTGAGGGAGTTCGTGATAGCTCTGGTGGTGTTGTCCTTCGGTCTAATGGCCAGCAGAAGGATAGCCAAGTTCATCCGTAAGTGGCTCTTGATCCACTCTAAGAGAGTCGACGTTACCGGGGTTCATGCCATAGAACGGCTTATCTACTACTTCCTGATATGTGGAAGCTTTCTCATAGCCCTCAAGGTCGTCAACGTGCCTCTCACCGCCTTCGCGTTTCTAGGTGGTGCCGTAGCCATCGGTATCGGTTTTGGAGCCCAGAACCTATTCAACAATCTGATCAGCGGCTTTATACTCATGGTACAACAGCCGTTCAAGATCAACGATATAGTCCAGGTGGACGATATCACCGCTACTGTGTTGGAGATCGACTCCCGTTCCACCAAGATCAGGACCTTCGATAACTACGACGTTCTGGTTCCGAACAGCTATTTTCTGGATAACCGCATAACCAATTGGACCCTGTCGGACAAGATCATAAGGGGGAAGCTGGAGATCGGAGTGGCCTACGGTACTCCCGCCAGAAAGGTTGAGGAGATCCTATTGGGACTGGCCAGGGATCATCAGACTGTGCTTCCCGATCCGAAGCCCTTCGTTCTTTTTTCGGAATACGCAGACAGTTCGATGAACTTCGTACTGTATTTCTGGGTCAACGTCAAGAACGGTTTCCCGACCGGCGTGGCCAGCGATATGCGTTACAGGATCCAGGAGATATTCGAGAAGGAGGGAATAGAGATACCGTTCCCTCAGGTGGATGTCCATATGGAAAAATCGGGTGTAGGAGCTCCAGATCCGGTTTGACTCTCGTAGTTTTTTAACTAGCGGATCGGCAGCCCTCAAGCTGAGGTCGTCGATCCGCTTTTTTATCTCTCGTCTTGCGACGCCATCTCGGAGAGAGCTACGATCTTATCCGAGGCATCCTCGAGCTGGGGGAGAACGGTGCACAATGCCCTTATGAGCTGGACGTTGCCGCCTGATCCGATCAATTCGGTTATCCGGTCCATCGATTCCTGTAGCTTCTCGAGAGATCCTTTCAATAGGGTTTCCGTTTTCTTGTCCATTTTCTCTATCTCTACGTCGCTGTCCTCCACGACCCTCCACAGTCTCCCCATCTTTATTCCGTCTATATATCCTTCCCTGAGCCATTTTCTAATGGTCGCCGGAGTCACCCCTCTGGTTGTCGCGGCCTCCTCCGATGTAATGTATCTTTTCTTAATCATCCTTGATGTTCTCCTCTTTCTGCTTGCGTGTTTTGTGTTGCGGATACGTCTCTTTATGGTCTTGTGTGTTGTCCTATTCGGCTATTGGTGTTATTTTATATGTCTCGAATCTTTTTGTCGATGGAAAGGAGTGAGTGTCCCATATCGTTATCGATGTTTTTAAAGTACTATCACGTAAAGCTTCTAGAGGCTCTTCTTCAACATCTCCTCATAGTCGGAATAAGCGTTCCCATAGCGATCTGCATCAGTCTTCCCCTGGGGATATGGATATCCTCTCGTCCCAGAATAGCCCGTTTGGTCATATACGGTTCCAGTATCTTGATGACCATACCCAGCTTGGCCCTTTTCGGAATAATGGTGGCCCTTTTGGCCTCCATCAAGATGGGGCTTGGAGTTGTCCCGGCAGTCTTGGCTATATCCATCTATTCCCTTCTTCCCATAACGAGGAACACCTATACCGCCTTGAACGGAGTGTCTCCGGCGATCATCGAGGCCGCCACGGGAATCGGTCTTTCAAGGATGCAGGTTCTCTGGAAGGTCCGCATACCTCTGGCTCTGCCGGTTATAATGGCCGGGGTCCGTCTCGCCGTAGTCATGGGGATCAGCGTGGCCGCCTTTGCCTCTCTGGTGGGAGCTGGCGGATTGGGTGGTTTCATCTTTTCTGGGATAGCCCGGTCGAACATAATGATGGTGGGAGCTGGTGCTCTGTCGGTGGCTCTCTTGGGGATATTGGCCAACTGGCTTTTGCTGCGTTTCGAGACGATCGTAACCCCTAAGGGATTATCGCCAGAAGATTAGGAGCTGAAATAGTTGATAGATCTCATAGACGTAACCAAAAAATTTGACGATCAGGTCGCGGTAGACTCCCTGAACGTCTCGATAGAGAAGGGCAAGATCACCATGCTCATAGGTCCTTCCGGATGCGGGAAGACGACGACCCTTAAGATGATCAACCGTCTGGTAGAGCCGTCGGGAGGAAGGATCATGATAGGTGGAGAGGACGTCACCGATATGAACCCAGTGGACCTGAGGAGGTCCATAGGGTACGTCATACAGCATGTCGGCCTTTTTCCTCATTACACGGTGTTCGACAACGTCGCCACCGTTCCCAGGCTTCTGGGGTGGAAGGAAGAAAAAATTTCCAAGCGGGTCTACGAACTGCTAGATCTTGTGACCTTGGACGGAAGCTACGCCGAAAAGTATCCTCTTCAGCTCTCCGGAGGAGAGCAACAGAGGGTAGGCCTGGCCAGAGCTTTAGGGGCGGACCCTGAGGTACTTTTGATGGACGAGCCCTTTGGAGCGATAGACCCGATAAACAGGACCACCATTCAGGACTCTTTCCTGGAGGTCCAGGAGGAGATAGGAAAGACCATAGTCTTCGTTACCCACGATATAAACGAGGCCATCAAGATGGGAGACAGTGTGGTAGTCATGAAGGACGGGGCGGTCGTCCAGCACGATTCGGTCTCGGAGATACTGGACAATCCCTCTGACGAGTTCGTCGAGAACCTACTTGGACACGACAGGACCCTCAAGGCCTTGTCTCTCAGAAGGGCCAAGGAATTTGTCACGGACAGGGGGTACTTCTCCATAGTGAGGGAGGACACTGTCTCTCAGACCAGGGAGGCTTTGATGAAACGTCTGGAGGGAGAGGTGATTAACACTGCCTATCTGATAGACGACGGAGGGATCCTGTTGGGCAGATACGTCCTGGACAAGGGAAACAAAAAGGGACGTGTCTCCATAGACTACGAGGAAAACTGTGCCAGAGTGGAGAGGAATACCAGTGTCACCGACTCTCTGTCGAGAATGCTGGAGGTCGGAGCTAGGCAGCTTCCTGTAGTGGATCGAATCGGAAAACTGTTGGGAGTCATCCATCTCTCCGACGTGTTTTCCCAGGTAGAAGGTGATCGTAGGTGATCTCCTACATTGCCGGTCACGGAGAACAGATATGGATTGCCTTCTCTTCCCATATCACCCTATTCCTCTCCTCCATGGCTATATCAATAATCCTGGGTTTGCTGTTGGGCATCTTCATAGCCACCGGCGGCGGTAAGGGGTTTGGGCGTGCCCTTCTTACTATCCTGGGAGCTTCTCAGGCTACTCCCTCCATAGCGGTAGTGGCCTTTTCCTTCCTCTTCGTCGGGATAGGAAAGGCTCCGGCTATCCTTGCATTGGTGATCTATTGTCTCGTTCCTGTGGTCTTCAACGTGGTGTCCGGCCTTCTAGGAGTGCCCGGCGAGGTCGTGGAGGCCGCCAGAGGAATAGGGATGACCAGAGCTCAGATTCTCCTGAAGGTCAAGTTACCTTTGGCCTCGGAGGTCATCATGTCCGGGGTGAGAAGCGCCGCCACCATAAATATAGGGACCGCCACGGTGGCCGCGGTCATAGGAGGCGGAGGCCTGGGAGATATCATCTTCACCGGTTTGAAGATGCAGAATAACGGGGCCATCCTGGTAGGGGCAGGACTCTCTGCCATCTTGGCCTTGGTCGTCGATTTCGTATTTGCGTCCGTTGAGAAAAAGGTCGTCCCCAAGGGATTGTCCCAGGGAAGATAATGTTTAGGAGGTAAACATGAATTTTTTTCGTAAGTCAGCGTCAAAGGTTTTAGCATTAGGGATTTTTAGTCTGCTCCTGACTATCGGGGCGTCTTCGGTTTCTGCCAAAGAGGTCACGGTAGGGGCAAAGAACTTCACCGAGCAGTACGTGGTCGGCGAGATGATGGCACTTCTCCTGGAGAACGGGGGCTACGATGTATCGAAGAAGATGGGAACAGGAAGTTCCATCACCAGGACTGCTCTCACCTCAGGTCAGATCGATATCTACGCCGAGTATACCGGAACCGCTTGGCCTCTTTATCTCAAACACGATGAAAAGGTGGGAGACCCCAAGGAGCTTTACGAGAAGGTCAAGGCCGAGGACCTGGAGCGAAACGGCATAGTTTGGCTTGACCGTTCCAAGATCAACAATACCTTCGCATTGGCCATAAGAAAGGGCGATGCGGAGAAATTGGGCACATCCATCTCGGAGCTAACCGAGTACAATAACTCTCACCCAGAGGAGATCATTTTCGGTATAGGCTCTGAGTTTAACGAACGTCCCGACGGTATTCCCGGGATAATCGAGACTTACGGCATCGAGCTGACCACGGGACAGAGAAAGCTTATGGACATAGGTCTGACTTTCGAAGCCATCGACAGAGGCCAGATAGACGTAGCCATGGCCTATCCTACCGACGGGAAGCTGGTTAAATTCGACCTACTGGTCCTCGAGGACGACAAGAAATTCTTCCCTGCCTATAATCTGTGCGTGACCGTCAGGAAGGAGTTCCTCGATGCCAATCCCGACGTTGTGGAAATACTGGCACCCATATCGGAGCTGGACAACGAGACAATGCAGGAGCTGAACTATAAGGTCGACGCCGTGGGACTTCCCGCCGACGTGGTGGCGAGGGAGTATCTGGAGGAAAAAGGTCTGATTTAGCCGCATCCTTCGGCGACTTCCCTGTCGTTTCGGTCCTTTTGAGATAGAATAACGGATAGATCGTAAATTCATGACGATAGGGAGGTCCTGACTTGAATAATATCGTGATGGACGGTAGAGCCGTATCCAAGAAAGCCAAGGAGTCTATAGCGGCGAAGGTCCTGGAGCTAGGGAAAAAGGGGATAGTTCCCTCTCTGGCGGTAGTGCTGGTGGGAGACGATCCCGCGTCCAAGGTATACGCCGGTCAGAAAAAGAAGAACTGCGAATCCGTAGGAATCTCCTTCGACTTTCATCAGCTTCCCGGAGAGACCTCGGAGAGTGAGCTTCTCGACCTCGTTGAGGAACTGAATCGAGACGACGGAGTTAACGGTATTCTGGTGGAGATGCCCCTTCCCGGCCATATCTCCAACGAGAGAATCCAGGCCGCCATAGACCCCGATAAGGACGTGGATGGCTCTAACCCCGCCAATCTGGGACGGTTGATGTCCGGCCTGCCGTCCCTCCGGCCCTGTACCCCTCAGGGGGCGATGTATCTCATGGATAGCTATGACGTGGAGTTCGAGGGCAAACACGCCGTGGTAGTTGGACGAAGCAACATAGTCGGCAAGCCTGTAGGGATGATGCTTCTGGAGAAAAACGCCACTGTCACCTACTGTCACAGCAGAACGGCGAACCTTACGGAGGTCCTTCGCTCCGCCGATATCGTTGTGGCTGCGGTAGGCCGTCCTAAAATGATCACAGGCGAAATGATAAAGCCCGGTGCGGTCGTTGTCGACGTCGGTATAAACAGCACCGAGGACGGTATCGTCGGAGACGTCGATTACGATTCGGTCGCCTCCGTTGCGGGAGCCATATCCCCCGTTCCCGGCGGCGTAGGGCCCTTGACCATCGCCATGCTTCTGGGCAACGTGGTTACTTCCGCCGAGAGGAGATGCTCCGAATCGTGATGACAGGGGAGGTCGCAGATCTCGCTCTGGAGGTCAACTCGGTACTCAGGGAGTATCTTTCGATACAGAACCGCATCTTCAAGTTCTCACTCAAGAAAGCCCTCGGTTTTTTCAGACCGGATCCTCTAGAGGCTTCCGAGGCGGTCGTTCCGCTTCTCGACAGGCTGGAGAAGGTTCGTATCGGGATAAAGGGGCTGTCTCCGTCGGACGAGTCCGAGGAGGGCCGTTTTCTGATGGTCCTGAGGGCTTACTCCAGAGCGATGTCGGAAGCGATGGAGTCCTTCAGGGACCTGTGCGTGAAGCTGGAGAGACACAAAAAGGACAGGAAATACAGAAAAGGTCCGTATCTGGAGGACATGAGGTCTTTTCAGGAAATGGAGACCCGCTATCTGGAGATCGGATTGAAGCTTAACGAACTGAAGAAGTCGATTTCGGAAGAATCGGAGAAGTAGGGGTTGACAAAAAACTCTTTCGCTCGTATTATTTCCGCCAACACCCGTCGGTCCTGGACCGGGAAAGGAGCTCGCTATGAAAGCAACGGCAACCCTTAACCTATTCGTTATTATTATAGTCGTCGTTATCAGCTGCGGGGTCCTTCCTGGAGTGACTGTCGGCGTATAGTCCGACCGCGACGCCGGGCCGGGATCCTCGTAGAGGATCCCGGCCTTTTTTTTTATGGTCGAAAAGGAGGGAATACTTTGTATCGAAGGATAGGGGTTCTCGCCCAGGACGAGCCTGGAACTATGGTGAGGATAGCTTCGATGGTGCTGAGAAGAGGTTATGATCTTGTCAGCTTCTCCGCCGAGAGAGGCAGAGAGGATGGGCTTTGTTGGTGTCGCCTGGAGGTGGCCGAGGGGCAGGAGAGGTGCGATCGTATGATCCTGCAGCTTCGGCGGTTGATGGAGACGGTGGAGGTTGTCCTCTTCGAGGGAGCCTCCGATTTCGAGAGAGAGCGAAGGAGTGCTTAGGGTTATGGCAAAGGTTTACTACGACGGAGATGCGGTATCGGGAAAGTTGGAGGGCAAGACGGTGGCGGTGTTGGGTTACGGCAGCCAGGGACACGCTCACGCCCAGAATCTCAGGGACAGCGGGGTCTCCGTGGTCGTGGGGCTTCACGAAGGCAGCCGCTCCGCTAGGGTGGCCAGGGAGGACGGTTTCGAGGTGCTCTCCGTGCCCCAGTCAGTTGCCAAGGCCGATCTCGTCATGGTACTGATGCCCGATACTATCCAGCCATCGGTCTACAGGGAGTCGATAGCCCCCAACCTGAAGCCCGGCATGGCCCTGGCCTTCGCACACGGGTTCGCCGTCCACTATCACCAGATAGAGCCACCGGAGGACGTGGATGTCTTCATGGTGGCTCCAAAGAGCCCTGGGCACATAGTGAGGCGTCTCTATACCCAGGGCAAGGGAACTCCGGGACTTCTTGCTGTCTACAACGATGCCACGGGATCCGCCAAGGATCTGGGACTGTCCTATGCGTCCGCCATAGGTTGCGGAAGGGCCGGGGTTATCGAGACCACCTTTGAGGAGGAGACGGAGACCGACCTCTTCGGGGAGCAGGCGGTGCTCTGCGGAGGTGTCACGGAACTGATGAAGGCCGGTTTCGAGACCCTGGTGGAGGCAGGATACCAGCCGGAGATAGCTTACTTCGAGTGTCTCAACGAGATGAAGCTGATAGTCGACCTCATATACGAGGGAGGTCTCTCCTGGATGAGATACTCCATAAGCGACACCGCCGAGTATGGAGACATGGTAGCCGGGCCCAGGGTGATCGGATCGGAGTCTAGAGCTGCCATGAAGGAGCTGCTCAGAGAGGTCCAGGACGGCAGCTTCGCAAAGGACTGGATCCTGGAAAATCAGACCGGTCGTCCGAGGATGAAGGCCTGGAGGAGAAGAGAGGCTTTACAGCAGCTGGAGCGAGTAGGAGCCGATCTCAGGGATATGATGCCCTGGCTGGAGGCTAAAAAGGCCCCTAGATAGGGCCCGAGACGGTATTTTTCCCAGGAGGGGATCGAGAGATGAAGTCGTCCTTCACCGGAGCGGATATATTGATAAAGACCCTCGAGAGCTGCGGCACCGACGTGGCCTTCGGAGTTCCCGGGGGAACGGTTATACCTCTGTACGATTCCCTCTATGGGTCGTCGATAAAGCACGTCTTGTTCCGACACGAGCAGGGGGCCTGCTTTGCCGCTGCCGGTTACGCCAGGGCCTCCGGCAAGGTCGGTCTATGTATAGCCACCTCGGGGCCGGGAGCCTTGAATACTTTGACGGCTCTGGCCGACTCCCAGGCGGACTCTGTCCCCATAGTCGTCTTGACCGGTCAGGTGGCGGGAAATCTCAAGGGCAGCGATGCTTTTCAGGAGGCAGACCTGTACGGAGCCTCGTTGTCCATGGTCAAACACAGCTTCTCCGTCGAGAGGGTGGAGGACCTCGCTTCCACCGTTCGATCCGCTTTTCGACTCGCCTCCTCCGGTCGTCCCGGACCGGTCCTGGTCGATCTCCCGGTTGACGTTCAACGCAAGAGTGTTATCTATGGAGAGCAACTCTTAGCCGAGAGGACCTTTCCCGGAGAGAGTTTCAATCAGGACGAGGCTTCGGCGATCCTTCCTATCCTGGGTTTTTTGGACGAATCGGAGCGGCCGGTGATACTGGCAGGAGGAGGGGCTATCCTCTCCGGAGCCTCCGACGAGTTGTTTCGCTTCGCCTCCTCCCGCTCTATCCCTGTGGCCACCAGCCTGATGGGCAAAGGAGCTTTCCCGGAAGACCATCATCTCTCCCTGGGCATGGCGGGAATGCATGGAACGGTAAGGGCTAACAGGGCTCTGTCTCGGTCCGATCTGGTGCTGGTGCTGGGCTGTCGACTCGGAGACAGAACCACCGCGAAGGTCTCCGGTTTCGCAAAGGGCGCCTCTATAGTCCATATGGATCTGGATAGAGCGGAGATAGGAAAAAATATCCCTGTTCATCTGGCAGTTCTCTCAGATCTCAAAAGGGGGCTGGAGATATTGAACGGCCAGCCTCCCGGACGTTCTTTCGAGGACTGGGCCTCTCTGTGGAATATTCCGATATCCAAGCAGGTCAGATCGGGCGGGCCTCTTTCGCCCGAAGACATAATGGTCACGGTTCGCAACAGGCTTTTTCCGGAGGATGTCGTGACCACCGATGTAGGGCAGCATCAAATGTGGGGGGCCCTCTTCTGGAAGTCCATGAAGCCTAGGACTTTTCTCTCCTCCGGTGGTCAGGGGACCATGGGATTCGGGTTGCCTGCCGCCATAGGGGCCTCCATAGCCAGGCCGGGGAGACCGGTGGTCTGTCTCTCCGGAGATGGTAGTTTTTTAATGAACTCCCAGGAGATGGAGACCTCCGTTCGAATGGAATTGCCGGTCAAGATAGTCCTGTTCAACAATGGTTCTTTAGGAATGGTCCGTCAATGGCAGGAGCTTTTCTGGGACGAGAGGTACAGCGCTACTGTGGAGACGCCTGTCTGCGACTTTGTCTCCTTGGCCAGGGCTTATGGAGCCCAGGGATTCAGGGTTTTTTCAAGGGAGGATCTGGACGTCTGCCTCGACAGAGCCCTCGGGTATCCCGGTCCGAGTCTTATAGAATGTCCCATCAGCGACGAGTTCAAGGTGTTTCCCATGGTGACTCTCGGAGGTGGACTGGAGGATATGTTGATTGAGGGTTGAATCAGAAAAAAAGAGGGTTTCGAGATCGACTTCATCTCGAAACCCTCTTTTTTTATTTTGACTATGCCTATTCTGGGAAGAGCGATCGTATCACGTCCTCGACCTTCTCGATGCTGTTTACCTTCGTGACATTGCTGCCGCAGAAGAAAAGTCCGTGTTCCCAGTCTCCTCTGTAGGCGTCGACCAATGCCTGAGCTATGCAGAAGGTCTCCTTTGTTTTGCGATATCTACAGTGGGTCAGACAGTTGGCCATACAGGGTTTGCTCTCGACGTCGCCCTTCAGATATCGGTCTACCATGGGAGATCTAAGTGCCCTTCCAGGAAGTCCAGCTGGGCTGTGTATCAGCACCACGTCGTCTTCCGTGGCGTCCACGTAGGCCTGTTTGAACCTGATGTCGGCATCCCCTTCTTCGCTGGCTGCGAATCTGGTTCCCATCTGCACTCCCTTGGCTCCCAGATCGAACGCCTTGAGGACGTCCTCCCTGTCCCATATACCACCTGCCGCTATAACTGGTATGTCCAGCCCCTCTTTCTCCAGGAACGACACCAGTTCCGGTACGACGACCTCAAGAGACAAAGACGGATCTTTTACCATCGCCTCGTCTCTGGCTCCGAGGTGTCCTCCCGCGTACAGGGGGGTCTCAACTACGAATCCGTCGGGGATCCTGCCGCAGGTTTTCTTCCATCTTCTCATTATCAGTTGGGCCGCCTTGGCGGAACTGACTATGGGTACCAGTGCTACTTCCGGGTAGTCTTTGGTATACTCTGGTAGTTTCAGAGGGAGTCCGGCTCCGGAGATTATTATCTGGGCTCCTCCCTCGCAGGCCGCCCTTACGTGAAGCTCATAGTCAGTCAAAGCCACCATGCAGTTTATCGCTAGGATTCCGTCGGGGCCGGCTATCTCCCTGGCCTCTGCCAAGTATTCCTTGATGGCTTTTTGGTTGATCTCGAAGTAGTTACGTCCGGTGAAGTCGGGGTGAGCCGCCGCAAGCCCTACCGATGCTATGGTTCCGATGGCCCCCGATCGGGCAACCGCCCCAGCCAATTTTGGGCCGGACACGAGCACCCCCATGCCCCCCTGTATCAGAGGATGGCGAGGGCTGTGTCCGCCGATCTTTAGAACAGGCATATCCATAAACTTTCTCTCCCTTCGATGTCCCGCCTCATGAAGGGCAGGTCGTGACGGACCTATTTTATCGCATATTCAAAACGAGGACCAATGAACCTTGTAAAACTGGATGGTATCATAAAGGCATGCAGTGGGAAAGGAGGAGTGACGGTGAGATATTGCAAGATCGCAATGGTGGTCTGGCTGTCTTTAGTCTGTAATTATGCTGCTTTCGGTTGTACCGTCGTGGTCGCTGGAAAGGGCGCTACCTTGGACGGTTCCGTGATAGCCTCCCAGACCGCCGACGGATGGTACGATTCCAACATCAGATACGTTCCGGGAAAGAAGCACGCCCCGGGGAATTTTACGCCGATATACCTGAACCTTTTAGGGGAGGACGACAGAAAACCGGTCAAAATAGCCGAGATCCCCGAGGTCGAGAGGACATACGGATACTTCAGGACCGGCTATTCCAGCTACAACGAACATCAACTCGCCATAGCGGAGTCTACCATAGGGCAGAAGGATGAGCTCAAGGCCTTCTACCCCGACACGAAATCTGTAATGACGGTGGAGCAGCTGTCCATACTGGCTCTTCAGAGAACTAGGACCGCACGAGATGCCATAAGGCTTATAGGCGAGATGGCAGAGAAGTACGGTTTTCTGGGGTCCTGTGCCAACGAGGGAGAGTCCCTTGCCATAGCGGACACCGACGAGATATGGATATTGGAGATAATGAGTGTCGGATATGATTGGAGCCCCGATTCCGGTCGGCCCGGAGCTATCTGGGCGGCCAGGAGGGTGCCGGACGATCACGTGGCTGTCATAGCCAACGCCAGCAGGATAGGCGTCGTCGACCCCGACGACGGCGAACATTTCATGGTCTCCAAAAACTATATGGATCCGGCGGTGCGCAACGGTTGGTACGATCCTGCCTCGAACGAGCCCTTCAACTGGACGGATACGTACTCTCCCGGTTACGGGCCGTGGTCCCCATCCTCTATGTGGGTGAGGAGTCGGCTTTTTTGCATCTATTCCGATCTGGCTCCCTCGATTCGTTGGGATCCATACGGTGAGCTCCGATCGTATCCTTTTTCCTTTAAGCCGGAAAGGCCGGTCTCGGTATCGGATGTATTCGATATCTTCCGTTCCAGGCTGAACGACACTCCTTTTTCCATGGAGGATAACCAAGCTTGGTTAGTCCCCGGGGTAAACGGAGAGCTCGTAAAGAGCGAGTTGGCCACCCCGGTGCCGGATAGGGCCACTAGGTCTCTGTTGAATATACCCTATTCCAGGCCTATAGCAGCTAGGACCTCCTATAGCTTCGTCGCTCAGAACAGAGGATGGTTGCCCGATCCTGTCGGAGGAATTATGTGGTTCGGCATGGGGTTGCCTCTTTTTTCCTGCTACGTTCCCATATACGCTGGGGTGACCGATACTGCCGACAGCTGGCGTACTTTCGAGGCCGATTTTTTCGATCCCGCCTCTGCCCGATGGTGTGTCAGTCTAGCCAGCGACCTGGTAAACAGAAGATATCAGAGGGCGATGAAAGACCTGGTCTTGTTCAGAAACCCTCTGGAGAAGAGTTTCATGGGGTCTATCCCCCATGTGGACAAGGAGGCTGTGGAGCTTTACGAGCGATCTCCGGAAAAGTGTTCAAGCTACTTGACGGAACTTACCGTCGACAGGATGAAGGGAGTCCGAGACGGTTACTGGAGGCTATGCCGAGAGCTCATAGCCAAGTACAACGGAAATAAGTTCTGGTGATGACGAGGCTCTTGCCGATCTTGGCATCGATTCTCTGGTTTTCCTGGGGTTCCGCGGCCTTCCCCTTCGAGGATCCGATTTTGATAGGAGGGGTCGGAAGGACCGTACACGTTCTTTGCCTTCCCGCCGATCCTCCCTTTTTGGTGGAGGAGGAAGACCTTCCTTCCGGATTCTTCGTCGACCTCATGAGGGAGATCGCCTTGGTTGAAAATATGAGAATCAGTCTTCGGATCGGAAACTGGGAGGATCTCCGTCAATCGATGTACAGAAGTCGTATAGACGTCGTCTTGGGAACACCTCATCCTGTCCCCAGAGACGTGGAGCCCTTTTCCTATATGCAGGTATACAACGTCGATCCCTCGGAATTAGGCGGGACCAATCCCTTGAAATTGCCGATACAGGGTATATCTGGCAAGGATGCCTGGGATATATGTTTTTCCTTCCCCATTGTGGAAGAACCCTACTCTTGCCTTGTTCGGAAGGAGGGTGGAGTGGAGTCCATTAGGGATCTCAGGGAAAAGCCTTTGGTTGTCGAGAAGGGCGGTGCCGGACTGGAGTTTCTGACCTCCGGTGGGCTCACCTCTAGGATAGTGTCGGTAAAGACCCTGGAAGAGGCTGTTAGAATGGTTTCGTCCGGCCTGTATCCCGGGGCTCTGGTGGGAACCTATCAGGGACTCTATCTTTGGAAAGAGATGAGGGTCCGTAATCTGGAGTACATATCTCCTCCGGTGTTCACATTGGAGAAGGGCATGGTCGTGACCAGAGGCGACTCGGAACTCGCCATAAGGCTGGGCAAGGCCTTCGAGACCCTCAGACAAAACGGATCCTATCGAAGGCTCGTGGGCAAATGGTTCGGAGGTTACGACGGACCTATCGTCGATAGGGACACCCTGATTAAAATAGGCGGCCTCTTTCTGGCTATACTGGCCACGATAGTTGGTTGGAACGTCATGCTCAAGCGAGAGGTCGTTCGGATTTCCGGTGAGAGGGAGAAGATTCTGGACTTTATAAGAGACGGGATAGTCGCTGTGGACAAAGACGGAAGGGTGTCCATGATCAACAAGGTAGCTCAGGAACTGTTGGCCGTCGGACTGGATGTGGTGGGAAAACCAGCCGAAGAGGCCGTTCCCGATGTCGATCTGGTCAAGGTCTTGGATACAGGGGAGCCAGTTTTCGATCTGGAGCAGAACCTTAGAGGAACTTTGGTGATCGGCAACAAGGCTCCCGTGGTCTATAGAGGCGTGATATATGGAGCTATCGCCACTTTCAGGGATATGACGGAGATGCACGCTCTGGCGGAGGAGATAACCGGTGTAAGAATGTACGTGGAGTCTTTGAGGGTTCAGAATCACGAGTTTCAAAACAAGCTGCAGGCCATAGCGGGCTTGATCCAGATGGGAAGGTACGAGAAAGCGATCGAGTTCATAACCTCCGAGGCGAACCCGGAAAGCTCCACCACGTCCTTCATCTCGGAAAACATAAAAAATCCCGCCGTCGGAGGGATAGTCATAGGAAAAGTCGGGAGATGCCGGGAGCTGGGCATAGAGATACGTATAGATCCGGACAGTTACTGCGGCGAATGCGTCGGCATAAGCGATCAGGCCATGGTGGTGATAATAGGTAACCTGCTGGAGAACGGTATGGAGGCGGTGCTTTCCTCGGGAGTCGAGAATCCCAGAATCGACTTTGCTATATTCGACGAGTCCAACCAGATTATGATAAGCGTCGAGGACAACGGGGGAACCCTTACTCACGATATAGAGTCCCGTATGTTCGACAAGGGCTTTTCCACAAAAACCAAGAGCCGTCCCTCCGGGTTCGGACTCTACAACGTTAAAAAACTGGTGGACGCTATGGGCGGTGATCTCTCGATAGATTATGTTTCAGGGGGATTCACCGAGTTTATAGTGACTTTACCTAACGGAGGTATCTGAACATGGATTATATAGATGTCCTGGTAGTAGAGGACGATCCTATGGTAGCCGATATACATCAAAACTACGTCAACTCGGTGGATGGATTCCGAGTGGTTGGAATGGTGGACAACGGACTCAAGGCCCTGGACTTTCTCCGAAAAAGGCCGGTCCGTCTGGTTATACTGGATATATTTCTTCCTGGGTTGGATGGCCTGGGAGCCCTCGAGAGGATAAGGGAGAGTGGTAGTAACGTAGATGTCATCATAATCTCTGCTTCCAGGGACAAGGCTACTGTGAACAAAACTCTTCAGGCCGGCGCTTTCGACTATATAGTCAAGCCCTTCGCCTTCGATAGAATGAAGGCGGCCCTTCAGGCCTTTCGCCAGGTGGTCCATCGATTGACCGAGGGGCCCAACCAGGTGGACCAGCAGGACATAGACAATCTTCTGTTGGCGCGAAACAAGAAAAACATTCAGACCGTTCTGCCCAAGGGATTGAATCCCAACGTCCTGGAGAAGGTGGAGGCTCTGCTGACCAAGGTTGACAAGCCCCTTTCGTCTGTGGAGACCGCCGAGGCCATCGGGGTCTCCAGGATAACGGCCAGAAGATACCTTGAGTATCTGGTCGCCTCCGATAAGGCGGTGATGGAGAGGGAGTATCAGGAGGTAGGGAGGCCTATAAACAAGTACGAGCTGATCCGATAGAGGTATTTCAAGGGCGTTTTTTCCATGAACAAAATAGTACAATTTCGGCCATAAATTTTTATTATTCTGTCCTTCCTCGCGCCTTTCCCTTACAATGAGTGGTAAGTCCAATGACATCCTATTTTGGACGGTGCGGAGGGGTGTCGAGATCGAGACGTACCGGAGACATCTCGGTATGTAGTGTGCGAGGAGGGTGTTTTTTTATGAAGAAAGCTTTGGTAAAAAGCCTGCTTCTTGGTTTGGCCGGTACCTTTATGGCCTCCGCGGCCCTGGCCTGTACTCCTATCGGAGCAGGTCGTAACGCCACCGTGGACGGTTCGGTAATTACCAGCCATACCTGCGACGGATGGTATGACAACAGGATTCAGATAATCCCTGGACAGACCTTCGAGGACGGTGCCACCACCCCGGTCTATCAGGACGTCTGCCACGGGACTCAGCCCACCAGGCCTCTCAAGAAGGTCCTGGACATTCCCCAGGTCGAGAAGACCTATACCTATTTTCACATAGGCTATCCTTTCATGAACGAGCATCAGCTCGTTTTCGGCGAGGATACCTGGAGCGGCCGTGACGAGCTCTACGCCAAGGACGGCGCCTTCTGGATCGAGACTCTCGAGATCTTCGGACTTCAGAGGGCCAAGACCGCCAGAGAGGCGATCAAGGTCATGGGCGAGCTGGCCGAGGAATACGGCTACGGCGACGGAGGAGAGACCCTTATCATCGCTGACACCAAGGAGCTCTGGGTATTCGACATCTGCGGTCCCGGAATGCTCTGGAACAAGGACAGCGGCAAGCCCGGTGCCATCTGGGCCGCCCGCAGGGTTCCGGACGATCACGTGGTCGTCTGCTCCAATCGTTCCCGTATCGGCGTCATCGACTTCGAGGACAAGGAAAACTTCATGTATTCCTCCAACGTCACCGACCTGGCCAAGGAAATGGGTTGGTGGAAACCCGGCACTCCCTTCAACTTCTCCGAGGTCTACAACCCCAACCCCTACGGATCGGATCATTATCAGTCCATCCGCGAGTGGAGGGCCTTCAGCCTTCTGGCTCCCTCGAAGAACTTCGAGCTGACCTCCCAGAAGAGCCACTATCCCTTCTCTGTGAAGCCCGACAAGAAGGTTGCGGTTAAGGATATCATGGCCATATTCAGGGATCACCTTGAGGGAACCGACTACGACCTCACCAAGGGCATGGCTGCCGGACCTTTCGGCAACCCCCATCGTTGGCCCACCCCCAAGGACGTCCGTCCCGAGGGCAAAAAGGATAAGGACTGGCCCAGAGCCATCTCCATGTTCCGCTGCTCGTACAGCTTCGTATCCCAGAGCCGCGAGTGGCTTCCCGATCCCGTCGGAGGAGTGCTGTGGTTCGGACAGGACGCTCCTGACACCACGATATATGTGCCTATCTACTGCGGCGTGACCAAGGTTCCCGCCGGATGGAGCGAGGGCAAACGCCACGAGTTCGATCCCAACTCCGCCTGGTGGGCGTTCAACTTCGTCAACAACTGGGCTCAGCTTCGCTGGGATTCTATGATCAAGGACGTCAACGCCGAACAGCAGAAGTGGGAGAAAGAGTTCTTCATGCAGCAGAACGCCGTAGAAAAGGAAGCCGTCGACCTCTACAAGAAGGATCCCAAGAAGGCCGTCGCCTACCTCACCGATTACACTTATGGCAACATGGAGAAGGTCCAGAACGCCATGTGGGGCCTTGCTTGGAAGCTGGTCGGAAAGTATCAGGACGGCTACATCATGACCCCAGAGGGAAAACAGCAGTCCGTGGGGTACCCCACTTGGTGGCTTGAGGCCGTCGGTTTCGGCGAGGATTTCAAGGACTGATACTCGGTAACGTCGCGGGGATCGTCGGATGATCTCGGTCCCCGCTTAGATCCGACGTCCCCCCTCACTGCCTGATTTTGTTCGGGGAAGATGGCCAAATTGAACCAAATGAGGCAATAAAGAGGACATAAGTGTACTTTTTCTTGCGCTCTCCGCTCCGTCCACTATACTTTACAGCGATGTACAACGTTGATGTCGAAGAGATACAATTTAGGGAGGTTGTGTTGACAATGAGAAAAACGTTTGTAGCCTTTTTGTTCGTCGCTCTGACCGTCGTTTTCGCCTCGGTCGCCTTTGCCGCGGATAAGCCAGTTATCGAAGATCCCCTGATAGTCACCACCTGCGGCCAGAGCCCCGGTGCCGTGATGGTGAAGATGTCCAGCATGCAGGCCGGTTTCAAGGCGGAGCATAACAATAACCTTACCGCCGCCGACATTAAGGGCAAGGGGTACAAGACCCTTATCGTCACCAGCGGTACCAGTATGAAGGGCATGGGTGCCGCCGGAACCAACGTAGATAAGGAGATCGCTCGGGTTCAGGAACTCATGGAGGCCGCTAAGGCCGAGGGTATGTTGGTCATAGGAGCCCACGTCGAGGGGATGGCCCGTAGGACCGACCAGTCCGACCAGGCGTCTATAGACGCGGTTCTCTCCAATGCCGACGTCGTTCTCGCAACGGTCGACAGCGATAGCGATGGTTACTTTACCAAATACGCCGAGGAGCATAATATCCCGATTATCAAGGTGAAGGACGCTCTCGGAATCGGACAGGGTCTGAAGAATTAGAGGAGTCTCCGTACGGGGCCTTTGCGGGCCCCTTTATTTTTGGAAGAGGAAAGGACGTAGCCGAGAATGACCATGTTCCATCACTCCATCGGAGTCCTGATAGTCATCGCGGTCGTCTTCGCTCTGGCGAAGAGGATGAAGGTGACCACCGAGCTCTCGATGTTCCTTGCCGCCCTTTTTGGAGCCCTGGCTCACATGATCCTGCCCAAAGGGGTGGACCCCCGTTCCGCCATTACCGTGACGGAGCTCCTGCGTCACGTCGTCGAAGGTGCTTTTACCTACTACGACGTATGTCTTATCTTCATGAGCGCCACATTCTTCATGGCCCTTTTCAAAGAGGCCGGAGGCGTGGCTTTCATAGTCCGCAAGATAGTCCGTTCTTTCGCCGGGCATCGTTTCGTCTGTTTGCTTCTGCTGACCGTCGTCATGCTAATCCCCGGTGCCATCACGGGGTCCGGTGCCACCACGGTCCTCACCGTCGGAGCCTTGGTGGGCTCTGTCCTGGCCGCCATGGGAGTTCCGGAGACCAGAAGGGTCGCCTTGGTCTTTATGCTGGCGGCCATGAGCGCGGCGGCGCCTCCGATCAACCTGTGGGCCATGATGGCCGCCGCCGGTGCCAACATGCCCTACGTGGGATTTGCCAAGCCTCTGTTGATACTGTCGGTGGCGGGAGCACTTTTCTCCACCTTCTATCTCGCTGGCAAGGGAGATCCGGTCGACACGGAAAAGGCCCTTTCCGGACTGCCGGAGGCTCCCGAGGGATGGAACTGGTTCAAGGCAGCCCTTCCCTTTCTGACGCTGGCCGCCTTGGTGTTGGCCGGCAGGATATGGCCCTACACCTTCCCCATCGTGGGATTGCCCCTTATCTTCATGATCTGTGCCGCCGTTACGATAATCCTCAGTCCTGTTAAACTCAGAATCCTCGACGTAGCGACCGATACGGTCAAGAACCTTCTCGGTTTGGTAGGCATCATGGTGGTCGTCGGTTCTCTCATACAGGTGATGGCTCTCAGCGGAGCAAGAGGATTGATATCCCTGGCGGTGGTAACCCTGCCCATGACCGTGCTTTTTGCGACTCTGTGGATAATTCTTCCTCTTTCCGAAGGGCTGGTCCAGTATGCTGTAGCACCCCTGATAGGGGTTCCTCTGATAATGCTCTTCAACATGAAGGGACTCGATCCGATAGTGTCCCTCTCCGCCTGGGCAGTCATGTGGCCTTTGGGAGACTGCCTACCTCCGACAGCGGTAGTGGGAAGAGCTACCGTAATGGAGATGGATTACAAGGGAAGGTACTTCGCCGATTTTGTAAAGGCCTGCATAGTCCCGTCCCTCTTCGTAGCTTTGCTGTGTACCCTCTTCTTGATATACAGCAAGAAACTGGCTTTCCTGGGAGGTTAGATCGATGAGTCTCGTTACCCTCAACAACGGCGTGATGGCCCTTTACTACGCCATCAGCGTGTTTTTCCTGGTGGCAGTGATAAGAAACTTCGTAAAGACCAGGAGTCCCCAGGAGGCGATTCTCTACAGCATCATAATGATGCCCTTCGTCCTCCGGATTCTTCGGCTTAAATAAGGGAAGTGGACGGAATGAGCAATTTGAAGACAGTCAAGCTTGCCGCCGTTATAGCGGCCGGTGCTCTGGTGGCCCTCTCTGGGTCCATGTTCAGAGAGCATCGTCTTTTCAAGGAGCCTACCGTTGCGGGGCCCGGGGTCACGGAGGTAAAGAAACTCGGCGATTTCAGCCCGGTAGTTGCCGACACGGTGAACGATTGCAACGTGTACATACTGGACAGCGGGGTTCCGGGGGGAACTGCCTTCCTCATAGGTGGTACCCATCCGGAGGAGCCAGCCAGCAACATGGCCGCTCAGGTGTTCGTAGAGAACGCGGTGGTGGAGCAGGGACGACTCATAGTGGTTACCAGGGCCAACACCAGCGCATCTCAGATCACCAGAAACGGCGAGGCCTATCCTCGTTTCTACAGCGTCAAGACACCCTGGGGTACAAAAACCTGGCGGATGGGGGATCGTTGCAGCAACGCACTGGACTCCTGGCCCGATCCCGAGGTCTACGTCCACTATCCCAGCGGTCAGAATCTGGCCTACATGGACATAAGAAACCTCAATAGGACCTGGCCCGGTCGCCCAGATGGTCTGATCACAGAACGGACCAACTTCGCTATGATGGAGCTGATCCGTAACGAGAACGTCGATTTGGTCATGGACTATCACGAGGCTGAACTGGAGTATCCCGTGGAGAACACCATAGTTACCCACGAAAAGGGACAGGCGGTGGCAGCCATGACTTCTATGATGCTTAGCGCCGGTGTGTTTCCTGTTCCGATCGGTATGGAGTTCTCCCCAGCCGCCCTTCACGGGCTTTCCCACAGGGAGATCGGGGATCACAGCCAGGCCATGTCTCTGCTGGCCGAGGTGGCGGAGCCCATGCTGGACCGAATCAGAGGCATAACCGACGAGGAGCTTCTTATGACCGGTAGGGATCGTTTCGTCATGAAGGCTGGAGAGCACAAGCTCCTCTACGCTCCCATCGACGAGAACGGCTGGCATATCGACGTAAGGGTCGGCCGTCACGTTACGACCTTTATGACCATGCTTCAGGTCTTCAACCAGACGAACCCCGATAGAGCCGTAGTAATCTCCGGCATTCCCTCCTATCAGGATGTCGTTGACAAGGGCGTCGGAGCTTTTTACCATGATCCTGAGGCAGCTCCGGGAGATAAGGTCTTTTACGATTAATTCAGGATAGGGTAGAATTTTTAAGAGGTGCGACGTTACTCCGTCGTGCCTCTTTCTGTTTTCGGTAGTCTTTTTTTGTCTGTCGCTGTCGATATTGCTATAATCGGTCGTATATTGAACGCGTCGTCTTTCAAGGAGGTGTCCTTATTTGAGCGAGATAATGACCATAGAGGAACTGGCTAAATATCTTAAGATCTCCAAATCGAGTATGTATAAACTCTGCCAGGAGGGTAAGGTCCCGGGCCACAAGGTGGGACGACACTGGCGCTTTCAGAGGGAGATCATAGATCGTTGGCTTGCTGAGCAATCGGCGTACCCTCGATTGGGATCGGTGTCCATGAAGGAACTTCGAGCGATAGTGGACAGAGCCATAAGCATGAGAGACAGAGGAGATCCTCTTGAGGACGATATCCTGGGCAGGATAGTGGACGACGTGGTCGGAGGGGATGAACGATGAGCCCCGTTTCTGTGGACTGGCCCCGTCTGGCGAAAGCGGCCTCCGAGGCCTCGACTAGATCTTGGTCCCCATACAGCGGTTTTCCCGTGGGTGCGGCCATATTGATGACCGATGGGGAGATTATGTCCGGCTGTAACGTGGAGAACTCCTCTTTCGGACTGACCAACTGTGCCGAACGTACCGCCGTATTCTCCGCCGTGGTCTCCGGCTATCGTAAAGGGGACTTCGTGGCCTTGGCGGTATTTACCCCGGGAGATAAGGCCAATTCCCCCTGTGGTGCCTGTCGTCAGGTCCTCGCCGAGTTCTTCGATCCGTCATCGGAGGTTCGTGCCTTCTGCGACGGATCGGACGAGTTGCGGTGGACGGTGGAAGGACTGTTGCCCGATGGCTTCTCCCTTTAAAAAGATCACGAAGGAATATTCTAACGTCTCCCATGTGGATAGTCTGTCGATAACGATCCTGGCGGAGGATACAGTCCTATATGAATCGCCCTTTCTCGGACAGCACGGAATTTCCCTTTACGTGGAGACCTTGAGAGAGGGAGTGGTACGTAAGGTCTTGGTGGACGTAGGACAGAGTCCTCTGGCTTTGGTAAACAACATGGAGGAACTGTCGATAGATCTGGACGATCTGGATGCGGTGGTGCTGACCCATTGTCATTACGACCACACGAGAGGAATAGCTCAGCTTCTGGCCGCCTCTTCCTCCAGCGGAATCCCAGTGATCGCTCATCCCAGCATATTCAGGCCCCATTTCGTCGTCGACCCCGAATGGAGAGACATAGGTATGTCCGAGGAGGATTCTGCGGAGCGCATAGAGGCCTCCGGAGGCAAACTGGTCCTCACATCCGATCCTATGGAGATATTCCCCGGACTCTATGTCTCCGGAGAGGTCCCCAGGTTGAACGAGGTGGAGCTTCCACCGACGGGGCTGCGCACCTCCAGAGGAGGCATGGCGGTACCCGATCGTATGGACGACGATATATCTCTCTATGCACTGGTTGAAGGCGGTGGGATGACCGTGCTTACCGGCTGTGCCCACGCCGGTATAATAAACATACTGGATATGGGAGCGGCCCTTTTCCCCGGCGAATCACTGTGCGGCATAGTGGGAGGACTCCACCTCATAGAGGCCGAGCCGGATCGGATAGAGTGGACCGCCAAGACTCTGGCCGAGAGATCTCCCAGCTGGGTCGGGGCGGGGCACTGTACTGGTTTCGGAGGTCAGATGGCTCTGGCGGCCACATTGGAGGGTAAGTTCTTCCCCCTCAGAACCGGCATCTCCATACACGTCGATTCGGACGGAATGGAGATGGATTCGATAGTTTCGATCCTCTTTTAGCCTTACAGAAGTTAGAGTTTGCTACTCGACGAGAGAGGTCTCTGTGCTACAATGATAAGGAATTTTGATATCAATAGGAGGTCTTCTTATGTACGCTGTTGCAGCTCAGGGAAAAGGTTCGGAAGCCTTAGTGGCCGATCGTTTCGGGCGAGCCGCTTATTTTGCTATATTTGACGAAAACGGAGTTTATCTCAAGTCCCTCAGAAACGATACATCGTCAGTGGCTCACGGTGCTGGCGCCCAGGCCGTCGCTATGGTCGCATCCGAGGGTGCCAAAATCGTCATAGGGCCCCAGTTTGGTCCCAACGCTGAATCAGCCATGAGGGCCGGTGGAATGACCGCCTTTTCCGCCTCCGGGGTCTCCGCCTCCGAGGCGGTAAGGCTGTGTATCGCCGGGGAGCTCAAGAGGTCGGTGTAGAGCTTTCTTTTTCAGGAAAACAAAAGAGGGTCGAACCTTTTTTCAGGTTCGACCCTCTTCGTTATTTCGTCAGCTCCGTTATGCCGGACCAGATTTTCTGTATCGCAGGGGTCATCGGCTCTAAGGGTATCTCGGCGGAAGCCACCGCTTCGGGGATTTCCTTGGAGAAGGGGATCTCTCCCAGTATTGGGATACCTGTTTCCATGCAGACCTCTCTGACCCTGGGAGCTAAGGAGGTCACGTCCCATTTATTCAGTACGACCGCTGTAGGTACGTCCAGTTTAGTGGCTATCTGATGTAGTCGGAGCAGGTCGTGTATGCCCGACTCGGTCGGTTCAGTGACCGCCACCGCCAGAGAGGCTCCAGTCAGAGCAGCTATGGCCGGGCAGGCTATGCCGGGAGGTCCGTCCACCAAGACGAAGGGGCGTCCCTCTTTTTTCGCCGTTTCCTCCGCCGCTTTTTTGACGGTGGTGACCAGCATTCCGCTGTTCTCCCCTCCGGGATATAGCCTAGCATAGACCAGTTTGCCCTTTCCCGTATCGGCCTTGTACCAATTCCCCTGTCGTCTTGGAACCATGGATATAGCCTGGACAGGACATACCATGGTGCAGCCTGCGCAGCCCTCGCATTTGCCCTGCCTTATGCGGGCCTTGCCGTCCACCATGGCCACTGCGTCGAAACGACAGAAATCACGACATTTTCCGCATCCTATGCAGGTCTCTTCGTCCACCTCGGCGCCGTCCATACCCATGAAGGGGATTTCCTCCTGTTCCTTGGGAGGGATCAACAGCCACAGGTCCGGTGCGTCGACGTCGGCGTCACAGAGCACGATCCCTTCCTGAGAGGCAAGAGAGGCCAGAGCGGCTGTTACCGAAGTTTTTCCGGTGCCACCTTTGCCGCTTACTATGACTATCTCTTTCATAGTCTCGCCTCCTTTTTGACCGAATCCCAGAGGTGGTCCATCTGCTCTCTCCAGAGGGACGATCCTCTGTAAGGCGACTCGCCTAGCCCGTAGACCTGAGCTACCTGTCTGGAAAAGGGGATCCTGGCGAGGACCGGTACGTCGTGGCGACGACAGATCTCCTCGGGATCGCTCCCGCCTAGATCGCTGCGGTTTACCACGACACCTGCCGGACGTCTTAGATCTGACACTACCTCGAGGGCGAGCTTAAGGTCAGCCATCCCGAAAGGAGTTCCCTCCGTGACCAGCAACACATAGTCCGCCTGCTCGGTTGCCTCGACCATGGAACAAGCTGTACCTGGGGGGGAGTCCACTATTATGAGATCTCCCTCTTCCTTGGCCGTATCTATTACGGATTTTATGACCGGTACCGGGTTGGGACATCCCACGTCGAGTCTACCTTCCAAAAAGGTAAGTTCTTCTGCTTGATCCCTGGAGACCTTGCCTATGATATGAGACCCTTCGGTTATCGCCCCATGAGGGCATACCATGGAACAAACGCCGCAACCATGGCATAGTCCTTCGTTCAGTCTGGGCATGAGATCACCGAACTGCACCAGGGCGTTGAACCGGCATTCCTTGGCGCATAGACCGCATCTCTTGCACAGCTTTTCGTCGAAAACGGGCATGGGAAGGGACACAGAGTATATCTCCTTCGGAGCCATTCCCAAAAGCTTGCCTAGATTGGGCTCCTCGACGTCGGCGTCCACCGCCACGACTTGCCCAGCGGCCAAGGCCAAGGAAGAGGCGATGCAACTCTTGCCGGTTCCTCCCTTCCCGCTGGCTACTGCCAATACGGTCATATCAGTGGTCGCAATCTCCGTGATCGTGAGAGCAGAGAGATCCGGTTCCCTTCAGTTCACCGTCGATGAGTTTGGCTATGGCCTGATCTATCGGGCCGGTTACGCCGGTGATAACCTGAATTCCCTGGGATACAAGAATCTCCGACGCTCTGCTGCCCAGTCCTCCCGAGACGAGTACATCCGTACCGTTTTCCTTGAGCCACCTCGGAAGCACCCCGGGCTCGTGTTTGGGCGGCGTTTCCGTCTCCCTTTTTCCCTGAACTCCGTCCTTGATTTCTACGAATACGAACTCCGGTGCGTGGCCGAAATGAGGGCATATGAGCCCATTTTCAACTGGAAAAGCTATCTTCATGGCGTCCATTCCTCCTCGAAAAAAAATCCTGCTTATGATATTGATTATCATAAGCAGGATACGTCCATTCGGATCATATGTCAATCTTCCTTATATCCCCGTCTCCTTCGGCATCTCCGTCCCATTCCCCGTCCTCGACCGGGAGGAAGGTCTTCTAATGAGACGCCCTTGCTGCGGCAATCGTCGCATATGCCGCATATCTTGAAGGCCTGAGGTAGAAGGGTGAATTCGTCGCATAGAGTCAGTTCTCTTATGGAGTCGACCAGGTCCTTCTCGTTCGGTATGGAGATCGATTTACCGCAGTTTCGGCAGAAGGCGTGTATGGTGATATCTCCCTGGTTGAGGGTGACCCTGTTGAATCCCTCCCCCTGGTCTATAAGGCTTATAAATCCCAGTTTGGACAGCACCTCCACCGTTCTGTATATGGTGGCCATCCCTATGGAAGGATCCAGCTCCTGGACCGACGTAAGTATCTCCTGCATTCCCGGAGCGATGTCCTCTTTCTCTATCCGCTCCAGCACCGTAGCCACTATGAGATCCCTCTGTCGGGTCATGCGAAAGCCGCTTTCCTTGATGGCGGCCATTATCTCTTCTTTTTTCGTCTTGAATCTTTCCTCGTTCATATGAGTCCCCCCGAAGCTCTGCTTTTCCCACTAGATTACCACCCTTTGAGCTTCAGGTCTACCGCCCTATGGCATTGACGTCAATGTTGGAACTTATGCCCCATATGAGCGTATAATATTTCTTCGTTCTTTATAAAAACTCGGAGGTGATCTTTTGCTGTATAGAAAATGGTCCGCCGATCTGAGACGCAGATTTGGGTACCGTGTCCAGAAGATAAGCCTGGACATAGGTTCCGGTTGCCCCAATAGGAACGGTCTAGGGGAGGGGGGCTGTGTCTTCTGTGATTCGTCCGGGGGAGGTAACGGGGCCTGGATGAGAGGAGAAAGTCTTGAGCTTCAGGTTCGAAAGGGCATGAAATCGGCCGTAGAGCACTACAAGGCTAAAGGCTGTATCCTTTATTTTCAAAGCTATTCATCCACCTACGGTCCTCTGGATAGACTTAAAGAGGCGATCGAAAAAGCCCGAGTCGAGGCCTCTCGTCATCTTCCGGTTTGGGGGTTGGCCGTGGGAACGAGGCCAGATCTCGTCTCGGGCGAGGTCGTTTCCTATCTTTCCTCTCTCTGTAGATCGGACTTTGAGGTTTGGTTGGAGCTGGGGGTGCAGACCACAGACGAGGACGGCCTGAAATGGCTGAGAAGAGGGCACGATCTGACCTGTGTCGAAGATACTCTGGACAGGTGTCTCGGAGAATCTTTTTCAGTGTCGGCACACCTGATAGCAGGCATTCCCGGTGAACGGGAGGATCAGCTTCTCCGTTCGGCCAGGTGGCTTTTGGACCGTGGTATCACCGGCCTCAAGTTCCATCCTCTCTACGTTCTGAGGGATACACCCTTGGAGGATCTTTATATGAACGGACTGTTCGAGCCCCTATCCATGGATCGATACGTCTCGAAGGTCGCCGAAGTTCTGGCCCTGGAGGGCAGTCGCTTCGTGGTTCAGAGGCTCACCGCCGACGTATGGGGCGGACGTCTGGTGGCCCCCTCCTGGTTGGCCGATAAGAACGGAGTTATGGCGGCCATAGACGAGAAGGTGAGGTCGAGGCTTGGGGTATAGCGCCTCTATGTGTCATAATCTTAGAACCTGGGGTTTCCTCCCCTTATCGCGGTGGAGATGTTCGGGGCCGAATAAACTCAAAACGAGGAGGTCAACCCGATGAGAATGCGCAAGTTTTTGTCGTTTTTAACCCTTTCCCTGGTGGTAACCGCGCTTTGCGGGATATCCTACGGAGTGGATATGTCGGATTTTATCGAGGATTATTACGGTGCTCTGGAGAGGTCCGTCTCGGACGGCAATCCGGACTATCTCTCTCCGTTTCTGAACATGGATACCGATTACGGCAGAGAGACCCTGTCCTGGATCGTTAGACTCAACCGAATGGATGCGACCGTTCGATTCGATAGGTTATCGGTGGGACAGGTCGTAGAGAAAGACGGAGAGACGAGGCTTCCAGTCGAGGACGTCATGACCATCACCTATCCGGACGAGAGAACCAAGACCTTCTCCTACCGAAGGGTTTACGGTCTGGTAAATGGAAAAATCGCGGACGAAAGATCCAGCTTCGACAGGATTTTTCCCGTTCTGGAGGGGAAAGGTGCGGAAAAACAGGTCCCTCTTACCCAATCCGGCAAGTCTGAGAGTCGGAAGGAGGCCGTCATTCCCGAGTCGGCCATGCCTGAGAACTTTCTCCCCGCTTCCGAGGAGGACCAGGCATCCTTTTTCATTCGTTGGAACGCCCCGATAGGGCTTTTCAAGGAACTGGCAGGCAGCGCCGTTTCCGAGAAGGAGATGAACGAGATAGCCGATAATATGCCTCCGGTCGCCGAGGGAGCGATGGTTCTCACTGTGAAGTCCGACGAGATCGCCTCTATCTACGGTGCCTTCAGGTCCCTGGAGGATGTGGATCCATCCGACGCCATGAGGTTGACCGTGTCCCGTATGGCCGACGACGAGGAGGTGCTTCTTAAGCCATTCGACGAAGAGCTGGGGAAGGAGCTCATCCCTCTTTCCATAGTGGAGTTCCCCGACGACGACGATATGCCCAGGCTCTACTCCGCCTTATGGAAGCAGGACAGGAAGACGGTGCTGATAGCCCTTTCCGGCAAAGGTCTTAAGGAAATGATAGACGTTGCCTCGGGATATGGAAAAAACGTCGACGCAAGCTGTCGTTTCGAGGGATCTCCTCAGATCCTGATGAAGGCCTTCGTTTCCAACGAGCTGCTTCGGTCCGAGATGGACGATGAAATGGTTCTTTACGGTAAGGCCCCTCTGGATTTCGAGGTGGCTTTGCTGGGAGGAACGGAGGAGATCTCTCTCAAATGGTTCACCAACGCCATGGACCTCTTCGTCGATCCCACCGTCGGAGGAGCCCTTCTTCCTACAGGTAAAGGCGTTCCTTTGCTGGGAGATCGGATCCTCGGTTTCCTATCGGCACGATTGGCCAGGATCGATAGGGACAGACTGTTTGCAGCACTCGGTAGCAGCCTTTCCTCCGGAGACATGGAGGAGTTCGACAGAGGAATGGAGCAGCTTTACGAGGTGACGGGACTCAAGGTGGGGGACCTGCTCGATCTTCTGGGTGGTCGGATCTCCCTGATACTTGGGGCCAGGAGCAGAAGTCCCATAGGGGACGTGCCGGGGTTGTTCCTCCTGATGGAGCCTGAGAAATCCGACGTGCTGGTCAAGGTAGCGGAGGCCCTGCCAAGGATATACGCAATGGTCCCCCCCGTCGGCCTGAAAGAGCTGGATTTAGATGGCTGGAACAGGGCCTACGGTATGAACGGCATGGCCAGCGCGACGGTTGCGGTGGGAGATAAACGGTTGGTTCTCGGAGCGGTGGACTACGAGAAGATAGGTCTTCCCGGAAAGATACCTACCGTTCTGGCTCCGATTCTGGACGAGGATAATCTGGCGGTAATGGCGATCTCCGTCGCCGATCTTCGTGAGGCGGTCAAGGATATAGTGGACGCCAACGGTATTTTCCTCCAGGACGACGAAGTCCGAGAAGGGGTCGATGCCTTCATGGAAGGTTCCTCCCATATATCGTCCTTGGTCATGAGGTTGTCCTCCAGGCAGGAGGGCAGTATTTCGGTGAAGTTGATCAAATAGAGGGATTGGATGACATCCCGTCTTTGCGCGTTTTTAGCCTCTTTGTTGTTGATCTGTTCCCCTGCCTACGGATGGGACCTGAACTTGCCCTCTCTGTCCCTTCCGTCCTGGATTACGGGGTCCGACTCGGACAGTTTTTCCTCTCTGTGGGACGATGCGATGGGAGAGTTGGACGATGCTCTGGGGCGTCTCGACGAGGCCGAATACCTTCCGGATGAACGGCTGATCGGGAACGACAGATCGAAAAACGACAGAAAGATCGACTCCGTACTGGAGGATGTAGTGGAGATATTGGGCGACTCGGAGGCTGCCAACCTTCGGGCGGAGATAACGACTCTGAGAGAGAGGATCTCCTCTCGTAGGGCCAAGTTGGCGTCGCTTCAGGAGCGCAGAGTCTCCGCCCCTTCCGAGGGAGGGCTTCTCAACCGAGGCAAGGACGATCTGGACGAGGCTATAGAGTCGGAGACGGAGGCCATGGTATCCGACGAAAGAACCTTGGCCTCCCTGGAGGATGCCTTCGTGTCTGCGATGAAAAAATCCGGGTTGAACGGATCGGACGAGAGCATCCGTGGAATGCTGGCAGGGGTCACCGCCGACGATATAGTGGCCATGCAGGGGGTCTACCTCAACGTCAGGTTATTTGCGGATAATTTGACCGAGCTGATGGAGAGCGCATCGGACGATATCTCCGTGGCCAAGAGGTACTACGGCATCTATGCCCTGCTGATTCGAACCTGTCTGGTCATGAACGAGAGATTCGTGGAGAAGATAGAGAACCGCTATATCCCGGAGCTGAACGACATGGAGAGTTCCGCCGAAGGCCTTGCCGCGGAGATGGAAGCTCAGATGGACGATCCGTCTCTTACCTCCTCTCAGAGGGCTCTCTTGAGGAGCAACCTCGACTCTACCGCCATGACCCTCAGGGCAATAGAGGCATACAGGGAATATCTGGAGGAGCAGAGGGATTTTGCCTTGAAAAACGTGGATGCCTTCGGAAGGGATTACGGAGTGGCCTACAACGCCTACAGAACCATGAGGCTTGCCAGAGGACTGCTGGATCTGGTCAAGGCCAACAGGAAGGATTTTGACGCTCTGGCCTCTTTGGAGATTCCCGACGTGGTGGTTTTCTCAAACGATAGACTGAAGAAGGAGTTTATCGCCATCACTGAAGGACTGAAGAACTGAAAAATGCCCCTGCTCGAGCAGGGGCATTTTTTCGTTTCCTCGATCGGATCAGCGGACCTTTCTTATAGAGTCCACTATAGTTCCGTCTCTGTATTCGACCACTCCTACGATTTCGTCGTCGAACTCCACAGGATCGGGAACACCGGTCATCTTCTCTATCTCGGCCTTGAGCCGACTTATGTCCTTCACAGGAAGGCCGGCGTCTTTGGCGAGCTTCGCCAGATCCTCCCTTCGGGGATTTATGCAGATTCCCCTCTCTGTTACTATGGCGTCCACCGTCTCTCCCGGGGTTACCACCGTCTGTACCTGATCCCTTATGGACGGTACTCCCTCCCTTATGGAAGGTATGGTTATTATCGAGAGCTTCGACCCCGCCGCTGTGTCGGAATGCCCTCCCGATGCGCCTCTGAGTATCCCGTCGTGGCCGGTCAGTACGTCGACGTTGAAATCCACGTCCACGTCCAGAGCCGCCAGAACCACCACGTCCAGGTCGTTCACGACGCAGTTTCTAAAGGGGTTGGCGTACCAGGAAGCGTCTATCTCCACGTGGTTGGGGTGTCCCGCCACCGACTCGGTGACGGCTGCGTCGAAGCTCTGTACGTCGAAAAGCGCTCTGAAAAGCCCCTCGCCGAGCATGTCCGCCATGTAGCCGGTGATACCCCCAATACCGAAGCCTCCCTGGACGGAGCTCTCCCTCATGTAGTCCCTGACGTACTTGGCCACGGCGAGACTGGCTCCTCCCGCTCCCACCTGGAAGGAGCATCCGTCCACCAGAAGCCCGGAGGCCCTGATCAGGTCGAAGGCGTTCTCAGCTATCCTCAGGTTGACCGGGTTCTTGGATATTCTGGCAGGACCGGAGGCTATCCTGGATGCGTCACCTAGAGAGTCGATCAGTACTATCTGGTCCACCAGATACTGGGGAATCGATATGTGGTGGGGTAGAGGAGCCTCCACGAGGTTGTCCGTGACAGCTATGACGTGTCCGGCGTTTCTAGCGTCTATCTGGGCGTAGCCCAGGGTTCCGCAGGCGGACTTACCGGTGGAGCCCGTCATGTTGCCCATGGTGTCGCAGGTGGGAGCACCGAGAAACGCCACGTTCACCGAGATGCGCCCTTCTTCGATAGCCCTGGCTCTCCCTCCGTGACTGTGTATCATCACGGGAATCTCCATCTCGCTTCGGGATATCATCCTGCCTATCTCGCCTCTTACACCGGAGGTGTGTATCCTGGCTATGGTTCCCCGTCGGACCGCATCGGCCACTATCTCGTGTGCGTCGGTCAGGGAACTGGGAGCCAGGGTCAGTCCCTTTATTCCCAGTTCCTCGATGGCCTTTATGATCGTCGGAAGTACCGCGTCGCCGTTTCTGAGGTGATGGTGGAATGATATAGTCATACCGTCCTGAAGTCCAGATCTCTTAATTGCCTCGGCGAGGTTTGAGGCCAGCTTGCGGTCTCCGAAAGCTCCTATCTTTTTGGTCCTAGCCTCAGGGGACCAGAGATAGGATCCGTTCAGTCTGGCGAAAGCCCCGTCGAAAGGGGCCAGATCTCCAAGCCCTGGGATGGAACGGGGGATCTTTCTCCCTATTGAATTCACGATCGTGTCCAGCTTCAAAGCGATACCTCCATCCCGGAGAGCTTGGCCAGCTCGATGGTTCTGTTGGCTTGAGCCACCACCGGAGCGTCCACCATCTTACCGTCCACCGCGATGACTCCCAGTCCCTTCGCCTCGGCGTCTTTAGCTGCCTTGACTACCCTTATCGCCTTAATAAGTTTCTTTTCGTTCGGTCTATAGGCCCTGTGTATCGTCCCTATTTGAGACGGATGTATGGCTGCCTTGCCGGAGAATCCCAGTTGTACAGCCAGACGGCATTCGGCCTCCAGCCCTTCCTGATCGTTTACGTCTGTGAATACCGTGTCCAAAGCCTCCTTGCCCGCCGCTTTCGCAGCCAGTATGACGTGGCTTCTGGCGTAGAGCAGTTCGGTCCCCTCTCTGGATCGGGCTATCCCCAGGTCAGCCGCCAGGTCCTGCCCTCCCAGGGTAAGGGCCGTGACCCTGGGAGATGACGTCGCGATGGAGTAGGCGTTGATGAGGGCCAAGGCGGTCTCAAGCATGGCGTGGATCTCTATCGATCCCACCGGTATATCGTTTCCCCTCTCCAGCTCGGAGATTATGCGGTCCGCCTCGACGATGTCCTCAGGGGATTCTGTCTTCGGTAGCCTTATGCTGTCCGGTTTGGCAGGAACTATGGCCTTAAGATCGTCCTCGAAAAATCGGGTGTCTCTGCCGTTTATCCTGACGACCTTTTCCACTCCGTCGAAGGGAAGATCCACAAGGGCCTGGGAGACCAGATGTCTGGCCGCGTCCTTTTCGGTAACGGCGACGGCGTCCTCCAGATCAAGCAGTACCCCGTCGGCCCCGTATACGCTGCAGTTCTGTACCATAGCCGGATTGTTGCCCGGTACGTAGAGAAGAGAGCGACGAGGTCTTCTTCTCGCTGTCTTCGTCATCTATTCAGTCGCCACCTTTCGCCTTTTGTAGAGAGCGTAGCAGAAGGATATGGCAGCCATAGAGAGCAATACGGCGGATATGGGCTTCTCTACGAAAATAGCCAGGTCGCTGTTGGCTATGGTCATGGCGTTCCTGAAATACTGTTCCGTCGAGCTTCCAAGTATCAGAGCCAGAACCAGAGGCGGTATAGGAATTCCCAGTTTACTGAACATATAGCCGCCCAGGGCGAACACGGTCACCAGGATGAAGTCGAAGGCGCTGTAGTTGAGGAAATAGGCTCCCATAAATCCCATACCCAGGATGAGAGGAAGCATGATTCTCTGAGGTATCCTGAGAAGCTGGACCAGCGGGATGGCCAGAGGCAGGTTTATAACCAGCAGAGCTATGTTCCCGACGATCAGAGAGGCTATGACTCCCCAGGCTATCTCTGGGTACTGGGCGAAGAGGATAGGCCCGGGGCGAACTCCCAATAGCATCAGGGCTCCCAGCATAACCGCAGTCGTTCCCGATCCAGGGATACCCAGTGTTAGCAGGGGAACCATGGCTCCGCAGGAGCAGGAGTTATTGGCCGCCTCGGGAGCGGCTAGTCCCTCGATGGCGCCTTTGCCGAACCTTTCGGGAGTCTTGCTGAGCGATTTCTCCATGGCATAGGACATGAAGGTGGCTATAGTTCCTCCCATTCCGGGGAGTACCCCGATGAAGAAGCCCAGAGGCGAGTTCCTGAGCATGGGTATGAGGCATTTCTTGAAGTCTGCCCAGGATACCCACACCTTGCCTATGGTCTTGGAATCTATCTTATGCTGTACGTTTACGTCCTTTATGTTCTTGAATACCTCACATACGGCGTAGAGGCCTATCATAACTACCAGGAAATCCACTCCGTCCTGAAGAGGTTCAACTCCGAGGGTGAAGCGATTGATCCCCGTCTGGGGGTCTATCCCTATGGTGGATATCATGAAACCTATGGCCACGGCGATAAATCCCTTGAGGATACTGCCCTCCGAGAGGGTGACCGTGGCGGTCAGGGCGAACATGAGCAGTGAGAACATCTCCACCGGACCGAACTTGAAGGCGTAGCTGGCGATGGGGCCCGTCAGGAACACCAGCAGGATCATTCCGATGGTTCCTCCGATGAAAGAGGCTATGGCGGATATGGCGAGGGCCGATCCGGCCTGGCCGTTTTTCGTCATCGGGTATCCGTCGAAACAGCTGACTATGGCGGAGGCGTCCCCGGGGGTATTGATCATTATGGAGGCCCTGGAACCTCCGAACATTGCACCGTAGTAGACGGCGCACATAGTTATCAGGGCGGTGGTGGGGTTCATTCCGTATGTTATAGGTATCAGTATGGCTACCCCGGTGGCGGGGCCCAATCCCGGCAGCATTCCCATTATGGTGCCGAGAAATCCTCCGATGAAGACCCACAGTACGTTGGTCGCAGTGAGAGCCGTTTGGAATCCTAGAGCCAAGTTTGCGAAAACAGCGTCCATTCATATCACCTCTTCTAGAAGGGCAGGAAGCTCAGCAGCCCTCTGGGGAGGCTCAGCTTCAGGGCTATGGAGAACACTCCGTAACACACGCAGGAAAAGGAAACGGCTATGATTGCGTTCTGAACGAACCGTCCTTTGTTCAGGATCGATCCCACCAGAACCATGAAGAGGATCGTCCCTATTACGTAGCCCAGATAATCCAGGGTCTCTCCGTAGAGTATCCCCAGGATTATGATGGCGAATATCTTGATCCATATGGGTCTTTCCGTCACGAAGCCGAAGGAAAACGGCTCCCTCTCCTTCTTCCGTAGTTCCGACAGGGTCAGCAAACCTCCGCATATCACGGCGGCAGTGCCTATTATGTAGGGAAAAAGCCTTGGTCCTATCTCGTCCCCCGCCTTCACCTCCGGAATCAGGGCGGCCCCGTAGATATAGGCTAAGCCCAGGACGACGGAGAGAAGTCCGGAGATCATATTTTTCGTCATTTCACTTACCTCCTGTTATTTGGATGGGCCAAAGTCAAGATTTATAGAGGGGGGGGTGGAAGAGAAGGACGGGGTGAACCTTAACCCCGTCCTTTTCGGTTGTGTCTGTGGTTCGGTCTACTTGATGAGTCCGACCCTCTTGAGAGTTGACTGGAAGTTTTCGGTCTGGTCCGCAAGGGATGCGGCGAACTCCGCGGGGTTCTGATAGAAGGGGGCCCACTCCAGTTTCTCGAGCTGCTCTTTCCAGGTGGGGGTCTCTATCATCTTTTCGATGGTTCCCTGCCAGTAGGCGATCTGCTCCTCGCTCAATCCGGGAGCGGCGATGATACCTCTCCAGTGGGGGAATATCATATCGACTCCCTGTTCCACCCAGGGTTTTACGTTCGGGAGGGACTCGAGACGTTCCTTGGAGCTTATGCCGATTATCCTCAGGTTGTCGGCCTTGTGCTGCTCCATTACCTCGGCCAGACCGATAGTGATGGCCTTGACGTGGCCGCCCATGAGAGCGGGAATCTGCTCAGCGGCGGTCTTGGGATAGACGACGAACTTGATCTTCTGGGGATCTACGCCGTATTTCTGTGCCAGCATCAGGAAGGATATGTGGTCGTCGTTTCCGAGAGCCGGTCCAACCCCTATGACCATACCGTCCGGATCGGCGTCGATGGCCTCGAAAAGCTCTTTGCCGTTGGTCCAGGGAGCGTCTTTGGCCACAGCTACGGCGATCCACTCGGCCTGAAGGTTTGCGAGGACGGTGAAGTCCTTGTAGGAGAGAGGGCTCTTTCCGAACAGGTTGTTCAGTATGAGAAGGGTGGAGGTTGCCGCTATGTACTCGCCCTTGCCTTCCTTGCCCTTGAGGTAGTTCCATCCGGTAGCTCCGCCTCCACCGGGTTTGTTGGTGACGAGCACGGGACGATCGACCAGTTTTTCCTCTTTAAGGGTCTTCTGTATGGTGCGGCATAGCAGGTCCCAACCACCTCCGGGACCGGCCGGTGCGATGAGCTCGATAGGTCTCTTGGGAGACCAGTCGGCCAGGGCCGCGCCGGAAGAGGCTACGACCAACAGAGTTGCGCAGAACAATACGAAAAGTTTTTTCATGAAGCGTTTCCTCCCTTCGATTTTGGACGGACTTTGTTACCCCTCTTGTGAAGCTCTTTACCGTTCTCTTCCTACCCGCTCCTCAAACAAATAACCCCATAGGGGTGTATCTCACATATAGTCGTGTGTCCCTATATCCTCGGAGCAACCTATAGCTTCGATCCATATCCTGTAGGACCTGTCTATATGGCTTGCCCAGAGGATCGCTGCGTCATCTGGTTTCCTGTCCACGAAATAGCCGTACATCTGTTCTCTCGTGCTGTAGCTTTCGTGAAGTCTCTTGGCGATGACGATCCTTACGACCCTGTACCGGTCCAGCATCTCTCGGTGGCTCCATATGAGGTCCACCACCCTGGGGGCGTGGGATGCCTCGAACATGGCCTTGTTATACCTTGCCACTATGGGAACGTATGCGTCCGCCAGGGCGTCTCCCTGTAAGGTGTTCATATAGGTTTTTGCCTGATCCAGGGTGGCCCTTATGAGGCCGAGCTCTTCCTCCGTGGCATTGACCGCCACATAACGTACCGCCAGACACTCCAGTGCCTTTCTCAAGGCGAATATCTGAGCCACGTCCTTGGGGAGCAGACCTTTTACCACGTTGCCCTTCATGGGAACCCTCTCTATCAGGCCCTCGGTCTCCAGTTTTTGTATAGCCTCTCTGACGGGAGTCCTGCTGATGTTGAACTCGGTCGCGATCTCTCCATCGGTGAACCTGGTGCCCGGTTCCAGTTCGCCGCCTACGATGGCCTGTCTGATGTGTTCGTAGACGATCTCCCTTACCGGTTTGATCTTTATTTCCTTGGCTTTAGAAAGTAATGGCATGGTCAGTCTCCTTTTTGGATCCAGGATGCTTGATGCAGCATCCATATCTGTTATACTATGCTCAAAAGGGAAGTTTGTAAAGTACGTTTTCTCACAAGACGCTATGTATGCACGGCAAGGCAGTCTCTGAATATTCAGCCTGCTGTTTTTCCCTTATTGGGAGGTGCTTTTTGTGGTTGAGATAAGGGAGCTCTGTTTCCAAAGCGAGATGGAGGAGAGGGCCTCGCTTCTGGCCTCCAGGGGGCTTTCCGTCCCCGGTGGAGATGGCAGAATTTTGGGGGCTTTCGATTCCGATAGGCTTGTAGGTACCGCCTCTTTGTTCCGATCGGTCGTCCAGGGTGTGGCGGTCGACGATTCCTTCGAGGGGGAGGGGTTGGCGGCTTCCCTTATCTCCAGGGTCATTTCTCTGGCGGTCTCGGAGGGGATCGGTCACCTTTTTCTGTTCACCAAGCCATCGGAGGCCCTCAGCTTTTCCCGTTTAGGGTTCAGAGAGATCGTCTCGGTTAAAGGAGCCTCTCTTTTAGAGTGGGGAAGTCCCGGTCTGGACAAATACCTCGCTGGCCTCTCCGAAATGGCCACTGGAAGGGACAGCTCGGCGGTGGTCGTAAACTGCAATCCCTTTACCCTGGGCCATCGATGGCTTCTCGAGAGGGCCTCCTCTTCGTCATCCCATCTTTTCGTCCTCGTGGTGGAGGAAGATCGGTCGATCTTTCCCTTCGAGGACCGGTTCCTTATGGTGAGTTCCGGGTTGTCCGATCTGGACAACGTTACGGTGATACCCAGTGGACCCTACGTCATCTCTTCCGCTACCTTCCCTACCTACTTCACCAAGGGAGGGGAGGAAGAGTCCGTACACGCTGCTCTGGACATCCGGTTATTCGGTACTAAAATAGCTCCGGCACTCGGCGTTTCCAGGCGATTCGTGGGTAGCGAACCGAACTGTCGTCTCACCGCACTCTACAACGAGACCATGAAGACCGATCTACCACCTCTGGGAGTTGCGGTGGAGGAGCTGTCTCGGATAGAGAGCGGCGGTGTCCCCATAAGCGCTTCCAGGGTTAGAGCCTTACTGGAGTCGGGGGAGATGGATTCGATCCGCCCACTGGTTCCCGACGTAACCTGGAATTACCTTTTAAATCGATATAAAGAAAACGAGGAGTGATGGGCATGGAGTTCAGTTCCGCCGCGGTAGCAGGTACCCTCGAATCCAGCGATGTAATGGTTAGTTTCTCTCCGTCGGACGAGGTCTTAGAGGTGGAGGTCGAGAGTATCGTTATGAAGCAAAGAGGCAGGAGAATAAGGGAGGTAGTCGATGAGCTGGTCTCCCAAGTAGGCCTTGAGAAGGGTGTCCTTAGAATTCAGGATAAAGGCGCCTTGGAGTGCACTCTGAGAGCTAGGATAAACACCGTTTTAGACAGGGCTGGAGCCCGCTGAGCTCCCCTCGTATGCTGTCCGACAGGTTGGCAACCTTGGCTCAGAGGGCTCTTATCCATGAGGCCGCTTCTTCGCCCAAGCCCGGGTTGGTAACGTCTATCGACAGAGGAGCCCATCACGACATGGACTTCGGCTCCTTCGTTGCCAGTGCTTTGGCCTTGGGGCCTTTTTTTAAACAGGCTGCCACTATAGGGGCGAAGCTTCACCGTGAATCTCCGGAGGAATGTCTGAAGGTGTTGAGATCCGCCGGAAGAGAGGCGGAGTCGTCGATGGAGGAGGCCACCGGAGGAGTGAACACCCACAGGGGAGCGATATTCTCTATGGGGTTGGCCGTGGCGGCAGTCGCGAGGACCGTGTCTTTAGGGGAGGTTCCTCATGGAGAGGCGGTGGCGAAGGTTTCAGGATCCTTCGTGGCTGGGATAGTCGAGAGGGAGTTGACTCCCCTGCTTCTGAGACACGAAGAGCCCCTCTCCGCCGGAGAGAGGCTCTTCGTGTCTATGGGAGTCGACGGGATCAGGGGAGAGGCGGAGAGGGGGTTCCCCAGCGCTCTCGTCGCCCTGTCCCGCCTTAAGTCCTATCCCGATCCTCTATCGTCTTCCGCTATGTGCGACGCTTTGCTCTCCGTCCTGGCCTCGGGAAACGATACCAACGTGTTGTCCCGAGGAGGAAAGGAGAGAATGATATACCTGGCGGAGGCCGCCGAGGAGGCTTTGCGCCTTGGTTGCATGAAGACCTCCGAGGGACGTCGCAAGGTCGCCGCCATGGAACGCTACTGTCTGGATAACTGGGTAAGTCCCGGAGGCAGTGCCGATATGCTGGCTTTGGCGGTGTTTCTTGTTCTGGTGGAACGAGAGTGGCCGATCTCCTCTACCGTTTCTCTCTGTACTCCCTGAGTATATCCAGAACAGCGTCGATATCCGATGCCGTGTGGTCGCCGGATATCTGGAACCGTATCTCCTCGTCTCCCTTGGGAACCACAGGGTAGTTCAGCCCCGTGGCAAGGACGCCATTCTCCAGCAGGTAGGAGACTATCCTGGAGGTTTCCTCGGTGTCTCGGACCATCAGGGGAACCACAGGATGGTCTCCGGGGATCACCTCGTAGCCCAGGTCGGTCAGCCCTTTCTCGAACCGTCCGGTCATGTCCCTCAGGTGTTTCAGTATGCCCCTTCCCTCGGGGCCGTCCAGTATCTCCAGGGCCTTGACCGTGGCGGCCGCCTCTCCGGCGGAGATGGGGTTCGAGTAGATGTACATGGGGGCGTGTTCCCTCAGGTAGGTTACTACCGCTTCGCTGGATACGACGTAGCCGCCGTTGACACCGTAGGCTTTGCCCAGGGTCCCCACCAGGACGTCGGCCCGACCTCCCGTGTATTCCTCCGTGCCTCTGCCTGTCTCTCCGAAGGCCCCCACCCCGTGGGAGTCGTCCACCACCAGTATGGCGTTCTCAGGAAAGAGATGGTCGTGTTTCCTGACCACTGCCTCTATCTCCTTAAGAGGGGCGTGGTCTCCTCTCATGCTGAAGATGCCGTCCGTGACGACTATGAGACGCCGGGCTCCCTGGGCCTCCAGGATCCTGCTCTCCAGCTCTGCCACGTCGTTGTGGCCGTAGACCGATTTGCTCCTGGGGCGGGAGAGCCTTATGGCGTTTATTATGCAGTTGTGGTTGAGCTCGTCGCTTATGACCGCCGTTTCCTTGGTTATCAGGGAGGTGAGCACTCCGTTTACCGTCATGTAGGCCGAGCTGAAGACCATGGCTTCCTCTCTGCCGTGAAAGGCGGCCAGTTTTTTCTCCAGGTCCCTGTGAGGTCTGAAGGTACCGCTTATGAACCGGACCGCTCCGGGGCCGACTCCGTATCTGGTGGCTCCCTCTTCCTCCGCCTCTCTGAGGTCGTCCCTCAGGGTAAGTCCCAGGTAGGAGTTGGAGTTCATCCTTATGAAGGGTTTCTCACCGTGTCCCTTGACGAGGTAGCGAGGCCCCCTGTCGCCTTCCGGCTTGATGACGTCCTCTATTATCAGTTCCTTGCCCTTGGCCCGTCCGGAGTTTCTCAGCTCCTCCAGGTTCCCATTAAGGGTTTTCTCCAGTCTGTCCAGCATGGTTTTCTCTCCTTCCCCTACTTCTAGGATAGTTTGGCCTTCAGTTTCTCAAGCATGTCGACCGTCATGGCCTCCAGGTCGTATTTAGGGTTCCAGTCCCATTCCTCTCTGGCGGCGCTGTCGTCTATGGAGTTGGGCCACGATTCGGCTATGGCCTGACGGGCCGGGTCTACGTCGTAGTTCAGGACGAATCCCGGTACGTGCTTTTCTATGGCCGCCGCAAGTTGGTCCGGCTCGAAGCTCATGGCGGTTATGTTGAAGCAACACCGGTGCTTCAGCCTGGACGGGTCGGCTTCCATGAGCCCCACCACACTATCCAGGGCGTCGGGCATGTACATCATGTCCATGTAGGTCCCCGGGGCTATGAAGCTGGTGTAGCTGCCTTTGCGAATTGCGTCGTAGTAGATGTGGACGGCGTAGTCGGTGGTCCCTCCTCCGGGAAGGGCGTCGTAGGAGATGAGTCCGGGGAAGCGGACTCCCCTGGTGTCCAGGCCGTATTTGCCGTGGTAGTAGTCGCACAGAAGCTCTCCCGATACCTTGGCCACTCCGTAGATGGTGTTGGGCCTCTGGACAGTGTCCTGTGGCGTTTTGTCCTGTGGCGTCCCTGGTCCGAAGGCCGCGATGGAGCTGGGAAAGAAGAAGGAGCAGCTCTCCTGACGGGCGACCTCCAGGGCGTTGTAGAGACCGTTCATGTTGACCGACCAAGCCAGCTGGGGGTTCTTCTCCGCGTTGGCCGAGAGTATGCCGGCCAGGTGAAGCACCGTGTCGGCCCTGTGTCTCTTCACCAGTTCACTCAGCTTGTTTCCGTCAGTCACGTCCAGAAGCTCGAAGGGCCCCTCGCCAAGACGTTCCGTTCCCTCTTCCTTCACGTCCGTTGCCAATACGCAGTCGTTGCCGTATTCCTTCCTGAGACGGCGGATCAGCTCCGTCCCTATCTGTCCCAGTCCTCCGGTTACCACTATTCGTTTCATCTATGTCGGCCTCCTTTTTTGATCATGAAAAGGAGGGGAGAGATAATCTCTCCCCTCAGGGGGTGGTGTGTTTCGGGCTTTTATGTTCCCGTCAGTCTCCGGCGCCTACCGGCTGTCCGGAGGTGTCCGGAATTCTTGCGTTCTTTCCTGTCAATTTGTTGACCAATATAGCGATGGCTCCGTCTCCCGTGACGTTACAGGCGGTTCCGAAACTGTCCTGGGCCAGGTAGAGGGCTATCATGAGGGAGAGCATGGTCGGGCTGAAGTGGAGCATAGACTCCAACACTCCCAAAGCCGCCATGACGGCGCCGCCAGGAACTCCCGGTGCCGCTACCATGCAGACTCCCAACATCATCACGAAGGGCAGCATGGCTGCGAAGGATACGTCCATTCCGTGAAGCATCATGACCGCTATGGCACAGCTGGTCAGGGTTATGGTGCTTCCAGACAGGTGTATGGTGGCGCAGAGGGGAACTACGAAGTCCGCCACGTCCTCGTCGACGCCGTTTTCCTTGGTCTGTTGAAGTGTGACAGGGATAGTCGCGGCGGAGGACTGGGTCCCTATGGCGGTGAAGTAGGCCGGGATCATGTTCTTTATAGCCTTGAAGGGGTTCTTCCCGGCGGCGGAACAGGCTATCAGATACTGGACGATCAACATGGTGAAATGCAACGCTATTATGACGGCATATACCTTTATGAACACCGACATAATGGTCTGGACCTCGCCTCCGTAGGTCATATTTGCGAAGATGCCGCAGATGTGAAGCGGAAGGAGGGGAATTATCACCACGGAGATGAGTTTCTCTATTATGCTCTGGAACTCGTGCATGACCTCGTTGAGCTTGCCTCCGTCTATGGCGGCCATCCCTATTCCGAGGGTGAAGGCTATCAGCAAGGCGGTCATGACCCCCATTATCGCAGGCATCTCCACTATGAAGAACGGCGCCAGCAGGGCCTCTTCGGGGTTTCCGTGAGCTGCCGATTCGGAGACCATGGCGCCTACGCTAAGAATATGGGGGAATACGGCGCTGTCTGCGAAGTAGGCCAGGGAACCGGCCAAAACGGTGGAACCGTAGGCTATCGCGACCGTTAGCCCCAGTATCTTACCGGCGTTCTTGCCCAGGTCGCCTATTCCGGGAGCCACGAACCCGATTATTATCAGAGGTATGCTGAAGCCAAGAAAGTTGCCGAAGAGGCCGTTGAAGGTTGCGAGAAGCCTTACCACCTGTTCGGGGGTGAACTTACCTATTAGTATACCGGCGATGATGGCGATTATCAGCTTTGGAAGAAGCCCTATCTTTCCTTTTCTCTCCATTGATCGTCCCTCCATGTGAATATGATGTGTTTAGCTACACTTTTGTAAGCATATGTCGTTTCATAGGGCGGTACAATCGGTCCTGGGATGATAGGGACTTCTCCTTTTGCTGATTTATACTAGGGTTTTGTCGCCTATAGTCATCGATTGATGGATATCATTCCATTTCGTATGGCGTATTTGACCAGATCGGCCAGGTTTTTCAGTTTCAACTTGTTCATTATGTGTTGTCTGTGGGTCCCGACGGTCTTTATGCTGAGATGCAATCTTTCCGCCACCTCTCTGTTCGTGTTCCCCTCCGCCAGGAGCATCAATATCTCTTTTTCCCTCGGTGTAAGAGGTTCTATGTCGTCCGGGTCGTGTAGAGACGACACGTACAGTTTTGCCACTATATGGGATATGCTGGGTCCTAGGTAGATCTCTCCGTCCATAACCTTCCTCACCGCCTCGACCAGTTCGGTGGAAGCGCAGTCCTTCAGAAGAAATCCCAGGGCTCCTACCTTGAGCATCTCGGAGACGAAGCTTCTGTCGGCGTACATGGAGAGGGCCACCACTCTCGACGAGCCGTCCTCTACTATCCGTCTGGTCGCCTCTATTCCGTCCATCTGGGGCATCATGACGTCCATGACAGTTACGTCAGGTCTGATCTCGCCGGCTATGGACAGGGCCTCCTCTCCGTTTCCTGCCTCTGCCACTACCTCCATGTCTTCCTGGCGGTTCAGCAGGGCCTTTACTCCCTCCCTGAGTATCTTATGGTCGTCTGCCAGGAGTATCTTTATCGTCATTCGTCGTCCCTCCTTCCGACCGGGACCATCAGTCTCACAGAGGTCCCCTCCCCCGGGGTCGACCTTATGACCAGCCGTCCTCCCAGGGAGATTATCCTCTCTCTGAGGCTGAAAAGGCCGAAGGATCTCCTATTCCCCTCCAGTTTCTCGAGGGTCTTGGGGTCGAAGCCCGATCCATCATCGGTGGTCGATACGTAAAGTCGATCTCCGTAGGTCTTGATCCTGATGGTCATCTTAGACGCCTCCGCGTGTTTTACCGTGTTCATCGCCAGTTCCCTGACCGCTCTAAACAGGAAGGCCTTCATGTCGTCGTCCATCGAGGGCATCGGTCCGTCCGAGATGTACTCTATGGAGATGCCGTAATTATCTTCAAATCTCTCCGACAGGTATTCCAACGCGGCGGTGAAGCCGAAACGGTATAGCATGGGGGTTCCTAACTCGAACGTGAGAGTCCTGGTGGAGTCTATCGTTTCGTCCAGCATGGACGTAACCGCCGATATGTCCTCGTCTGCCTGGCCGGAAAGTGACTGGCGGAGCATCTCGAGTTTTATCTTGGACAAGGCCAGAGTCTGGCCTATGGAATCGTGGACCTCCGTGGCTATCTGACGTCTTTCCCTTTCCTCCGCTTCGGTGAGGGCAGTGGCGAGGGATCTCAGTCTCTGTCTGTGTTTTGCCTCGTGTCTCCTGGCCTGTTCCAGTTGCCTGTTTTTCTCGGTCAGCTTTCGGTTGGCCCCTTCCATGACCATCCTTAGACGTCTCTCCGTCCTCTTTTCCTGTCGGTTTCTGACGTATTTAAGCGCCAGATAGAGTACGATCCCTAGCAATGAGATATAGAGAAGATAGGCCATGGGGGTTTCCCATATCGGGGGAATTACCACTATCTCGAGGTTTGCCTCTTCTTCGTTCCAGACCCCGTTGTTGTTGGCTCCTTTTACGGAGAAGACGTATCGTCCCGGAGGTAGATAGGTGTAGCTGGCCTCGTGTCCGTTTCCCGAGTGTATCCAGTTCTCGTCGAACCCCTTCAGACGATACATGTATTCGTTGGCCTTCGGTGCGGTGTAATCCAGTGCGGCGAACTTTATGGTGATGTAGTTCTGTCTGTCGGTGAGGACAACCTTGTCGTATCCCTGTCGATTTTTCCTCATAGGAGCTGGCTCTCCGAACACCGAAACCTCGTTTATCACGACCGGAGGTATGTGTTCGTTTTCGCTTATGTTGTCCGGATAAAAGCTGTTGCACCCCTTGGTCCCTCCGAAATAGATCTTGCCGAAGCGGTCCGTTATGGCTGCCCCTCGATTGAACTCCTTTCCCTGTAGACCGTCTCCCATGGAGTAGTTGGTGAGGTCCCCGGTCTCGGGATCCATGCGGCTCAGGCCGTTGTCGGTGCTGAGCCATAGATTGCCGTATCTGTCCTGAAGGATCGCCTTTATCACGTCGCTGGGCAGGCCGTTCTCGGACGTATATACGTCGACTTGGTCTCCTTCTATCCTCTGAAGTCCTAGGTCCGTCCCTATCCAGAGCCCCTTTTCGTCCAGCATCAGACATAGTATCCTGTCGCTCATGACCCAGTCATGCGACCAAGGAGTCATATGACGACAGGTTTGATCCTCCAGAGATAAGGAGAATAGACCGTCATCGTCGGTGCCTACCCACAGTATTCCGTCTCTAAAGGCCATGGAGGTTATCTCCGCTTCGGCAAGGCACTCCCATCTATCTTCCGGTAGGGCCATCGCTCCGTCCAATCGGAATGGCCCTCTTGCCGTCCCGATCCAGAGTGTTCCGTCGTCGCCCTGGATCATTGATCGAACCGGTGGAGATTCCTTTATGCCTATGAAGGGGACCGTCTCGAAAACGTTGCCGTCGAAGCTGTCCAGTCCCGAGTCTGTTCCTATTAGGAGTCTATCGTCGTCGCATCTGAATATGGATAGTACTCTGTCGCTGTCGGGACTCATGGGGTCTTGCGGGTCGTGTCTTATGGTCTCCGAAGTGCCCTTTCTCTCGTTGATAACCCTGAGTCCGTCGCCGTAGGTGCCGGCCCAGAGGGTGCCGTCTTTGTCCTTCCACAGTGCCCTGACGTCCTGTCCTACAAGACCCTTGACGTTGTAGGACTTGCTGTCGTACCTTTGGAAGGGTTTCTTCAGGTGGACCTTTTCCACTCCGTCGGAAAAGGTCCCCATCCAGATGATGCCTGTAAGATCTCCGAAGTATATCGACGATCCCGTGTCTCCAAAGATCGAGAGGACTATGTTTCCTCTGAGACCGTGGGGAGATGTGTTGTCCCTGCGGTAGATCGAGGTGCTCCCGGAGTTTGGGTCGAAGCGGATAACCCCGTTTCCGTCGGTCCCTATCCATAGTTCTCCCGCTATGTCCTCGTATATGGACGTTATCGATCTGGAGAGCCCGGTTTTATCCGTGGGTAGAGATACCGGGGCGAATTTTTCCGACTGTCTGTCCAGACCATAGAGCTTACCGGATCTCGTTCCCACCCAGATCCGGTAACGGTGGTCCTCCTCTATGGCCGTTACGGCCCTGTTCGAGTCGTGACCTAAACCGTTCATCCCGTAGCGGGAGTAGCCGTCGTCGTCCTTTCTGTACAGGGCCCTGTCGGTCCCTATCCAGATTCCTCCGGAACGATCGGCTTTTAAGACATTGACCCCTTCTTCGGGGGCTCCGGGCAAACCTCTCTGATGTTCGAATTTACCGCCCATGCCGATGGCCTTCTCCAGACCTTCCGTCGTCCCTATCCATAGGGTTCCCGAACGGTCCACGCAGAGGGCTGTTATCTCGTGAGCCCTCAGACTGTTCTCGTCGGCAGGGTCGTTTCTGTAGTGTTCTATCACTCCAGTAGCCATGTTCAGTCGATCAAGCCCTCCGGAGGTGCCTATCCATAGGTAGCCCTTTCTGTCTTCCGCCAGCGAGGTCACGACATTGTCCGAGAGTCCATCGTCTCGGCCCCATCTTTTACGGTAGGTTTTGAATTCGTATCCGTCGTATCGGTTCAGCCCTCCGTCCGTTCCGAACCACATGTAGCCGGTCTTGTCCATGAGGATAGTCCTGACAGTGGTCTGGGAGAGCCCTTCCTCCAGGGACAGGTTTTCGAATATGATCTCTTCCTGGGCGGAGGCTATCCCGGCCAGGAGGATCAAGGTCGATATCGCGGCGATACATCTCATAGCAGAGGACTGAAAAGCCTGGTCGCGCTTTCCAGTGTTCTCACCCCCAATGGCCTGTCCTTCCATCTGGACGACGTGAGCCTTATCGATTTCGCTAGAAAACGTTCCTGTGCCTCCACAATGGCAGTAGCCTCTTCCTTGCCGTAGAAGATTAGATTTATCTCGAAGTTCAAGGCGAAGGACCTTATGTCGAAGTTACTGGAGCCGAAGAAAGCCAGCTCACCATCTACCGTCATGGTCTTGGCGTGTAGCAGCCCGTCGGAAAACTGATGAATCTCTATCCCCATGTCCATCAGCTCTTGGTAGTAGGACCTGGCTGCGTGTCCCACCAGAAATTGGTCGCTTCGGGATGGGACTATCAGTTGAACTCTTACGCCTCTGAGGGCCGCTACCTCCATGGCCTGGAGAAGGCTCTCGTCGGGAATGAGGTAGGGGGTGGTTATTATCACCCGCCTGGTAGCGTCGTGCATGGCGCTGACTATCAGTCTCTGATAGTTCTCCGTTCTGTAGTTCGGACCGCTGGGAACGGTCTGTACCGATATGTCCCCCCACTGGTCCACCGGGGCGGTGAGTTGTTTGAGGTCCGGTTCCTCTCCGGTCTCGACGAACCAATCCTCCAGAAAAACCGCCTGGAGTTGCCTCACCACCGGTCCCTTGAGTCTGATGGACATGTCGCGCCATACTAGGTCCCTGTGTCCGTATCTGGGATCTATCATGTTGTGAGAGCCTGTGTAGGCCACAGATCCGTCTACTATGGCTATCTTTCTGTGATTTCTCAGGTCGAATCGGGCCGCATGTCTCCTGAAAAGACTTGCTGGAAGGGCCTCCGCTACCGAAACTCCCTGGGCCCTTAGCCAGTGGACCCTTCCTTCTTTTATAAGAGAGCCCGATCCGACGCTGTCTATCATAAGACGACACTGAACCCCTCTCTTGGAGGCTCTGGTCAGGGCTTCTATCACCGGGCCTCCTATGTTGTCGTCGGAGAGTATATAGTAGAGCAGATCCACGGTCTCCTTAGATTCGTCTATGTCTCTCACCAGTAGCGAGGAAAGATCGGACGCCTTGGATATAAGCTTCCCATCGTTTCCCCCTACTATCGCCATGTGTCCCAGAGTCTCGGCCAGAGAGGATATTCTGTGTAGCGATCTCGGAAGCTCCGGCGAGAGAGCGCACAGTGTCTGGTGACACCTTATCCTCACGGTAGACAGCTCTCTGAGGAGTCGCTGATGTCTCTTCAGTCTTCTCTGAGGCAGTAGGTTGGATCCCATGGCCAGGTACAGCAGCAGGCATGGCCAGGGCCAGAAAAAAATGACCACCAGCCAGGCCATGGCGGCTCCCGGGGTGTGCCTCATGGGAACTATAGCCAACATGGTAACTCTTATCAGCCAGGAGGATACGTTATGTATCCCCAATATCAACAGCCAGAGATGGTGATCGGTCAGTATGGCGCTGAGAGGCATGGCAATGGCTCAACTCCTTTTCAATGGGAAATTTCGAGGTCACATATGAGTGGAAGGTGGTCGGAAAAACGTACGTCAGGGATGAAAAAACCCTTGGTTGATATCTCTTCGGAGATCAGCACGAAGTCCAGTTCCTTTCTGGGTCTCCTGCACGGATAGGTGGGAAGCCCGAGTTCGTTTACGCTGGCCATCCCCGTCTCTCTGAGAGGAGCCAGTTCCTCCGGTCCGGATAGGGTATTATAGTCCCCGGCTAGTATGAGAGGTCTTTCTCTGGCTGAGCATAGGTCCCTCAGTGCCCGGATCTGGTGACGACGGCTTCTGCTGCCCAGAGAAAGATGCACTAGAATCAGGGAGAAGTCGCCGTAGGCGACCTCAAGGGCGTTCCTCTTCATCCCTCTGCCCAGATCATGGCAGTCGGTTTTGATCGGGGGCAGTCTCGATACTATCGCATTTCCCTGGGATCTTAAAACCGGTAACCGAGAGATCCTCTCGCTGTATTTAACCGCGAAACGATGATGGCCTCCCATTGATGAAGCTGCCGTCTCAGCCTGGCAGTTTCCCCCGTGGCGGTATGAACCTCCGTCAACCTCTACCAGTCCGATTATATCTGGAGAGAGGTTCATAAGATAATCGGTTATTCGTTTGAACCGTCCTGTCGATCTTCGGAAGTTCCCGGAAAAAGGCGCCGGCACATGGTAGGAGAGTCCCGTCCCGGTGCCGTATCTCACGTTGTAAAGTATAAGTCTCATGTCTCTCCTCCCAGATCTTGTTTAGGAAACGATATCACATATACCGTGAGTTCGGGGTGTCTCATCTTTTTTTCCTGGAAGGGCTCTTTGAAGACTTAAAATAACTTTTGATTAAATAAAAATATTTTTGTAAAATCTTATAAAGGTTGTTGACAAGTGGATGGGATTGAAGTAGACTTTGTTTGTCGCAGAAATGGTAGCGGCAAAAAACACTTTAGGAGGCAACACCTTGACTCAGGGAACAGTGAAATGGTTTAACGGCACAAAGGGCTATGGGTTTATTACTGGTGAGGACGGAAAGGATTACTTCGTCCATTTTAGCGCCATCAACATCGACGGCTTTAAGACCCTTGATGAGGGTCAGGCTGTGACCTTCACCATCGAGAACGGACAGAAGGGTCCCCAGGCTTCGAACGTTTCGCCTGTTTAAACCTTTTCTAATCTAGTCTCAAAAAGCGACGGTCCTTAGGGACCGCCGCTTTTTTTGTGCTTCCGAGTCTTCAGTTCTTCGATTTAATCAGGTGGCATGAGACGATATGTCCCGGTTCAATCTCTTGTGACTCAGGTCTCAGTCGAGAGCAAAGAGGCATGGCCTCTTTGCATCTTCCGTGAAACGGACATCCGGATGGAAGCTCTATCGCACTTGGAATCTCTCCCTTAGGAAGGTCCTCTGTGTCGGAGTTTTTTCCGGAGATCCTGGGGATGGCTGAGAACAGCGCTCTGGTGTATGGATGCGACGGGTTCGAGAATATCTGTTGTTTGTCTCCCTTTTCCACGATGTGCCCCAGGTACATGACGGCTATCTCGTCGCTTATGTGTTTGACCACCGAGAGGTCGTGGGCTATGAAGAGATAGGAGAGAGATAGCTCGTCCTTCAGGTCCATTAATAGGTTCAGTATCTGGGCTTGTATGGAGACGTCCAGCGCCGATACCGGTTCGTCCGCTATTATCAGCTCCGGTTCCACCGCCAGAGCCCTGGCTATGCCTATCCTCTGTCTCTGACCTCCGCTGAACTGATGGGGGTATCTGGATCCCTGTTCCGCCCTGATTCCGACCCGTTTTAGCAACCTCATGGCCTTTTCCCTCGCCTCTGTGAGGGAGGATGAGGTTCGATGAAACAGCATCGGCTCGGTCAATATGTCCAAGACCCTTTGTCTAGGGTTTAGGGATGCATAGGGATCCTGGAATATCATCTGCATCCTCTTTCTGAGAGGAAGCATCTCCTCTCTGGAAAGCCCGGTGATGTCCCTGCCGTCGTAAGTTATACTTCCCGATTTCGGCTCTATCAGCTTTATTACCGTCCTTGCCGCGGTGGATTTCCCGCAACCCGACTCTCCCACTATGCTGAAGACCTTCCCTTTTTCCACGGAAAAGTTTATCCCGTTCACTGCCTTGACGATCCTCTCCTTTATCGTAGGCCGTCCCTTGTCGAAGGTTATTTTGCTAAGAAAATCGGGATTCAGGTCGAAACTCTGAACCAGATCCCGTACGTCCAGAAGGGGTCCCATCTATCGGCTCTCCTTTCCGAGTGGAAAATGGCAGGCCGCCAGGTGTTCCTTTGCTACCTCGATCAGAGGCGGTTCCTTTTCGTTGCATATGGCTCGGGCAAAGGGACATCTGGGGGCGAAACGACAGCCTTCGGGTAGTTCAAACATATTGGGAACGATCCCCCTTATGGTGTCCAGTCTCTTTTTGTCTCTGTCCAGGTCCGGTATGGATCCTATCAGTCCCCTGGTGTAGGGATGGGTGCTTTTGTCTATGACAGTCCTTGTGGTCCCGGTCTCCACGATCTTCCCGCAGTACATCACGTTGACCCGGTCGGCCATCTCGGATACCACCGCTAGATCGTGAGTTATCAGTATGAGGGATCTTCCCCTATTTTTGACCATGTCGGACATCAGCCTGAGGATCTGGGCCTGTATCGTCACGTCCAGAGCGGTGGTCGGCTCGTCGGCTATCACGAGTTTGGGATCCGCCGCTAAGGCTATGGCTATGACCACCCTCTGTCTCATTCCTCCGCTGAACTGATGCGGGTAGGCGCTGAGTCTTTTCTCCGGGTTGGATATACCTACGGATCTCAGAAGTTCCATTGATGCCTTCTTTCTTGTCTTGCCGTCCATGTCGGTGTGAAGCATCAGAGTTTCGTCCAGCTGTCTGCCTATGGTGTATACCGGATTCAAAGAGGTCATGGGGTCCTGGAAGATCATGGAGATATCCCTTCCCCTCACGCGGTTCATCTCTCTCTCGGAGAGCTTCATGAGATCGGTGCCGTCGAATTCGATTGAGCCCGATTCTATCCGTCCCGGCTCGTCTATCAGCCTTATGACAGAGAACCCCGTGATGGATTTGCCCCCTCCGGATTCTCCCACTATGGCAAGGATCTCTCCATGATCCACGGAGAAGGACACTCCGTCCACTGCTCTGACGGTCCCCTTGAACGTGTGGAAGTAGGTTCTAAGGTCCTTCACTTTCAGGAGCCTTCCAGCCATATCGATTTCTCCTCCCGTCACTTTAACTTTGGGTTCAGCTCGTCTCTCAGAAAATCACCGAGGAGGTTGGTGCCGAACACTATGACCATGATGTAGAGCCCCGGGAGGATCGAGACCCACCAAAGGCCGCTGTAGAGCACCGAGAATCCGTTGTTGCACAGCATCCCCAGGGACGGCCGGGTAAGAGGTACTCCCAGGCCGAGAAAGCTCAGGCTGGCTTCGGTAAGTATGAATGATCCGACCTGTATTGTTGAGAGGACTATGATGGATGCGAAAACGTTGGGCATTATGTGTCGGAAAAGTATCCTGCGGTGAGGAAGCCCTATGACCTTGGCCGCCTCGACGTACTCGTTTTTCTTGACCGAAAGGGTCTCGCCTCGGACGGTTCTGGCGTATCTGACCCAGCCCACCAGAGTCAGGGATATCAGTATGTTTACCACACCCCTCCCCAGGACGGACATGAGGAACAGGGCTATCAGCATTGTCGGAAATGAAAGCTGTATGTCCGCTATCCTCATTATCACGTTGTCCACCTTGCCTCCGAAGTAGCCTGCTACCAACCCCAGGAATATCCCTATGACGCTGGCCAGAGCGGTTCCCGCAAGCCCGATGAAGAGGGAGACCCTGCTTCCGTAGACGATAGTGCTCAGCATATCTCGCCCCTGTTGGTCCGTTCCGAGAGGGAAGTCGGGGGATCCGCCTTCTAGCCACATAGGCGGTTTATAGGCGTTCTTGAGCTCCAATGTCGCTATGTCGTAGGGATTTTGAACCGTCCATATAGGCCCCAATACGGCTATGAGGAGGACCGAGATAACCAGGATGGACCCGACCATACCGGAAGTGGATCGGATGTAGTTGTGGAAGAATTCGGTCTTTCTCAGATCCGTCAGGAACCCCTTTTTCGTCGATTCAGCCATTTGGTCCTCCTCACTGTAGATCTATCCTGGGATCTATGAACACGTACATGATGTCCACCACGAAGTTGATGAAGACGAACATGACCGCCACGAAGAGTATATATGCCGCTATTATCGGACGATCGGCGCTGTTAATGGCGTCTATCAGCAGTTTGCCCATGCCGGGCCAGGCGAAGATGGTCTCGGTTATGGTCGTGAAGGCTATGAGACTCCCCATCTGTAGACCGAAGATGGTCACCACCGGGATAAGGGTATTCTTCAGAGCGTGCCCGAACAGCACCTTTCTTCGGGGTACTCCCTTTGCCCTGGCGAACTTTACGTAGTCCTGTCTCATGTTTTCCTGCATCCCCGAACGGGTCAGCCTTATTATCGTGGCTATGTTGCCCAGGGCCAGGGTCACCGATGGTAGCAGTATATGCATCCATCCGTCCCACGTGGCCAAGCTCGTCGATATGCCCAGAAACTCGGCGGTCTCCCCTCTGCCGGAGACGGGAAGCACTCCAAGAAAAATGCCGAAAAGGAATATCAGAACCATGCCTATCCAAAAGGAGGGCATGGATATCCCCGCTATGGAGAAGGCCATGACCCCCTTGCTGAAGGGGTTTTTGGGGTAAGCTCCGGATATTACCCCCAGGGGAATGCCTATGAAAGCGGAGAGCAACAGGGCTACAGAGACTATTTCCAGTGTTGCCGGGAATCTCTCGATTATGAGTCCTAAAGCCGGAAGGTGGTACATATAAGATTTGCCGAAGTCTCCCGACAAGGCGTTCTTCACGAAGATCCAGTACTGGACCGGCAATGGTTTGTCCAATCCCAGATATTGGGTGACCGCCTGGATCTCCGCCTCGGTGGCGTTTTCCCGGACCATCAGATATACCGGATTTCCCATGATAACGTACAATATCTTTCGCACATTTACTTGAGGTAAAACTTGGCAGTAGCCCCCACAAGGGTTATGTTTTAGGTGACAAAGCCAAAAACATATTGTCCCGAGGGAGGGCTACCGCAAATGTACGATACCACAGATAACACCGGGAAGACAAAGGGTGATTCCAAGATCATAAGGATCGACGAACAGGAGATCCGTTCCCATCTGGATCGGATAGTGAAGGGAACCGTAGAGGATACCCTGAACTCGTTGCTGGATGCCGAGGCGGACGCAATCTGCCAGGCCGGTCGTTACGAACGTACCCCGGACCGTCTGGACACCCGTGCCGGCTATTACAGCAGGAAGCTTCAGACCAAAGCCGGTGAGGTGCAGCTGAAGGTTCCGAAGCTCCGTAAACTCCCCTTCGAGACTGCGATCATCGAACGTTACCGTCGCCGTGAAAGCTCGGTGGAAGAGGCCCTGGTGGAGATGTACCTGGCCGGAGTCTCGGTCCGCAGGGTCGAGGACATCACCGAGGCCCTCTGGGGAACCCGGATAAGCCCATCTACCGTAAGCGATCTAAACAAGAAGATCTACGGCAGAATCGACGAGTGGAGAAACCGTCCTATCAGGGGTGAGCATCCCTACGTGTTTCTTGACGGTATCTGGCTCAAAAAGAGCTGGGGAGGCGAGGTCCATAACGTCTCGATACTTATAGCCATAGGGGTCAACCAGATGGGCTATAGAGAGGTTCTGGGCGTATGCGAAGGCAGCCGAGAGGACAAGGAAAGCTGGTCCTCCTTCCTGAGGCATCTTAAAGAAAGAGGCCTGAAAGGGGTCCGTCTCGTCACCTCCGATAAAAGCATGGGGCTCTTGGAAACCCTACCCCATTTCTTCCCTGAAGCTCTGTGGCAACGTTGCATAGTTCATTTCTACCGCAACGTCTACAGTGCCGTCCCGAAGGGGAAGGCACGAGAAGTAAGCCTGATGCTGAAGGCGATACACAACCAGGAAGACCTGAAAGCAGCCAGAGAAAAAGCTGAAGCCGTGGTCGAAAAGCTGAAGGCCATGAAACTTCAGAAAGCCGCCAAGATCGTCCAGGAAGGCTACGAGGAGACCCTGAGCTACTTCCATTTTCCCTCGGAACACTGGAAGCGGCTCAGAACCAACAATTCTCTGGAACGACTGAACCGAGAGATTCGTCGAAGGACAAAGGTCGTGGGCAACTTCCCCGACGGGGAATCGGCCCTGATGCTGGTATCCGCCAGAGTCAGGCATGTAGCTTCCACCCAGTGGGGTAAGAGAGCCTACATGAACATGGAGCATCTCAGAGAACAGATACTGGAGCAAGAAAATAATGCCATCGTAAGCTGACACAGAAAGCCTTAAAAACCGAACATAGCCCTATATGGGCCTGCTGAGTCAAATATTAATGTGCGAAACATACTGGACAGTACCTTTCCCATAACGCTGGTGAAGACGAATACTATGATAGAGACTGCGAACAGCACCAGAAAAAGCTGTCCTATTCTCTTGACTACGAATCTGAACACTGTCAACCTCCGTGGTTGCGATAGAGACCACGGCGGATCCTCCTGAAAGGGAGGATTCCGCCGTGGCGGTCGAGTTTATTTAGGATCGTTATCTCAGTCTCTGAACTCTACGTCCCAGGCGTAGACATATTTATCCTTTCTTGGATGATAAGTTATGCGATCGTTGCAAGCGTAAATATCCTTCTGGAAATGCAGAGGAACATAAGATACGTCGTTGGCTGCAATGGCCCACACATCTCTCATGATTTTTGCTCTTTCTTCTGGATCGAATGTCGACATCGCCAGATCTATAAGTCTGTCCGCCTCGGGGTTGAGATAATACCCCCTGTTGACGCCTCCGTATCCTTCCTTGACTGGGCCGTCCTGCTTTATGCTGTATAACAGATCCAGGGCCATCAGAGCGCTTTCTCCACCGGAGTCGGCCCATCCGGTCATGCAGAGATGGGTGTTGTCGCCGGTTTTGTTGGACGAGCTTATGTAGGAGAAGAACACCGTCCTGGACATAAGGTTAAGATTTACCTTTATTCCCACCTTCTCTAGATATCCGGCTATTGCTCCGGCAATGGCTCCGTCGTTGATGTAGCGGTCGTTGGAGGCATCTAGAGTTACCTCGAAACGATAGCCGTCTTTCTGTCTGGGATATCCAGCCTCGTCAAGAAGTTTTTCCGCCATCTTGGGGTCATAGGACAGTCTTCTTATGTCGCCGTTGTAGCCGTTGAAGCCCTCGGGTATATAGGTCGCCGCAGGTTCGGCAAAGCCGTTCATCACCTTGTCTACTATCTCGTCCTCGTCTATGGCTCTGTAAATAGCTTCCCGAACCTTTATATCCTTAAAGGGATTCGATCCATCAGGAGATTTTAGGGGCATCTTAGCGTCCACCGACGGTTTGTCGGTCCATCCCGCCAGGTTGAGATATATCACCCTTAGGCTGGGTTCGGACAGGACCGATATCCTCTTATTTCTCTCCAGTATCTTCACGTCCCTTACGGGGATGTCCACCACCAGATCGGCCGCTCCGGACAACATATTGGCGGTCCTGGTGCCTTCGTTGGTGATGGGCTTGAAGGTGACTTTCTCCGGTGCGGGCTTTTCTCCCCAGTAGTTCTCGTTTCTGACGAGAACTAGCCTGTCTCCCCTAAGGTGTTCCTCCAGTATGTACCTACCGGTTCCGTTGGGATGAAGGGCGATCCAGTCGTCTTCCTTGCCCCTGCAGGTTTCCTTGTCCATTATGGCCAGATCCTTGAGGTGGGCCAATAGAAGGGCGTTAGGTTCTTTACATACTACCTTCAAGGTATGGTCGTCCAGTTTTTCGTAGCTCTCGACGGTGGAGAGGCAGTAGGTGAAAGCCGACTTCCCGCTTCTCTTGGAGCGGTCGAAGGAAAAAATCACGTCGTCGGCGGTGAAATCGTTGCCGTTGTGGAATTTGACGTCCTTCCGTAAGTGGAAGATCCAGGTTCTGGAATCGTCGGAGATCTCCCAGCTCTCGGCAAGTCCCGGGAGGGGCTGTAGGTTCTTGTCCGGCTCCACCAGTCTGTCGAATATGTGGTAGTTCAGCGCGTTGGTGATCGTCTCGTTGAGAGGGTAGGGATCCAACGAGTAGGCGTCTCCCGCCAGCCCTATCACTATGTCTCTTGGTCCCGTTGCGTAACAGGCCGCCGCTTGGATCACGATAAATGCCGTCAGGATAGCTAAAGCTGCTCTTTTCAAGATGACGATTCCTCCTTTTGGAACGTGTCCATATAGTGAATTCGTTACTGGATACATAGTATCGTCTGAAAAATCAAAAGTCAACTGCTTCAGCGAGTGAAAGTTCGATGTTTCAAGAAGTAATCATCTCGATGGAGAGACGATGTCATCTCGGCGTTATAATGATCAAGATAAAGGGACGAAGAAGGCACGATATATGAAGGGAGAGTCGGTCTCTTGGGCGCAAAAGAGGATAGACGGAAAGCTATACTTGAGGTCCTTCACAGAAAGGGCAGCGCTAAACCGGCCGATCTTGCGGAGGATTTGTCGGTATCTCTGGTCACCATAAGAAGGGATATAAAGGACCTGATTTCGCTGGGGAAGATCTCGTCAGGATACGGTTTCGTGAGACTTCAGTCGAGCCCCAGCGGGGCGGAACAGTCTTTCGCCAGACGACTTCACGTAAACGTGGACGTGAAGAGATCTCTGGCTATCAAGGCCATGGAATACATAAACGACAACGACGTCGTCTTTCTAGGGGCTGGTACGACCTGTTATTTTCTGGCTGAACTGCTGGTGACTCGATTCACCAGGTTGCATATAGTCACCAACGGCCTCAAGGCGCTGGAGATATTGGCGGGAGCGACGGGGTTCAACGTGGAGTGCGTAGGAGGCAGTCTTCTCCCCGGTTTCAACTCCATGGTAGGTCCCAAGGCGGAGTCTTCGCTCCGGTCGTCGTTTTTCTCCAAGGCCTTTCTCTCCTGCGCGTCCTATCGATGCGATTCGGGGGTGTTCGATCTATCCCCTTTCACCGCGGGTGTTAAACAGGTAGTGGTGAGCAACACGAAGCAGCTCTACCTGATGGTCGATTCCAGCAAGATAGGTGCGGCCGCGCCTTCCTTGATAGCACCGGCCGAGAGCTTCGGGCACGTGATAACCGACGATCCTGAGATGAAGGTTCCCCAGGGGGTTTCGGTTAGTTCGGCGGGCTGATGGGTAATTTCTTTCGTCTGTCTCTCAAAGGCAAGGTGATAGGGCTCGTCTTTTGTTTCTTTCTGATGAGCTCTCTGGTGACAGGTCTGGTCATAAGGGGAACGGTCATTCCCATGTTCGAGAGGAGCATGGCGGAGGACGCTATGGACATCGCTTTGTCCGTGGCTTACATTCCTGGGATAATCGATAACGTCGGTCGACCCGACGGGGCGGAGGTAATTCAACCCATAGCGGACGGCGTAAGAAAGAAGACCGGGACCGAGTTCGTCGTGGTGATAGACACGGACGGGATTCGATATTCCCACAAGGTCCCTGAGAGGATAGGCAAGAGAGTGGTGGGAGGAGACGAAGGAAGAGCGCTTCTTGGAGAAGCCTACGTCTCGCGGGCGGTCGGAACGCTAGGCCCCTCCCTGAGGGCTTTCGCTCCAATTTACAGGAAGGGCGAGCTGGTGGGAGCGGTACTTGTCGGCATACTTATCGACAGGGTAAACGCAGAGACCTGGAGGTTGACGACCAACGTTCTCATGGCCTTGGCTCTGGGGTTGGTGGTCGGCATAGTGGGAGCCACTGTGCTCGCCGACGGGGTCAAACTATCTATGAGAGGCTTCGAGCCGGAGGAGATAGACAGGCTCCTCTGGGAAAGAGAGGCCATGCTGGAATCGATAAAAGAGGGGATCTTGGCCGTGGACGAGACCGGCAAGGTAACCCTCGTAAACGGCGAGGCCCGGCGGCTCTTGGGACTCCCCGACTCGGGCGTGATAGGTCGTCAGGTGGACGTAGTCGTCCCGAACAGCCGTCTTCCTCAGGTGTTGAGTTCCGGCGTTCCCGAATACGACAGGGAGCAGGTGTCGGAGAACGCCAGGATACTCACCAACAGGGTGCCCATAGTATGTCAGGAAAGAACGGTTGGAGCCGTGGCCAGTTTCAGGGATATGTCCGAGGTCACTTCGATGGCGGAGGAGCTGACCGGTGTCAGACGTTACGTCGATGCCTTGAGGGTGAGAAACCACGAGTTTCTGAATAAGCTTCAGACCATAAGCGGGCTGGTTCAGCTCGGGGAACACGACCGAGCCGTCGCCTTCATATCAGAGACCGTCCAGTCTACCCAATCGGTGATGTCCTTCATCGCGAGAAGGATAAAAAACCCGTCGGTAGGTGGCCTGATACTGGGGAAGATGGGCCGTTGTCGGGAGTTGGGGATCGAGTTTCGAATAGACGAAGACAGCTATCTGGGACCTCCCGGAAGGGTCGATTCCAACGCTCTCGTGGCGATATTGGGGAACCTGCTGGAGAACGGTATGAACGCCCTTATGGACGTACCGAGGGAGAGACGGAGAATCTACCTGTCTTTGTTCGACGAGTCGGGGCGGATAATAATATCGGTAAAGGACACCGGGCCCGGCATCCCGGAAAACCTGGAAGAGGATATATTCGAGAGGGGCTTCTCCACCAAGGGCGAGGGGCACGGCGGATACGGACTTTTCAACGTCAAGTCCCTGGTGGAAGCCTACGGAGGGGAGATCAACCTGGAGTCCAGGGAAGGGGTCTCCACCGAGTTCCTGGTGAACCTGCCGAACGGAGGGAGTAGATCGTGAGCGATATAAGGGTTCTCATAGTCGAGGACGACCCGATGGTAATGGATATTCACAAACGTTTCGTCCTATCCATACCAGGTTTCGAGCTCGTAGGACTCGGGGCGAACGGGATGGACGGCCTGAAGGTTCTGGAACAAAGAAGCGTAGACCTGGTCATCCTGGATATCTACATGCCCGAGCTGGACGGTCTGGAGACACTGCACGAAATCCGTCGAAGACGTCGAAACGTCGACGTCATAGTGGTCTCCGCCGCTCACGAGACCGATACCGTCAGGGATGTGATGCGTTTCGGAGCCTTCGACTATATAGTGAAACCCTTTACCTACGAGAGGTTCAAAGAGGCTATGGAGGGTTACCTTTTATATTGGGCACAAAAGGGAGACCTGGACCAGGGAGCTATAGACAGGATAATGCGAAGAGGAGCTCGAGAGAAGAGAGACAGATGTCTTCCCAAGGGATTGGGGTCGGTTCAGCTGGATCGGGTAAGGTCGATACTCATGGAAGAGGAAGGGGCCCTCTCAGCCGACGAGGTCGCAGTTAGGGCCGGCGTTTCCAGGGTAACAGCGAGGAGATACCTCGAGTATCTCGTGTCCATAAACAGGGCTGCGGTGGAGCCTCTTCATAGGGACGTAGGTCGTCCGGTCAACCTTTACAGGCTTTTGGACGCTAAAGGAGGGAATTGTTCTTGATAAATCCGGAAATAAAGGTAAAAGGGCTTTCGAAGTCCTTCGGATCGGTGGAAGCTGTGAAGGGGGTTTCCTTCGAGGTGGAGAAGGGGGATATCTTCGGCTTTCTGGGTCCGAACGGAGCGGGAAAGACCACGACCATAAACATGCTTACCGGCCTGGCCCGTCCGGATGGAGGCAGCATAGAGCTAGGCGGTTTGGACTGTACGTCGGACAGAAAACCGGTCCAGCACCTAATAGGGGTGGTCCCGGACGAAAGCTCCCTTTATCCGGAACTCACCGGCATTGAGAACCTCTGTTTTTGCGGAGCCCTCTACGGAATGAGAAAAAAAGAGAGGATCGCCAGGGCTAAAGAGCTTCTCGATACAGTCGGCCTTGCAGATGCGGCGAAAAGACGTTTCGGAGGGTACTCGAAGGGAATGGGACGCAGGTTGACCATAGCCGCTGGGGTGATCCACAAACCTTCGGTGCTCTTTCTGGACGAGCCGACCACCGGCATAGACGTCGTCAGCGCCAGGACCATTCGTTCGATGATAAGGAGTTTGAACGAGAACGGAACCACCGTGTTTCTGACGACCCACTATCTGGAGGAGGCAGAGAGACTCTGCGATAGAGTAGCTTTCATTCGTTCCGGTAGAATCGTCCTCACCGACACCATGGAGGGATTGCTCAAAAAAGATCGAAGGGGAGAGGCCATACTTTTACGATTCGACGGGGAAGGGGACGCCTTGGCCGAATCCATCCTCCGATCGGCGTTCCCTGCCGTTTCCTTCGAGCCGTCCGGACGGGGTGCTGTTACAGCCAGATCCGAGACTTACTTGTCGGTGGGAGCTATGGTCAGAACTCTGGAGGACGGAGGCTTCGAGGTTTTGGAGGCCCGGAGGATCGCGTCTACCCTGGAGGATGTCTTCTTGCAGGTAGCGGAGATGGAGGAAGAACGATGATGAGAGCCGGTATAAGACCCTCATGGTGGATAGCCTACTGGAATATTCTCGTCAAAGACGTCAGGGCCTATTACCTCAAGCCCCCGAACATCAGCTGGGGGATCCTCTTTCCCCTTGCCTGGACCGCCATGTTCCTGATCCGGTCGGGAGGTTCAATGGAGGACGTGAGGGCCCTCCTTCCGGGAATAATGTCCCTGTCCGTCCTGTTCGGTACGACATCCATGTTGGCGGTAACCGTGACCTTCGAGAGGAAGGGACGGTCCTTCGATCGACTTCTTCTGGCCCCTCTGCCTCTGGAGATGCTGATGGCGGCCAAGACCTCCGGAGCCATAGTATTCGGAGTGTTGAACTGCATGATACCCTTCTGGATGGCATCGTTTTTCTACGATCTCTCCGGGACGTCTGTACCCTCCATCCTGGCGGCCGGTGCGGTGCTTTCCGTCGTCTGTACCTTCATGGGGCTTTTCATTGCCGTGTCAGTTAAGGAGGTATTCGAGGCCCAGACCCTCTCCAACTTCTTCCGCTTTCCCATGCTGTTTCTCTGCGGGCTTTTCTTTCCCGTCTCCAGTCTGCCCATATTTCTCCGTCCCCTCTCCTACATGTTGCCCCTTACCTACGGGGTCGACCTGATGAGGTGGATACTGGAGGATCAAGGGCTCATACCTGTTCCGGTGGATTGGCTGGCACTGGTCGGCTTCGCCTCCTTGCTCTTTATGGTGAGCCTCAGGTTCATCAGAAAAAGGTGGATCCAGTGACGGCCGGATCTTTGTGTATGTGATAGCTATCTTTATGTTAAAGTAAGATTGGCAACTCGGCAGACCTGGGGTATGATGCTGGAATCCTTTTGGTGTATATTGTATAAATAAGGAGAGAAGGCCATGGAGATGCACATACTTGAGGAAGCGCGCCGCTGTATAAGGTGTGGGGCCTGCGTCAAGGGCTGCCCGGTGAACACCGCCATACCGGACATGATAAGGATGTTGGTGGACGGCCAGATAGTATCCGCCGGAAGGACCCTGTTCCAGAACAACCCCCTCTCGGTGGTGTGTTCCATAGTGTGTCCTCAGGAGCGTCAGTGCGAGGGGCACTGTGTTCTCGGTCGCAAAGGGGCCCCCATAAGGATAAGCGACATAGAACACTACATATCGTCGTTCTACATGAACGTCATGGACCTGGAGCCCCTGCCTAAGAAGGGCAAGTCCGTCGCCATAGTCGGTTCCGGTCCCGCCGGGATAACCATAGCCTTTCTTCTGGCTTTGAGGGGGTATTCCATAACCATCTACGAGGGAAAGGACCAGATCGGGGGAGTGATGCGTTACGGAATTCCCGAGTTCCGCCTTCCCAAGGACCTGATCGACGGTCTGGAGGCCAACCTAAGGAAGCTCGGAGTCATTATAAGGCCCAATACCACCATCGGTGCGACCCTGAGTCTGGACGATCTGTTTAGGGACGGTTTCTCCGCCGTGTTCGTAGGGACCGGCGTGTGGAGGCCCAAGGGACTGGGAATACCGGGGGAATCCTTGGGTAACTGTCATTTCGCCATAGATTATCTGAAGAACCCGGATGTCTATCGTTTGGGTCGAACCCTGTGCGTGATAGGGGCCGGCAACACCGCCATGGATGTCGCAAGGACCGCCGTCCGCAAGGGAGTCTCTCATGTCACTGTGATGTACCGAAAAGGCTGGAAGGAGATGCCAGCCCGCAAGATCGAGGTGGAATACGCTCAGATCGACGGGGTCGATTTTATGCTGGAGAGCACGCCCGTCGCGATAACATCCAAGGGAGTTCGTTTCGTTAGAGACGGCGAGGAGGACTTTTTCCCCTGCGAATCGGTGATAGTGGCGGTCAGCCAGGGACCTCGGTCTCTTATAGGATCCAGCAGAGACGGCATAGAGACCAGAGAGGATTTTCTCGTCGCCGACGATTCCGGTCATACCTCCCGGGAGGGGGTCTTTGCTTCCGGCGACGTAGTGACCGGAGCGAAGACCGTCGTGGAGGCGGTGCGTTTCTCCAAGAAGGTTGTCGAGGCCATGGACTCCTATCTGAGGGGTACCGACTGAACCATGGCGTCCCAGACGGCTGTGACGGCCTCTCCTCGGGATATCAGCTCTTCCGGCGGTCCATCCCATTCCATAGAGGACGGTTCCCATCGGGGGGCCGTCTTTTTCAGTCTTTTCACGAAATCCGATCTGGAAACGAAAAAATCGCCTCCCTCAAGGTCCCTTACGTAGAAGGCCCTGGATATCATGTAGGACATTTGTCTTTCCTCCACAGGCAGGGACGTCCCGAAGATCACCGGCGTCATTGGATCGAAGTATCCGTATAGGGTCGCTCCCTGGACACCCCTCCAATGGGGATGGTCCGGCTGGACGTCGAAAAAGGAATACAGCGACAGGGCGCTCTTGCCCCTCAAAAGGACGTCTTGGACCGATATGACCGGCAGGTCCCTTGGATCTCGGTCGGAGAGGGCGCTGAGGGCGGCTATGGCTCCCGCCGCCTGCCCCGTCAATATCGTTATGGGTTGCAACCTCGTCGCCCCGTTGACCAGTCTGGACACAGATATGTTCTTCTCCGCGGCTAAGAGGCCGTCCATCGTCTCCGGAATAAGGGCTCCGTAGGGCACCTGGAAGACTCCCTCGTCGGATCTCCACTCGCCTGGATAGTCGGCCATAGACTCTCCTAGATCCGATTCCAGACTTCCCGGGACCCTGGATCCATGGATGTCCAGAGGATATTCACCTAGGGCGATCGAGTTCGTCCTGTTCTCCACCGCCCGGCCCAGCCGTCTATCTCTGGCGACGGTCTTGGCCGTCATTGTCTCGATTCCGACGATCCTTCGACTCTCCCTGACGTAGGGAATGGGTGGAAAGTGGTTCAGAACGGCGTCATTGCTCTCGTCCAGATATAGGGCCCTGTCCCTTATACGGTCTCCTCTTTTTCCGTATCCTTGAGACCGGTCCACCGTCCAGTTGGACAGGCCCAGTTCGGTCTGGACGTAGTGTATGAACCTCAACGTCCTGCCGATGGCCTCTCCGTTTACCAGCCGTCTGTAGTCTTTGTCCTCCAGATAGCGGACGGTCAGTCCCACGTGATCGGGGCCGTTGGCGGGAACATCGTTGGCCCAGTTGACGCAGGTTCTGGTTATGTAGGGCCAGGTCTCCGATTCCCCTCCCTCTATTCTGTGGGGATTGTCCCTGTCCGGAAGGGCTCTGTAGGCTTTGTAGCTGGCGAAGTCGAAGGGGGCCTGTCCCGGCCAGGTGGCCCCGTCGGTAGTCACCACCTTCCTGAACCTTCCCACGTCTCTGTCGTATCCGTCCGGTCTCTTTACCCTCAGTTCTTCCGGAATCGAGTCCTCGCTCTTTATAACTGCGACCCAGGTTATGTCCTGTATTTCCGCGTCCATATCCAGGTTGGTGGACAGGGAGTTTCCCGCCCTGTATCTAGCCGGGGTCATGGGAAGCAGATCGCCGCATTCCGTTGCCTCTATCGTGACCTTGCCCTTGAGCATTATCGTTCCCGAATCGCCGTCTTTCAGGATAATCCCTGTGACTCGATTTTCCTCCGTCAGGACCGCCTCCGGCGTCCTGTGGAGGAAGAGATCGACCTTGCCTGGAGCCGATCCTCTCAGTATATCGAGGAGTATCTCCTCGGCTACCTTGGGTTCCGTCGCTATCGTGTCGTTTCCCCAGTAGCATATGTTGACGTCGGTTCCAGTCGCTCCGTAGCTTTCTCTGATCCTTCTTATAAACTCCAGGTATAATCCCGATCTGTTGTGCCCCACGTCGTCCATGGTGGAGACCGCCGCGGCGGTGATCTGTCCGCCGATCCAGCCGGTCTCGTCTACCAGGGCGACCGAAGCCCCGCACCTGGCGGCCTGGACCGCCGCGGCGGTGCCTCCCGATCCCGCACCGACAACTATGACGTCGTACTGGCCGGATCTAACCTCGGAGTCGGCAGTAGGGCATAATACCGTGGTAAAAAGGACGGAGCAAAGAATAGAATAAAGAAAGACTCTCACACCTATCACTCCTTAACCGAGGAATCCCGGCGTTTAGTAAGAGTATATATCATGAAATGGTATGGATAACAGTATTCAGGCCATGTCTGACTCACCGTACGATAGAGATAACGACATCGAGATCTCCAGACTTTAGGTTCGATCAGTATAGAGTGGCGGTATCCATGGAGCAGGCGGACCTGTTTAGGTTCGCCTGCTTTTTTGTCTCTTCGTGACCAAAATGACCAAAAGTCTTTTTCGTGTTCTAATACGTTGATGTTCGGGCTTTCTCCCGGTACAGTGTAGCTGTCATGACGGTAAGAACCTGTCGACAGACCGGTTTAGATCTGAAAGGAGAGATCTCTGTGAGCGATTCGGGTATCTATATGGAGGCGTTGAAGGCCCACGCCGAGGCCAAGGGTAAACTCAGCGTGGAGAGTCGAATTCCTGTGAAGGATATGCACGATCTGGCGGTGGTATACACGCCCGGTGTCGCCGAGCCTTGTCGCAAGATCAAGGAAAATCCCGAGGACGTGTATACCTACACGACCAAGGGGAACATGGTGGCAGTCGTCACGGACGGAAGCGCCGTCCTGGGGTTGGGCGACATAGGTCCAGCCGCCGGACTTCCCGTGATGGAGGGCAAGGCGGTTCTCTTCAAGCGTTTCGCCGGGGTCGATGCCTTCCCGATCTGCGTCGGCAGCAAGGACGTGGACGTGATAGTTGAGACAACAGCTATGATAGCCAGCGGATTCGGCGGCGTCAACCTGGAGGACATAGCCGCCCCCCGATGCTTCGAGATCGAGAGAAAACTCAAGGAAAGGCTGGATATACCGGTTTTTCACGATGACCAGCACGGAACGGCGGTAATAGTCCTGGCCGGTTTGCTCAACTCCCTCAAATTAGTCGGTAAGTCTATAGAGGACGTCAAGATAGTGATGAACGGTGCCGGTGCCGCCGGTATAGCCATATGCAAGCTCCTTCAGAGCGTAGGGGCCGGTAACGTCATATTGTGCGACAGAGCCGGAGCCATCTACGAGGGAAGAGAGACCAACATGAACTGGATCAAGAAGGAGATGGCCGAGGAGACCAACAGGGGCAAGGAATCGGGGACCCTGGCGGACGTCATAGCGGGAGCGGACGTTTTCCTTGGAATATCCGGTCCCGGACTGGTCACGGCCGACATGGTCCGTTCGATGGCTTCCAATGCCGTAATATTCGCCATGGCCAACCCGACCCCGGAGATATACCCCGACGAGGCTATGAAAGCCGGAGCGGCAGTCGTCGCCACAGGGCGCAGCGATTTCCCCAACCAGATCAACAACTGTCTCGGTTTTCCCGGCATATTCAGAGGGGCTTTGGACGTGAGGGCCAGCGATATTGACGAGTCGATGAAGTTGGCCGCGGCCTATGCACTGGCCGGACTGGTTTCGGACGATGAGCTTTCCTCCGAGAGGATAATTCCCGAGGCCTTGGACGAGAGGGTCGTCCCGACGGTCGCCAAAGCGGTGGCGGAGGCGGCTAGAAAGGCCGGGATAGCCAGAGCGTAATACAACGACAGCAGAGGAGACGATCTATATGACCGTGCAGACGGATAGAAAAAGTTTCACCATCTGGGGGCTTTCCCCCGTTCTTTTCGCGGTATGTATGGGGCTCGTGATCCTGGCGATATATATAGGAAAACTGCCCAAGGGAATGATAGGAGCCCTGGCTGCCATGATGACCATGGGCGCTATCATGGACAAGATCGGGGACAAAACCCCCGTGATCAACGAATATCTCGGAGGGGCTCCTCTGGTCTGTATATTCGGAACGGCAGCCCTGGTATATTTCGGAGTCATGCCCGATTCCACCGTCAAGATAATCACCGACTTCATGAAGGGCGGAGGTTTTCTCAACTTCTACATAGCGGCACTGATATGCGGAAGCATACTCGGTATAAGCTCGGATCTGCTCATAAAGGCAGGAGCTAGATACGCCGCTCCTTTGTTGGCGGCGGTGCTGGTTTCCTGCGGTCTGGCCGCTCTGGTGGCAGGCATGATAGGCTACGGATGGCAGCAGGGTATAATGCACATAGCCATGCCCATAATGGGAGGCGGCATGGGAGCGGGTGCGGTGCCGATGTCTCAGATATTCAGCACCATAACCAAGATGGATACCAAGGATATACTGTCCATACTTATTCCGGCCCTGGCCCTGGGTAACGTTATGTCCATCGTGGCGGCCGGATTGTTGGACAAACTGGGCAAGGCCCGTCCTGCCCTGACCGGCAACGGACATCTTATGAAGGACTTCAAGGTGGAGAAAGAAGAGGAGATACCCCCGAACATAGAGATGATGGGGGTAGGAGTAATGGTTTCCTGCGTTTTCTTCATCCTGGGGCTTCTTTTGAACAAAGTGGTGCCTATGATCCACTCCTATGCCCTTATGATAATAGCGGTAGCCATGTGCAAGATATTCAACCTCGTTCCCGAGTCGGTCCAGAAGAGCTGTAATATGTGGTATAAGTTCGTGGCAAAGAACTTTACAGCCGCGCTTCTCGTGGGTATAGGGGTTGCCTATACCGACCTCGGAGCGGTCATAAACGCCGTGTCTATTCAGTACATAGTTTTGGTGGCCGTCGTAGTATTCGGAGCTGTCGTCGGGGCGGGGTTCGCCGGGATGGCAGTGGGCTTCAACTTCGTCGAGTCGGCCATAACCGCCGGTCTCTGTATGGCCAACATGGGCGGAACCGGGGACGTCGCGGTCCTGTCCGCGGCCAAGAGGATGGAGCTGATGCCATTCGCTCAGATATCCTCCCGTCTCGGAGGTGCTCTGATTTTGATATTGGTAAGCCTGTTGCTTCCCGTGTTGGGATAGTTCCGGCTTTTACGGCGTCGGAGGCTTTATGGCTTCCGGCGCCATTTTCGTTTGGGAGGTGTTCTCAGTGAAGATCCTGAAGATGGCCGTCGCCGGTTCAATGGAATCCAACGATGCAATGGTGACGGTAGAGCCCTCGAACAAGCTCTCCGTCGAGGTAGAGAGCGTGGTGGAGGCTCAGTTCGGGGAAGCTATAGAAAGATCGATCATGGAGGTTTTGAAAGATCTCTCAGTGGATAGCTGTACCCTATCCGTCAAGGACAGAGGAGCTCTAGACTGTACATTAAGGGCCAGGGTGGAGACCGCGCTGTTGCGGGGATCCGAGGGTGTCAGATGAGAAGAAGACGGAGTCTACTGTTCGTGCCTGGCAACAATCCGGGAATGGTAGCCAACGCCGGGGTCTTCGGGGCCGACGGAATCATCTTTGATCTTGAGGACGCCGTCGCCCAGGACCAGAAGGATGGTGCTAGGATACTCGTCAGAAACGCTCTTGCGGCTCTTCCCATGAAGGGGTGCGAGAGGATCGTCAGGATAAACTCCATGGACCGTCCCATATGGTTGGAGGATCTGGAGGCGGTGGTAGCCGGAGGAGCGGACTCGATCATGCTTCCCAAGGCCCAGAGTCGAGCCGAGATGGAGGAGCTTGATCGAACCCTCTCCGACGCGGAGAAAAAGGTCGGCAGAGAGAATGGGACCCTGGACGTGATTGCGTTGGTCGAGACTCCTACAGGGATTGAGAACTCGGGAGACATAGCGACGGCTTGTAGGGTGTCAGGGATGTTGCTGGGTGCGGAGGATCTCACCGCGGCCCTAGGCGTTTCCAGAACCGTTGAAGGAGAGGAGATCTCCTACGCCAGGGGACGTATGGTTATGGCTGCCAAGGCTGCGGGGATCGACGCCATCGACACACCCTTCACCGATACCGACGATATGGAGGGGTTGGTGAAGGACGTTCTTTTCGCCCGGTCCATCGGATTCGACGGCAAGGCTTTGATATCTCCCAGGCACGTGGAGGCGGTAAACCGGGCCTTCACCCCCACAGACGAGGAAATGGAGTGGGCCAGGGCGGTCGTTCGTGCTCTCGAGGAAGGAGAGAGGGCAGGAAAGGGAGCCGTATCGGTAGGAGGTAAGATGGTGGACGCCCCGGTGGCGGCAAGGGCCAGAAAGACCTTGGCCATGAGAGGGGAGGCGTAGTCCTTGAGAGATAAGATGATCGGGAGCCTGAAAGAGGCCCTTAAGGCCATGGGATTGGCCGACGGAATGACACTGTCCTTCCATCATCACCTCAGAAACGGCGATGCGGTGCTGAACGGGGCGTTGGATGCGGCTTCCTCGCTTGGAATATCGGGGTTGACCGTCGCGGCCAGCTCTATCTTTCCGGTGCATGCGCCGTTGGTGGAACATATCCGCAGGGGGACAGTGTCCCGTCTCGAGGTCAACTACATGAGCGGTCCCGTGGCCGATTTCGTCTCTCAAGGGGGCATGGCGGAGCCAGTGATCTTCAGAACCCATGGAGGAAGACCCAGGGCGATAGAATCGGGCGAGCTGCCAATAGATATAGCCGTTGTGGCTGCTCCTTCCGCCGATGGAAGAGGAAACCTCACCGGGACGAAGGGGCCTTCCGCCTGCGGCTCTCTCGGTTACGCCATGGCCGATGCTCGCTGTGCCAAGAGGGTCTTGGCCGTAACGGACAATCCTATGGACCGTGTGGCTCCGGCGTCGATAGATCAGAGCCTCGTAGATGCGGTTGTGACGGTGGACTCCATCGGCGATCCCGCCGGGATAGTCTCTGGTACCACCAGGATGCCCAGAGATCCAGTCGCGTTGGTGATGGCCCGATGTGCCGCCATAGCGATAAAGGCGTCGGGGCTGTTGGTCGAAGGCGTTTCCTTTCAGACCGGAGCTGGCGGAGCTTCCTTGGCTGCCGCCTCATATCTGGGGGATATGATGAAGGACCTCGGAATCGTCGGGAGCTTCGGAATGGGAGGCATAACCTCTCACATGGTGAGGTTTCTTCGGGAAGGTCTGGTCCAACGGCTTTACGACGTCCAGTGCTTCGACCTGGAGGCAGTAAAGTCGATAGCCGAGGACGAGAGACACGTGGAGGTTTCCGCCTCTCTATACGCCAGCCCCGGAACCAAGGGACCTCTGGTGGACGATCTGGACGTGGTGATACTGGGGGCGACCGAGATAGACCTGGATTTCAACGTAAACGTCCATACCGACTCTTCCGGACGGATAATTGGAGGGTCCGGAGGTCACAGCGATACAGCCGCCGGAGCGAATTTGGCGGTGGTCGTGGCCCCTTTGGTGAGGTCCAGATTGCCGATAGTAGTCGACAGAGTGACCACTGTGAGCACTCCTGGTGATACGGTAGATCTTCTGGTAACGGAGAGAGGCATGGCGGTGAACCCAGCTCGGCCGGAACTGAGGGAAGCTCTCGACCGAGCTGGGCTTCCGGTCATGTCGATCCGAGAGCTCAGGGAGGTCGCCCTCTCCATAACCGGAGTTCCCCGGTCCTCTAGGTCTAAGGGGCGAACGGTGGGAATAGTGGAGTATCGTGACGGTAGTTTAATCGACCGGATATCGGAGGTATCCTGAGTTGGGGTACGAATCTATGGACCTTATACTGGCGGCCAGGGAGGCCCGGTGGAACCTGAGAAAACAACTGTCCCGTACCTACGGGAAGCCGGTGTTGTCTCTCTCCATGACGGTTCCCGGTCCGGATAAAAGCGCTCCCGGGATCTTTTGGGCCCTTAGAGTCATCTCCGATGAGGTAGAGAAGACCTTGGGTTACGTTTTATCCCGGCGAAGCGACCTGGACGGTTCCGACGGGCCTTCCGTCCACTGGGTGGTCGATCTTTCCGGGAGGGAGCTTAAAAAAAAGGCCCTGGCGATCGAAGAGAGCCACGGTTTGGGCCGGATCGCCGATCTGGACGTTCTGGACGAGAACGGAGCTCCTCTGGGGAGGAGCGATCTTGGCTTTCCTCCCAGAAGATGTCTCATATGCGATCGTCCGGCCAAGGAGTGCTCCTATTGTAGGAGACACGGTCTATCGGAGCTGTTGGAAGCTATCGAAGGGATTCTGGAAAAGTCGGGATGGAGAGAGTAAAATCCCGGAGCCCATCAATGGGCTCCGGGATTTCATCATCTCGTCATAGCACCCGACACCTGAGTTTTTCCGATATATCCTTCATCGCCGCTAGGCCGGCTACGGAGTTTCCCTTCTCGTCCAGAGGGGGACTCACCACGCCGATGCCCATCCTCCCGGGAACCGTGCCTAGGATCCCTCCTCCTACGCCACTTTTGGCGGGTATGCCCACCTTTACGGCGAACTCTCCAGAGCCGTCGTACATTCCGCAGGTCGTCATTATTGCCCTGACCGTTCTGGCCGTGGAGGGAGATATTATCTGTTTTCCCGATATGGGGTTTAGACCGTCGCAGGCGAAGGTCGCTCCCATGATAGATAGATCTTTGGCGCAGGTCTTTATGCTGCACTGCCTGAAATACACGTCCAGGATATCCTCGACATCTCCGTTCAAGCTGCCTACGCTCCTGAGAAAATAGGCGAGCGATCTGTTTCTGTCGCTGGTGTTCTTCTCCGATCGGTAGACCCTGTCGTCGATGTCTATCGAGTCGTTGGCCATCAGTTTTCGACAGAGATCCATGATGGCGTCGACTTTTCTCTCTCTGCCTTCCTCGGGAAGAAGGGACACCACCACTATGGCGCCGGAGTTTATCAGAGGGTTGTTCGGTCTGTGGGGAGCGTCCATCTCCAGTCTCATTATGGAATTGAATGGGTCCGCGGTGGGGCTGCTCCCGACGGATGAGAAGACCCTCTCCGGTCCTCGTTCCTCCAGCGCCAGGGCCAGAGTCACTATTTTGGATATAGACTGTAATGTAAAGGGGTGATCCCAGTTTCCCGACAGATACTGACTTCCGTCGCATTCCGTCACGGCTAATCCGAAAGCCTCCGGATCGGCCTTCGCCAACTCAGGTATGTAGGAAGCAACCGTCCCCTCCGTCGCCTTGAGCCGACTCCTTCTGGAGATCTCTTCGAGGATATCCTTCATGGGAATCATCGTCCTATCTGTTGTAGTATGAGGAGAACTTCTCCTTGTCTATCACGGGATCGTCTATTCCAAGGTATCATACGCAATAGTGGTTCAAAATACAACTGTGCATACAGCAAAGCATGGTTGATAAATGATTTTATGTTTTTTTTCGTGGCATATCGGGCTTAGAGCCTGCTTTTATATTGAGTTCAAGCTGTATCTATAGAGGTGTTTTTCAGTAAAAACGGAGGAGTGCTGTCGTTAGAGTTTAATTTTTTTGGCAGGTAGAAAAAGAGGCGGGATGCCTCTATCCGGCACCCCGCCTCTTTCCCTTCTCCTGATGCTACTTTTGGACCAATTCTTTGGAACTCTCCGTCTTGAACTTGCTTAACCGTCTCTCTATGTTGTCCACCAGGGAGGACATGGCCTCAGCTTCCTTGGCTACGTTACTCGAGACCAAAGAGGTCTCCTCCGCGGCTTTTTTGATGGTTCCTACCTTATGGGCCATGTCGACGGTGGATCTCGAAGCCTGGTCGACGGCGTTGGCCATCTCGTTAGCCGAAGCGGCCTGTTCCTCTGAGGTCGCCGCTATGTTCTGCATAGAGTCGTTGACCACGGCGATCTGTTGCAAGGTCTCGTCCAGTCCTTTTCTGGCCTCGTCGGCCTTGACCACCGTCTGTTTCATGAGATCCCCGGCTTGTTGGGTTATCGCTACCGAGTCTCTGGTCTGGGACTGGAGTTCCTCTATGAGGTTTTCTATCTTGCCTGCGGCGTTGCCCGACTCTTCCGCCAGCTTTCTTACCTCTTCCGCCACGACCGCGAAGCCTCGTCCGGCGTCTCCCGCTCGGGCCGCCTCTATAGCTGCGTTGAGGGCCAGAAGGTTCGTCTGGTCCGCTATGGAGTTGATCGTGGCTATAAAACCGGTTATCTCCTGGACCGACGTGCTGAGGGCGGTCATAGCCTCTAAGCTTTTCCCCGCCTTGGCTCCTACCTCTTTGACGTTGCCTATTATATCCGCCACTATGGATACGGCCTTACTGGAGGTCTGGGAGGCCCTTTCCGTCGCCTCCGTTCCCTTAGTGGCCGACTCCGCCGCCATAGAGGCGCTGGACGATACTTCTTCGACTCCGGCGTTGGTCTCCTCCAATGCGGCGGCGTTGTTCTCCGCCAGTGTGGATACCTCCTCGACAGAGTGACGGACTTCCTCCATGGAGGCACTGCTCTGCTCGCTGAGTGCGGCCAGTCCGGTAGAGCTGTCAGCTATCTTTTTGCTTTCCTCGACTATCCCCAGCATGGTCTCCCTAAGACCTTCCACCATGACGGAAAGTGCGTCTATCATGGTGCCGAGAGGGTCTTTGGCCCTGTAATTTATGGATCTGGGGTCTACAGTGAGATCGCCGTCCTTGACCTCGCCTGCCATGTTAGCGACTTTCCTGAGAGGAAGGACTATGCTTCTGAAGGTGACCAGCACGGCCAGTCCGACAGCCAGGAGAGCCACTATCGCTACGGCTATCTGTATGGAGGTGGTCCCCCTTACCAGGGCGTCTATGGCCTTCACAGGGTATAGAATTGCCAGGGAGAGTCCCTGGGCGGTGTTGCCGTAGAAGGCCTCGAACCTCTCTCCCTCCCAGTTTATTATGGAGGAGCCCGATTTTCCGGAGACCATCTCCCTGCCCATCGTCTTGGCCGATTCGTCTTTTTCGTCGCTTTCGGAGAGATTGACCTTCATGATGTCCTTTTCAACCGGTCCGGCTATAATCATGCCTGCCTTGCTGAGAAGAAGTCCATGCCCCTCTCCCAGCAGCTTCAGCTTTCCAACGAAATCGACCAGGGCGTTCATGCTGATATCCACCCCCACCACTCCGAGGGTCTTGCCTTTGCCGTCTTTTACCGTCATGGCTGCCGATATGACGGCTTTATTTGTTATCAGGTCGATGTAGGGTTCGGTAACTATCATGTCGGATCCTTTTTTTATCGCGTCTATGTACCACGATCTCTTCCTGGCATCGTAGTCCTCGGCCATCTTGGCTCGAGAACCGATGGGCAGTTTTCCGTTTTTCTCCAGGCCGAAGTAGATGTCCTGAACTCCGAACTCTCCGTTTTGGGCCAGCAACGAGGCCATGAGATCCTCCAGGGTCTCCGCCTCCTGTAGACCCTCTTCATCCCAGGCTCTCTGTATGGCCACAGAGGCGTTTTTGAGTATGGCTAACAGTTTCCCGAAGTTCTCCTCCACAGTGAGCACCGCTGTCTTGACGGTCTCCTCTCCGGTCTTGATTACCTGGTTTTCCAGGATACTCTGGCTCCTGAAGTAGGTGATCCCTGTCATTGCGACTATTATGACCAGTACGGCCGCTACCATAGATACGAATTTCCCTTTGATGGACATGTGATCCCCTCCAATCGTCTATGTGTTTCTACCCCAAATATATTATATCAATATTCTTTATATACAGTCTAGTTTTTCAATTATGCTATCCTCGCCGTCCCGGCGTTGCCGGTATAATGGAGTGATTCTAGGAAGGAGTTGGTTTCGTGTCGCTTTCAACTGGGTTCGGGCGGATGAGGACGGGACTGAAGTTTTCTCTGTCCGTTTTGCTCTCTCTATGGGCTATATCCAGCGCTTCGGCATTGGAAGTCTCTTTCGACGCTCCCGATAAGGTTTTTTTGGGAGAGCCTTTCGTGGTTTCTCTGACTGTCAGTGGGGACGTGGAGAAAAGTACTTTGTCCTGGAGGGGCAGGAATTATCCCATGTTCCTGTCCGTTGCGGAGGGGGGAGTCTCGAAGGGTGTCGGTCTTTTGGGGACAGATGCGGCCAGCTCTCCTGCCGAGGGAGAGGTGGTTAAGATATGGGTGAGGTCGAAAGGGGTCAACTACATGTCTCGGTGGAAGATAGACGTTATTTCCAAATCATATCCTGCCGAGAGGCTTTCGGTTCCCCCCGCCATGGTGAATCCTCCCGGCTCGGAGCGCGACAGGATAGCCAGAGAGAAAAAGGCCGTCAGGAAGGTATTGAGAGCCCATTCTCCCGAGTTGTACTGGTCCTTGCCGATGGTTCGTCCCGTTGAGGGAATCGTCACCAGCGTATATGGAAAAAAACGGATCTACAACGGTATCCCTAGGAGTCGTCACGGAGGGGTGGATTATCGCGCTTCGGTGGGAACTCCTGTAAAATCCGCGTCGTCTGGACGGGTCATCCTCACCGGAGATCACTATTACGCAGGCAAGTCGGTCTATGTCGATCATGGAGGTTCAGTGGTGTCGATGTATTTTCATCTGTCCGAGATCAATGTGAGGGAGGGGCAGTTCGTTCGATCCGGCGAGGTGATAGGTAAGACCGGTCGATCCGGAAGGGTGACCGGTCCTCATCTTCATTTCGGTGTATCGGTCGGCGGTCGCATGGTCGACCCCTCGATCTTGGTGGAGGAGGATCTGGAACGACTGACCGAGTCCAATCTGTCCGGCAGGATGGTCTTCCCCTAGTGGGGGGATACCTGCAGGCCTCTTCTCCTGATGGTGTTGTGGATGTGGTCCTCCATCAGCTCTCTCGCAAGGGAGGAGTCGCCGGAGTCTACCGCGTCTATTATTTTTCTGTGCTCTCTATATGTGCGGTGTCCTTTATCGGAAAAGGACTGTTCAAAGGCCATCATGTCGGTGTTGTAAAAGAGCCCGAAGTGGAAGGTGTACAGCGAAGAACGCCAGTATGCCTGGCGGAAGTAGCGGGATATATATCCGTTTCTGGACATGTCTACGATCTTCGAGTGGAAGAGTTCGTTTATCTCTGCGTACTCTTCCTTTCTCTGGCCCAGATGGTAGAGGGATCGCTCTCTTTCGTTGAGTTCTCTGAGGTACGAGAGGTCCTCAGAGGACCTCCTTTGGGCTGCAAGGTAGGCTGCCTTGCCCTCAAGGCAGGATCTGACGTCGAATACGTCCTCCATATCCTGTTGGGTCAGTATCGGCAGGGTGTAGCCTCTTTTTCCCCTGGTCTTCTCGAGGACGCCCTCGGCCACGAGACGGCTGAGGGCGTGCCTTACCGGGGTCCTGCTGAGTTGAAGCCCTTCCGCCAGGTCCGGTTCGTAGATCTTGTCTCCCGGGCGTATTCTGTGGGCGATGATCCTGTCGATGACCATGTGGAACGCTTTTTCGTCCGCTTTCAGTTTTTTTCTCTCCATCTTCTTCTCCCCGTCTCCCATCCTGATGTCAGTCGATGATCAGGCGCACCGCTATTATCATCAGCAGTCCCGCCATCGTCAGAGCGAACAGCATCTGATAAAACGACAACCCGATTATCCTCGGTGAGCTGTCCTCCCTTAATACCGATATTTTGTAGCTTTCCCCCGCCAGAGCCTTGCCGTATATTCCGTCCGACAGCTCGACTGTGAGCTCTACGTTGCCTGTCTCTGTCGTCTCAGTCGAGAGAAGTGTTACAGGAATCTTGTCGATGTTCCCCTTCGTCATAACCTGTCTCAGGGCATGAGCTATGGCAGAGCCGTCCTTTATGTTGACGTATATAGTGTCGCCCGGTCGAAGAGTCGAGACCGGCTCACCTCTGACCGGGTCCACCACTATGCCGCACAGCAGTGTCAGGTGGTCTATCTCGGCGGAGTCCGCTCTGGATTTTTCCTCTTTTTTCTCTCTCTTTTCCTCTCTGCTCTCTATGAATTTGCCGAGATCCTCCCCGGTGACCTTCTCGACTCCTAGCTTCATCTCGAGACTCAGCCCTAGCTCCCGTTCCAGTTCGTGCTGGAGGTCCTCCTTGACCTGTCTTTGCCTGTCCTCACCGTCGGTTGCCATACGGTTGACCGCAGGAGGGGACAGCTGTTTTTTTAATGTCTCCATGGTCTTTTCGTGGAGTAGCTTGTCCTGAGGGGCCTCGAGCCTCTCCATGAGGATGGCCAGGGCCTGCCATGAAGCGTCTATATCCACCTCTCCCAGTTCGCCTCCGTAGCCTGTCCAGAGACATAGAAGCTCCGGTTCTCCCAAGGTCTCGTCGGCGAGGAATACGATCAGCCCGGTGGCTCCTCCGGAGGACCTAGTCCTATAGGCGCACTTTACGACCACGTATTTTCTGCCGATTTCCTGATCTCCCTCGGGCCATATCTCCACTGTCGATATCTCCGGCATCTTGGGAGAGCGGTTCGCCAGCTTTTCAAGGGTAGCGGTGAGCTGAGACCGGCGCATCTCCTCGACGGATTTCTTTATTTTTTCCTTTGTCTCGTGAAAGCTTTCCGAGGGTTGGGGCATCTCAGTGCCTCCTTGGGCGATGGCTGTCTTTTCAGACCATATTACAGGATTATGCCATTTAGGTGCAAATAGTTCTAGCGACCCAGGACTTCCAGACCTCTTAGGAGAATATTCTGCTTCAGTCTTATGGCGTTGGCGGGACACATCTCATGGCAGCAGTAGCATCTTATGCACTTTTCATAGTCGAAGACCAGGCGGCGGTCTCTCATGGTTATGGCGTCGGCGGGGCATATCTCGACGCATCTACCGCATAGGATACAGCGTTTTCGGTTCTGCTCCGGCCTGGCCGCCAGGAGCTCTCTTCCGAAACGGTCCATCCAGGAGGGCAGAAGCCTCAGTGAGTCGGGTGGAGGAAGTTCGACCCTCTCGAAAGTCGTCTCTGGTATGGTATCTCCTTTTATCCGTATATTTTTCGGGACCATCCCGGCCGTCTCGGCCGCTTTTCTCAGGGGGAAAGCCGATCGATTCAAGGACATTAGGTCCGCCGTTGTCAGATCCATGGCCAGAGCATCGTCCGTGGCCACCACAGTGCCGAACCGTCTCGGAGATCCGTTGGACGGACCTCTGCCCTCCATGCCTACGACTCCGTCCATTACGGTCAAACAGGGACGCAATGTCATCCATATCTCCAACAGCAGTCGGGCGAAGTCCTCTCTGTCAAGTCCGACTCTATAGTGCCAGGCCGCCTTTCTCTGGGCCACCACCGTTCCGAACAGGTTTTTTACCCCCATGGTCAAGGTCATCTGACAGTGGGTCTTTAGCTTAGGAAGGTTTATTATTTTGTCCGATTCCAATGCCAGGGCGGAGATTTCAAGTCCCCTGAAACGATCGTCTCTTTTGCCCGGAACAGGCCGGGATTCGTCTAGAGGGACGACGGGAACCCCTAATATCCTGCCCACCTGGGCTATTCCGGTTTTCTCCGCTACCTTGGAGAACTTCTCTATGCCGGGGCTGTCGGCTATGGTCGGCTTGCCTCCGCAGTCAAGAGTCATTTCCGTCACAGCTCGTACCATGGCCGGATGTGTGGTTACGGCCCTGTCCGGCGAGTAGGCTCCCAGCATATTTGGCTTTATAAGCACCGAGTCGCCGGAGGAGACGAATCGCTCCATCCCCCCCAGATCGTCTATCGTTCGAGCTATTACGTCCTTTACGCCTTCGTAGGAACTGCATTTTCTGAAAGATACGATGGTCATCAGTCCCTCTCCCTTCTGTTACAATTATCTCCAACGTAAGTATCAGCGATTACGACTAGGAGGTCCAAAGATGAATCGCAAACACAGGGTTTTTCTGGCCCTGGGAGCCAATCTGGGCGACCGTCAGGGCAATATACTACAGGCACTTCAATATCTTCAGGGCAAGGTGGAGGTCGTGGCGGTTTCGTCGTTCTACGAGACCGAGCCGGTCGGATATGAGGATCAACCTCTCTTTCTTAACTGTGCCTGCGAGATTCTAACGGACCTGTCTCCGATGGAGGTCCTTCATCTGGCAAAATGGATCGAACAGAGGATGGGCAGGACCGTCAATTTCAGGAACGGCCCGAGACCTATAGACGTCGACCTGATAATGTACGACGACCTGGTCCTGGGAGATGACAAGCTGACCGTCCCCCATCCCAGGATGCAGGAGAGGGCCTTCGTGCTGGTTCCTCTCGCCGAGATAGCCCCTGGGCTGGTCCATCCTGTCTTAGGGCAGACCGTCTCCGATCTAAGGGATTTGGTGGACGCCAAAGGGGTCGCCAAGGTGGAGAGATCCCTTCGATTTTCCCTCGATAGAGATGTGCAGAAAGGCGTCCCCGAGGTTCCTCTGTTTTTGGGGCGGGTCGGTGTGACCGGCCTGGAGAGGATAATACGCCTCGAGACGGAGGGCAAGATTTCCCTTTTCTACGCGACCATGGATCTGTTTGTGGATCTCGACGGTGCCAGGGCAGGCGTCCATATGTCTCGTTTCAACGAGATATTGGAGCAGGCAGCGGAGGACGCCGCCGGTTCCGTCGCTCCCGACATAGAGACAATGGCCGAGCGTCTGGCCTCGTCTGTGATGGAGCGGCAGGAGGCTCTTAGATCGGAGGTCCGGATAAAGGCCCATTTCCCCCTGAAAAAGCACGCTCCCATATCGGGGAAGACGACCCAGGAGATCTACAATTTTATAGGGATATCCGCCTGCGACGGGAACGTATGTCGAACGATATCAGGGGTGGAGGTGGACGGTTTGACCGTCTGTCCCTGTGCCCAGGACATGGTCCGCGCCCATTCCAAGGGATTGTTGATATCCCAGGGATACGGCGAGGAAGAGGCGGAGCGTATCGTAGACGTATTGCCCCTGGCGTCCCACAACCAGAGGGGACGGGCCACGTTAATGATCGGCGGTGCGGGTACCATAAGGGCGGAGAACCTGGTTCACCTGGCCGAGGCTTCCATGAGTTCCGAGATATACGAGCTTCTCAAAAGACCGGACGAGTTTTTCGTGGTCAACAAGGCTCACAGCAATCCTCGATTCGTTGAGGACGTCGTGAGGGAGGTGCTACGAAACGTGGTGGAGGTCTCTCCCGACCTTCCCGACGGGGTTTTCGTCCTCGCCAGGCAGGAGAATTTCGAGAGCATCCACCGACACAACGCCTTCGCGGAGAGAGCCGCCCTCCTTGGCGACCTGAGAAGGGAGATGGAGGGGCTTCGTCCCGGCAGGCCGATCACCTTGGAGGGCTGGCTCTTCGGAGATATCTGATCAGTCGACCCTATCTGGGTCGTTCAGAGCGGCTATCGTGTCCAGCACACGACGGTTGGCCTTGACATCGTGTACCCTGATGATCTCCACTCCCTGCCAAGCGCAGAGGGCTGTCCCGGCCAGAGTGGCTTCCAGTCTCTCTTCCGTGGGAGCCCCCTTGAGGACAGCTCCGAATACGCTTTTTCGGGAATGGCCTATGAGAATCGGAGATCCCATCGATCGAAAGAACTCGTTGTGGGAGAGCAGAGCGAGGTTATGGGATGCCGTCTTTCCGAAGCCTATTCCGGGGTCCAGGATTATCTGCCCCTCTGGAACTCCGGCTTTAGTAGCCAGCTTCGTCCTCTCTCGAAAGTAATCGCATATCTCCTTCTGGAGACAGCCGTAATGGGGTTCCCGCTGCATTGTCCTGGGGACCCCTTTCATGTGCATTATTACCAGCGGAGCCCCGGAGTTCGCCGCCACGGAAGCCAGCTCCGGGTCGAATCCCAGTCCAGATATGTCGTTCAGTATGTCCGCTCCTGCATCGACGCAGGCCCGGGCTACCTCTGACTTGGTGGTATCTATCGATATGGGAATATGGGGAAATTCCTCCCTGATGGATTCCACAGCAGGGACCAGTCGAATTATCTCCGTTTCGGCCTCCGCAGGCAGCGATCCCGGCCTGGTGGACTCGGCTCCTAGATCCAGCATGTCCGCCCCGTCCTCTATCATGGTCTCCACCCTTTTCAGACATTCCGAGGTCGAACCGGCCCTGCTCTTGGAGAAAAATGAGTCCTCCGTGAGGTTCACTATGGCCATGAGCTTAGTCCTGTCGCCGAGCTGGAGTACTCTATCTCCCGGCAGGGTCAGAAGATGCCTTCTCTTCCTCTTTCCCGCCATGGCATCCAGTATCTCTTTTCGGACCTGATCCAGTCCCCAGTAAGGCATGACGGCCAGCTTTTCCGCAAGATGGGCTATCTGTTTATCCGTCCCGAACAGGAGGCAATCGCAGCGTTCTACTCCTCTGTCTATGGCGTGACGATGGACCGCCACGTCTCCACCACGGGAGAGCATCTCCTGTTTGAGTGCGTTGGCCGCTCTGGTGTCTACGTCGGATATCCTGAGGGCCGTCAGATCTCTCCTGTCGTTGAAATAGGGTAGTGCCCCCGGATCGCAGCCTATCTCCTCCAGGGTTTTCTTCAGTTCCGCCGTCGACCTGAAACGGTGAAACCAGGTCGTCATGGTTACTCCACGTCCTCTCTGAAAACTATCACGGAGCTTGTCGCGGTCTCCCAGATCTGCACGGAGTGTAGCTCGCAGTTCGGTCTTTTGACCGATTCGTCCAGTTTTCTCCATACCCATAGGGCTATGTTCTCCGCCGTCGGCTGATCCATAACATCGTTTAAATAGGCGTGGTCCAGCTCGGTCAGGATCTTTTCCGAAACGATCCTTTTCAGCTCGGTGAAGTCGAAAACCATGTCCTCGTCGTCGCTACGTCCGTTCAGTGTGACGGCTAATCTATAGGTGTGGCCGTGAAGGGCCTCGCATTTTCCCCTGTATCTTTCGAGCCTGTGGGCGGCGTCGAATGTGAATTCCTTTCTTAGCAGCATGAGATCTCCTCCGTTATCCTTCTTCTCGTCGGCATGTGCCGATGGAGATTCCATTCTACCAAAGAAGGCGCCGCCTCTCGAGAGGCGGCGCCTTCTTTGGGGGTCGCTTGACCCCTTAAAGGGCCTGGATGTACAGCTCCCTTATCTCCTGTAGGACCCCCTTGCGGGGGTTATTGATACCTATGGCCTCCTTCGAGGCGGCTAAGGACAGATCGTCTATGGAATTCTCGGTAACTCCTAGGGAGGATAGTCCGTCGGTTATACCTATCTCCTTCGCCAGATCGGCCATAGCCTCAACTACCTTTTCCGCCTTTTCCGCGGTACGAAAACCAGAGTGGTCTATGCCGTATCTATCGTAGGTGGCTTCGTCTATCACCGATCCCATTGTGGCCATCTTGGTGGCAGCTGCCGGTAGATTGTATCTCTCCACCACCGGAAGCAATATGGCGTTTACCAGTCCGTGAGGAGCTCCGTACATGGCGCTTATCGGGTGGGAAAGGGCATGGACGTAGCCCAGGCCAGCGTTGTTGAAGGCCACACCTGCCATGAAAGCGGCGTTGCACATGGCTTCTCTCGCCTCAATGCTGTCTCCGTAGCGTACCGCCATGGGAAGCCAGCGGAAGATTGTCCTTATGGCTTGAAGGGCTATCCCGTCGGAGAAAAGCGACGCCTCCGTGGAAACGTAGGCCTCTACGGCGTGGGAGAGGGCGTCCATCCCTGTGGCAGCTGTAAGGCCCGGGGGCATGGACAACATCAGATCCGGATCGTTGATCGATACGTCCGGCATGAGGGTCCAGTCCTGTACGGTTATTTTACGGTGATTTGCGCTGTCCGTTATTACCGCAAAACTGGTGGCCTCGCTGCCGGTTCCGGCGGTGGTGTTGATGGCGATGAAAGGCGGTCTGTCTTTCCGGCCTTCCCCTTTTTGGGATTTTTCGTCTATCCTTCCGATGGAGACCGATGCTGCTTTTGTACAGTCCATGGCGCTTCCGCCTCCGACGGCGATTAGACAGTCGCATTTTTGTCCGAAATATCTGCCTACCGCTTCTTCCACCATCACGTCAGTGGGGTTTGGCCCAGCACCAGGGAAGACATCGCCTTCCAGGCCATGAACTTTCAGTACCTCTAGGACCATGGAGCCCTGGAGGTCTCCGTATTCCCCTATCGATGCGACTATGAGAGCTTTTCTGCCGCCAAGCTTTTCCATCCAGGAACCGGTCTTCTGAAGGCTCCCTCTGCCCATGAGGTTTACCGGTGGCATTAGATAGTATCCAGCCATACGATCACTTCCCAACCTGAGGATCTGGAAAAATCCTATCATCCGGAAGGGGATAGGTCATGCAGGGGATCATCTGCTTTTTTGTCCTGTTGCGGTACTCTCTCCTTTCGTCGAATATATGGATCCCTTTTATGCTATCATGTCCTGGCTTGATAATCGAGATTGGGGGAGTCTTGATGTCTTTTGTAAAGATAAGGGCGTTTTCTGCCCTTGGATCGAGGAATTACAGGCTTTTTTTCACAGGGCAGGGCATATCCTTGACGGGCTTTTGGATTCAAAGGGTCGCTATGGGTTGGTTGGTATATCGTCTGACCGACTCGGCTTTTCTGTTAGGAGCCGTGGATTTCGCCAGTCAGATCCCGTTGCTATTCCTTTCAACCTTTGCGGGGGTCTTGATGGAACGCTGGGATCTGAGGCGCCTGATGGTGATCTGCCAGACTTTATGCATGGTTCACGCCGGGGTTCTTGCCGGACTGACCCTTACCGGAGCCGTCAATTACATACATGTTTTGGCGTTAGGGGTTTTGTTGGGAGTAGTGAACGCTTTCGAGCTCCCGGCCCGTCAGACCTTCATCATTCAGCTCGTGGATCGGCCTGAGGACCTGGGAAACGCCGTGGCGCTGAACTCCTCTCTGTTCAACGTAGCCCGACTGATAGGTCCATCGGTAGCGGGGTTTTGCATAGCCGCCTTCGGCGAGGGGATATGTTTCGGTATAAACAGCGCCTGTTATCTGGCCACCTTGGCGGCTTTGATGGCTCTTCGGTTGCGTCCTCGGGAAGACTCTCGTGAGCGGGAACCCTTTTGGGAGGGGTTCTTGTCAGGCATCAGTTACGTCCGTTCCTTTCTTCCCATAAGGGACGTTCTGATATCCCTGGCTCTACTGAGCTTCGCCGGTTTGCCCTATCTGGTGCTCTTGCCGATATTCGCCAAGGAGATCCTGCACGGTGGTCCAACTCTACTCGGTCTGTTGACCGGTGCGTCAGGTCTCGGTGCCCTTGCCGGATCGATAAGGCTGGCTGTTAGGAAGACCCCGGTGGGCCTCATGAGGGTTATGGCCATCTCTCTCTCCTTTTTCGGAGTCTCCTTGGCCGCTTTCTCCCTCTCTCTATGGACTCCTATGTCGATATTGCTCATAGTCGCAGTGGGGTACGGCATGGTGTCGGTCTTGGTTGCGGGCAACACGGTGATACAGACCTTGGTGGACGAGGACAAAAGGAGCCGGGTGATGTCCCTCTACGTGGTTTCCCTGACGGGAACCGCCCCTATAGGCAGTCTAGTGGCAGGGACGGTGGCCTCTTTTATCGGAGCCAGGGCAACCTTGGCCATCGGAGGGGGGGGCTGTCTCCTGATAGGGTTGGTCCTGCTCAAGAGGGGCGACCTCTTATGGAGCCTGGCCGAGCCGATATACAGGAAAAAGGGGCTGATTTGACTTTCTGCCGTTGACTGGAGGCCTGAAGAGGTGTATTATGCTTCAAAATTCATCGAGAGGCCGTGGAAGGCTATGTACTCTAAACCCATGACTGACAATTCGATGCTTTGCTGGTGGTGGTGGACCTAGGTCCACCGCGTCTCAGGCTGTGCTTTCAGCCGCGGTGGCAGATGCTGCCGCGGCTTTTCATTTAAGGGCCGCGCCCCTCTGATAGGGGGAGCGGCCCTTTCTTTATTCGGGTCCAAATTTTAGAGATGTGGAGGAGATTTAAATGACCGTCACGACCGTCGATAACGCTGCAAAAAAAGGATACTATGGAGCTTTTGGTGGAAGATTTGTCCCGGAATCGTTGGAGAGGCCCTTGGAGGAGCTTTCCGAGGCTTTCCTCGAAGCCGCGTCGGACCCGGAGTTCGAGAGGGAATATATGCGTCTCATGAGAGAGTACGTAGGGCGTCCCTCCGCGATTACCGAGTGCCTTAATCTCGGAGATAAACTTGGAGGAGGCCGTCTATTCCTGAAAAGGGAGGACCTGAATCATACCGGAGCCCACAAGATAAACAACGCCATAGGACAGGCTCTGTTGGCCAAAAGGATGGGGAAGACCCGCCTCATAGCCGAGACCGGTGCGGGTATGCACGGAACCGCCTCCGCCACTGTGGCGGCCCTGATGGGGATGGAATGCGTGGTCTATATGGGAGCGGTGGACGTGGCACGCCAGGCTCCCAACGTCAGCAGAATGAAGCTTCTAGGGGCTAAGGTGGTGTCGGTGGCCCAGGGACAGGGAGTCCTGAAAGACGCGGTGGACGCCGCCCTTAACGCCTACGTCGAGGATCCCGAGACTTTCTACCTTCTCGGATCGGCGGTGGGGCCCGCTCCCTATCCTTCCATGGTCCGTCACTTTCAGAGCATCATAGGCAAAGAGGCCCGACAGCAGATACTGGACAGAGAGGATCGTCTACCCGACGAGATAGTGGCCTGTGTCGGAGGGGGCAGCAACGCCATCGGTCTTTTTTCCGGTTTTATCGACGATGCCTCTGTGGCTATAACAGGAGTGGAGCCAGCCGGTAAAGGTCTGGAGACGGGAGAGCACGCAGCCACCCTCGTAGTAGGATCTCCGGGCATGATACACGGTTTCAAGAGCTACGTCCTCACCGACGAAAACGGAGATCCCGCTCCGGTGTATTCTATCTCCGCCGGATTGGACTACCCCGGAGTGGGGCCGGAGCACTCCTACCTCAAGGACAGCGGCAGGGCCACCTATGTGGCAGTCACAGATGAGGAGGCACTCGATGCCTTCCATCTTCTCTGTCGAACCGAGGGGATAATACCGGCTCTCGAAAGCTCCCACGCCCTGGCGTATGCGGTAAAGAGGCTACCCCGGATGGGTTCCGACGAGATCCTCCTGGTCAACCTGTCCGGCCGGGGAGATAAGGACATGGACCAGATCATGGCTCTCGAAAAATAGATCAGGAGTTTCTCTTGATAAAATCGTCTATCAATCTTCGTGATACGCTGACGCTTCCGGGGATCTCGGGAAGATCCTCGGAAGCGAACCAGTCAGCGCTGTCTATCTCCTTGCCGTCGACCTCTATCTCGCCGGAGGCCCATCGGGCCTGAAATGCCACCATGAGAGACCGGGGAAACGGCCAGGATTGGCTGTCGAAATAACGGATGTCCGATATCTCTATTCCGACCTCCTCCCGGATCTCTCTCCTCAAAGCCTCCTCAAGGCTTTCTCCCAGGTCCACGAAGCCCGCCAGAACGCTGTACCTGCCGGATGGAAAGGCCGAATTATGGGCCAAGAGGATGCGGTTTTCTCTCTCTACCGCCACTATCACGGCAGGAGAGATTATAGGGTATATCCTGTAACCGCATTTCGGACAGGCCCGGCCGTTGTCCTCTCCGTCCTCCATGGGGGTACCGCATCTGCCGCAGAACCGGCTGTTTTTACGCCAATCCATCTCTGCGTAGAGACGGTTGGCCTTTGCGAAGGAGATTTCCCCTGTTAGCTCCCACAGGGCCCTTCTAGGTACGGCCCTCCACCCTTTCAAGTCGGCATCTTCGGGGAGCTCTCTCCACGTGCCCACGCCATCGACCTCTCCCGTCGATATATAATCAAGTTCCCTAGGTAACTCAATCCCGTCCATCTCCGGGATAAGCACCTCTTCGCCTCGAAATACGAAACTGTTCTCCTTCAATTTAGTCCATCCCCTTAGCGTCGTAGTGTTTTCTCTTAAAAGTCTATCGTCGATTTCGTCTTTTTGGTACTACAAGATCCCTGTTTCGTGCTATCATTGTAGGCTGATATATATTTCGAAGGGAGATGTACCGCTTGAGAAGAACTGTAGCCTTTTTCATTGCCTTGTTTTCCATCCTTTGGGCTGTAACCTCTTACGCTGCCACTGTGACGGACGGGTTGGGTAGAGATGTGGAGGTCCCCGACGAGGTAGACAGGATAATCTGTTCCGGATCGGGATGTCTCAGACTGGCCACATATCTTCGACTGGAGGACAAAGTCGTTGCGGTTGACAGCATAGAGAGGAGAACTGAGACTTTCGATGCCAGGGCCTACGCCATTGCCAGACCGGAGTACAAGAGCCTGCCGTTGTTCGGCGAGTTCAGAGGCAACGATAGTCCGGAGCTGATTCTCTCTCTGGATCCCGCCCCTCAGGTGATATTCAAGACCGGCTGCACCGGCGACGAAGCCGAAAGTCTCCAGTCCAAGACCGGTATTCCCGTCGTCGCCCTGGACTACGGAAATCTGGCAGGAAAAAGGAGTAGACTGTACGAGTCAATCTCCATAATGGGGCAGGTGACCGATGTCTCCGACAGGGCGAAGGAAGTGGTGAATTTCTTCGAAGCCGCCATAGAAGACCTTAAAACAAGGACCGCCGATGCCTCCATAGAGGGTTCCGCCTACGTGGGAGGGATAGCCTTCAGAGGTCCTCACGGACTGTTGTCCACAGAGCCTAATTATCCTCCCTTCCTGTTTTCCGGAGTGGCGAACGTGGCGGCAGAGGGAAAGGGGGCCAAGGCTAGACATGCGGTGGTCTCCAAGGAGGCCCTGTTGAAATGGGATCCGAAATTCATCTTCGTCGACCTGTCCACCATAACGGCGGTCGGAGGGGGAGCTTTGAAGGAGCTGGCCGACGATCCTCTGTGGAGAGGTCTCTCCGCCGTGGAGGAAGGCAATATCTACGGGGTATTACCCTATAACTGGTACACCCAAAACTTTGGCAATATTTTGGCGAATGCGTATTTCGTGGGTTCGTTGCTCTTTCCCGATCGATTCGAGGACGTGGATCCCGGAGATAAGGCCGACGAGATATACGCTTTTCTCGTAGGGAAACCCGTCTTTTCCAAGTTAAACGATTGCTTTAAAGGCAAGGTATTCCGTAAGCTTGTGCCGGGAGAGATCTAGCCGCCATGCATCTGGACGGAGTCGAGGTCTCCCTCTCCTATAAAAAATATGCCGGGAAAAAACGGCTTTTTCTTCTGGCTCTGGTCGCTTTGACTCTATCGGCCTTTATGTTGTCTCTCTCCGTGGGAGTCTCCGGGATGACTGTGACCCAGGTTATCAGGGGACTTCTGAGGTTGTCGGAGGGCAGGGAATCCCTGATACTGTGGAACATTCGACTTCCTCAGGCCATAGCAGCTGTCGTCGCCGGAGCGGGATTGTCTCTGTCGGGCGTGGCCATGCAGGCTATCCTCAGAAATCCACTGGGCTCTCCCTTTACCCTGGGGTTTTCCCATGCCGGAGCTTTCGGTGCCGCCTTGACGGTCATGTTGATAGGAAATCTATCTCAGAGAGCGCCTTACTGGCTTCTGTCCTTCGGTCCCGGCATCGTGGCGATCGGGGCATTTTGTTTCTGTATGGTAGCCACTGCGGTTATCCTGGCGATATCCGCGACGAGAGGAGCTGCTCCTGAGACCATGGTTCTATGCGGCGTGGCCCTGGGGTCTTTGTTCACCGCTGGTACCATGTTCCTTCAGTACTTCGCCGACGATGTGCAGTTGGCCGCCATCGTTTTCTGGACATTCGGGGACCTGGCTAGGGCCGACTGGAAGGATCTGGCTGTGATGACCGCCGTTCTGCTTCCTGCTGGAGGCTATTTCTTCCTTCGACGTTGGGACTTCAACGCAATAGAGGCGGGAGACGAGACCGCTCGGGGATTGGGGGTCGACGTTCCCCGGTTGAGACTCAGGGGATTGGTGATCTCCGCCTTGATCGTTTCTGTCACTGTGTCCTATCTGGGGGTCATCGGTTTCGTAGGCTTGGTCTGCCCCCACGCTATAAGAAGGATGATAGGGGACGATTATCGCTATCTTGTTCCCGCCAGCGCCGTCGCCGGGGCGTTACTCCTGCTCCTGGCCGATATTGCCGCCAGGCAGATCCTATCTCCCCATGTATTGCCTGTGGCGGTGCTGACCTCTTTTCTGGGAGCCCCCGCATTTCTGTGGCTGTTGTTGAGAGGAGGAAAATGATGTTGCTAAAGGTCGAAAAACTCGGTTTCCGTTGGGGTAAGGACTGGGTTTTCAGGGACGTCTCCTTTTCCCTGTCTTCCGGCGAGATGCTCGCCGTCATGGGGCCTAACGGGGTAGGAAAGACCACCTTGCTCCGATGCCTGAACGGTATACTGAAACCTCACGAGGGGGTTGTCTCGATCGACGGAGTGGAGGTATCGTCCATGTCCAGGGAGGATATCGCCAGGGCCATGGGCTATGTCCCTCAGTTCACCCAGCCTCAGAGGATGACGGTGTTCGACTCGGTCCTCCTGGGCAGAAGGCCCCATCTCGGCTGGTCCGTCACCGATAAGGACCTGAACGTGGTGGAGAGCGTCCTGTCCCTTCTGGATCTGGGCTCCTTCAGACTTCGTTATCTGGATAGGCTTAGCGGAGGGGAGAGACAGAAGGTCGCTGTGGCCAGGGCTCTGGTCCAGGATCCGTCGGTTCTTCTACTGGACGAGCCTACCGCTAGCCTAGACATGAAGAACCGCCTCGAGCTCATGGATATAGTGGCCCATGTGGTCCATGGCCACGGCCTGGCGGCTGTGACGACAATACACGACGTGAACGGAGCCATGAGATATGCCGACAGATGTCTCTTCCTTAAAGGAGGAAGGGTGGAGCGATGCTGCGCTCCACTGGAAGTGTCGGTCTCGACCATAAGGGAAGTGTACGACGTGGAGGTTGACATTTTGGACCATCGCGGGGTTCCAGTAGTCGTCCCTGGAGGTGTCGGAAGATGAGGAAAAAACACGAGATAGAGCCTTTGGGGGTGATAAAGTCCCCCTATAAGACCAAGGAGGAAATACCCCGTCAGGGACATTTCAAGCCGGAAGTGGAGGCTGTGGCCGTCCTCGATGAAAAGTGGAGAGAAGGAATGAAGGGACTCGAGCTTTGCGATAGGCTGGTATTCCTCTTCCTCTTCGATCGTTCCGAGGGTGCGAAGCTGACCGCCAACGCTCACTGGCTGGACGGCGAGAAGGGAGTATTTGCCACCAGGAGCCCGAACCGGCCTAACGGCATAGGCATGACAGAAGTAGAGGTGATCTCGGTAGAAGGACTGGAGATCCGTTTTAGAGGCCCCGACATGCTGGACGGAACCCCACTGGTGGACATAAAGCCGGTGGTGGATACCGGTAGGTCCAACGGTTAGATAAAAAGAGGAGGTCCTTGGCGGACCTCCTTTCTCTTTCCCTTTATCCCATGGCTTTTATCGCCGATCGGGCCGCTACGACGCCGCTGGAGGCGGCCTGTATGATCCCTCTGCTTACCCCCGCTCCGTCTCCTGCCATGAACAAATTTTTAACGGACGGAACCTCCAGAGAGTCATTTAGCTGTATCCGCAATGAGTAGAGCTTTATCTCCACTCCGTACAGGAGAGTATCGTTTTGGTTGACTCCCGGCATTATGACGTTCAGTGCGTCCAGGAACTCCACTATGTCGGTCATGTGCCTGTGGGGGAGCACCAGGCTCAGATCTCCCGGCTCGGCAGAGCCGGTCTGTTCGATCATGCCTCTCTCGATTCTGGACGTGGTGGACCTCCTGCCGTCCTTCAGGTCTCCCAGTCTCTGAACCAATATGCCCCCTCCTGCCAACATGTTAGCCAGCCTGGCTATATGGGTGGCGTAGCCTATGGGATCCTGGAACGGATGGGTGAAGTTCTTCGTCACCAGGATGGAGAAGTTGGTGTTGTTCGACTTGGTGTTTTTCAGACTGTGTCCGTTCACCGTTACTAGGTCGTGTCCCTTGTTGTACTCCGATACCACGTATCCCGACGGATTCATGCAGAATGTGCGGCAACGATCGTCAAAGGTAGGAGTGTTGTAGAGGCACTTCACTTCGTAGAAATGCTCGGTCAGGTCCTGACACACGCTGTCGGGGACCTCCACCCTCACACCTATGTCCACAGGCATGGACGCTATAGGAAGCTCCAACCTGCGAACAACCTTCTCCAGCCAGGAGGCTCCGTCCCGCCCGGGAGTGGCTATGACTGTGTCGGACTCGTATCTCGTGCCGTCTTTCAAGATCACTCCCTTCGCCTCTCCGTTCTCCACGACGATGTCTTCCACGAAGGTGTTCATCATTATGTTGCATCGATCCTTGAGGGTCCTGTACATGTTGTCCAGAACCTCTCTGGACGCGTCCGTGCCTATATGTCGGATTTTCGCGGGAAGCACCTTTATGCCTACGCTGGCGGCTCTTTTGATGGTGTCCTTGACCATGTCGCCCTTAGGCTCGTAGTAGTTGGGATCGGCGCCGTGTTCCACGAAGGTGGAGTCCACCGACTCTATTAGCTCTATAAGGGTGGATTCGCCGATGTATTCCTCCAGGTTTCCTCCGAATCCGGTGGTTATGGTAAGCTTGCCGTCCGATGCGGAACCGGCTCCCCCCCAGCCGGAGACGACGCTACAGCTGGGGCAGTTTATGCAGGAGGTGGCCTTGCCAGATATGACCGGGCAGATTCTCTCCTTTATGAGCTTCCCCTTGTCCAGAATGAGGACCTTTTTGTCGGTCTTCACCAGCTCCAGGGCCGCGAATATCCCGGCGGGACCGGATCCGACGATGATGGCGTCGTATCTCATAATGTCTTTCTCTCCTCTTCTTGTTAATATAGCTTTTCGAGGCCCATTATATCCCTTTTATACATTCGTTTCGACCATAGCGCCGTAGATCTTTTCCGTCCTGGATATTACTTGAGATGTGGGGACCCCGAGTCTCTCGGCGTACCAGACGGCGCCTCCCGCCCCCGCTCCTTCCTTGACGTATCCTTTTTCGTAGTCGCTCAATCCCGTCCAGGGCGAACCGGAGAAATCCAGAGGTGCCGACCATGTATTCACTCCTATCTCCTCGGCCAGGCCGTTGAAGTCCGCGCTGACGTCTCTGGCCACGTAGCAGGTGGTGGCCACAGTGATAGGTCTTGATATCCCCATGTGTCTTATCGCCGCCGCGACGGCCAACATCTGGGTTCCTCCGGCAAGTACGATTTCCTTATCCTTAGGGGCTCCCGATACCAATCCTGCCACTATGGGTTGCATAGGGTCTCCCAATTCCTTCAAGGCTATAAGTCCTCTCTTCGCCAGTCCTCCCTGTTTTATTCCCAGTCGCAAAAAGGCTTCGTCTCTCAGTCGGCGTTTGAGATTGGTAGGGTTTTCAGGGCTAGCGGAGGAGACCATTCCCCTGTATCCCAGGGCCTCCAGAACCAGTGAAGCCGTCGTGGTTCCCCCAGGGACCGATTCGCCTATCACCAGGGGGTCGTCGTCGGAGGATAGGGAATGGGCCAACTCTTGCCCCATTTGAAACAGCTCCTCTCCGTCCGGCAGTGACGTGGTCTCGGCGGGGTTCAACCCCGGAATTGCGCCGGTCTCCACGTAAGGGGCCTTGGGAGCCACCGAGGTGCCAGCCTTCACCAACGTCACCGGAAAATCGCTCTCGATCCTGGCGGCGCGGGTGATTATGGCCGGAGTCGGATGTCCCTGAGGGTCCAGAGGTACCCAGTCCACCACCCTTGGTCTTCCCCACCAGAGCATGTCGGCGTCGGCCGGGGCGGTGTAGGGAAGTACATCCAGATTCGCTCCCGCTGCGGAGATTCCCGGTATTTTGCTTATATCCGTTGATCCTACGACTAGGATGAACATGGCAGAACTCCTCTCTCTGTGGTATCGTTCCATAGGTCTGGGAACTGACCTTGAGATGTTATCATACATGGAGACGGGACGTTAGGAGTTGAGCTTTTGTGAGAAAATCGATGCTTTGGATCGGGGTTGTCCTTTCCCTGTCGGTCGGATCGGCTTTCTTCTTTTTAGCCGAGCCTGCTCTCGATCCCGGTGTTTTTTTGTGCACCGAAGAAGAGGACTTCATCGAGCTTCACGTAGAGAGATTCGACGTGGCAGCCGCCTGGCTCTCCGAGTTCGATTTCGCCACGGGAGGCTCGGGGTTCGAGTCTCTTTTAAAAGATCACGAGGGGGTTTTGGGAAGAGGGGCTTTTCGAATCGGGGTCTCTGGAACGGGAATAGATCGTAGCTACTTTCACGGAGCGGTCGAAATAAGCGACCCCTCCAGGGTCGAATCGGCTCTTTCCTCCTTGACGTCCTGGGCCGAGGGCAGGGGAATAACTGTCAAGTCCCTCGACGTACCTCTTTCGAAAAGCCTTGATCCTCTCTTCTCTCTGGAGGGGCAGTTCGGAAGTATATCTCTCGCTCTATGGCGGGAGGGGACGGATGTGGCCGTACTGATTGCCGAAGATCCCGATATGTTGGCGACGATGGCCTCGGATAGGGGAGAGCCCCCGAACAGAAAGACCGATGGAGACGATTGGCTCAGGGGGCAGATCCCGACGAGTCTGATGGTCCTCTCTGGGAAGGTGCCGTCGGACGAACGAGTCTCTTTGGAGTGGGGGCTCTCCGTGGACGACGAAAAAGCGACCCTCTCCTGTTGGAGCGACTGGGCGGACGTTCTGTTGTCCCAAAAGAGGCGAGACGAGCTGTCGGCCATGGATCCGGTCCCTCTTTATGGAGAGGGGAAGATGGTAGGTCTCATGTCCTGGACCGGTTCGTTCGGAGACATGACGTCAAAACTGGGAGGAGAGGTCCGCGAGGAGCTGGGGCCGGTGTTGGGCGACGCCATGTCAATAGGACTCGACGAGAACGACCTGTTGGACATATTGGACGGCCGTGTCTCTTTGTCCATAGGAGTCGCCGCCGGTGGATTTCTGGGCGATTTTCCCGGATTCTGTCTTATCCTGGAGGGAGTCTCTAACGGACTTGGGAAAAGACTGGTGGATATGGTGCGATTTCTTCCTCTGCCTTTCGGGGTCAGGAAGCTTGATCTTCCGGGATGGAAGGATGGACTGGCACTGGATATACCCCTCACGGCGGTGATGGCATATGGCGACGACGGCCTTGCGATGGGGCTCATGCGCCCCGAAAGCCTGAACGATAACCCGGATATCCCGGAATCTCTGGCAGAGGCGGCAGGCAAAGCATCGCCTCACGTTCTCGCATTGGATCTTCGGGCTCTCTCGAATACGGTGGAGATATATCGGGATCTAGCCAGGCTCTCCGGCATGGTACCGGTTCGGGAGATAATGCAGGACGTCGGATCTCTTATAGCCCCATGGGAAAAGTTGGTTATGGAGCCCGACGGTCTCGATAGGGCTACTTTCTTTCTGTTTCGCCGTACGCATAGATAAGGAGTAGATAAAGATGAAGTACGATCCGGAGACCATGAAGGTCAAGCTGTGCAAGAAATGCAAAGGACTCGGTTTCGCCATAGGGAAAAGCGGAGAGAAGTTCGGCTGTCCCGAGTGCAGCGGATCCGGCCGAATTGTGATGAAGGTGCTTAAAGATGAATTTGCCCTGGATGAATTAAACGAAAACCTGACGTTCGACAAAGAAACTATGAAAGTCCGGGTGTGTAAAAGCTGTGCCGGTCTGGGAGCCTTTATATACGGTCCCGACGATAGCCGTCCCTGTCAGGATTGCGGTGGAACCGGGCGGATAGTGGTCCAGCAGATATCCACAGAGTATCAGCTTCATCATCTTGATGAATTCGAGGAGTGATGTAGTCGTGTCTTTTGAGCATGCCGAGATACACGGAGTTCAGATAAGGGACATGGTATCGGTGACGGGAGAGGGCGATCCTGTCTACAGAGGTGATCTCTACCTTGATGGAGCCAATGTTGGGAGTTTCGAGGAGGATCCCGACGGAGGTCCTACCGGAATCTTCGTGGACGATGATATGACGGAGAAACTGCGGGAACGGATGGACCGTTACTTTCAGGGCGAGGGGCTCTCCGTGCAGGACGACGACGATTATGACCTGTTCTTCATCCGCTTGATAGAGATGGAAGAGCTGTTGTCCCTCTTCAGGGATCTGAATGGGCGGGGAGGATTCTGCTTAGTCGCCGACTACACCGACGACGAGATGGTGGTGTACGAGGTAGCCGAGGAGGAAGGGTTGGACCAGCTCATATTGGAGGAGAAGCTGGAGGACTACGACGTATACCGTGATTTCGAGGACTTCGTCATAGCTTAGTTCCCATGGGGGTTGACATTACAGGATAGCTGATGTATTATCCTCGTCAACATCCGTATTAAGCGGAAATTCTTCTTTTGGGAGGTAACTCGTCGTGAACTTCAAGTTCTTTGTTTTTGGAACCACTATGATGTGCACTACTAAGTTCGGCGACCCTTCCAGAGGAGTCGGCGCGTAGCTGCACGTACGCACCAGAAAGCTCATTCTGACCGGGTCTGCCTAGAATAGGTGGACTCGGTTTTTTTGTATCCTCATCCAACGAGAAAGTCAGGAGTGTGATTTCATTGAGAGAACGTCTCTGTTTCGATAACGACGGAGCCCTGCACTATCTGTCCGATCCCTCCAACCCCGTGGCGTCCAGGCTCATGGATGTGATGTCTTCCTACGGAACTCCGGAGGAAATCAACGAAAAGGCAGAAGAGGCGGGAAAACTGGATAATCTGATGAAACGTCTCGAGGAAGAGGACTCCCCCTATCTGAAAGACGTCAGATGGTTAGAGGAAAGACGAAACTCTGGAGACTTCGTCTCGGTTAGAGACTACCGTAACTCGATCTTGGAGGGTAAAGATGTCTCCTTCGATTCCAGTCGCGCCGTTACGCTCGAGATAAGCGCGCTCCAGTTCTTTCCATGGCTCATAGCAGAGGCCGAAAGGGCCATATCCCGAAAGGAACTCATGCCGGGCAGGTTCATCAGGGTCAGGAACATGGCCGAGCAGGTAGAAGACGACGGCGATCTATTGGCCGTGGCCGCTTCAATGAAGATCATGGGTGCCAGCCTCGTCGAGTCTCTGGATACCAGAGGGACCGACGGATCCAACGTACATCTCGGCGGCCCCGAAACCATAACGGGGTATTTCGGCGGAATAGGTCAGCCGAACGACCACTGTTATCGATGGATAGACGAGTTTCTGCATTACTACACCGAATACGGGGTGAAACAGGTGCTCAACGTAAACCCCGGAACAGTCCTCCTGGGATGCCTTCTTCATCGCCTGGGAGTCGATATAGAGTTCAAGATATCCGTGTTCATGGGCAACGACAACCCCGCTTCCGTCCTATGGACCCTCATGATGGCCAGGCTCCTCTCCAGAGAGGACGGTTCGACCCCCCTGGTAGGATTGAACCTCTCCAATTCATGCGATGTCGAGACCGTCAAGGCGGTGGCCGAAATCCGAAAGGCCTTGGGGCTCGAGGAAGCTGTTAGGATAGAACACCACATAACCGAGCCTTGGAGACATATAGTGAGACAGCCCTACTGCCGAAGGGACGATCTTCTGGAACTGGCCGAGTCGATCCCCAACATATCGGCCAAGCACGAAGGCGGCGATCCCGAGGTAGAGGGTAAACTGTCCGATCCCTCCTCGATAACCGATTATTTCATATCCAAAGCAGAGATTCTCGAAAAGGGGCTGATGGACAAGCTGGAGAGGGATTATCTCTCGAAGCACGATGCCGTTAACCATACTGCCAGGGCCCTGACGGAACGGGGGCTAGCCTTCATAGCGGCTCCTTTGCTGCACGATTAGGACGGGAACTAGTCATGGAAAGGGATGGCCAACGGGTCGTACTGAAATTCGGAGGAAGTTCCGTCTGTTCGGCGGAGAAGATAAGGGCCGTTTCGGAGAGGATTTCGGGATTTCTGGAAAGAGGTTGCAAGGTCGCGGTAGTCGTGTCGGCTATGGGAGATACCACCGACAGGTTGCTCGAGCTCGCTCGTTCCGTCGCTCCCGACGGGCCCTGTCCAAGGGAGCTGGATCAGCTTCTGGCTACCGGGGAACAGCAGTCCATAGCCCTGTTGAGCATGGCCTTGAGGAACCTTGGTATAGAGAACAGATCCTTCTCCGGATCGCAGGCCGGTTTTATGGCCTTCGGCCGCCATGGCGAGGGTCGTATCAAAGCCGTGGATCCTCGCAGGGTCGTCTCCTGTCTGGACCGGAACATGGTTGCGGTGGTGGCTGGATTCCAGGGAATAGACGAAGACGGAGACGTCATAACCCTGGGACGGGGAGGGTCGGATCTCTCCGCCATAGCCCTCGCGGCGGCACTGAATGCCGAAAATTGTTACATATTCACCGACGTGGACGGAATATACACGGCCGATCCCAGGGTCGTGGAAAAAGCTTACAAACTGGACAACCTCTCCTGGGACGAATGTCTGGAGATGACCGTGGCTGGAGCCAAGGTACTTCAGGCGAGAAGCGTGGAGATGGCTATAAGGAGCGGCATAAACGTGTGTGTCGCCTCCAGTTTCGACGAGGGAAAGGAAGGGACCTGGATCATGAGGGATTGCATAGAGGAAAAAGCCGCAGTGAGAGCCGTATCTCAGGACGACGACGCAGCTAGGGTCGCTTTCGACGGTTGTTGTGATCCGTGTAACGTTGCCCGCAGACTCTCCGAAAGAGGTATAGTGGCTCAGCTGGTCGTTCAGGATGGCAGGGCTATCTTCCTTTTAAGGCGGAGCAGGCTTGAGGAAACCCTAAGGATCTGCGGTGAACTGAACGTCTCGGGGCTGCGTTGGGAGGATGGGCTTTCCAGAGTTTCCATAATCGGTGCCGGGCTTTCCAACCATCCGGAGGTGTCCTCTCAGATATTGTCGGTTCTGGAAGAAATTGGGGTCGAGGTGGAGATGCTTCTGCCCTCGGCCATGTCGGTTACCTGCGTCGTAAAGGCTTCCGATGGAAAAGAGACGGTCCGTGCGCTTCACGGACGATTTTTAGAGGGAGGGTTCGTACTATGCGCGTAGCTGTTTTGGGAGCGACTGGACTGGTCGGCAAGGAGATGATCGCCACCTTGGAGGCCCGATGCTTCCCGGTGGATGACTTCAGACCGCTCTCTTCCCCTAGGTCGGCCGGAACAAAGGTGAGATTTGACGGTCGGGATTGGGAAGTGCAGGCGGTATCACCCGAGGGATTCGACGGGGTAGACGTGGCCATTTTCTCCGCCGGAGGAGACGCTTCGAGAAAATGGGCTCCTGTAGCAGCTGAGAGGGGCGCGGTCGTCGTGGACAACAGCTCCGCCTGGCGCATGGATCCCCAGGTTCCCTTGGTCGTCCCGGAAATAAACAAAAAGGCCGTGGAGGACCGTCCCAAGGGCATAATCGCCAATCCGAACTGTTCTACCATACACGGGGTGATGGCCCTATACCCGCTCCATAAAGAGGCCGGATTAAGCAGGATGATAGTCACGACGTTGCAGTCGGTGTCTGGATCGGGATGGAAGGCCCTGGTGGAGCTGGAGGACGAGAGCAGGATGGTGCTCGACGGGAACGTCGAGGGGGCGAACGAAAGGGCCTCCGTCTACCCCCACAGGATAGCTTTCGGCGCAGTTCCTCAGGTAGGAAGCTTCGACGATCAGGGATACACCGACGAAGAATGGAAGATGGTCAACGAATCCAGGAAGATAATGGGGGCTCCGGAACTTAAGGTCGACTGCACCTGCACCAGGGTCCCGGTGATGAGAGGCCATTCTCTTTCCATAACGGCCCAGTTCGAGAGAAAAATCTCTCCCTCCGAGGCTCGAGCGATACTGGCCGATGCCCCGGGAGTAGTTTTGAAGGACGATCCGTCCTCCTCGATCTACCCTCTGGCCACCGATGCAGCCGGAACCGATCCGGTCTATGTGGGCAGGATAAGGGAGAGCCTCTCTCTGGAGAACGGACTGGATCTTTGGGTCGCTTCGGACAACATACGAAAGGGAGCGGCGTTGAACGCCGTTCAGATCGCCGAACTTTTGGCGTAGAAAGGAGGATTAGCATGGAGTTGGGAATAGCTTTGGTCGGTTTTGGAAACGTAGCCCAGGGGCTCGCCAGGATATTGATCAGAAAGAGGGATCTCCTGACCACCAGATACGGCATAATCCCGGTCGTAAAGGCCGTGGTAACCGGATCGAAGGGAACCCTGTGGGATCCCTCCGGACTGGATCTGGAGGCCGTTCTCGATTCCATGGCTGACCTGGAAAACCTGTCCGGGGTATCCGCCCTTCCCGCCACTATCGACGAGATCCTCAAAGGCGACGAGATATCGGTGGTGGTGGATACCACTCCTACCGATCTAGTTACGGGGGAGCCGGGGCTCTCCATAATAAAAAGGGCTATAGAATCGGGGAAACATGTGGTCAGCTCCAGCAAGGGGCCGGTATCGGTTGCTCTACCTGAGTTGACCGATCTTGCCACCAGACATGGAGTGGCTTACCGTTTCGAGGGAGCCCTTCTCAGCGGAACCCCGTCCATCAACCTGGCGATGGAGGCCATGGCCGGTTGCGACGTCGTGAAGGTTCAGGGTATAGTGAACGGTACGACCAACTACATCCTGACCAGGATGGAGGAGGGCATGGGATACGAGGATGCCCTCGCGGAAGCTCAGGATAGGGGATATGCCGAGACCGATCCGTCCGGCGACGTCGACGGATGGGATGCGGCGGTAAAAGCCCAGATAATAGCGTCGGTCATAATGGGAGAGCCCATATCCTTGGACCAGGTCGAAAGGCGTGGAATATCGGAGATATCCCGATCCGACGTGCTTGCCGCCCTGGATAGAGGAAATCGGATAAAGCTTATAGCGCAGGTCGAACGAAGAGGGCGGGATGTGGTAGCCTCGGTGTCTCCTATGGAGCTCCCGTTGGATCACCCCCTGGCCGGAGTTATGGGAGCCACCAACGCCATCACCTACGAGACCGACAACCTGAAGGACGTCACTATAGTTGGTCCGGGGGCTGGAAGAGAGGAGACCGGTCAGGCGCTTCTGGCCGATCTGCTTGCCATATTCAGGGAAAGGGGCGGTTTGGTTGTCCGCAGATCTGCATGATGCCGTATCGAAAGGTCTTAAGATAGGGCTGGCTTTGGGAGGCGGGGCCGCCAGAGGCTGCGCTCACATAGGGGTACTGCGCGCTCTGGAGGAGAATTCCATTCCCGTGGGATGTATCGCCGGTACCAGTATAGGGGCCATGGTAGGGGCCGTCTACGCTTCCGGAGGAATGGACCATCTGGAGGAGTTGCTTCTCAAGATGGACCTGTTGCAGTTGCTGTCTTATTTCGACGTGGTCTTTCCCCACTCAGGCTTGGTCGACGGCAGAAAGGTTACGGAACTCCTAAGAGGGATCTTGGGCGACAGATCCTTCGATGATCTGTCCGTTCCCTTCGCGGCGGTGGCCACCGACCTCGGGGACGGAAGCGAGGTCGTCCTTTCGTCCGGGGACGTCATCGACGCGGTAAGGGCAAGCATAGCCGTCCCGGGAGTGTTCACGCCGTTTGTCACCGACGAGGCCCTGTTGGTGGACGGAGGTCTGGTGGACCCGGTCCCGGTAAACGTGGTTAGATCCCTGGGGGCCGAGTTCGTAATAGCCGTCGATCTCAACCGTTATGTGGTGGGAAGCAAACAGGAAGACAGAACGGGCGGTGGCCTTCGAAGAAAAAGGGTCAGGAAAGGCGATGGTCCCTCTCTGGTGGACTCTCTGATAGACGAGATCAGCTCTATCATGAGCGACGAGGAGAAGAAGAAAAAATCCAAGGGACCGGGTTTGATAGACGTTATGGTTACCTCCATAAACATCATGGAGAGCTCCATAACGGAGAACAAGCTTAAGGTGGACTCTCCGGAGCTGCTGATCGCTCCGAGGCTCGGTCATATTCGTTTCATGGAGTTTTTCCGGGCGGAGGAGGCCATGGAGGTCGGTTACAGGGCCGCCATGGACCTCCTGTCCTGAGGTTAAAGGTCCCTTCTGTCCCTTCTGGCCCTCTGGGCCATATGAACCCCCATAAGTATGAGACATCCACCGGTTATAGTCTTGAGCCCCAGGGGCTCGCCGAACAAGAACAACGCCATCACCGACGAACAGACCGGTTCGCCCAGCAACACCACAGATACTACCGAAGGACTCACCCACCTGAGAGCCCAGTTATAGGCGGAGTGACCTAACAGCTGGGGGATGATGGCCATCCCCCAGAATGCCCACCACGTGCCGGAGGAAAACCCCCAGGCTCTATAGGGCCCTATCAAAACAACGACCCACAGAAGGACCGCTGCCGTTCCGTAGCATACTGATACGTAGGAGAGCAGGGATACCTTCTCCCGGACCCTTCTTCCTAGCAGGAGGTAGATGGCCATGGTTATCGCTCCAAGTACGGCTAGAAGATCTCCCTTCCATCCCTCCGAGCCGGAGGAGAAATCCCCCCAGCCTATGATCACGGCCCCGGATATAGCCACGGCTATAGCGGTGGCAGTCTTTCCGTTTATCCTTTCACCGGTCAGAAAAGGTGCCATTATCGCCACCCATAGAGGTGCCGTGTTGACCAGAACCACGCAGCTGGCCACCGAGATGAAACTCAGAGACGATATCCACGAGGCGAAATGAATCGCCAGTGCCGTTCCGGATAGAACTGTATCCTTCCAGTCCCTGGAGGACAGGGATCTTATCTCGTCTCTTCGGAACAGCAAGGCCGTCGGTACCAACACTAGGGAGGCCAATCCGACCCTGTATGCGGCCACTGTCAAGGACGGAGCGTTTGCCGCTTTGGCGAAGATGGATCCCGTAGACGTGGCGAGCACCGCCAGGAACATGACTAAGTCGGCGCTTCGCTCCCTTAACCTCACGACATCACCTGGGAAGGGACGAGACCATGTCTCTCCATCTCGTCCTGAAATCTTCGAATTGCTCTTCCGGGGGAACCCTCAATCTTACGGAATTGTCTCCTATCCCTAGAAAACCCGATCCGGGAGCGGTCTTTATCCCATGTTCCATCAGCATATCGTAGAGATTTGCGTCCCTGTCGTCGTAGGTCACCATCATGATGGATACCGACGGATGGGTCTTAGCCACGGAGAACCGGGGAGACTCGGTTATCGTGTCCACGGTCTTTCTCTTCAGCCTGGCGACCTCTCGTCTCATGGACGGTAGAAACTCACCGGCTTCGTCCAGTGCCATAGGTATGGCTGCGAAAGCCAGTGCGTCCACGGTGAAGGGAGGGCTGACCCTCAGATAGAGATCCCTTGCAAAGGGAGATCGAAATACCCCGTATCCTCCCCTTATGCCGGCCATTCCCCATCCCTTTGAAAAGCTGCGAAGACAGAGGATGTTGTCCTGTTTCAGGTTCAGACAGGACGTGGATTCGTCGACGAAATCTCCATAAGCCTCGTCCACTATCACCAGGGCATCCCTTTTATCCGCGGCCATCACTATCCTCTCCAGATCGTCCAAGGACATAAGTTGCCCCGTCGGGTTGTGTGGACGATCTATGTAGACCAGCGATATCGAATCGTCCAGAGCCTCCAGTAGCCGGTATGTATCTATCTCGTAGGAGGGACCCTTCAGATTCACCGCTTTGAAGTCGCATCCGGAAAGCTGAAAATGGACCGGGGCGTCGGTGAACTGTGGAGCCATGCCCAAGATTCGTCCTCCCGGGGAGCCCAGAGCCTTGGCCAGCACCACCAGGATGGTGTCCGTCCCGTTGGCGAAGACCAGCTCCTCCGGAGACACCAGACCTTTCCAGAAACGGCAGATCGGCTCGGTCAACCTCTCTGACGGAGGAACGTAAGACGAAAGATCCTCTCCAAAAGTCTTTCCGAAGGCGGACACGACTCCGCAGGGAGCCCCTATAGGGCTAGATCCCAGGGCGCAGTCTACGGAGAAACTTCTCTTTTCGACTGTGTTGACGTAAAGCTCGGTGGTGGTGTCTTTCAATCCCTGCGGGATCGTCTTTCTCCAGTCCAACGGCGCCATCTCCTTTTGACGTTTGATCTCTCATTTATACCAGCGAAAGACCGGGGGTTCAACGTGAAAAAGAGAGGATCCTCTTAGGGACCCTCTCCCGATTTCCGTTTTTTCGAGACGATCTTAATCGAGTTTCTTGTGGCAGAACCACCAGTCGAAGTTATCGTACTCGGTCAGCCTCTTCTTCGCGTTTTCAACGTCGCTCGCCGGAGGAACGATCACAGAATCCCCGATAATCTCGTTTTCCGGCCAGTTCGCGGGCATGGCAACACCGTTCTTCTCGCTTATCTGAAGGGCCTTTACCATGCGCAGCACCTCGTCCATGTTCCTGCCGAGCTCCTGAGGGTAGTAGAGGATCGCCCTTATTATGCCGTTTGGGTCGACTATGAATACGGCCCTGACGGTATTGGACCCCTTGCCGGGGTGTATCATGCCGAGCTGTTTACCGACCGTGCCGTCGTCGGCGATTATGGGAAACTGGATCTCGACATCCAGATTCTCCTCGATCCACTGTTCCCACTTGATGTGAGCGAAGACCTGGTCGATGCTCATTCCGATGAGTTCGCAGTTTAACTCCTTGAATTTATCGTATCTCTTCTGGAAAGCAACGAATTCGGTAGTGCAGACCGGGGTGAAGTCCGCCGGGTGGCTGAAGAGCACGAACCACTGCCCTGCGTAATCGTTGGGGATGGTCTTCTCCCCTCTGGTTGTTACCACTTTAAGCTCCGGCATAGCCTCTCCTATCAAGGGAATCCTGTTTTCCATCATAAAGCACCTTCCTTCCTTTGCGATGTTTTTTAGTTCTGGTTCTTGTTATCAGTATAGCATGTATCTCTCGGTGCCTATTCCTGTGGCTTTTCTCTGTCGTCTTCTTCCGGTTCAATTCGGATATCGCAGCCGTTGCAGCTGGAGGACGTTCCGCAGCCGGAACACCCGGAACATCCGCAGTCTCCTCCTTTTATCAACGATCTGAATCGCCTGAATAGGATCCATCCGGCGAAGGCCACTATGACGGCTACTACGAGTTTTTCCATAATCTACCCTCCTATGGACTGTATAAACGTCCCTCCCTGATAGACCGCCACCGCCAACAGATAGGCCAAAAGTGTGTTGAATATCATGGAGAAGGCCGCCCATTTCCACGAGCCTGCCTCCCTGGCGATGCAGACCACAGTGACGAAGCATGGGGCGTAGAACATGGTGAATATTATCAGCGCCAATGCCTTGAGAGGCGACCAGTCGGGAGACTTCTCTATTATGGATGCCAAGCCGCCGCTTTCTTCCGGATCGACCTCGCCTAGGGAATAAGCCGTCCCAAGTGTCGACACCACGACCTCCTTGGCGGCGAAACCTCCGACAAGGGCGATATTGTCCCTCCAGTCGAATCCGGCCAAAGAGGTTACTTTCTCCAAAGCGGTCCCGATTCGCCCGGCGTAAGAACGCCGCAGTGTCTCCTGGGCCTCCATTCCGTCTATCTCTGCCAGTATCTCGGTCCGTTTTTCCTGAGAAAGTTCGTCCGAGACCCTCTCCCTCATGTCATCGAACTTCACGGCAGCCCTTTCGTCCAGTCCGGGATAGGTCATCATCGCCCATAGAAGTATCGATATCCCCAAGATGACGGTGCCAGCTTTCTTTATATATTGCCACGTTCTCTCCCATGTGTGTATCAGAAGCCCTTGAAAGGTGGGGAAACGGTAGGTCGGCAACTCCATGACGAAGGGGGTCGTCTCTCCTCGAAGGATCGTCGAACGGAGAAGCCTGGCGGCCAACATGGCTCCTATCCACGATATCGCCGTTATCAGCAGCATCATTCGGGTTTCCCCTTCAGGGAAGAAGACTCCTATCAACAGGGCGAACACCGGTAGCTTCGCCCCGCAGTTCATGAAAGGGGCCGTCAGCAGAGTAGCCAACCTCTCCTTCGGAGATTTTATCGTTCTGGCCGCCATGACTCCCGGAACGGCGCATCCTCCGGCGATGCCTCCTGAGATTATGAAAGGCATCACAGAGCTGCCGTGAAGGCCGAAAATCCTGAAGACCCTGTCCAGCATGAAGGCCACCCTCGCCAGATATCCGGTGTCCTCCAGGAAGGATATCCCGAGAAACATCAGGAATATGAGGGGAACGAATCCCATAACACCTCCGACCCCGTCTATCACTCCCGACATTATCATCGATTTCAACGGTCCTTCAGACATATAGTCTTCCGCCAGAGATCCTATCCATCCGAAAAATCTCTCGAACCACCCTACCGGAATCTCGCTGTAGGAGAAGGTTACATGGTATAGGGTGGCCAGCACGGCGAGCATCACTATAGGGCCAACGAAACGGTGGGTCACTACGGCGTCTATCCTGTCGGACACGCTCTTGGCCTCTCTGTCTTTTCTGTATGTCAGAACGCCTTGCTGGAGGATCGATTTTATATATCCGTAACGATGGTCCGCTATTAGGGCCTCCGCGTAGGTGTCCAGAGTGGATCTCAGATGGGAATCCAAGGCCTTCGCCATGTCGTTAAGCTTTGCCTCCAGCTCCGGAGCTCTCTTTGCTATGGAGTTCTTTATCGTTTCGTCTCCTTCGAGATACTTCAGAGCTGACCATCTCGGCCTTATCGCCTCGTCCAATACAGGGTCCTGGTCTATAGCCCTGGCCATCTCGTCCAGAATCGGGTCGATATCGGGACCATAGGAGATCTTAAACGGTCCCGGGTCCTTCCCCGCTATCTCCAGGGCTCGATTCATCATCTCGTGGATTCCCTCGGATTTTCTGGCGACTATGGGGACCACCGGTGTCCTCATAAGGAAAGAGAGCTTTTCCGTGTCTATCTCCATTCCTCTCGACTCTGCCACGTCCATCATGTTCAATGCCAGGCATACCGGGAGGCCCATCTCCTTCAGCTGGACCGATAGGTACAGGTTCCTCTCTAGATTGGAGGAGTCGACTATGTCGATCACCACGTCCGGCGTCTGTCGGATAAGGAAATCCCTGGCTACCTCCTCCTCGGCGGAGTAGGCGGAGAGAGAGTATATCCCCGGAAGGTCCTCGACCTCCACCGATATACCGTCGTGATTGTAGGTCCCCCTTTTATGTTCCACCGTCACTCCCGGATAGTTGCCGACGTGTTGTCTGGCTCCGGTCAGACCGTTGAAGAGGGTCGTCTTTCCCGAGTTCGGATTTCCCGCCAGGGCTACGGTGGTCATCTTTCCTCCACCTCCACGTCTATGTAGTCCGCCTCGCTGTCTCTAAGGGTCAAGGTAAAGTCGCCAACCCTTATGGCCACTGGGTCGTAGAGAGGAGCCCTTCCCATTATTCTAATAGTCGTTCCCGGAGTAAGCCCCATATCCCTTATACGTCGGCCAAGCTCCCCCTCGGCCCTTACCTTGGCGATGGTCCCGGTCTGGTTATCCTCCATCTGTCTCATGGCTATCTTGACCACGTTATTTCCCCCTCTGCGAGCTATGCGTACTTTGTTTGGCGATAATACCATACCGTTTCGGTAGGATCAAGAGATCGGCCTCACCGAAACAGCTGATCCCAGTTTAAATCTATTTGCCGGAGTATGCGAAAAAAAACAGGGAGGAGCCTTGGCTCCTCTCTGTTTCGATTTTATCGTTACTTGTTATTTTGCCTTAGCTATCTCATTTCCGTTCGAAGTTGGTCTAGCCAGGAGACGATCCTTCCTTCTGTAAGCTCCGGCTGATTCGTCTCGTCTATTGCCAGTCCGAGGAACTCTCCGTCTCTTATTGCCAGCTCCCCTCCCGAATAGCCATCGGTAGAGCGCTTACCTATGACCTGGATGCCTTTGTCCGCGATGGCATCGTGGAGAAGCCCCAGGGCATCCACGAATGTATCGCCGAAACCCTCCTGATCTCCCGTTCCGAAGAAAGCTACCTTTTTGCCGGACAGATCGGCCTGTTCCAGCTTGGGAAGATAGTCGTTCCAATCGTCCTGTAGTTCTCCCATCCCCCAGGTGGAGGATCCTAGAATTATAACGTCATATCCGGTGAAGGCCTCATCACCGGCGGACGCGACGTCGAAAAGGTCCGCCCCCAGATCCTTGGCTATCTTCTCCGCGACCGCTTTCGTCGCTCCGGTGGTGCTACCGTACAGTACACTTATAGTGGCCATCTATAAAGCGCCTCCTTCTTGTAGTTTGTTTATGCTAACAAAGCTTATCATGTCTAAGACGGCTAGACAAGGTGTCAGTCTTCTTTTCTTGGCGAAAGAGGACTTGACCTTTATAAGATAGGGTGATAAAGTCTCGTTAGTTAAGGCTAACAGAGCCTTTTCGCCTGAAATTCATCCTCCGGGGGGAGGTCTTTCGACTTCCCCTTCCCCCAATTTTTTGTCGCCTTTGGGAGGTGTCGTAAGATGCAGAACTCTCGATCCATGTCGATCTGCCCTTCCGGAACGAAGGGGCTGGTGTTGGTGATCGACGGCGGTAACTGCATGAGAAATCGGTTGGCCGATATGGGAGTCTTTCCAGGGGCCCTGGTGGAAGTGCTAAGAAACGAGGGTGGCCCGGTTTTGCTCAAGGTCGGCAGCGGTCGACTGGCATTAGGGAGGCAGATGGCAGAGAGGATAATGATCGCTTAAACCCGAAACTACCGGCGGAGTCGCCGGTTTTTTCGGTCGTTCTTTTGAGTTAGATTATAATAACTTTGTTGGAACGGGGGTAGCGCTGTGACTTTGGACGAGGTGAAGCCAGGAAGCATCGTTCGTCTGGTCCGTAACGGGGCCAGGGGTGTGGTGGGCCAAAGGCTCATGGATATGGGGTTTTTTAAAGGAGTAACGATTAAGGTAGTCCGGAACGCACCGCTTGTAGATCCGGTGGAGTTTCTTCTGGGAAGTCAGCACGTTACCGTAAGACACGCCGAGGCGGCCAACATAGAGGTTGAGCCGATATGACGATCTCAAACACTGTAGTTGCTCTGGCCGGTCAGCCCAACTGCGGTAAGTCGACCATCTTCAATATGTTGACAGGGGCTCGGCAGCACGTGGCCAACTATCCCGGAGTGACCGTGGACATAAAGAGAGGGAAGTATCGATATCAGGATCGTTCCTTCGACGTGGTGGACCTTCCCGGAACCTACAGCCTAACGTCCTATTCCTCCGAGGAGATGGTCGCCCGGGACTTCATCCTGGGAGGTGAGGCCGACGTCGTGGTGGGGGTCGTGGACGGTTCCAACCTTCGCAGAGGGCTTTACCTTATGTTTCAGCTTCTGGAGATGGGAGCTCCTCTGGTGGTGGCTCTGAATATGGCTGATGTCGCCAGGTCGAAAGGAACTCCCGTCGATGTGGATGTCCTCTCGAGGGAGCTGGGCGTTCCCGTCTTGGAGACCGTCGGCAACAGAGGGATAGGCTGCAAGGAGCTTAAGAAGCAGCTTTTCTCGTCCCTATCAAAAGAGGGTAGGTCTCCCTTTATCGTGGATTATGGGCCTTTGGAGCCTTTGATATCGGATCTTTCCGACGAGATGAAGTCTATCCCAGAGATGTCTTTCCCGGCTAGGTGGTCGATCATAAAGCTTTTAGAGGGAGATTCCTCAGTCATGGAACGGGTGGGAGCCTCTGGAGATAGCGGAAGAGTCCTTTTAGAAAAGGTCTCTCGTTTGGCCGCCTCCTTCGAGGATGAGCATGGTGACGATCCCAGGTCCCACATAGGTCTCTGTCGTCACCTGAGAGCGGAGGAGATAGAGTCTCGATGTGTGAACGATAGCTCCGCCGGCAAGGTGTCCTGGACGGACAGAATAGACTCTGTGGTGGTTCACAGGTTCGGCGGTCCCCTGATACTTCTGGCCGTGGTCTACTGGCTTTACGAGTTGGCGATAGTCCAGGGCTATAAGGCCACCGAGTATCTGGTGCCTTGGCTCAGCCGTTTCGAGGCTTTGGTGTCCGGATGGTTACCTCCCGCCGGAGTGCTGGAGGAGCCTCTGATCCGCTCACTGGTGTTGAGTGTTGTGGCGGCGATCAACTCTGTCCTTATATATGTGCCTATATTCCTCATACTCTTCGCGTCGATAGCCATTCTGGAGGACGTAGGGTATATGCCGAGGATGGCCTTCATTCTCGACCGTCTCTTCAGGAAGTTCGGACTTCACGGTCAGTCGACCCTGCCTCTGATACTTGGAGGGGTCTTCGTCGGGGGGTGTGCCGTTCCGGGCGTCATGGCGACCAGGGTCATAGCGGACGAGAAGGCTCGTTTGGCTACCATACTGGTGGTCCCTCTGATGAACTGCATGGCCAAGATACCTCTCTACACTCTGTTGATAAGCGTCTTCTTCGCCGATCGCGGGGGGGCTATGATGGCCTTCATCTCCACCATAACCATAATCTTCGGTCTGGCCGTGGCGAAGGTGCTGTCTTTAACGGTCCTGAAGGGAAAAGAGAGCTCGCCCTTCGTCATGGAGCTCCCGTCCTATCACAGACCTACCGTGAGAGGGGTGGTCACCAGATCGGTCGAGAGGACCTGGCTTTTTCTGAAAAAAGTTGGAACGGTTGTCGTCGCGGTAGCTATTTTGGTCTACTTCCTGATCAATTATCCCTCTCTACCCCAGGAGCGTTATTCCTCTTTTACCGAAAGGGCAAGCGAGCTCGTGGCTGGTTTCCAGGCTAAGGTAGAGGGGACGTCTTACGGAAAAATACTGGACAGTGAGAGTGGAATTATTCGTCTCATCGACTATATGGGAAGGTTTAAAAGTGCCAGGATGTCCGGACAGGACATTGAAAGCTTGAACGCGAAGTTCAAGGCTATGGATCCCGAACTTTTTCCTTTGATAGATCGTTCTAACAGATCGGACAAGGACGCGAAGAAGGTCAACAGGGCCTATAAGCTTTTCAGGAGAGACAGGGCCTTCCTCATGAAGGAGATGTCCGACGAGAGGACCAACGATAGTTGGCTTGGGCGTGCAGGAAAAGCCCTGGAACCAGTGACCCATTATGCCGGGTTCGACTGGAAGGTGAACGTGGCTCTGCTTAGCTCTCTGGCCGCCAAGGAAAGCAGTGTGGCTACCTTGGGGATGATATATCGTCCTGTCGACTCCGATCAGGACTCCCTGGAGGAAGGCATAAAGAAAGAGGGAGGAATGACACCTCTTCACGCCTTGGCACTGATGGTCTTTATGGCTCTCTATCCTCCCTGTGTGGCGACTTTGATTATGGTCAAGGTCGAGTCGGGGAGCTGGAAATGGGCCTTCTTTTCCTTGGGGTATCCGATAGTTTTAGGGCTTATCTGTGCGTCACTGATATTTACAGTAGGCAGTAACTTGGGTCTGTCCGGGTTTACCGCAACCTGGGTTTTCTACGGCTGTGCCCTTTTAACGACATTTGCCCTCGGTCTTATCAATCCATCGAATCGAGAGGCATCCATAGAGAAAGGGAAGGAGGTGTAATACATGAAGAGGAGAGTTATATTCGCTTTAGGAATGGCCCTGTGTCTGGCCTGGACCGTGGTCGCTTACGCCCATACCCCCATCTGCGCCTGTTACCTCAACGGTGACGGTACCGTTACCTGCGAGGGTGGTTTCTCCGACGGATCTTCCGCCGCCGGTGTCAAGATGACGGTACGTACTCCCGATGGCACTGTCATCCAGGAGGGAAAAATGGACGATCTCGGCGAGTTCACCTTCGACATTCCCGAAGGGGATTACGAGGTTGAGTTCAACGCCGGACCGGGTCACGCGGTCTTGATAAAAGGTGAGGAAATACAGTAAGCCATAGACCCCGGAGTGCCTTGTCAGGTGCCCCGGTTATCTCGAGAGGAGTGACTTTATATGAAGCGTAGCGGTGTTTTGGGGCTAGCCTGTGCCCTTATCTGTTCCCTCAGCGTTCCGGCTTTCGCCCATTTTCAGATGGTATATACCCCTGAAAGCGCTCTGACCAAACCGGAGACCTTGAATCTCAAGCTCGTTTTTACCCATCCCTTCGAGGCAGGACACACCATGGACATGGACGGTGTGGACAGTTTCGTTATGGTCCATAAGGGCAAGAAGACCGATCTTACCAAGTCGGTCAAGCCCATAATGTGGACCAGTCTCACCAACTCAGGAAAGGGATACGAGGCCGAGGTTCCCCTGAGAGGCATGGGAGACTTTGTCTTCGGTCTGGTCCCCATGCCCTACTTCGAGGCATCCGAGGGGATCTGGATGCAGCAGTGCACCAAGATGATAGTCAACGTCGCGGGGCTTCCCACCGACTGGAACGAGGAGATCGGCCTGCCTGCCGAGATAGTTCCTCTGGACAAGCCCTACGGTCTCTGGACCGGTAACGTCTTCCGCGGTGTGGTCAAGGCCAACGGAGAGCCCGTTCCCTTCGCCGAGATCGAGGTGGAGTATCTGAACCACCTTCCTATGTTGGAGGGTAATTCCTTCGCCGCCGAAGCAGCCGTGGAGGCCCCCCAGGACTGTTTCGTCACCCAGACCATCGTTGCCGACGCCAACGGAACCTTCGTCTACGCTATTCCCAAGGCCGGTTGGTGGGGATTCGCCGCTCTCGGAGTTATAACAGAGGAGTACAAGGGAGCCGAGCTCGGGAAGGATGCCGTCATCTGGGTCCAGGCCCGGGATATGAATTAGACTCTGAGATCTCTGATAAAAAAGGCCGTCCCGTTATTCTTAGGGGCGGCTTTTTATTTTTGTACTTCTTTCTCCGCCGAGGCGATAAATCCTCCCAGGCTTATGCTTAAAGAGGGGAACAGGACCTTTCTTGGATTGGACGGCTCTCAAATCCGAAAAGCGTCGATCTGTCTATCCCCTTTGGTTGGAGGTGTCTTTTTATGGATATTTACCTTGAGACGGAAGGTAGCCAGTCAGACCGAGGCCCTTACGGCCCAGTTGGACAGGAGCGAAAGGGCGGAGAGGGAGGTAATACGTCTCAACTCCGAGCTCCGAAGAACCCAGAGGGAGATCGCCTTCACCCTGGGCGAGGTGATAGAGAACAGGTCTAAGGAAACGGCCAATCACGTTCGCAGGGTAGCTGCCATGACCGAATCCCTAGCTTTTATGAGAGGTCTTACCGTGGACGAATCCAGAAGGATCGCCTTGGCTTCCTCCATGCACGATATAGGAAAGATAGGCATTCCCGATAGGATTTTATCGAAACCTGGTCCCCTTTCGGAAGAGGAATTCGAGCTTATGAAGGAGCATACAGTGCTGGGGTACGAGATACTTTCTCGAACAGGAGGTCCCCTTTTCGGTATAGCGGCCCGGATAGCCCACGAGCATCACGAGAGATGGGACGGAAAGGGCTACCCAAGGGGAATCGCGGGAGAGGATATTTCGATCGAGGCCAGGATCGTGGCGATAGTGGACGTTTTCGACGCTCTATCCCATAAAAGAGTTTATAAGGAAGCTTGGCCGGCGCAGAGGATTCTGGATCTGATATCGGAGGAGAGGAGTTCTCATTTCGACCCGTCCTTGACGGATCTTTTTCTAGCGAATTTCTCCGTGTTCTCCGAGATATGCGAGTCCATGCCGGATAAGACACGAACATAACGGAATAAAAGGGCAGCCCGGTCATAGTGCCGAGCTGCCCTTTTAGCCTATAAGTTCCTCTCTGTCAGGCCTCTTTTTGAGGTATCTGGCACATTGTTTCATCCTGTCGTATCCCAGCATTATTCCGAGGATAAAATCCTGTTCGTCCGTAAGCTTGGATAGGTCTGTTGTGCCGAAACGACTGACCACAGCTATGCAGTCGGGGTGTCCGAAAAACACGTTTATCCTTCCGTTGCCTATGGGATGTATGACATAGGGTATTCTGTGATGTCTTAGTTTGTGCTCGATCTGTCCCTGTTCGGAAACCGGAGCGGTGTGAAGTATCAGGTTTCTGAGTCCCTTCCAGTATTCGTAAACGTGATGACAGAAGATCTCCATATAAAACGCCTCCATGGTATAAATAGGAGGAGCCCGGGGGGAACCGGGCTCCAGCATTGAGAGGGGGAATTTGACATCATGTCAGGAAAGAACGGAAGGGGAGTTCGTTCTTTCTAACTTCCTGACAGGTCATAGGATACATCCGTTTGTTCGTCTTGTCAAACACTTTTTCTCGTTTTCGGCACTAAAAAAGGGGACCCGAAAAAACGGGCTCCCTTTATCGGTATTTTTCCTATGGGGTGGTCGAGGTCATCCTTTTCCACTTGGATTCCCTTTCCATTCGCCTCTCCGCAAAGAACTTCTGTCTCTGCCGCTTTATCTCCAGGTCCTCTTCCGCCAGTTCTTTCCTCTTCTCCCTGGCTTTGTCCGATTTCTTCTTGAGGTCTTTCATCTCGTAGAAGGCCTTGCGCCTTTCCTGTCCCTCCTTGACCGTCTTGTGGTGTATGTCGATCATGTCGATACTGGCTTTATAAACGTTCTTTTTAGCTTTTTTCAATTCCTCGAGAAGCTCTTCATCGGTCTGTGGAACTTTTACGGGTGGATGTTGGTCTATTCGCATGGCCCTCCCTCCTCAAAAACTCGTCTATATATATGTTATCGGTTTTTTCCCCTTTGTCCATCAGCCTCTTTTCGGAAAAAAACGAAATAACCGCGGAATCCTTCTTGATCTCCTGGAAATGATCCACAGGGTTATCAAGAGGACGGAGGATCCCCAGCTTATCCACGGAGAGAGAATTTCCTCGGTCTGCCCTACGGTGGCCTGGGCTGAGGTACCTAAAAATTCATACAGGCTGTCGAGAGCCAGACCGGAGGCCACGGATACTACCGCTATCGACCCCAGATATATGAGGAGTCTTTTCGTTCCCAAGACCCTATGTAGTACCGGGATGGCCGATACGTTGGTTGCCGGTCCCGCCATGAGAAAGACGAGTGCGGCTCCGGGAGACACCCCCTTGAGTATCAAGGCCGCTGCCAGAGGGGTCGAAGATGTAGCGCAGATATACATCGGTATGCCCGCTACCAGCATGATGAGCATGGATCCTATGCCGCCTCCCAGGGCTCCCTCGAGGAAGGTCTGAGGCACGGCGACGGCTATGATTCCCGATAGGACTATCCCCAGGAAAAAGGCGCTGGCCAGATCTCCCCATATGTCGAAAACGGCGAATCTCAGACCGTCTCTGATCTTATCGCGGATCGAACGGCGCCCACCGTCTCGAATATGTCCGTGATTGTGTTCATGGTGGTCGTGACATGAGCTACAGGTGACGTCCGGCCTCTCTTCCGTGTTTTTGTCCTCCTCTTTCCCCCCGAAAAAGACGGATAGAACTCCTGCGGTAAAAGCCGATATGAACGCCACTATCGGGCGGGCTACCGTCATTATGGGATCCAGAAGGGCATAGCTCATCGCTATGGAGTCTACCCCGGATTCCGGTGTTGAGATCAGAAAGGCGGTGGTCGCACTCGCCGATGCTCCCTGTTTTCTTAGTCCCGCCGCCGCCGGGATCACCCCGCAGGAACACAGGGGTAGGGGAATTCCCGCCAGTGAGGCTCTCACCACGGGGGCTACCCCACGTCCTCCCAAAAAACGGTTGACCCAGCCGGGATCTATGAATGCTTTCAGAAATCCACTGAGCATGATCCCGATCAACATATAGGGGGCTGCATCGAGAAACATATGTCCCGCTTCTTTGACGATTTCCACCGCAAAATTCATCTTTCCTCTTCCCTTCCTCTATGTTCCTGGTGCTCCAGGCCTATGGTCAATATCAGATATACGTGATGATCGTCGAGAGAGTAGAATAGCTTCTGACCCTCCCGTCTTCTCTTGACTAGCTTGAGCTGTCTAAGGCTTCTGAGGTGATGGGACGTCGACGAATCGCTTATGCTCAAAGAGGAGGATATCTCGGAGACGCATTTCTCCGTCTCCATAAGTTCGAGCACTATCCCCAGTCTCGTAGGATCTCCCAGAGCCTTGAACATGGCTGACAATTCCTCCAAAAAAGGTCTATCCTTTCCCAAGTCGAATCCACTCCCTTCGATATATGAGCATATATTCAAATATTCCTTTAGTCAAGTGTCCCTTGCGGTTTCAGGCGGAAACTGATATACAAACACCCGTGGTTCGAAGAAGGGAGAGGAAAAATATGTCCCGAAAAAAAGCTTTTAGGATGACTTTAATAACCGTTTGCATAGCCATAGGATCCTGGTTTTTCGGCTTGGCGGCGGGAAAGGTCGTGGTGGATTCCTGGGATCTGGAGGATTGTTGGATAGTGGAGATAGAGACGTTCCGGCAGGTTCAGGAGGATCCGTCGGAAAAAATGAGTGAGGACGATGAATGGAAAAGCCTTCGTTTCGACGTCTTGGCTACATTTCTCACAGGAGATATGGAAGGAAGAAGCGGCAAGGTCACGGTGGAACAGCTGGAGGGTAGCTATCTGAAGATGGTTCCCGGAAGGAAGTATATCCTTATGGCAGACCGTTTTCCCGATGGGGTGGTCCAATATTCCGTCAGCGACAGGTTTAGGCTACCCTGGGTGGTGTCCTTTATCGTCTTCTCCGTTTCGTCCGTATGTTTTTTTGCAGGGTGGGCCGGGGTTAGGGCCCTGATAGGTTTGGGGATTTCTCTGGCGGTTTTGTTGAAGGGTTTCGTCCCTGCCGTACTTTCCGGTTTCGATCCGGTTTTTTCCGCCATAGTCGCGGTGGCGTCAGTTTCGGTTGTCACCGTATTTCTTGTGGTCCGTAGACCGACCTACAGACCGGTAGCTTTTTTAGGCGCCATAGGAGGAGCCTGTGCGGCCTGGGCTCTCGGGGCCTCGGCGAACTGGCTCTGGCAGATAACAGGCCTCGGAGGCGAGGGGGCGGCTCTTTTCGCCAGTTCCTTTCCCGGATACGATATGAGAGGCATCTTTCTGGCCTCGGTGATAATAGGGGCCATTGGGGCTGTTTTGGACGTGTCCATATCTGTTACGTCCTCCATGGCGGAGCTTGTGGATTACGATCCGGCAATCCCGATGCCGAGACTCTGGCTTTCCGGAATAAGCGTGGGGCGAGAGATATTGGGAAGCATGATCAACACCTTGATCCTGGCCTATTTCGGCAGTTCTATGATAATGACCCTCCTGATGGTGACGTCCGAGATAGACCTAAATTTTCTTCTTAACGATCCTATGGTTGCTCAGGAACTGATCCAGAGTTTGGCCGGAACCATGGGACTTCTGTTGACGGTTCCTCTTACCGCCACCGTAGCTGTTTGGTGGCTGTCGTTGAGAAGAGGTGTGTGGTAGAGGCGTCTCTACCGACGACCAGTGATCTCCTCTATCTCTTTTTTTATCGTATCGTATATTCTTCGGGCCAGCTTCTTATCGTTGGAGTTCTCCACGTAAAGCCTTGATCCGCAGTTTCCGAATGCTCTGCGGAGAACATCTCGCTGTTCTTTAGATAGAGAGACGTAACGTTGCCCCTTTTCCATGGAACCCACTATTTTATCCAGCTTTTTTCTGTTCTGCTCCCTCTGGATCTTCAGGGCTAACGGACGCAGTTCTTCTATGGAATCCAAAACGATCTCCCTGACCTCATGTGGAAGGTTTTTCCACATTTTCAGATTGACCATGGTCTGCATAACGTAGATTTTGTGCTTGGACCTTATGTAATGGCTTTGAAAGTCCATAAAACCCATCTCCTCCACGATGTAGGGAGCGTTTTCCTGTGCCTCTACGTGGCCGAGGTGGAGAGAGGTGTAGACCTCCATGAACGGAACTATCCTGGGGTTAGCTCCCAATGTCTCGTAGCATCTGCCTATTATACCCGATGGCATCGTCCTTATTTTCAGGCCTTTGAAGTCTTCCGGAGAGGTCAAGTTCCTGTTGGAGGTCCAGTCCATGGCTCCCTCGCTCCAGTAGGCCAGAACCGTGACCCCCTGTCTTTCATAGGCCGACGTCAGATATTCGTTCAAAGCCACGCTTTTGGAGAGGATCCTCTCGTTTTCGTCGTCGTCGTCGCTGAAAAAAAAGGGTATGGAGAAGATCTGGTTTTCAGGAACTCTCGCTCCCACCTGTCCAGCTCCGTCCAGAAGGAAGTCGACCGATCCCTGACGGCAGAGGTCGTAGATTTCCTGTGGGGTTCCGAGAGTTCCCAGCGGGAATATGGAAAGCTCTATCGTCCCTCCGGATTTTTCTTTCAAAAGTCTGGCGAACTCCCTGGCGTAGAGGTCGCAGACGCTGCCCTCCACCTCCTCCTCGGCGAGTCGCCAGCGGTATCTTTCGATTCCCTCTGACGAGTCGGCAACGAAAAGGTATAGAAGCACTATCAAAATCGATCTTCCGATCATGTAGAATCCCTCCTTTGCTTTCTTATCCACCTCGACTATACGATGAAAAGGGCGAAGGTCGCAAGACCTTCGCCCTTTTCATATGGTGATGAACCGTGACTTCGTTAGAACAATCCGGAGATTCTTCCGTTTTCGTCGACGTCTATTGCCAGAGCGGCTGGTTTCTTGGGCAGTCCCGGCATGGTCATTATAGAGCCGGTTATGGCCACTATGAATCCGGCTCCGGCGGAGGCCCTTACCTCCCTGACCGTTACGGTGAAGCCGGTGGGTCGGCCCTTCTTTGCCGGGTCGTCGGAGATGGAGGCCTGGGTCTTGGCCATGCAGATCAGAAGATCGTCCAGACCGAGATCGTGAATAGCCTTTAGGTCCTTCTCCGCCTTGTCGGTGAAGCTGACTCCGTCGGCTCCGTAGATCTCCGTGGCTATCTTGGTGATCTTCTCCTTGGGACTCAACTTCTCGTCGTAGAGGAAGTGGAAATCGTTCTTCTCGTCACAGGCGGCTATGACCTTCTCGGCCAGGTCGATTCCTCCCTCGCCTCCCTTTGCCCATATTTCTGACAGGGCCACCGGGGCGCCGAGGGCTGCGCATTTCTCCTCGACCAGCTTGAGCTCCTCGGGAGTGTCGGTGGGGAAGGCGTTGATCGCCACCACCACGGGAAGCCCGAAGTTCTTCATGTTCTCTATGTGTTTCTCCAGGTTGGGAATGCCGGCGGCGAGAGCGTCCATATTAACCTCGCCCAGCTTGTCCTTGGAAACTCCCCCGTGCATCTTGAGGGCCCTCACCGTGGCCACTATCACCACCGCGTTCGGCTTCAGACCGGCCAGACGGCACTTGATGTCCAGGAACTTCTCCGCGCCCAGGTCGGCGGCGAAGCCCGCCTCGGTCACGAAATAATCCGCCAGTTTTAGGCCGTACTTAGTGGCCATGACGCTGTTGCAGCCGTGGGCTATGTTGGCGAAGGGACCGCCGTGTATGAAGGCCGGAACGTGCTCCAATGTCTGCACCAGGTTGGGTTTGAGGGCGTCTTTCAGCAGCATCGCCATGGCTCCCTGGGCCCTCAGGTCACCTGCCGTCACAGCCTTGCCTTCGTAGTCGTAGGCGACGATGATCTTGGCGAGCCTCTCCTTGAGATCCGAGATCCCCGAGGCGAGACAGAGAATGGCCATCACCTCCGAAGCCACCGTTATGTCGAAGCCGTCCTCTCTGGGCATGCCGTGGGGCTTGCCTCCTAGGCCTATGACTGTATGTCTCAGGGCCCTGTCGTTCATGTCCAGAACCCTCTTCAAGACGATCCTGCGGGGATCGATGTTCAGCTCGTTGCCCTGCTGTATCGAGTTGTCCAGCATCGCGGCGAGGAGGTTGTGGGCCGAGGTTATGGCGTGGAGGTCTCCGGTGAAGTGGATGTTGATGTCCTCCATAGGCACGACCTGGCTGTAACCACCTCCGGCGGCTCCGCCCTTGACTCCGAAAACCGGGCCAAGAGATGGCTCTCTGAGGGCCAGGGTGGTCTTCTTTCCCAGCTTGGCCAGGGCCTGGGCTAGACCTACCGACGTGGTGGTCTTTCCCTCTCCCGCCGGGGTGGGGGTAATGGCCGTCACCAGGATAAGCTTACCGTCCTCGTCATCCTTGATGCGGTTCCACAGATCGTAGGACACCTTGGCCTTGTATTTGCCGTAGTGTTCCAGGTCGTCCTCCTCTATGCCGAGTTGGGCCGCCACCTCCGTTATGGGTTTCATCTTAGCCTGCTGGGCTATCTCGATGTCCGAGAGAAATGCCATGTAAGAACTCCTCCTTCTCTCTCTTATCGCGATATCCCTCCGAATCTGAGTTTTTCGGAGGGATATCGCGATTATAGTCTCAAAATACAGATAGTGATACTAGGCTTGACCGCCTTTTTTGACGTATTCACGGATTCTTGCTGCCAAAACGGCTCCTCTGTTTTCCAGTGAGGAGATCTTCTTCGTCGTATCCGATGCGAAGGTCTCGTCTTTTATGGAGGGGAGGTTTATCTCTACGTTCATCACCGCCCCCTTAAGTCCCGAGTAGGCCATATCGGCCCCGACCCCCAGGTCGCTTAAGGCGTTGGAGTTCCCTTTGCCGAGCATGCCATCGGCGAGCTCCATTATCTCCAGACAGGCTTCGGCTATGGTCAGAGGAGATCGTATAGCCGCCTTGTAGCCCTCCTGTATGGCGGCACTTCTGGCTTTTTTTTGCTCGTCCGTTTCCTTGGGCATCTTGAAGGCCGCCATTACTTCGTTGAACGCATTCGTATCGACATCTATATAGCCTATAAGATCTTGTCCCAATGAGCCGCTTCTCGCCATCGTTTTTTCGGCGTTTTCACTAACGTTCTCGTAGCCTTTCTTGCCCATGGTGAGATTGCATACCATAGAGACTAGCCCGGCTCCCATAGCCCCGGAAAGGGCGGCTACACTTCCTCCTCCAGGAGCGGGGGAGTCGGATGATAGCACTTGGTAAAATTCTTTAAGGCTCATGTCCACCAGCATCGATCTATTCCTCTCCCACCAGCGCGAGTATGTTGTTTTCCACTATCTGATTGTAGTCGAAATCGACTAAGCGGAGGAAGTACTCGGCACAGTTGATGAGAGCCTTCTGTCTCAATGTGCCACAGACCTGGGTGCCTATGATGCTCAGTCCGTATCTCTTGGCCTCGTTCTCTATTACCTGGAAAGCCCTGTAGATGGGGGTCTGATCGATATCGAACATATTCATGGATACCGCTACGTTATCGTATCCGTCCGGCTTGAAGGCGACGGATCGGATGGTGCTGAAGCCTCCGCTAGGGCCTCTCATCATCTTGGCTATTCTCTTGCCTATCTCTATATCGATGGTGCTTAGAAGAACGTTTATCGCCACCAGATTGCTAGTGGCGGCACTGACGATGGTCGCTCCCGCTGAGGGATGTAGCTTGGCAGGTCCTAGATCTGGAGCCCTTTCAGGCAGATGGACGACCTCTTTCAATCCTTCATACTGTCCTTTCCTGATGTATCCCAGCTCCCTGCGTTCCGGAGTTCTGGCGTTTTCGCCGCTGAAATATACGGGAACCTGGAATCTCTCGAAAAGGGCGGTCCCTACCTTTTCCGCGAACTCGGCGCATTCTTCGAGAGTTACGTTCATGAGAGGGAATACCGGTATGGTGTCCTGCGCTCCGATTCTGGGATGAGATCCTTTCTGTTTTTCCATGTCTATGAGCTCGTAAGCCTTTTCTGCCATGTTCAAGAGAGCTTCCATGAGAGGCTCCGGCTCGCCTATACACTCGATGACGGTACGGTTGAAGTCGGCGTCGGGAAAGAAGTCGATTAGTTTAACCCCTTTTACGTTCTTGATTTCGCCCACTATGGCTTCGATCACCTCTGTACGACGTCCTTCGCTGAAGTTGGGAACTGCGTGGATGTATTTCTTTTTCTGATCCATTAATATCGCCTCCGTGATATACTACTCGCGTAGATGAAGTTTTTTGTTTTTTCGAGGGATGAGCGGATTGTGGGATCCGCTCATCCCTTTTTTGTCTCTTATTGGATTAGTTTCCTGACGCCTCTTTTTCCGCCTCGGCGATTTCTTCCCTCAAAGTGGCGAGAATGTCCTCGGCTAGTTCGGGGTTGCCGGATATCTTTATGTAAGTACTATCGGTCTTCTTGGATAATTCCTGGAATTTTGCTCTGGCCTCGGGGGTTATGGCTACCACCTTCTGGCTTGATTTCATCTTGGCCTTGATCATGTCCATCCTCTTATCGTTAAGCTCCTTCTGGATTTTATATCCAAACGGACGGAGCTCGTCGACCGCTTCGAGAACGATTTTCTGGATGTCCTCGGGCAGTTTCTCGAAGAATCTCTTGTTCACCATGGTCTGCATGATGTAGATCTTGTGGGCCGACTCGATGTAATAGTCCTGGACCTCCATGAACTTCATCTCCTGGACTATATAGGGGGCGTTTTCCTGACCGTCGATCATGTTGAGCTGAAGACCGCTGTAGACCTCCATGAAGGGGACCGGAGTCGGATTGGCACCGTACACCTTATAGGATTCCACTATCATTGGAGACGGCATGGTCCGCATTTTGAATCCCTTGAAATCCTCGGGAGTAAGAAGGGGCTTGTTGGCGGTCCAGTCCATGGCTCCCTCGCTCCAGTAGGCCAGTACCTTGACTCCCTGTCTCTCGTAGGCGCTGGAGAGCATCTCGTTAAGTGCCTTGCTAGTAGCGAGGACTTTCTCGTTGACCTCCTGGTTGTCGGAGAAAAGAAATTGCATCGAGAAGATCTGGTTTTCCGGAACGATGCTTCCTACCTGACCGGCTCCGTCGAGTACGAATTCGATGGCCCCGTTCTGACAGAGTTCGAATATCTCCTTAGGAGACCCCAGAGTTCCTAGGGGATAGATGTCCAGCTGTATCTCTCCGTCGGATTTTTCCTTGAGAAGACGGGCGAACTCGTTGGCGTAGACGTCGCAGACACTACCGGTGATTTCCTCTTCCGCCAGTCTCCACTGGTACTTTGGAGCTCCGAAGGCGGTGGTAGCGACCGTCAAGGCGAAGGTTGCGGCTAAAATAGCCATTATCGTGTGTTTGCTCATCTTTGTTTCCTCCTTTATGTATGTGCTGCTTTTGTGCCGCAGGGATCTCGTCCCTGAGATGCCGATTTACCTCGATATCGCCAGGTCCCTAAGGAAGAGGGCAATCTGCGGGAACATGACGAGAAGTGCCGAGATTATGACCATCATTATTATGAAGGGAGGAACTCCCTTCACCACGTCCAGATATTTCTGACGGAATATCGGAATCGCTGTGAATATGTTGCACCCGAACGGTGGTGTAGAAGATCCGATCGCGGCCTGAAGGGTCACTATCGTTCCCACTAGGACGTTGTCTAGCCCGGAAGCCGCTACAGGTCCTCTGAATATGGGGGTCAGGATCATTATTACCACCACCGGATCCACGAACATGCATCCCAGGAAGTAGGCGATGGATAAAACCGTAAGGATGCGAAGCTGAGTTGGATCGACCCCGAGCAGGGCCGGAAGAATTATATTCGGTATCCTGGCGAAAGAGATCGTCCAGGAAAAGGCCTGTCCCACGGCTATCAAAATGAATACAATTGCTGTGACCACCCCGGTTCGGAGAGCTAGTTTGGGAATGTCCTTAAATGTTATGGATTTATACACGAATCGCTCCAGAAGGAAAGCGTATAGAACCGAGACGGCTGCCGCCTCCGTAGGGCTGAATACTCCCGAGTAGATTCCTCCGAATATTATGAGAGGGAAGGTGAAGCTCAAAAGCGCCTCTTTCAGCGCGGTCATCCGTTCTTTCCACGTCGCCTTGGTCGCGATATTGTGGGGATCCGATACGAACCAGCAGTAGAGGGAAAAGAACAGGAAGATCAAAAGTCCGGGACCGACTCCGGCGATGAACAGTTCTCCAACCGAGGCTCCGCCGACGACGCCGTAGACGATCATATATATGCTTGGCGGTATCAGCAGTGCGATCTCGGCGGAGTTGATTATCAGTGCCGTGGAGAAAGAGGATGAGTATCCCGCGTCCATCAGCATCGGCCTCATCGGGCCTCCTATGGCGACCACCGTGGCCTGGGTGGAGCCCGATACCGCTCCGAACAGGGTGCAGGCGCCAGCTGTGGCTATGGGAAGTCCTCCTCTTTTATGACCTATGAACCTGACGACGAAGTGAAGCAATCTGTCCGCTACCTCGCCGGCGGTCATTATATCTGCGGCGAAGATGAACATAGGTACAGCTATAAGCGACATGGACTGTATCCCCCCGACGACCTGTTGCATCAGCATGGTAGGATCGAGGTTGGGAAAGTAGAAGATCAAAGTCACTAAGGCCCCCGCCATGAGAGGAACCATCATCGGGAATCCGAGAAGCAGCAAAGCCGTCATGACGCCTACAAGGGTTATCAACATCTGCCAGTCCCCCTAAACCATAAACTCGTCGGTTTCGCTCTCTCCGTCGACGACGTTAGGAGCGACGTAAATCTCGGAATTCCGTAGATTTTTGATGAACGTGAGCGCATATTGAAGTCCGGTCATGAAAAAACCAAGAGGGACCCACATGATTACTAGGTAGAGAGGGAATCTAAGAGCCGGAGACATCCGGCCGGATATAAAAAGTTTCATGGTATAACAGGAGGAATAGTAGCAAAGGACGAACATCAAAAAAGCGGTTCCGGCGGTCATTATGAGCATCATTATCTTTCTCATGGTTTCGGGCATCACGTCGTATATGGCGGACATCCTGATATGGACGCCTTTTCTCGCCGCGTAACTGGCACCTATGAACGTTACCCAGATTATGGTGAACTGACTTACCTCCTCCGCATAGGTCCAACTATGTTGAAACAGATTGCGACTTATAACGTTGCCTATGCTGACCAGCGCCATTACGATGATGCTATAGGCGACGACGTTTCTCTCGAAAATCTCGAAGAAACGGTTGATCTTTGCTAGTAGATTCATGAAAAACCCTCCAAAGTTTTTAAGACTTTCCGTTGTTTCCCATGGCATATCTTAGAAGTACTTCCGCAGCAGTACAGACCTCCTCGACCGAGATCCACTCGTCGACCGTATAGCTTCTGTTGTGGTCTCCAGGACCGAATATGACGAAGGGTATGCCCAGAGTCGGTACCAGTCTGGAGGCGTCGGTAAAGGGATGTATTCCGATCTCTTCCGATGGTAGATTAAGCGAAGTGCATATGTTCTTGAAATTAACCACCATTGGAGCACTGTGATGCATTCCCACCGGAGGCTGTGAGTTGACTTCTCTCATCTCGATTTTGAGTGAATCGGTCTGAGATTCCATCTCGTCCGCTATTTCTCTCGCTTTTTTCGCTATATCTTCCGAATCGATCGAGGGCAGAAGCCTTATATCCAGAACCCCTCTGGCTTTGCCTGGGACCACGTTGAGATTAGAGCCTCCTTCGATCTTGGTGACGGTGCAGCTGTTTCTTCCCAGAAGTCTGTGAGATGGCTCTTTGATCAGACTCTGGTTTAGACTGGATGCGAGTTTCATGAAGTTCGTGACGGCGTTCACTCCTTTTTCCGGTGTGGCACTGTGACATTCTTTCCCCTCTACCGATATCTCTAGCCAAAGGGCTCCTTTTTCGGCCAACGCTATAGACATAGATGTAGGTTCGACCACCACGAGTTCGTCCATCTCATCCATAAGTCCGCTTTTAAGAAGAGCGCCAGCTCCTATGCCGTTCAGCTCCTCGTCGGCGGATAGGCAAAGGTGGACGGGATAGGGCGGATTGATGCCGGACCTTACCATTGCCAGACCTGCGGCTATGATCGATGCCAATCCACCTTTGGCGTTGATGGTTCCCTTTCCGTAAATCTTTCCGTCTTCGTGTTCGGCCCCGAAGGGTGATCTGGTCCAGGAGTCGGGATTGTCCACGTCGATGGTGTCCATGTGTCCCACGAAGGCCAGGTTCTTCTCCTCTGAATCTCCCGGTATGGAGATCTTCAAAGAAGCCCTATTGCCCCCGTGTTCCAGTAGTTTTATTTTGACTCTATCCTCGGGAAACAGGGAGGCAATATAATTTGCGCAGTCCCTCTCGTCTCCTCTGGGAAGGGTGGTCCTTATCCTGACGAGATTTTGCAGTATTTGAACGATTTCTTTATCCGGAACTAGTTCGTGTCTTTTCACGGTTATCCCTCTTTCTGACTAAAGTATATAGCATGATTTTAGAAAAAGCCTTGTCCAACATGGACAAGGCTTTTTGGAGAAGTTGTCTTGTGAAGACAAAATCAGCTTGATGTAGATGGTCCAGATTGGCCCTTGAAACTATCGTGTATGAGAAAGATCCTCAGGGATAGACTGACGGCGAAACGCTGTTCGTTGTCGTCCAAATCTAGCGATAGCACCTCGCAGATCCTCTTGAAACGGTATTTTACCGTGTTGTAGTGAACGTACAGACTGTCCGCCGCTGTCCTGAGGTTCCAGTTCCCCCTGTCTATCGCCAGCAGGGTCGCCATCAGTTCCGTGTTGTTCGTTTTGTCATATTCTACAAGCGGACTTAGCTTTTGTCTCATGAAGTCTACACCGTCGCTCTTCTGTGCCAAGGTGGACAGGAGTTTATAGGCCCCGAGCTCGTTCCATCTGGCGATGGCCCAGTCTTTGAGAAAACGATCCATTATCTCTATAGCCTGACATGCTTCCCTGTAACTTTCTCCAGCGTCTATGAAGGAAGATCGAGGATCTCCTATTCCTAGTCTCACCTTTAGAGGAGTTATCTCGTCTCTTACGTAGCGACAAGTCTCGAATATCTCCTTGGAGCCGTTGGTCGACGAGGGAATCAGAAGTGCCAGATGGTGTCCCACGTTGGCGAAGATAAGCTTAGGGTAGAATGACCTCAGTCGATGACATATGGTCTGTCTTATCCTGTCTTCCGGGTCGGTATCCACTGCCATTGCGACCACCGCCGTCACAGATCCAGAAAGGTCCCATCCGAATAGAGAAGCTCTGTTCTCCAGTTCGTCTGGGTGCCTTATCCTGGAGAAAAGAAGGTCCTGAACGCAGTGGTCTCTGTATCTCTGTTCCACCTTGAGCTCGCTGTGTTTTCTATTGAGCAGTAGCCTAAGAGCCAGAGTTGCATTTTCCAATAAATCGGTAGTCGAAGAAGGATCTTCTCGCGGACGGTTAAGTATCAGAGTCCCCACTACGCTATTGTCCTGACTGACGGTCGTGTGATGGAATATCCGGAGTAGTTCTCGATGAGGATAGGTCTTTATCTGCTCGAAGAACTCGGTATTTCTGGAGAAAACGTGTAGTTTCCCGCTATTGAGCTTAAAGGCGCAGTCGAATCCGGATAGTTCGTGAATGGTTCGGAGAATGTCCTCCAGTCCTCCACTTTTTAGGAGGGTCTCGGCGAAAGGCGCAAAAGAGCGGTCTTTGACGGCGGGTGGAGTTTTTTTCAAGACGAGGTCTCCTCTAAAGGATTAGGGTCGGTATCCATACTTTCCAACGATCAGGAGTCCCTGTCAAGGGAGATTGCAAAACGGGCGAAAGTAGAAAAACCTTCGCCCGTTTCGTTTTATCATAAGCTGATTGGTGGAGTTACTAGAACAATCCGGAGATTCTTCCGTTTTCGTCGACGTCTATTGCCAGAGCGGCTGGTTTCTTGGGCAGTCCCGGCATGGTCATTATAGAGCCGGTTATGGCCACTATGAATCCGGCTCCGGCGGAGGCCCTTACCTCCCTGACCGTTACGGTGAAGCCGGTGGGTCGGCCCTTCTTTGCCGGGTCGTCGGAGATGGAGGCCTGGGTCTTGGCCATGCAGATCAGAAGATCGTCCAGACCGAGATCGTGAATAGCCTTTAGGTCCTTCTCCGCCTTGTCGGTGAAGCTGACTCCGTCGGCTCCGTAGATCTCCGTGGCTATCTTGGTGATCTTCTCCTTGGGACTCAACTTCTCGTCGTAGAGGAAGTGGAAATCGTTCTTCTCGTCACAGGCGGCTATGACCTTCTCGGCCAGGTCGATTCCTCCCTCGCCTCCCTTTGCCCATATTTCTGACAGGGCCACCGGGGCGCCGAGGGCTGCGCATTTCTCCTCGACCAGCTTGAGCTCCTCGGGAGTGTCGGTGGGGAAGGCGTTGATCGCCACCACCACGGGAAGCCCGAAGTTCTTCATGTTCTCTATGTGTTTCTCCAGGTTGGGAATGCCGGCGGCGAGAGCGTCCATATTAACCTCGCCCAGCTTGTCCTTGGAAACTCCCCCGTGCATCTTGAGGGCCCTCACCGTGGCCACTATCACCACCGCGTTCGGCTTCAGACCGGCCAGACGGCACTTGATGTCCAGGAACTTCTCCGCGCCCAGGTCGGCGGCGAAGCCCGCCTCGGTCACGAAATAATCCGCCAGTTTTAGGCCGTACTTAGTGGCCATGACGCTGTTGCAGCCGTGGGCTATGTTGGCGAAGGGACCGCCGTGTATGAAGGCCGGAACGTGCTCCAATGTCTGCACCAGGTTGGGTTTGAGGGCGTCTTTCAGCAGCATCGCCATGGCTCCCTGGGCCCTCAGGTCACCTGCCGTCACAGCCTTGCCTTCGTAGTCGTAGGCGACGATGATCTTGGCGAGCCTCTCCTTGAGATCCGAGATCCCCGAGGCGAGACAGAGAATGGCCATCACCTCCGAAGCCACCGTTATGTCGAAGCCGTCCTCTCTGGGCATGCCGTGGGGCTTGCCTCCTAGGCCTATGACTGTATGTCTCAGGGCCCTGTCGTTCATGTCCAGAACCCTCTTCAAGACGATCCTGCGGGGATCGATGTTCAGCTCGTTGCCCTGCTGTATCGAGTTGTCCAGCATCGCGGCGAGGAGGTTGTGGGCCGAGGTTATGGCGTGGAGGTCTCCGGTGAAGTGGATGTTGATGTCCTCCATAGGCACGACCTGGCTGTAACCACCTCCGGCGGCTCCGCCCTTGACTCCGAAAACCGGGCCAAGAGATGGCTCTCTGAGGGCCAGGGTGGTCTTCTTTCCCAGCTTGGCCAGGGCCTGGGCTAGACCTACCGACGTGGTGGTCTTTCCCTCTCCCGCCGGGGTGGGGGTAATGGCCGTCACCAGGATAAGCTTACCGTCCTCGTCATCCTTGATGCGGTTCCACAGATCGTAGGACACCTTGGCCTTGTATTTGCCGTAGTGTTCCAGGTCGTCCTCCTCTATGCCGAGTTGGGCCGCCACCTCCGTTATGGGTTTCATCTTAGCCTGCTGGGCTATCTCGATGTCCGAGAGAAATGCCATGTAAGAACTCCTCCTCACTCTTTTGTCTCGTTTTTGGGACGCACTGTCCCTCTTTTGCTCTTCGAAGATCTTACCTCACATCTCGATCGATCACAAGTCCGTATCATCCGGCAAAACGGGGGCCTTCAAGAGTCTCCGTCCTTTTTTTAACATGTCCTCGTATATTTCGTCTGGCAGAAAGCTTCCTCCTGTAAGCCAGGATATAGCCGTCTCGCCGGGAAGCGGAGAGAGCAGTAACGGACCCTGCAATCCTGCCGCCGCCGAGGGTTCTGCCTTGACCGACTCGGAACGGTCCACCAGATATTGAAGCTCGTAAAGGCGGTTGTCCTCCACGGTCATAACCCCGTCTATAAGATTGCGGCAGATGGACCATATCAGTTTCGACGGGGCTCCTACGGCAAGGCCGTCCGCCTCGGTTATTCCGTCTATGCCGTAATCCGAGACGGTGAGATCCGGGGTGTCCTGGACCATGGCCAGGGCCATGCAGGGAGCGTGGGTTGGCTCTACGAACCAGCATTTGACCGAGTCTCCGTACAGCTGTTTGAGTCCGAAGGCGATTCCTCCGGGAGCTCCTCCTACTCCACACGGTAGATATACCCTGAGTGGGTGTTTTTCGTCGACGATGACCTTCATTTCCTTGAGTTGATTTCTGAGCCTGAGAGCGGCCACTGCGTATCCCACGAACAGGAGTCGGGAGTTCTCGTCGTCCACGAAGTGACAGGTTTTGTCCTCACGGCAAATCCTTCGGCCTTCCGATACGGCTGCGCTGTAATCGTCGTCGTGTTCTACCACCTTTACGCCCTTGGATCTCAAAAGTCCCTTTTTCCAGTCCTTGGCGTCTCGGGACATATGGACCGTCACGTTAAAGCCCAGCTCGGCGGACATCACCCCTATGCTGATTCCCAGGTTTCCCGTGGATCCTACCGCTACCGAGTGACGGGAAAAGAGTTCCTTGAACTCCGGTTCTTCAAGAATCCTATAGTCTCGGTCTATCTCGAGTTTTCCCGATCTCAGAGCGATGGCCTCCGCGAGGGCGAGTATCTCGTGGATTCCGCCTCTGGCCTTTATGGAGCCTGCCACAGGCAGGTCGTTGTCTTTCTTCAGCAGCAGTCTCGGGAGGGTGGTCCCGTAGGATTTTTCCAAGGTTTTTTTCAGTTTTCCCGCCTCGGATAGAGGCGATTCGATGATCCCGTCCGCCGTTTCTGGAAAACGGGAGGCCAGATAGGGTGCGAAGCGATGAAGTCTTCCGTCGGCGTCGGCTACGTCCGACATGGTCAAAGGGAGCTCTCTCAATACGTCCTCGGCGGGAGATTTTCTGTCGTTTTCCCAGAACATGGGCTTTTTGTCTTTCAACAATCTAAGAGCATCGTCTTTCTTAACCATAAAATCGACCTCCCTGAGTGCTATAGTTTCACAGAACGGAGGAGGGGAATCGGCGACATAATTCGGCGGTCTCCTCCGATACGTTTTCTCCCGAGAGGGCCCTGGATATGAGGGCGGCGACGGTCTCCATCTCCGATGGACCCATCCCCCTCATGGCAGCTACCGTGGTGCCTATCCTTACACCGCTGGCTATCCAGGGCTGGAGGGGGTCGAAGGGGATCCCATTTCTGTTGACCGTGATTCCCGAACTCTCCAGAAGCCCTTCGCCCTCCTTGCCGGTGATGTTAAGGTTCCTCAGGTCCAACAGGACTATGTGACTGTCGGTTCCTCCTGTCACTGTCCGGAGCCCCCGTCTCGTCAGCCCCGAGGCCAGGGCCCTCGCGTCGTCCACGATGCGTCCGGCCAATACCTTGAATTCCTTGGTCGCAGCTATGGCGAAGCAGGCCGCCTTTGCCGCTACCAGAGAGGTTATCATCGATCCCTGATGGCCCGGGAATATGGCCAGGTCGATCTCCTTGGCGTATTTTTCACGGCAGAGGATGCAGCCACCTCTGGGACCCGGCAGAGTTTTGTAGAGAGAGAAGGTCACGAAGTCGCAAAAAGGAACGGGGTTTACGTGAATTCCCGCGGCGATCAGGCCTGCCGTATGGGCAACGTCGGCCAGTAGCATCGCCCCCGATTCGTCCGCTATTTCCCTGAAGGCTTTCCAGTCGATCTCTCTGGGATAGCTGCTGCCTCCCCCCACTATCAGTTTGGGCCTATGTATCATAGCCATATCTCGGAGCTGTTCCATGTCTATGAGCTCGTCGTCCTTTCTCACCCCGTAATGCACGAATCGGTAAAGTCTGCTGGCGATGTTTCTTTTGTGACCGTGAGATAGATGTCCTCCCGACGACATGTCCATGGATAGCACAGTGTCCCCTGGTTCCAGCACCGCCTGATACACCGCCAGGTTGGTGTTTGTACCGCAATGAGGTTGGACGTTTACGTGTTCCGCTCCGAACAGGGCTTTCGCCCTCTCTATAGCCAAGGTCTCTATCTCGTCCAGATAGATTCCCCCGGCGTAGTACCTCCTGCCGGGATATCCCTCTATGGTCCGGTTGGAGAGACAGCTGCCCGAGACTTCCAGGATGGCCCGAGGGGCTATACTCTGAGATGCGACCATGTCGAGGTGGTCTCTCTGTCTGTTCTCTTCAGCCTCTATGAGCTCTGCCAGCCGTTTGTCGTCTTTTAAGTTGAATGCCATTGTGACTATCCCTCCCGAAGTCGTTTTGTTTAGACTAGAGGGAAAAACACAAAAAGGCAATCGGTATTTTCCCGATCTTTTTACGGGAAATTCCGATCGCCTTCCCAGATTTCTAAGTCATCTTTCTCCGTGTCTCTCTCTGTAGCAGGGAAGGCAATAGACCTCTCCATCCATGTTTCTGGTCATGGATTCCATGGTTCCCTCGCCGCATCCGGCACAGATAAGGGTGTTCTCTCTGAAGGCCTTTGGGGGAAGTTCCTCCCTCGGTGCCCCTAATTCAAAGAGTTCTTCCAACGGAGCCTTTAGCAGATAAAGCCTGTATTCTTCCCTATCCATCTCCATGTTTAGGTTCGGTCTCAGGACCATTCTGACTCCCTTGCCGTCCCTACGTCGGTAGAAGGTGAAGGCCACCTTCCCGTAGTGGTGTAGTACGAGGTTCCCCTTTCCCAAAGTACAGTTGGTCATGTATTGGATTGCGTCGACACCGCACATATCGGTCTCGGATATGCACACCAATTCCTCGTCTCCGTCGCCCTCTCCCAACTCCCTCAAAGCCAGCTCCGAAGCCCTTATCCCTATGGCCAGTCCTGGACATTGATGGCCGTGAAACCTCTCCACCTCGTCGTATTTGTTCGCTTTCTTGTCCCGATTCAAAGCTATTTCCCCTCTCCGTTTAGTCCAAAACACTTCTCGTATTTTGTTCCATAGTCGCTAAAAGGGCAAGACTTTTTGTATACCTGCGCTTGACCGTAGCGGTGGAATAGGTGTATCGAATCGTCGATTCGACGGGGTGTTCCGTCCCGAGGATATCTCTGTTGAGACCGGTTGGAACACCGATGGTCCTATAGAGTTCTGGGTGGATCAGATGGGTATGAGTGCCGACGATGTCGTGATCTCCGGTTCCGCTACATCGGGAGATCGCTTGTCTCTTTCCGACAGTTGGTGCAACCGGAGAGATATCTCTTCCGAGGAAATTCGGATCTCTACGTCTCGGATTTTCTCGATCTTGAAGAAGGCGACGGCGACTCAGACGAAAAGGATGAAGGAGCTTAGGGCCAAGACGGTGAGCAATGTCTGTAGCTCTCCCTTCGTCGGCAGGATCTCGGTGGATGAGCCGGAGTCGGCCGAGGCGGATTCTCTTCCGACTCTCCAGGTAGGGAATAAAAGGGTAACTCCTAAGAAGACCTCCGAGGAGGAGCTCGAGAAAATATCCAGTATGAAGGGAATGGGTAAGTGCAGAAGAGGTCTTCTCTATGAACCCAGCACCTCCGGGACTGTGTTGAAGGGTACGGTTTCGGTGAAGCCTTCCGGAACTCTCGATACTTTCTTCGTGACGGAGAAATCCGATGGTGAACTCGATATGCTTTCCACCACCGAAGTAGCCGGGAGCTCCTTCGTAAGATCGAAAGAAAACGATGGTTTCTCCTTCGAGATTAAGAACGGAGATGATTTCGATCTCGATTCCGGAGACGGCATCAGGGCCAAGGTTTACGTAATCCAGTCGGTCAAGGATAGCGGTGAATCCGATTCTGACGAAAACGGAGACGGAGGTTCCGGTGGTTGTTCCGTTTCATTCTTTTCCGTCGCTTCCTTGCTTCTTCTGATTCCTTTGATGGTACTTCGCAGATAGGCATAAACGATACGATATCGAAAAGGCCGCTCTATCAAAAGCGGCCTTTTCGATATCCCTATATTGTTTTAACCATTTTTTCTATATCGATCTTATGGGGCAACATTCCGTTGTCGAACAGAAAATCCTGGGTTCTATTCAGTTCCTCCACGTCGGAAGGTCGAATCGTCGAGTCGAAGTCGTAGAGTGGAAGCATGGTCTTTACGTCGTCGATCGAGAGGCCCGTTTCCTCCGCCGTTATCTCTATGGCTCTTGCCCTGTCGTCCTCCAGCAGCTTGACGCTCTCCTCGTCCACCTTCATAAAACGTCGAACCAGATCGGGGTCGTCCCTGAGAAGCTCTCCTCTGACAGCGATAACGGTGGTGGCGTCTACAAAACCTTCCCCCGTCGTTATTATCCTAGCACCCCGTTCGGTTGACCTCAGTACAGCGGGGCCAGCGGCCAGACACGCGTCGACGCTCCCGTTCATCATCGCCGTTACTCCGTCGGCTAGCCCCATTCCCAGGAACTGGACGTCGCTTATCGATAACCCCTCTCTATTCAGGGCCGCTACCAGCAGTTGATGGAGTATGGTGCCCTTGGGACCGGCGATTTTCTTTCCCTTGAGATCGGCGATGGCCTCTATGTTCTCGTCTTTAGCCAGTATGGTAAAGGCCCTGGGCGAGCGGGCGAATATGCCGATCACCTTCAGGTCGACCCCGTTGGCGTAGGCTAGAATCGCCGATGTTCCACCGAGACAGTTGGCCACGTCTACCGATCCAGAGGCCAGACCGGCGGTCTGCTTGGGTCCGGCGGTCAATTCGGGGTGCGACACGGTGAAGCCCGGAAAGGCTTTTTCTATGAGTTTCAGTCTCTTCTGTAGGATAGACGGTACGTTGAGTGGGGCCTTTACGTACGTCACGGTCAAATCCCTCTTTCCCGCAGCCTCGGAGCCCACGGTAACGGATGCCAAAAGGGTCGCAGTCATCAACACTAAAATCAGTCTTCTCATTTGAATAAATCTCCTTTCGACGGAGTAGGGTCGGTCATCCCCCGTTTTCTATCGAGGCCAGTATGGACTCTCGAAGTCGATCTCTTTCCTCGAAACTCATGGACTCCGAATCGATCTCTTCCGTCACGGACAGAATCCTGCCGTTTCCCATCACCGCAATCCTGGAGGCTAGAAAGATGGCCTCGTCCACGTCGTGGGTTACCAGGACGGCAGTCAGTCCTCTGGCCTTTACCAGCGAGGAGAGCTCCCCCTGGAGCTCTCTCCTGGTGAAATAATCCAGCGCACCGAAGGGTTCGTCCATGAGAAGCATCTCCGGTTCATACGCTAGGGCCCTGGCCAGAGCTACCCTTTGAGCCATTCCTCCGGATAGCTGGTTCGGCATGGCCTTTTCGAAACGGGATAACCCCACCTGAGTCAGAACTCTTCCTGCCTTTTTCGCCCGATCGAGATCTCCCTCCAGCACCATCTCGACGTTCTTTCTCACCGACAGCCAGGGCATAAGCCTCGGTTCCTGGAAGACCACCCCTATGGAGCCCCCGTCTCTTCCCAGAACCTCTCCTGTCGAGGGACGCTCAAGCCCCGCCATTATCCTGAGCAGAGTAGTCTTGCCGCAGCCGCTTTTGCCCAGGATCACGGTGAAGGATCTTTCCGGGATCCTAAAGGACAGGTCCTTCAGTGCTTTCATAGTCGTTCCGTCAGCCATCGAGTAGCATTTGCAGACCGACTTTAGTTCAGCCCTCATCGTCGAACGTTCCTTCCCAGGGAGTCAATTTGAGAGATAATCTCAGGAAAGCGTGGTCGGACAGGCTTCCGACGATCCCCATCAGTATGACCCATAGGACTATGACGTCCGATCGCGAAAGCTGTTCCGCATCGTGTATCGCGTATCCTATGCCCGAAGACGCGGCTATAAGCTCAGCACCTATTAGAGAACGCCAGCTGTAACTTAGCCCCACCCTCATCCCTACCAGGACGGAGGGGAGGGCCGAGGGAAGAAGGATCTCCATGAAGCGCCTTTTTCGGGACATCCCGAAGACTTTTCCGACCTCGAGCAATCCCTTATCGCAGGAGTCGACCCCTTTTCTGGTATTTAGAAGAAGGGGAAAAAACGTGGCCATGATTATCACTACTATCTTGGACGGTTCCCCTATGCCGAACCACAATATCAGCATGGGCATCACGGCCAGAGGAGGGATGTGTCTCAGAAAATCCAGCGTCGGATCGGTCAGCCGTCTAGCCTCGGGCGACAGCCCAAGGACGAAACCGAGAGGAACCGCCGTGGCAGTAGATATGGCGAATCCGGTCAGTACTCTGAAACAACTGGCTCCCGTATGCCTTGCCAGACTACCGTCGGCTACGGCGTCTTGCAGTGCCTGGAGCACTCTCCCGGGGTTAGGAATAACGTAACCGTTCCACATTTCCGTGGAGGATCCGAGCCACCATATGGATAGCACGACTGCCGGGAAGAGAGCCCCCCTCGCTAAGCTGACACGCGTTTTTCTCATGTCGTCTCTACCTCCGTCGGAAAAAGAAGGAGAGGCCCGCCTATAACAGGGGGCCTCTCCAAACTGAGTCTATTCGGCCTCTACCCCTCGGCGGGGACGACCTCGACCATGGTTATCTTGAAGGTCAGTTCCTCTCCGGCCAGACGATGGTTGCCGTCCAGCGTTACGACATCCTCGTCCAGTCCCGCTATGGTGACGGGGAAGACTCCTCCCTCTGCGGAGGTAACCGAAAGCTGATCTCCTATCGAGGGCTCGTATCCCTCGGGAAGCTGCTCTCGTCCGACGGCGAAGAGGAGCTCCTCGTTCCTCGGGCCGTAGGCCTTCTCGGGAGGAAGAACTATTGTCTTTTCCTCTCCCTCGGACATTCCCAGGACTCCCTCATCGAAACCCGCTATCATCTGTCCGGCTCCTACCGTGAAGGCCAGGGGATCCCTCTCGAGGGAGGAATCGAAAACGGTTCCGTCCTTCGTCGTTCCGGTGTAGTGGACTTTGACGTGGCATCCTGCGGTTGTCTTTGTCATTGGCAAAAATCCTTTCCTATCTTTTCGTCAGGCCTGAGCCTCGACGCTCTCTATTGCCTCCATGAGCTCTTCCCACCGGGCCATAGCCCGGTCGAGCTCGTCCTCGACGTTCTTCAGGTCCACCATGAGGTCCCGTACCCTGGAGGAGTCCTCGAGGGTCTTCGGGTCGCATAGATCCTCGTGTATGGTCTCTTTCTTCGTCTCCAGGTCGGATATGGTCTTTTCCAGAGGAGCAAGTTCCTCCACGAATCTTCTCTTCTCACGGTAGATCCTGTTACGCAGCTCCGCCTCCGCTCGTTTTCTGTCCTTCAGCGAAGGGACTTCGTCGTTTTTCCCGGGGATTGACTCCGCCTCTTCCATAATGGTCTGATCTCTTTTTTCGATAAAATAGCTGTAATTTCCGGGGTAATCGTACAGTTTTCCGCCCCGAATTTCAAGTACCCTTTCGACCAGATTGTCCAGAAAATAGCGATCGTGGGATACGATTATCATTGTTCCGTCGTATTCCAGCAAAGCCCTTTGAAACAGCTCCTTGGTGGACATGTCCAGATGGTTGGTCGGTTCGTCCAGCACCAGAAAATTCGTCTCCTGGAGCAGAAGCTTGACCAGGGCGACCCTGGACTTTTCTCCGCCGGACAGGACCGATATCCTCTTGTGTATGTCCTCTCCGGAAAAGAGGAACGCTCCCAGCAGGGTCCTCTTCCCCTCGGGGGAAAGCCTGTCGGAGGATCGGTCTATCTCCTCCCAGATGGTGTTGTCGTAGTCCAGGTTCTGGCTGCTCTCCTGGGAGAAGAAACCCATGGATACGTTATGCCCCAGCTCGACGAAACCCTCGTCGGGCAACTCCCTTCCTGCGATCAGCCTCGAGAGGGTCGATTTACCGGCACCGTTGACACCCACCAGGGCCACCTTTTCACCTCTGGTGATCTGGAACTCCAGTTCGTCGAACACGGAGAGGTCCCCGTAGGATTTGGACAGTTTCGCCGTCTTCAGCACCGAATGGCCGCTTCTTGGGCATTTGGGGAATCGGATGGACACGGTCTTACCCGGCCCGTCTATCCTTACCTCTTCCATTCGCTCCAGTTTCCTTATCCTGCTTTGAACCTGGGCGGCTTTCGTGGCCTTGTATCGGAAGCGGTCTATGAACTGACGGGTTTTCTCTATCTCCTCCTGTTGTTTAAGCCGCTCCTTCTCCAGCTGTTCCAGTCTTCTGGCGCTTTCCTCCATATACTGGGAGAAGTTGCCTTTGTACTCGCATATTCTGCGGTTGGACAGCTCCGCTATGGACCCCATGATCCTGTCCATGAAGCGCCTGTCGTGAGATATGGCCACCACCGTTCCGGGATAGCTCATCAGCCATCCCTCGAGCCACTCCATGCTTTCGGTGTCCAGGTGGTTCGTCGGCTCGTCCAGTAGAAGCACGTCCGGTTTGGACATCAGGGCCGCCGCCAGGGAAATCCTCATCTTCCAGCCGCCGGAGAACTCGGACGTAGGTCTGTCACCGTCGGCTGGGGAAAAGCCCAATCCCTTTATGGCTTTCTTCGCCATGGCGTCGAAAGAGTATCCGCCAGCTCTCTCGAAGGCCTCCATGGCCCTCTCGTATCTCTCCAGGGCTCTCCTCTGCTCCGGGCTGTCCGGGATGGTCCTTCCGAGCTCGTCCTCTGCTTTTCTGAGAGAGCTTTCCAGCTCGTCTATGCCGGCGCTTTCCTTTATATAAGACATGACGGATACATTCGGTAACTCGTGCAGGTCCTGAGGCAGGTAGCCCACCTTGGCCTTCGATGGCATGGCCACTGTCCCGCCGTCGGGCTCTATAAGCCCCATCAAGACCTTGAGCAGGGTGGTCTTGCCCGATCCGTTGGCTCCCACCAGGCCGACCTTGCTCCCGTCCAGTATCCGCCATGAAAGGTCGTCGTATAGAAGCTTCCCTCCCAGGGTGAGCCTGAGATTACCTATGTCGATCATGAGTCCTTTTCTTCTCCGTCGCTCCAGCGTCCGCTGCTTCTAGCCTTCTCCAGCTCGAGATAGTACTTTCGTTTCATCTCGTCCAGCTCCAGGGCCATGCGGCTCTCGAACTCTTTCTTGGCGAGCTCCAGTTTTCTGGCGTGCTCCGATTCCAGTTGGGCTAACCTGTGGTCCTTCAGAGACATCTCCCTTTGTTTCTGCCCTAGTTCCTTCTCGAGGGCGGTGATCCGGGAGCTTTTTTCCCTCTCCAGATCCATCAGTTCTTTTCGGGCTCTTTGCTCCAGATCCCTAAGGTCGTCCTGGGCCCTTCTCTCCATGACCTTCAGCTGGTCCTTCAGGGAGGCTATCTGTCTGACGAATTGCTCCCGGATCTCCTTTTTCTCCGAATTGACCCGGTCCATCTCCTCGACTATGGCCCTCTTTTCTCTGTTAAGCCGTTCTCTTGCCACCGATTCCTCCGCGTTGAGGTCGGTAAGGTTACGAATCCTGTCCTCTAGGGAGCATTGGATGTCCTGTAGTTTGTTCTTCTCCTGCTGGAACTGGTTGTTCATATCCTCGATCTTGCCTGCGTGGAGTCCTTCGATTTTCTTTATTTCGCTTCGAAGCGACTCTATCTCCTGGAGCAGGACGTATCTCTCGCCCTTGAGCGACTCGTTTTCCTTTCTCTGTACCTCCATGGCTCTCAGAGAGTTATTGGTGCGGTCCAGCTCTTCCCTGAGGTCCCTGCACTCCTGTTCGGAGCGCTGAAGCTTTTTCTCACAGTTTTCCTTGCCCGTCTCGAGGGAGTCTTTGTCCTGTTGGACCATCTCGAGCCTCTGGTTCGTGTCTCGGAACTCCCTCTCCAGGGATAAAAGATTGTCCTTTAAGGTCTCTATGCTTTTGTCCCTGGTTTCAAGTTCGTCGTGTATCTTCTGCCTGAAAAGATGGATCGAGCTATAAAGGGTCTCCATCGTCTCGCAGACCTTTTTCTCCTCCTCGCTTTCCGTGAAGGAGACTATTCTGTCTCTATCGTCCATGTCATATCACCTCGTTCGATGCGACCTTCAGGGACCCATTATAACAACGGCCCTCCCTTTTGTAAGATGTCGGGTATAATTCCCGGAGAGAATCTTCTTGAAAAGCCGGAGGTGAGTCGATTTTGGATTCCTCTAAAAAGTCGGTGGAAGAGGCGGTATACCGTTTTTTCGACCGATACAGCGTCAGAGATCTGGAGGGTACATTGGAATGCTTTATCCCCGATGAAGGGCTTTATGTAGGAACGGGAGTCGACGAGGGTGGAGCAGGTATAGAGGGAATCCGAGCCATGATGGAACGTGATTTTAACAGTACGTCTTCCATTAAAATAGTCATCGAGGACCTCTGGAGCAGGGTATCCAGAGACGGAAAGAGCGCCTGCGCTTTCGTTCGAGGTAGAATGCACGCCTGCCTTGTGGATGGACATCTACTGGTCCCTCGTTTCAGAAAAACGATGTTTCTCGAACTTCATGACGATAGATGGCTCCAGTCTCATTCGCACATGTCTTTTCCCTGCATGGAGCAGGACGAAAAGAGCTCCTTCCCTGCGGTTAATCTCAAGGGGCGATACGATCTTCTTTTCAGTAGAACCATAGACTCCATTCTCTTCCTGTCGCCACATACGTTGGATGTAATAGAGGCGAACCATGCGGCCCGTTCTCTGTGGGGCTTTTCCAAGGTAGAGTTGGAGGATCTTTCTCTGAAAGATCTTACGGGTGAAGAGACTTTCTTGAGGGTGAGGCAATTGTTCCTCGAAGAGGGCAGCTCTATGTTTTCGCTCGAAGGACTCGCGCTGAGAGAAGATGGAAGTGAGTTGGAGGTGGAGATCTCCTTGGAGAGGGTCTCAGTCGCCGGGTTGAGCTCCTGTCTTTGTATTGTAAGGGACATCTCCGATAGAAAAAAACAGGAGCGGGCTCTGCTTCGCTGTCTGGAGTTCGAGAAATTGATCTCCAGTCTGTCGTCCAAGGTGCTGTTGAAGGATGATTTGGACGAAGCTATCGAATTTGCCTTGGCCGCTTTGGGAAATTTTTCCGGTGCGCGATCCTGCTACATATTCCAGTTTTTCGATCGAGGATCCATACGTTGTATGACTCACTGCTGGGAGAAGTTGAAAGGAACTGTGGAGCGATCCAATTTTCAGGATTTCCCGAGCGATAAATTCGAATATTTTGTGGCCCGTCTCGAGGCAGGCGATCCTATCGTCATAGACGATGTACCGGCGATGGGAGACGAATGGGGCCTCCAGAGGGAGCTTCTGCAGAGACAGGGGCTGAAGTCATTCGTGGTGGTTCCCTTCTTCGTCTCGGGTCATCTGAAAGGTTATCTGGGGTTCGACGATGTCTGGGATTCCCGAAATTGGACTCCGGAGGATCTCGTGTTGCTGCAGGCCTTCTGCGATGTCTTGAGCCAGGCCATGGTCAAGAGAGAAGGGGAGGCCCGGCTCAGAAAAACCATGAACAGCAGCATAGAGGTGCTCTCCCGGGCGGTGGAGCAGAGGGATTTGTTTACCTCGGGACATCAGAAAAGGGTGTCCTCCCTGGCGGAAGCCATAGGGGTTAAACTAGGCTTCGACCCCTATCGGGCCGAGGGGATCAGGATTGCCGGGTTGCTCCACGATATAGGCAAGATAAACGTGCCTGCCGAGATACTGAACAAGCCCGGCCCTCTCTCGGCTCTGGAGTATCAGCTGGTCCAGAGGCACCCGGAGATAGGAAGGGACATCCTTGGCGACGTACACTTTCCGTGGCCCATAGCCGAGGCGGTGCTTCAGCATCATGAAAGGTTGGACGGGTCCGGCTATCCTCATGGACTGGTCGGCGACGCCATATCCCTGGATGCCAGGATACTTGGCGTCGCCGACGTGATGGAGGCTATGTGCTCCCATCGTCCCTACAGGCCCAGCCTAGGGTTGGACATCGCCTTAAACGAATTGAGGAAAAACAGAGACGTCCTTTACGATTCGGACGTCGTGGACGCCTGTTTTCAGCTGGCAGAGGAGGGATTCTTCTCCGAGCCGCCCTTCGCATAGAGGCCCGCCTCGTTCCCGGCCACGTAGCCGGTGGACCAGCATACCTGTAGATTGTAGCCCCCGGTGGGGCCGTCCAGATCCAGAATCTCCCCGGCGAAGAAAAGCCCGGCGGTCTTTTTCGATGCCATAGTCTTGGGATCCACGTCCTTCAACGAGACTCCTCCAGAGGTTATGACGGACCATCGATATCCTAAAAAACCTGTAGGGGTTATGGGAAGGGATTTTACCGCCTCTATGAGATCCTTTCTTTGCTCCTTGGTGACCTCGTCCACCCTGGTTTCCGCCGGGATCCCAGCGGCCTCCATTATCACCGGGATTATGGCCCGGGGCAGCAGATCCTTCAGGCCGTTCTTCAACAGCTCTCTCCTGTGGGCCTCCAGGTCCCTAAGGATCCTGGCGTTCAGCTTACCCTTGTCCAATGCTGGTTTTAGATCCAAAAACAAGGTGGAGGGGCCCTTGGTCAAGGACGCCCCTATCTCCTTGGCCATATCCATCACGATAGGTCCGCTTATGCCGAAATGGGTGAACAGCATCTCTCCGAAACGGTCGGATACCCTCTTCCCTCCCCTCCACAGGGAGAGAGACACGTTTCTCAATGTTAGTCCCTGTAGCTCGGAGCACCACGTCTCCTCGGTCTTCACCGGGCATATGGCTGGCTCTGGCCCTACTATGCGGTGTCCCGTATCCTTCGCCCAGCTATAGCCGTCGCCGGTGGACCCGGTGCCGGGATAGGACATTCCTCCGGTGGTCACTATCACCGAAGAAGCCGACATGGTTCCTCTATCGGTAACTATCCCGGTGATCTTGCCGTCGGAGACGGTCAACCCTCGGGCGGTGGTCGCGGTGAATATCTTGACCTTCCCCTCGAACATGAAGTCGCTCAGGGCGTTTACGACGTCCTCGCTGTTCAGTCCGGTCTCGGGGAACACCCTGGATCCTCTCTCGACCTTGGTTGCCACCCCTCTGGATCGGAAGAACTCCAGGGTATCCTCCACTCCGAAACGACTGAGAGATGAAAGCAGAAACCGGCCGTTTCTGCCGAAAGGGTCCACCAGCTTCAGAGGATCTTTCTCCATGTGGGTCAGGTTGCATCGTCCCTTGCCGGTTATTGCAAGCTTGACTCCGAGCCTGTCGTTCTTCTCCACCAACGCCACTGAGGCGCCGGTCTCGGCGGCCTTCCCAGCTGCCATCATTCCAGCCGGTCCGCCTCCTACGACTATGACGTCGAACTTCTCTAATTGCACTTTAAAAACCCCTCCCGATAACTTCGTGAGGTTATCATACCATCACCCCGAGGGAATCCAGTGGTTAAACAATATGTTCTTTTTCTTCTTCTCGTTAGGCCCCTTGACCTGTATAATGTATATTGCTAATCTTGTCACAAAGTAGAACCGAGGCCGAATTCGGTCCATAGAGAAGAGGAGGAATGACCTATGTGGGATGCCAAGATGCCTATTCACGAGATACGAGAGATAAGGGCCAAGACCACAGTCTACCTTGGAGTAGGAGCCATCGCCAAGATAGACGACATCGTGGGGGATCTTAAGGGAAAGGGAATCGAGAAGGTGCTCTGCGTTACTGGGAGAGGGTCCTATAAGAAGACCGGTGCCTGGGATCACGTCACCGCTGCCTTCGAGAAACACGGAGTCGAGCACGTTCTGTTCGACAAGATTCGTCCCAATCCCGAGGCCGACGACGTCGACGCAGCCGCGAAGATGGGCCGCGACTTTGGCGCACAGGCGGTGGTAGCCATAGGTGGAGGAAGTCCCATAGACGCTGGAAAGAGCGCCGCCATCCTCATGGAGTACAAGGACCAGGATGCCAGGAGCCTCTACGAGTTCAAGTTCACCCCGGAGAAGGCCGCTCCCATCGTGGCCATAAACCTGACCCACGGAACCGGAACAGAGGCGGACCGTTTTGCCGTCGTGACCATACCGGAGAAGGAATACAAGCCGGCCATCGCCTACGATTGCATCTATCCCGCCTACGCGATAGACGATCCGGCACTCATGACCGGTCTGTCCGCCGCTCAGACCCGCTTTACCGCCATAGACGCGATCAACCACGTCACGGAGGCGGCCACGACCAAGGTCGCCACTCCCTACACCGTCCTTCTGGCCAAGGAGGTGGTGCGTCTGGTGGCTAAATACCTGCCTCAGGCTCTTCAGAATCCCGATGATCTCACCGCCCGCTACTATCTGCTTTACGCCTCCCTTATAGCGGGGATATGCTTCGACAACGGCCTGCTTCACTTCACACACGCTCTGGAGCATCCCCTGAGCGGCGTGAAGCCCGATCTGGCCCACGGTCTGGGGCTCGCCATGATCCTTCCTGCCGTGCTGCGCCAGATATACGTGGCTCAGCCCGAGGTCCTGGCGGAGCTCTACGCCCCCATAGTATCGGACCTCAAGGGAATTCCCGCCGAGGCCGACATGATGGCCCGCAAGGTCGAACGCTGGCTTTACGACATGGGAGTCACCTCCAAGCTTTCCGACGAGGGCTACACCGATGCGGACATCCCCAAGTTGGTCAAACTGACTCAGACCACCCCGTCGCTGGACGGACTGCTCTCCATGGCTCCCGTTCCCGCCGGAGCGGACGTCATAGAGAGGATCTACAGGGACTCGATGAACCCCTACGTGTGCTGCTGCTGATCTTTAAATCAAAAGAGGAGAGGCGATCCAGCTGGGTCGCCTCTCCTCCTTTTTATTTTTCGTCCGTTTTGGGAAAGTCCTTCTTCTTCATCGATAGGGATAGCCGCTTTCTCTTCAGGTCTACGTCCAACACCGCTACCTCCACCGTCTGTCCCGGCTTGGCCGCCTGATGGGGGTCCTTTACGAAACGATCGGACAGGCGACTGACGTGGACCAGGCCGTCCTGGTGAACTCCGACGTCCACAAAGGCTCCGAAATCCGTGACGTTGGTCACTATTCCCGGCAGAACCATACCGGCCCTAAGGTCCGACAGCTCGGACACGGAGGGATCGAAGGAGAAGGGCTGAAGCCTTTCCCTAGGGTCCCTGCCGGGCTTAGCCAGCTCTGACAGTATGTCGTTCACCGTAGGCAGTCCCACGTCTCCTCCGACGTAGCGACCGGGATCTATGGATTTTCGCAGTTCCCCGTCCTCCAGAAGGTCCGAGATGGACCTGCCCAGATCTTCGGCCATGGAGTTGACCAGGTCGTATCTCTCGGGGTGGACGGCGCTGTTGTCAAGCGGATGGGAACCTCCCCTGATCCTGAGAAATCCCGCCGCCTGCTGGTAGGTCTTTGGTCCCAGGCCGGATACCTTCAGTAGATCCTTTCTGGTCTTGAAGGGGCCTTCCTTTCGTCTTCTCTCGACCACAGACTTGGCCAGTTTGAGGCTCAGTCCGGAGACGAAGGAAAGAAGCTGAGGACTGGCGGTGTTGACCTCCACCCCTACGGAGTTGACGCAGGACGCCACGACGTCGTCCAGGGCCTTCTTCAGTTCCTTCTGGTCCACGTCGTGCTGATACTGACCGACCCCGATGGATTTCGGGTCCACCTTCACCAGCTCCGCCAGAGGATCCATCAGCCGTCTGCCGATGGAGACCGCCCCCCGGTAGGACACGTCGAGGTCGGGAAACTCCTCTCTAGCCAGGGCGGAAGCCGAATATATGGAGGCTCCGCTCTCGTTGACCGAGTATATCTCGGCTCCCTCGGGCAGACAGTCCTTCAGGAACGCCTCCGTCTCCCTTCCGGCCGTTCCGTTGCCCACCGCGACCGCCTCTATGCCGTATTGGCCGAATAGCTTGGCCACGCTTTCCATAGCCTGCTCTCGTCTCGCCTGAGAAGTGTGGGGGAAGACCGTTTCGTGATGGAGCATCTCTCCGGTCTCGTCCAGACAGACTAGCTTGCATCCCGTCCTGAACCCTGGATCCAGGGCCATCACCCTCTTCTGTCCAAGAGGAGGGGCCATCAGTACCTCCCTGACGTTCTTGACGAAAACGGAAATAGCCTCTCTGTCGGCCTTGCTCTTCAGGGCCTTTCTGGCCTCTGTCTCCATAGAGGACTCCAGCAGTCTCTTGTAGCCGTCCTCCACCGCCTCTTTCACCTGATTAGAGTCGGCCTTTTCGCCCTTGACGAATCGGCTCTCCAGTCTGTGGATGGCCGCCTCCTGAGGAGGACGGACCGACACGGAGAGAACTCCCTCGGACTCGCCTCTGAACATCGCCAATATCCGGTGGGAGGGGGCCTTCGCCATGGGCTCCTCCCAGTCGCTCCAGTCGGCGAAACGAGACCCTTCCTCCTCCTTGCCCGGTTTCATCTTGGCCTTCAGAGTTCCTCGGCGGACGAAAAGGGCCCTCATCTCCATCCTGGCCTCTCCGTTCTCGCTTATCTCCTCGGAGATGATGTTTCTCGCTCCTTCGAGAGCCTCCTGGATCGAGTTCACCCCCTGTTCCTCGTCCAGAAAGCGGGACGCCTCCGCCTCGAGGTCGGCACCCTCCTGAGACATTATGATCCGAGCCAGAGGCTCCAGCCCCTTCTCCCTGGCTACCGTCGCCTTCGTCCGCCTCTTGGGTCGGAAGGGCAGGTATATGTCCTCCAGGGCGGTCATGGTAGCCGCCTTGTCCAGCTTGGCCTTAAGCTCCTCTGTCAGAAGGCCTCTCTCCTCCAGAGAGCTCACCATGGATGCCCGACGTTTGTCCGTCTCGGCGAGCCTCTCCAGACCGTCCCTTATTCCCGCTATGGCGACCTCGTCCAGGCTTCCAGTCGCCTCCTTGCGATAACGGGCTATGAAGGGAACGGTGCATCCTTCCTCCAACAAGGCCGCCGTGGCCTCGACGTTCTTTCGGGGTATGCGGAGCTCCTTGGCCAGGATCTCCTGGTGAGATAGTTCCATATTTTAAAATCGCCTCCGTATTAGTCGATCCGTATCGATCTTACATAATACAGCAAAGGTCTGGAAAAATGGGGTAGAAAGGGTTATCTTGTCTATGGTAGCGATACTTCAGGAGGTGTATTTATTGTCCATTTACAGAGGGCTCGCCATGACCGTGGCGGGCAGCGATTCGGGAGGTGGAGCTGGGATACAGGCGGACCTCAAGACCTTTGCGGCCCTGAGGGTCTTCGGAACCTCCGCCTTGACCGCCGTTACGGCTCAAAACAGCCTGGGAGTTCAGGCCATACACGATATACCGCCTGAAATTATATACGAGCAGATGAAATCGGTCTTGTCCGACTTCTCCATAGGGGCGGTCAAGACCGGCATGTTGGGAAAAACTGACGCCATAGGAGTGGTCTGTCGGGCGGTAAGGGATTTCTCCGTCCATAAGCTGGTGGTGGACCCGGTGATGATAGCCCAGAGCGGCGACTCTCTCATCCAGGACGACGCTGTATCGGCCATAAAGGAGGAACTGTTGCCTCTGGCTACCTTGGTGACGCCCAACGTCCCGGAGGCGGAGAGACTAAGCGGGCTGGAGGTATCCGACGTGGAGGGCATGATCGCAGCGGCCTCCGCCATAGCAGGAATGGGACCTCAGGCCGTGTTGGTAAAGGGAGGGCATCTGGAGGGCGAGAAGGTGGTCGACGTACTGTGGAGCTCGGGTAAACCGATCAAGTTCGAGTCTCCCAGGATAGACACGGAAAACAACCACGGCACCGGCTGTACCCTCAGCGCAGCCATAGCCTCCGAACTTGCCGCCGGATGCGAGCTGGACCTGGCGGTGGAAAGAGGTCGGGCCTATCTCATGATGGCCCTGGAGAGGGGCTTCAAGCCAGGCAAGGGATACGGCCCCACCGGTCACGCCGTGACCCCCGATTGGGTTAAGAAAGGAGAGTAGAGCATGAACGTACCGGAAAGACTGAACCATTGCTGGAGCAAGGTAGCCCAGAGAAAGCCCCTGGTTTACCACGTCACGAACTTCGTGGCCGCTCCCTACCAAGCCGATCTGTGCCTGGCTATAGGGGCATCTCCCATAATGGCCCCCTCCGAGGAGGAGGCCAGCGAGATGGTACAGGCCGCCGACGTGGTCCTGGTGAACATAGGAACCCCCACTGCCCAGTCGATGGAGACGATTCGAACAGCCATGAAAACCGCCGCCGACACCGGAACTCCGGTCGTTCTCGATCCGGTGGGCTACGGAGCCACCGCCAGAAGGATAGCCCTGGTGGACGAGATCCTCCAGCGTTATCCGGTGGCCATAGTCAAGGGAAACTCGGCGGAGATAGCCCTGATGGCCGGATGTCACGGTGGACTCAGAGGAGTGGACGCCACCGGAATGTGCCGTTCCGACAACGCCGTGTTCCGACTGGCTAGAAAATACGGCACGGTCGTGGCAGCCACGGGAAAGGTGGACTACGTCAGCGATGGGAACAAGGTTCTGGAGGTCCACGGAGGCAGTGATATGATGGAAAAGATCACCGCAGGCGGCTGCGCCGTCGGCTCTCTTTTGGCGGCAATACTCGGAGCCAGCGGAGACGCCTTGGCTGCCGCCATAGCCGGACTGATCGCCATGGGAGTCGCCTCCGAGAGGGCCATGGAACCCGGTCCGGGAAGCTTCAAAACCTCCATAATAGATCAGCTATACGGAATGTCCAGGACCGGCCTCGGCGAGATAGAGGGACGGCTCAGGCTTCAGGACAGGATTGCCGGTTAGCCATGGATCCTAAAATCCTCACTCTTTACGTGATTCCCGACAGGCGGCAGGGAGCCCCTCGTTCCATATTGGAGCAGACCGCCGCAGCTCTAGAAGGGGGAGCCACAGCCATACAGCTTAGAGACAAGGAGCTGAGCGCTCGGGAACTGACCGATCTGGCCTCCCGGATGACCGAGATGTGCCGGAAAAAAGGGGCCAAACTCTTCGTGAACGACCGCTTGGACGTGGCCTTGGCGGCCGGGGCGGACGGATGCCACCTGGGGCAGTCCGATCTGCCTTTGGCCGCCGCCAGAAAACTGGCCCCGAGACCCTTTCTTCTCGGCCGATCTGCCAGGACCGTCGAACAGGCTCGCGTAGCCCTGGAGGAAGGGGCGGACTATCTTGGAGTGGGGGCGGTCTATCCGACCGGAACCAAGGACGACGCCTCTGTCATAGGTGTAGAGGGGCTGAAAGCCGTGGTGGAGTTTACCTCTTTGCCGGTGGTGGCGATAGGCGGAATAGGCTCCTCCTCGGTGCGGGAGGTAATGGCGACCGGGGCGTCTGGCGTAGCGGTGGTATCCGCCGTTGTTGGAACCCCCGACCCTACTGCATCGGCGGTGGAGCTTCTGAAACTGATGATAAAACCGTGACAGAGAGAATTGCAAAAAACGCCGATCATGCCATGTACATGGTGAAAAAGGCGGGAGGCTACGGAGTAGGGGTGTTCGGACAGACGACTTTTGACGGCGAATTGAGACGGAAGGGAGAGCGAGATAGATGGTTTTAGATCGTATCGCCCTGGTGAGGGGCGACATAACCGAAATGGACGTTGACGCCGTAGTGAACGCCGCCAATACGTCGCTTCTGGGCGGAGGCGGGGTGGACGGGGCCATCCACAGGGCGGCCGGACCGGAGCTGCTCAAGGCCTGTCGACCTTTGGGAGGCTGCGCCACCGGGGATGCCAAGATAACCATGGGCTACGGGCTCCCTGCTAGATATGTCATACACACCCCCGGCCCGGTGTGGCAGGGGGGGAATTCCGGCGAGGCGGAGCTGCTGGCCTCCTGCTACAGAAGGAGCCTGGAGCTTGCGAGAGACCACGACTGCAAGACCGTGGCCTTCCCCGCCATAAGCTGTGGTGTCTACGGCTACCCCATAAAAGAGGCCTGCACCGTGGCGATTGAGACGATTAGGGCATTCCTGGAGACCGATGAGAACCTGGAGAAGGTGTATCTGGTGGCCTTTGGGGATGAGGTGGCGGAGGAGTATCGGAGGCTGTTGGGGTAACCGGGTTGTCGAGATATCGTTTGTCTCGGATCTTCTCAAAATGGTTGGATTTTTTCGATGGTATATCCGAATTGAGATCACATAGAGATTAGACGTAAAAGTCAGTTGTCCGGAATTTCCGGATAGCTGACTCTTTTGAGGTCGATATCCTTAAGGGAGCTCTCGGTATTGATTTTATTTGGCTGAAGGGTGTGATATATTGAGAGACAAAAAAGATATCGGGAGGTTGTCATGAGAGCCAATGAAGCCAGCATTCTGCAACTCATAAAGAATGCCTCGCAGTTTTCCATTCCCATATATCAGAGGACCTACTCCTGGACGACGAAGGAATGTTTGCAGCTCTGGGACGACGTCGTCAACGCCGGGGCAAAAGACGACGTTCCGTCCCATTTCATGGGTTCGATAGTGTATATAGCCCCGGGTCGTGGAGGAACGGTGACGGCTCCCTCGCCGCGGATGGTGATAGACGGCCAGCAGCGGCTGACGACCTTGACCCTCTTGATCGCCGCTTTAGTGGGATTCCTTAAGTCCCTTCCGGACGATCAGGCCGAGCCAGTGGAGGGTTTTCCCCCAATAAACTGCTCTATTATTACCTTCTGAACAGGGAGGAGGAGGGCGAAAAACGGTACAAGCTGATCCTTACCCAGACGGACAAGGAATCTCTGATGTCCATCGTTTCCGAGGACGCTCTGCCTGAAAATCATTCGGTGCGTGTTGCGGATAATTTCAAGTTTTTCAGTGACCGGATTTTTGGGAATCCCGATGTTGTAGTGCCTCTCTGCAAAGGACTGTCCAAGCTTATGGTTGTGGATGTAGAGCTGGATAGAAACTACGATAACCCTCAGCTTATATTCGAGAGCATGAACTCTACCGGAAAAGAGCTGAGTCAGGCCGATCTGATAAGGAATTTCGTCCTTATGGGCTTGGATAATGGAATTCAGACGGAGCTTTACAGGAAATATTGGCGTCCTATGGAGCTTTCCTTCGGACAGGAGGCTTATTCTCAATCTTTCGATGATTTTATGCGTCACTATTTGACATTGATCGCTGGAGAGATTCCCAATAAAAACGCGGTATACGAGGCATTTAAAAAATACTCCAGAAACACGAAAACGGTAGAAGCTGGGATAGACTCTTTGCTGTCGGACATAAGGCGTTATTCTCGTTATTTCTGCGCAATGGCGTTGGGGTTGGAGCCTGATCCGAGCTTGAAAGAGGCCTTTTACGATCTTAGAAGCTTGAAGGTGGACGTTGCATATCCCTTTTTGTTGGGGCTTTATGATCGCTACGATAATGATTTACTTGAAAAAGAGGAGTTCCTCTCTATAGTTCGCATGGTAGAGTCCTACGTCTTCCGAAGGGTGATTTGTTCTATCCCGACGAACTCCCTCAACAAGACCTTTGCCGATTTTGCCCTACATGTGAGAGATTTCAACGGAGAGAATCTGATGGATTCCTTGGCTGTCCGATTTTGCACGTTTTCTTCCTATAAAAGATTTCCCGATGACGAAGAGTTCGGTAAAAATCTGCTTTCCGTCGATCTGTACAGCAAGGTTCGTACCCGTAGCTACTGTCTTAGAAAGTTGGAAAATCACAGGCGGAAGGAGAAAATCGGACCGAACGAGTACTCTATAGAACACATAATGCCTCAGAACAAGGACCTGTCCGGTTCATGGAAGGACGATCTGGGGCCCGATTGGGAAAGGATTCATGGAACCTGGCTGCATACCATCGGGAACCTCACCTTGACGGGCTATAACTCGGAGTACAGCGACAGGCCTTTTTGCGAGAAGAGGGATATGGAGGGTGGTTTCCGGTCCAGCCCGCTTAAGCTTAACGATGGCCTAGGCCAGGTTGAGCGGTGGAACGAGGACGCCATAAAAACTCGCGGCGAGGCTTTAAGCTCATTGGCCTTGAAGGTCTGGCCATCTCTGGAGGTTCCTCCTGAATTTGCCGAGATCAACGAAAAAACATCGTCTATAAATGGAAACGGTTACGGGATAGAGGGTCATCCCTATCTTTATGTCGAAAGCGGGGATTATGTCCCGGGGATAAAGGAGCTTTTCGATTCTTTAAGGACCGAGATACTGGCCATAGACCCCTGTGTCACGGAGCATTTTTTAAAGCTTTACGTCGCCTACAAGGCCGATACGAATTTCGTGGATATAGTTCCCCAGAAGAGAGGACTTCGTTTGTCCTTAAACATGAAGTTCAGAGATTTGGTTGACGTTAAGGGAGTTTGTAGAGACATCACCGATGTCGGACGATGGGGAAACGGTGACGTGGAATTGACCCTTTCGTCGAAGGAAGAGATCCCCTACGTCATGGGGTTGATAAGGCAGTCTTTTGAGATTCAGATGAGTAACGGTGCTTAGAGGTTTTTGGATTCGAAGGGGGCGAGAAGATGAGACAGTACGTAGTAGATGCCTTTACAGACAGGGTTTTCGGGGGAAACCCCGCCGCCGTGTGCGTTATGGAGCGGTGGTTGTCGGAGGAGCTCATGATGAACATCACCCGGGAAAACAACCTATCCGAGACGGCCTTCGCCGTGCCGGATAGGGATGGTTTTCAACTTCGTTGGTTCACCCCGGGAGGGGAGATAGACCTTTGTGGACACGCTACCCTGGCAACCGCCTACGTCGTATCCCACTACGTCCGACCGGAATCTTCAACCATCGATTTCGAGACTTTAAGCGGCACCCTGACCGTTGAGAGAAAGGGCGACCTTTTCGAGATGGATTTTCCCGCCTACGATCTTAAGCCCGTGGCTGTCACGGACCGGATGGCCGACGCCATAGGAGTTATGCCTAAAGAGGCCTATATGGGAAGAGACCTGCTATGCGTTTTGGACTCCGAAGCTGCGGTCAGGGAGCTTGTTCCGGACATGGCTAAGCTGCTGAACCTGGAGGGTCTGCTTCTGCACGTAACGGCAGTGGGAGCGGATTACGACTGCGTGTCCCGTTCCTTCGCCCCGAAGCTGAACGTACCGGAAGATCCTGTCTGCGGTTCGGGACACTGTCACATACTTCCCTATTGGGCGAAGGTTACGGGAAAGACGGATTTCGTGGCCTATCAGGCATCAAGGCGGGGCGGCGTTCTCTACGGAAAGCTTGTCGATCGACGGGTTAGACTGGCCGGAAAGGCCGTCCTCTATTCCGAAGCTGTCATACACGTGGAAGAGTGATCTTACTTGGCAGGTGCCGGCCGTCATGGCTTTCCTACGAGGAATGGCCGACGGCCAGCGTCTGTATGGGGTCTAATTCTGGCTTACGTCCAATACTTCCAGTGCAGGCTTTAACAGGTCGACCACGGTGAATTTAGGGGCGAAGACGACCTCCCGCTTTACCAGATCCGTTATCCTGGTCATGACGGTCTAGTCGAAGTGGGTAGTATCGGCAGTGTCCTATCCAGAAAGGTTCCCATCGTTTTTCTCTCGTCTTTTCTTTGAGGTTTCGTTGACCACGTTCAGTATCTCTCTGCCGTCCCTCTGTCGAGAGAGGTTTTCCTTTATTCCCGCAATAGCCCCTTTGTAGAATTCGTCGGTGACCCCTCCTGTGTGGGGGGATAGGGACAGCCTGGGGTCCTTGAACAGTGGGTCGTCCGGGTCGGCCGGTTCTCCCCATATGACGTCCAGACCTGCCCCGGCTAGCTGGTTCTCGTCCAGCGCCTTGAGGAATGCCTCTCGATCCACCAGGTTGGGCCGGGCAACGTTTATCAGCCAGCTGTCGGGGTCCATCGCCTGAAGGATCTTTTCGTTTATTATGCCGTCGGTTTCGGGATTGCTCGGCAGTGCCAGCACGACGAATCGGCATCCTCTGACCGCTTCGTCCAGCCGGGAGAGGGGAAATACTTCCTTCAATCCCCATTGAGAGAATTGAGGACGTATGGTCCTGTTGGCTCCTACGACCTCCATTCCCAGGCCTGTCAGTCTTTCGACGATGGCGTGTCCTACGCCGCCGAGTCCCACGACGAGTACTCTCTTTTTCCAGAGGGCGGTGCTGAAGGGGGCGAATATCCTTCTGGCCCTGAATGTCTCCTCGAATAGATGGGTCCTCTTCGCCAGTATCAGCATATGCATTATGGCCGTTTCCGCCACGCTTTCGGCGTTTCCCGACCTCCAGGACGGTACGTTGGCCACCTTTACGTCAAATTCGGAGCAGGCCTCCAGATCCGCACTGTCGTATCCCGCCCCTACGAACTGGACGAGCCTCAACTTGCCGGCAATTTCCAGATCTTCTCTTGATATCCCCCTGCTGGAGGTCAAAAGAACCTCCGCATCCGGCAGGTTTTTTCTTATTTCCTCCTCGGAGTGGCAGAAAACGAAGTCGCATCCTTCCAGTTCGGGCTTTATCTCTTCGTCGATGAGCTCCTGTAGCTTGTGGTTGTTTTCGGTGAGAACTATCTTCATGGCTGCTCCTTTTCATCCTGTAGTTCATGATATCGTATTCGATGGAGGCTCTATGTTACTATGCAATTGGAGTGTAGTTACATCCATAGTCTAACATACAGGAACTTCTGGAAGGGGATCTTGATGGATCTTGACTACCGAACTTTAGAGTATCTTCGGCAAAACCATCCGGCCTGGCGCTTGCTTCGGGCACAGAACGCTCCTTTGATCGCCAGCTTTCTCTACAGGGTGTTCGTAGCCCCCAATATTAGGGTTATCTCTCAGAGCGATCTAGCGGAGATGCTGGAGGACGATCTTTTTGTACTACGACAAAACGCTGGAACCGATCGTTTCCCAGGTACGGCTTTGGGGTATCTTAACGACTGGTCCGACAACGATAAGGGGTGGTTGCGGAAGTTCTATCCCTCCGGAACCGACGAGCCTCATTTCGACCTGACTCCTGCGACTGAAAAGGCCTTGGTCTGGCTTGAAAGTTTGATCGAGAGGGTTTTCGTAGGTACCGAATCCCGACTTTTAACCCTTTTCGAGCTGTTGCGTCAGATGAGCGAGGGAACAGAGGCTGATCCGGATATAAGGGTGGCGGAGCTTAGAAAGCGCAGAGATGAGATAGACGATGAGATAGGTCGTGTTCTTTCCGGAGAGGTTTCCCTTCTGGACGACACTGCCTTGAAGGATCGGTTCCAGCAGTTCGTCCAGATAGCCCGGGCTCTTTTGTCAGATTTTCGAGAGGTTGAACATAATTTTCGATCCCTCGATAGACGGGTTAGAGAGCGTATTGCCCTCTGGGATGGCTCGAAGGGGGCTTTACTGGAGGAGATAATGGGAGAAAGGGACGCCATCTCGAGCTCCGACCAGGGGAGGAGCTTTCAGGCTTTCTGGGATTTTCTCATGTCTCAGTCCAGGCAAGAAGAGCTTACCTCCTATCTGGATCACGTGTTGTCTCTGGATCCCATAGCTGAGATGGAGCCGGAACCGAGGTTGCGAAGGGTTCACTACGATTGGCTCGAGGCGGGAGAGCATGCCCAGAGGACGGTGGCTAGGCTTTCGGAACAGCTCCGGCGTTTTCTTGACGATCAGGCCTGGTTGGAGAATCGCCGTATCATGGATATATTGCACAGTGTGGAGAGCCACGCTGTGGCGTTAAGGGACGAACACCCCTCGGGGGGTTTTACCTATATGGACGAAACCTCTCCTACTGTAGATCTTCCAATGGAGAAACCGCTCTATAAGGCGCCGTTTAAACCTCTTTTAGATCAGGTGATACTGGAGGAAGGGCATTCCGATTTGGATATGGATGAACTGTACTCCCAGGTGATTATCGACAGGGATGCTTTGTCTCGAAATATTCGAAGAGAGCTTCAGACTAGGGGGCAGATCAGTCTGGGGGAGGTTATCGCCCTCAATCCCCTTCGTCAGGGGCTGACCGAACTGGTGGCCTATCTCGATCTGTCTTCCCTGTGGCCCTACGTGGTGGTGGACGAGGAAGAGAAGGAGAAGGTGTGTTGGCGGAACGAGGATGGAGCTTTCCGAAGCGCTATCATGCCTCGGATTATACTTGCGAGGAGCAGATGATGAACTGTGCCGAAACGGAGTCTCTTTCCAGCGTTGTGATTCCCCTGTTGAAGGGGGTGGTTTATCGAGACGAGAAGCCCAAGATCTGGGAGGATCTTCTCAGGCTTCAGGGTTTTGTCCGAGATTATGTAAAGGTCCTCGGGCTGGAGCTGAACCTGGACGAGTCGGAAGGCTACGCTTTTTTGGGCTCTGTCGAGGAGGAAGAGGGGGCAGATCGTCCCAGGCTGGTGGCGAGACGACAGCTTTCCTATCCAGTAAGCCTGGTTTTGGCGTTGCTAAGGAAAAAGTTGGCCGAGTTCGACGCTGGAGGCGGCGATGTCCGTCTTATACTGTCTCGGGACGACGTGGTGGAGATGGTCCGTATTTTCTTTCCCGAAGGAAGCGACGATGTCCGTCTGATCGACAAGATGGACTCGACGCTGAACAGGATAGCCGATATGGGTTTTATCCGTCGACTAAAGGGCGAGGAGGAGATGATAGAGGTGCGTCGGATTATCAAGGCTTTCGTCGACGCCCAGTGGCTTTCCGAGTTTGATCGACGATTGGACGAGTATCGTCAGAGGCTGGTGGAAGACGATGAGTGAGCCTTTGAATCTGGAGTTCATGGCCGACGATAGTCTTGCCGGGTTCAGACTTCAGCGTTTCGAGGCCTTTAATTGGGGAACCTTCGACGGCAAGGTCTGGACGCTCCGGCTGGACGGAAAAAACTGCCTCCTTACGGGAGGCAATGGGTCGGGAAAGTCGACCCTGGTTGACGGGGTGACCACATTGTTGGTTCCCAGCCATAGGGTGGCCTACAACAAGGCTGCGGGAGGGGACGCTCGAGAACGCACTCTTCGATCCTACGTCCGTGGTTATTTCAAGTCGGAGAGGCAGGAAAGCCTGGGCAGCGTCAAGCCTGTGGCTCTCAGAGACGATAAGAGCTATTCGGTCATACTAGGGGTTTTTCGTAACTCCGGCTACGAGAAGACCGTGACCTTGGCTCAGGTGTTCTGGACGAAGGATCCCTCGGCGCAACCCGCCAGGCTTTACGTCGCCTGTGAGGAAGATCTGTCTATTCTCGGTGATTTTTCCGGTTTCGGAAAGGATATATCGGATCTTAAAAAGCGTCTACGCCGGGCAGGAGTGACCACCTTCGACAGTTTTCCCAATTATGGAGGCTGGTTCAAGCGTCGTTTCGGCATAAAGGACGACCAGGCCCTCGATCTGTTTCATCAGACAGTGTCTCTCAAGTCGGTGGGGAATCTGACCGATTTTGTCCGGAGCCATATGATAGAGCCTTTCGACGTGGTTTCCCGGATAGACGCACTGATAGGCCATTTCGAGAGTTTGAACAGCGCTCACGAGGCGGTTTTGAAGGCGAAGCGCCAGTTGGACCAGCTGGAGCCTCTAGTGGACGATTGGAAACGTCACGGCAAGCTTGCCGATTCCGTCAGGGAGCTGAGGGAATGTCGAGAGGCTTTGCAACCCTGGTTTGCCAGCCTGAAAGTGGATTTATTGGAGAGGCGACTTGCCACACTTCGAAGCGAGCTGAATAGGCATGGCGCCGCCGTGGTGGATCTGGAGGAGAGGCGACGTTTCCAGAAGAAGCAGGAGATCGAGCTTCGTCGCAGTATCGCCGAAAACGGTGGCGATCGTCTGGAGAGGATAGGTCAGGAAATAGCCAGGGATCGAGAGGAGATGGAGCGCCGTAAGATCCGGGAGTCTCGATACAGGGAGTTGATTGAGGTCCTGGAGGAATCTCCTGCCACAGATATGGAGGCTTTTGTAAGGCAGAGGCAAGGTCTGTCCGAATTGAGAGAGGAATACGATCGGACCGATGTGGAGACACAGAACGAGTTGAACGAGTTTGGAGTGGCTCTTTCTCGGGAGAGGGACGAGTTCCGTCGATTGACTTCCGAGATAGATGGTCTGAAGGCTCGCCGAAGCAATATAGACGAGAGGCAGATAGCCATAAGGAAGACTATCTGCGATGCTCTTTCTCTGTCCGAGGAGGATATGCCCTTCGTAGGGGAGCTTGTTCAGGTTCGGGAGGATCAGAGAGACTGGGAAGGAGCGGCGGAGCGCCTCCTCCGTAATTTCGGACTCTCCCTTCTCGTCCCCGACCGGCATTATGCTTCGGTGGAGGAGTTCGTCGACAGGACGTCTTTGAAAGGCCGTCTGGTATATTTTCACGTCAGGGATGGTGGCAGTTCCGGTGTAACCTCTCTCAAGCCCGATTCTCTGGTGCATAAACTTCAGGTTAAGCCCGATTCTCCCTTTTACGATTGGCTTGAGAGAGAGTTCTCGCGAAGGTTTAACCTGATATGTTGTACCTCGTCGGAACGGTTTCGCCGGGAGATCTCGGCTATTACCCGTTCAGGTCAGATAAAGACCCCGGGAGGTAGACACGAAAAAGACGACCGTTTCGATTTGAACGACAGGAGTCGCTACGTCCTAGGCTGGAGCAATCGGGAAAAGATCGCCGCCCTGGAGGATAAAGCGCGAGCCCGTTCTCGTCGTATGTCCGAGTTTTCCGCTGAAATGAAGGTCTTGAGCGATAGACGGGAGGTTCTGAAGGTTCGGCTCCAGGCCCTGTCGGGGCTTTTCGAGTATCGGGATTTCAGGGAGATCGACTGGCGTTCTGTTAGCCTGTCCATCTCCAAGCTGGAGGACGAGAGAAAGGTTCTTGAGGCTTCGTCGGACAGGCTTCGGGTTCTGTCCTCCCAGCTGGTGACCCTTGAGGCGGAGATATCTAAAATCGAAGATCTGTTGAAGGACAAGTACGATAAAAAATCCAGAACGGAGGAGAGAATCACCTCGGTGGGGGAGTCTTTGGAGGCGGTTCATCAGATTATGGAACAGGCCGACGAGGATTTGGTTCGGCGTTTTCCCTCTCTGGAGAGGATGAGAGACGATGCGATAGGAAATAAACCTATCACGTTGGATTCCTGTATTGCGAGAGAACAGGAGATGAGAGCCTGGCTTCAGGCCAAGATAGACGGAGAGGACGGTAAGATCGCGCGGCTTAGGGAGAAAATAGTTAAAGCCATGACGGAATACAGGAGAGAGTGGCCCCTGGATACCAAGGATGTCGACGCCGACGTTGGTTCCGGAGGGGATTTTTCGTCCATGCTGGACAGCCTTAGATCCGACGATTTACCTCGTTTCGAGGAGCGCTTTAAGGAGTTGTTGAACGAAAACACCATTCGAGAGGTAGCCAACTTTCAGTCTCAGCTGAGCATGCAGAGGGAGACTATCAAGGAGAGGATCGATCTTATCAATGGCTCTCTTTTTCAGATCGATTACGATCAAGGTCGTTATATACGTCTAGAGGCTCAGATGACTCAGGATGCCGATATCCGAGATTTTCAAGGCGAGCTCAGGGCCTGTACCGAAGGGGCTCTCACCGGATCGGAGGAATCTCAGTATTCGGAGTCCAAGTTTCTTCAGGTGAAGCGGATTATCGAGCGGTTTCAAGGCAGGGAAAACTACTCCGATATGGATCGCAGGTGGACTTCCAAGGTCACGGATGTCCGTAATTGGTTCGTTTTCGCCGCCAGCGAAAGATGGCGACAGGACGATAGCGAATACGAACATTACGCCGATTCGGGGGGAAAGTCGGGGGGACAAAAGGAGAAGCTGGCCTACACGGTCTTGGCTGCCAGTCTGGCCTATCAGTTTGGTCTGGAGTGGGGGGCCGTGCGGTCCAAGTCTTTCCGTTTCGTCGTTATCGACGAGGCTTTCGGAAGGGGGTCTGACGAGTCTGCCCGGTTCGGGCTCGAGCTTTTTAAAAAACTGAATCTCCAGCTTCTCGTGGTGACTCCGCTACAGAAGATTCACGTGATAGAGCCTTTCGTATCCGCCGTCGGGTTTGTCCACTGCGAGGATGGAAAGCGGTCTGTTTTGAGGAACCTATCCATTCAGGAGTATCACGATGGCCTGGACGACTCCGGAAGAGCTTAGGTCCTATGTCCAGCGGCTCTGGGATAGAGGTGTCATCTTAGGGGCTACCGTCGTGGGAGAGTCTCTCTTCCCTAGGCGATTACCTCTAAAAAAGCCTACCTCCGGTGAACTCAGTGGCAGCTTCGATTCCGTCCGTCGCTGGATATCCCTTTTATCCGAGGGGGAGGGGGATTACAGGGTGGAATGGCGTACCGTCAACCACAGGATTCTCGGGGAAAACAGAGTTCCCTTTTGTGTATGGGTGGATTCTTTGGAAGATGCATTGTCCATGATAGGGAAGAAACGTGCTTTCCGCGATTTTTCCCGTCTTGTAGATTCCACGGAAGAACGATGTCCTCAGCTTATATCTTGGATTGCCAGAAGACCGTTACAGGCTTTGGCTCTTTACAAAGATTGGTCTCTTCTATTGGATTTAGTGGAGTGGATGATAGACCACCCCAGGCCCTCGATTTACGTTCGACAGGTGGATTTGCCGGGAGTTCACAGTAAGTTTATAGAGGGGCATCGTTCCGTCTTATCTGAGCTTTTCGATCTGGTCCTTTCCAGGGGCGTTATTGACCAAACGGCTACAGGTGCCAGCGGTTTCTGTCACCGATACGGTTTTCGGGAGAAGCCTCGGATGGTGCGTTTCAGGGTTCTTGATTCGGCGTTGTCTCTTCCCTACGCCGGGCCGGATCAGGATGTTACCCTCACGAAAGAAGCATTTGCCCGTTTGGATCTAGACGTTTCTAAGGTGTTCATTACGGAAAACGAGGTCAACTTTTTGGCTTTTCCGAGGGTCCCCGGCGGTATGGTGATTTTCGGTGCCGGATACGGTTTCGACAATTTATCCTCGGCAGTTTGGCTCCGGAACAGGCAGGTTTTTTACTGGGGAGATCTGGATACCCACGGATTTGCGATCTTAAACCAGTTTCGATCTGTTTTCCCAAGAGCGAGCTCTTTCCTCATGGATCAGGAAACCCTTTTGAGGCATCGTGCCTTCTGGGGTTTGGAGACCCGACCGGAGATCTGCGACCTCCCTCGTCTCACGGAAGAAGAGAATGCTCTATATCGACGATTAGTGGAGAACGAATGGGGAGATAGGATCCGTCTAGAGCAAGAACACATAGGGTTCGGCTTTCTTATCGACGGGCTACGGCGGTTAGGTTCATAGATTCAGACAGTAAGAGCCCCACTTAAGGAGGTCGTCAAGATGGTTGGAGACCACCGACTTGAGGATATCGATGTCCATCCTCTGATAATCGTGAATAGCGATGTTTCTGAACCCAACCATACTCTGAAGCCTTTTTGACAGATCCCGGTCCAGCCCCTCAGACTGCTGAATCATGACAAAGTTTTCCCTGCTCTCCCTGGGAAGCCCCAGTCCCTTTATAGCCACCACGTGGGCCGCCATATCTATGGCGGCCTGTATGGCCCTTTGGAGGTTTAATATCACTATATCCTGGACGTCCCATTCATCGATCCGATCCATATCCCCCTCGGTAACTTGGTGAATCCTGTCGATACATCGTTTTATGGTAGCGGCCTTAGCCAGTAAAACGTCGTCTTTCACGAGAAAAACCCCACCAACTTTTCCTCCGCCTCTTTGCGGATTATTTTTATATCCTCGTACATAGATACGGTTTTTGCGAAAAAAGCTCGATATGTCTTGTCGTCCATCTTTACCGGAATTCCATTTTGAAGCACTTCCATGGAAATTATAGGGTCGATATCGTTCAAGACGACGAGATCGACCATTTTTCCGCTTAAGTTCTCCAATTTATCTTTGATCGATTTGTCCGCACCGCAGATCGGATATTTCATATATACAGCCACGTCTAGATCGCTATCCTCCCTGGCTCTCCCTGATGCGTAAGATCCGAAAACAAAGGCGAGCAAAACATCGTCTCTATGGTCTAGATAGGTTCTTACCTTGTCTATCATTTTATCTTCCTCCTCAGCTCCAGGATCTTGTCTGTGGCCTTCAGACCTGATCCGCTGAGAAACACCACCGTCGTCTCTCCCTTTGATATAGCGCCGGACTCCATCAGTTTTGAGATCCCTGGAACCACCACCGCGCTGGTTGGTTCCACGTAGATTCCCCTTGAGGCCAGGGCGAAGATTCCTTCAACTATGGGTTTCTCGTCCACAGCCACTATGGATCCCCTCGACCGTTTTACCGCCTCCAGGACCTCGGCGCCTCTGAGAGGGGTGGCCGAGCTGATGCCCTCCGCCACTGTCTCCGCCTTGGTTATGTTTTCCGGCACGTCCAGCCCAGACTCGTAGGCCCGGGCCAGAGGGGCGCAGTTGGCCGATTGGACGCCGTGAATTTTAGGTATATGGTCTATCAGTCCCATATCACGGAGTTCAGAAAGTGCCCTGTAGGCTCCCAGAACGAGACTTCCCTGTCCCAGAGGCAGGACCAGGTGGTCCGGGGCGGTCCAGCCCAGCTGTTCCCATATCTCGTAGGCGAAGGTCTTGACGCCCTCTACGAACCATGGGCTCCAGTTGTGGCTGCCGTAGTAGGTTTCTCGTGCCGCCGCCATGGCGGCATCGGTGGTGTCCTCTCTGGTTCCGGGAACCCTGATCAGCTCGGCGCCGTAGGCCTCTATCTGAACGCATTTTCCCGCCGAGGTGTAGTCCGGCACGTAGACCGAGCAGTTCAGTCCTCCTGCGGTGCAGTATGCGGCCATGGCTGCTCCTGCGTTGCCCGACGAGTCCTCTATAAGGGAGGTTATTCCCAGTTCTCTGAGTCGACTTACCAATACCGATATTCCTCTGTCCTTGTAGGAGCCTGTGGGGCAGAGGAAGTCCATCTTGACCAGGGGCTTGACCCCGTCCAGTTCCACCGGGATCAAGGGGGTGAGACCCTCTCCCATAGTCACGGCCTTTTCCGGCGATCTCACCGGCATGGTTTTGCTGTATCTCCACATGGAGAGTGGGCCTCGTTTTATCTCCTCCGGCGATATGGATAGGAGTTTTTCCGTTATGTGGTCAAGATGGCCTCCGCAATCGGGGCATCTCCAGATCGGTTCATCGTCCCCGCAGGAGGCCCCGCACCTTAAGCATTTAAGCATCAGCTGTCTCCGACCTCGGCTATCACGTCTATCTCCACATCCAGACCGTTGTGGATGTCTATTCCGCTTGCTACGGTTCTGGCCGGGGGAACCGGGCCGGTGAAGAACTCGGAGTATGCCTTGTTCACCTCGTCCCACAGTGTGACGTCCCTGATGAGGACCGTGGCTTTGGCGACCTTTTCCAGCGAGGATCCGTTTTCCTCCAACAACGCCGCTATGTTCTTCAGTATCCTCCTGGTCTGTTCCGCAGGAGATGCCCCCTTGAGGGCTTTTCCCGTCGTAGGGTCCACCGGTAGCTGCCCCGCCGTGAAGATGAAATTTCCCACCCTTGTTGCCTGGGAGTAGCATCCCGCCGGTTTCGGTGCGTTTTCGCTTTCTATGCGACGGATCATGGTTTCCCCTCCTTTTGTGTTTTTTCCTGGTTTTTTATTTTAAACGTTCCCCACAATATCGACAGAGCGCCTCCGATCAGGGCCAGATCGGCAACGTTCAGATAGAGCCCTCCGGGCCAAAACGGCACCGGTATATAGTCCATGACCGCTCCGTAGAGCAAGCGGTCTATCATGTTCCCCATGGCACCTCCCCATAGGAAGATCAGTCCGTTTCTCGTGGGGGCTGGTTTTTTGTCTGCCATCGCCGTGACCGCCAGAAGAACGGCGAAGCCGACCATGGAGGCCCATTTCGAGCCGTTCTCCAGCGACGAGAAGGCGACCCCTTTGTTCCAGACGGCCGGAAGGCCAATACGGCGTACGGCGACGGAGCAGCCGTAGGTTCCTATCGCAACGAAAGAAGCTAAAGATGCCGGTTTCAAGAAAGTCCTCCTGTCTATTATGGTCTTGGAATAAAAGAGGCGGCCGAAAGGCCGCCTCACTTGTTATTCTATCCTTATGCCCGATTTCCTCAGGCCCAATATGACGGCATATCCTATGATACACCCCGGAATGGCGCTTGTCAGGAACGCTCCCTGGAGAGCCCACATTCCGACCGATTTCCCCATGGCGGGAGCTATCAGCAGTGCCGATAGGGTCGCTCCTATCGGGCCGGTGCCTAGGGGTTCCGCCAGGGCGCACCAGTCTTTGCGGATGAATCGGTAGGCCAGTCCCACCGCCAGAGCTCCTGGTATGCTGCCAGGGAAGGCGAAGATGGTTCCGGTTCCCATGGCAACTCGCAGTATGCTGGTCACCAGAGCCGCCCCCGCAGCCCACCAGGGTCCCAGCAGAACTCCGGCTATGGCGTTTACCGCGTGCTGAAAGGGAAAACATTTGGTTGGGCCGAAGGGTACCGATACTCCCGAAAGCAGCAGTGCGGTGGCGGTGAGCAGTCCAGCGACGGTGAGCCGTCTTAGGGCGATTGAACTGGTCGAGGTGTTTTCGTGGGTCATTTTTAGGTCCTCCCCTTTTTATCTGGTCAGCAGTGGCGAAATGTCTACCGCTTTTTCTATGAGCCCCGCCTCCAATGCGAAATCGGCGAAGGTTTCCCACCGTGATCGGTCGTTTTCCTGGTTTTTCGCGAAGTAGGGCAGGGTTGCCTCGAAAGCGTCGGTCTCCATCCTCCTGTCGGCCTCGGGCAGGGCCTTGAAGTATAGCTCCAGCGCCTCTTCCGGGTTTGCCCTGGCGAAGTCTATGCCTTTTTGAACTGCATCGGAGAAGGCCGTGATCGCTCTTTCGCGTTTTTCAACGGTCTGTGGGGATGCCAGGAAGATCAGCTCGTCGTAGTCCGGTATTCCGTATTTTTCCAGCTCGAAGTACTCGGCCTCGATCCCCTGATGTTCCATTTCCACCACCTCGTAGGTCTTGAAGGGGCCCATGACGGCGCTCACCTTCCCTGATACCAGTGCTGGTATTATGGTGAAGCCGACGTTGATCGCCTCGTAGCTTTCTATGCCGTTTCTCTTCGCGAAGGCGGCCATCAGGAGATCCATCATTCCCGGGACGGTGTAGCCGATTTTCTTGCCCTCTAGGTCTTTCGGAGAGGATATGTCCTTGTCCTTCATGTAGAGCAGGGTGGTGAGAGGGTGTTCTACCAGCCGTCCTACCACCCTGGGATTCAGACCTTCCGCTGCTGCCATGATGGTCTGAGGTTGGTATCCTACCGCCAGGTCGACCGTCTGGGCCATGGCCAGCTTCAGGGAGTCGGAGGTGTCGGAGGGGCTCATTATCTTCACATCCAACCCGGCTTTTTCGAAGTATTCTTTCTCTCGTGCCACGTAGATCGGCAGGTGGTCCACGTTGGGGAACCAGTCGAGCATCAAGGTCAGTTTCTCCGCCGCCCCGGCCTGAAGCACCGCCGTCATGACCGTTATGCAGGCAATCGTCGATATCAGAGTTTTTTTCATATCTTATTTCTCCTTTTTAAGTTCAGATTTTTTCGTCCCCGTCGCTCCACGGAGCGTATCTTTCGGCCAGTTTCCCCACGAGCCACCAGAGGGCCAGTCCCATCACTGAGAGCCAGAGTATCGCCGCGAATACCATGTCGGTTTTGAGCCTGGCGTTGGACTGTATCATCAGATAGCCCAGCCCGCTCTGGGCTCCCACCCATTCGCCTATCACGGCTCCTATCGTGGCGACCGATACGGCAACCTTGAGCCCTGCGAAGAAGTAGGGCAGGGCCCAGGGCCAGTAGAGCTTTACCATGGTGTCTCGGAAGGGGTATCCCATGAGCCTGAACATCTGACGATATCTTCTGTCGCAGCTCTTGAATCCCTCCAGCAGGTTCACCGTGACGGGAAAGAATATGATTACCGTGGCCATCACCACCTTGCTGGTTATGCCGTAGCCGAACCAGACCACCAGTACCGGGGCCAGAGCGAAGACAGGTATGGCTTGGGAGGCGATCAGAAAGGGGGACAGGGCTCTCTCAAGGTAGGGTTTGGCGAACATGGCGGTGGAAAGAGGTACTGCCAATGCCAATGCCAGGGTCAACCCCAGGATTATCTCCAATGCCGTGACCGCTCCGTGTCGAGCCAGTATCGGAGCCTGAACTACCGCCGTCAGTACGACCGAGCTGGGACGGGGAAGTATGTAGCTAGGCACTTCGGAGATCACGCAACCCACCTCCCATAGCAGAACCAGGGCTGCCCCGGCCAGGAGGGAGCTCCATCGGTTCATGACGCCCTCCCCTGTAGGACGTCCATGATGGCTCCTCGAAGTTTCACCACGTAGGGATCGTCTCTGTGTCTGGGCTTACACCCTTGGAGACTATAGTTGCCGGTAATCTTCATAGGCGCTTGAGACAGTGTGACCAGTCTGTCCGAGGTGATCAATGCCTCCTCTACGTCGTGGGTAATCATGACTATGGTCTTGCCGAACTCTTTCTGTAGGGTAACCAGCATTCCCTGAAGTCCCTGTCTGGTAAGGGCGTCCAGAGCGGACAGAGGTTCGTCTAAAAGTATCAGTTCTCTGTCGAAGAGTATGGTCCTGGCCAAGGCGCATCTTTGTCTCATTCCCCCCGATACTTTCCCCGGAAGGTAGTTTTCGAAACCTCGGAGTCCGAGTCTTATCAGCAGGGAGTCTCCCCTTTTTTTGTCTTTTCCCGTGGGGTGCCGGATCGGGAGCATGGCGTTTTCTCTCAGGGTCAGCCAGGGGAGCAGGAGGTCCGATTGAGACATCCAGGCCGCCAGAGAAGACAGGTCTTCGACCGGAGCTCCCTTCCATGCGATCGCTCCCTCGTCGGGTGACACCGATCCGGTCAGGAGGTCGAAAAGGGTGCTTTTGCCGCAGCCGGATGGCCCTATCAGGGAAACGAACTCTCCAGGTTCTACCTCGAGGTCCAGATCGGAAAGCACCAACAGTCCCTCGAAGCTTTTTCTCAGTTTCGAGACGGAGAGCAAAGTCATCGTCCGACGGGAGATGGGAGCCTCTTCCAGAGGACCTCTATGAGCAGTATGGATATCAGGAGGTTAGGAACCATATAGCTGCCGTTGTAGACCAGTGAGTATAGGAGAGGGTTTTGTCCTTCCGGTGCGTAGCTGGCGAAGAAGACCACTCCGGAGGCGACGTGGCAGGCCAGTCTGGCCAAGGTTCCGGCGGTTATGCCGATCCAGTGTCGTCTGGGAGTCGCTCCGGCCAGAGCCAGGGCACCGAAGGCGATTGGGTAGTCCAGCAGAGCCTGTATTGGGTGGGCTACGTAGCCTCCCAATATGAGCTGAAGAAGGCCGGCCACAGCTCCGGCTCCGAAACCGGCTTTGACGCCGTATCGCAGGGCGAAGATCAGCAGAGGAACGTTCTCGAGGGTAATGGAGCCTCCTTGAGGCATTCGGAAGAGCTTCACGTAGGATAAAGCCAGGGCCAAAGACGCCGCCAGGGCTCCTTCTACGAGTATTCGGGTGTTGCCTTTCATGGGTGAGTCCTCCTCTAGATTATGTTGCCGGAGGAGGGAAGGTCCGCCTTTTGAGAGGGGGTGTGATAGGAAAAGGAGCAACTTCCCTGCGCCGGCATGATCCGGATCAGGTTCCAGGGGTCGAGGCTTAACGCCTCCTCTCAGCCGGGACACCGACTCCCCCAGTTCCAACACAACTTGTACACCTGTAAGGTCCGTATGTCAACTCGAGATCATCGTCAGGAGGTGTTTTTATGCTTGCAAGTTTATGCAACCGATTGTATAATGCACTCGGATGCAATAACTTCCTGGAGGTGGCCTGCATGTGGGAAAAAGACAGCTGTGGAAATTGGTATATGGACGGTTCAAAGGTCTTTTCGACTTATCGGTCCGAAGTTTCTTTTGTGTGGGATAAGGATGAATCTGGGCGATGGGTCCGAGTGCCCTCGTCTCGGGGGGTTCCGGTCACTTTATAGCTAGGGCTCCCAAGCTAGTGAAGAGAACGCCTATGTGGTAAACTTTTCCATGGGGAGTAGGATTTTTCACATGGAGGGGTGTCAATGGCGATTATCGGTATAGACGCCCTTGAAGGGCGTATCCTGAAAAGAGATCTCTTTGCCCCTAACGGTCGATTCATCCTCGCCAAGGGGACGATCGTGAGCGATAGATGTCTGGATATACTCCGATCCTGGGGGGTTGTCGAGGCCGATGTTTGCGACGACCATATTCCTCCGGGCGAGGTGCCTTCCGTTCGTTCAGTGGAGGGCGGAGGTCTTGAGAATTCTTTTCGCTATATGTCACCCGGGGTTTTGAGAAACTGGTTCGTCGATCTGGCCGGTGAACGAAATGTAATTTCCAGTCCGAAAAACTCGCCTCCTATAGATATGGAAGGGGAGTCGGATATCTTGTCTCTGGAGTCCCTTATCTCTCAGGAGCCCGGTTTGGTTTCTTATTCTCCTGTCCTGGGACAGATAATAGACGTCATAGAATCTCCCCGGAGTTCCGCATCCCACGTGGCCTACGTGGTGGAGCAGGATTCCGCCCTTTCCGCAAAATTGCTTCGTCTCGTCAACAGCCCTCTCTACGGATTCCCGAGAACAATAACGTCGATAGAACAGGCGGTCGCTATAGTAGGCAGCGGCGACCTCATGTCTTTGGCCATACAGGTGGCCTCCATAACTCATTTTAGGGGGATAGACTATCCCATTTTGGACATGGCCCATTTTTGGGAGCATTCGATTTGCTGTGCCATCTTCGCCAGGCTGCTCGCCAGCCGTCGGTTCAGAGGAGACGATTCCCGCTATTTCATCGGCGGTATGTTGATGAACCTGGGGCGAATGGTGATGATGGAACGGATGCCTAGGGCTTTTTGCGGAGCTTTGTCCTCCGCTTATGGTGGCAGGACGACCGTAGATGCGGAGAAGCAGGTTTTCGGTTACAGCTCTCCTCAGGTGACTGCCGTTCTCCTGTCCAGATGGTGCTTGCCTCCCGAGCTGGCCTGGTCGGTGACCGAGTCGCGGCTTTTTCACGACTGCTGCGAGTCGGAGAGCACGGTCTTTCGTCTTGCCGAGGCCATGGCCTGTGCTTTCGGTTCCGGTTTCGCCGGTGATTATTTCGTACCCGTCCTCGACGATGGTGTGGTGGAGTCTCTCGGACTGTCCTACAACGAGCTCGTTTTTGTGCTGAAGCAGTTCGACAGGCAGAGATCCGAGATAGTGGACGTTTTTCTAGGGGGAATCGGAGGATGAGGTATAGAGGCGTTTCCGACGATCTTGAGTATCAACTGGCCTCGTTAAAGGAACGTCATCGTTTCGTCGATAAGGTGCTCGACATAGTTTTGAGGCTCAACGATTTTTCTTTTGTGTCGGGATCTACCGTTTCCAGAGAGGTAGTCCTGGGAGAGACTTTGCGTAGAGTGAAGAGGCTTTTCGAGTGTTCTTCCGCCGGGTTCTATCTGGTGGACGACGAGGCGGCTTTTTCTTTGGCTCGGTTCGAGGGAGACGGAGGAAGGCTGGAGGCGGAGAGGGAGATACTGTTAAAGGATGGCAGTTTCGCCTGGGCCCTTAACCGCAATAAACCGGTTTTACTGAAGGCATCCGACGGAGATAGTACCGTTTTGCTTCACGCTATGTCGACTTCCACCAGGACCATGGGGATGTTTTTGGGAATCATGAACTCCGACAGGGGGGCTCTTCTGGATTCCCATCTTTATTTCGTTACGGTCGTGTTGAATTCCGCCGCCAGCGTTCTTCAATATCTGGAGCTTTTCTCCATGGTCAGAGGTCTAAATGAAGATCTGGAATTAAAGGTAGAGGAGCTGACCAAGTCGGAGAGAGAGCTTACCCTCTACAAGGAAGATCTGGAACGTTTGGTTCAGCTTCGAACCTCCGAACTGGCTGATGCCAACGCTCGTTTAGGGGATACGGTGATCGGTGTCGTCGACGCCATGGGAAAGATAGTAGAGTCTAGAGATCCCTATACGGCGGGACATCAGAGACGGGTTGCCTCCGTCGCCTCCACTTTGGCCGGGATGGTCGGAATGTCGGAGGACGAGGCCGAGGGTGTCCGGATAGCCGGGTTGGTCCACGATATAGGCAAGATCGCCATTCCTGCGGAGATCCTTACAAAACCGGCCAAGTTGAACAAACTTGAGTTCAAGATGGTTCAAACCCATCCCGAGGCAGGTTTCGAGATGCTTCGATCAATAGTCTTCCCTTGGCCGGTTGCCGACATGGTGAGGCAGCATCACGAGAGATTGGACGGTTCGGGATATCCCAAGGGGTTGTCTGGAGACGAGATATTCATGGGGGCCCGGTGTCTTGCCGTCGCAGACGTTGTGGAGGCGATATCCTCTCATCGTCCCTACAGGCCGGGCCTAGGCATAGAGGAGGCCGTTCTGGAATTGAAGCTCAACAGAGGGTCCTGCTACGATTCAAAGGTCGTGGATGCCTGTTTAGAGCTCATTGAGGATCCCTCATTTATGGAGCGATATCTTTCTTAGAGAGTCTTTAGTTCAATAAACGCCGAGGCGTCCCATTAATGGGACGCCTCGGCGTTTATTGAAGAAGAGTGGCTATGTCTCTATAATATGTTTTATTGGGGTTTTGCGGCTTGTCAAAATATTGGGGTTTGTGAGCTTGAGGAGGGGGATAATGTATCTTTTCGCGGAGCAATTATTGAACGGCCTGGCTACGGGGGCGACTTACGCCTTGATTTCACTGGGCCTGGCTTTGGTCTACGGCGTTTTGGGGGTCCTTCACGTGGCTCACGCCGGGGTCTATATGGCTGGAGCCTATATCGGAATAGGGGTCTATTCCGTCACGGGCAACATATGGCTGGCGATAATCGTCAGCATGATAGTATGCGGTTTCATAGGTGTCGCTATAGAGCGGTTGGTTTATTTTCCTCTTTTGAAATACCCGCCTTATGTTCCTCTCATCAGCAGTATTGCCATATTTACCGGTATGGAGGAGCTCGTCCGTCTGGTAGCCGGTCCATCGGTGCAGACCTTCTCTCTGGAGCTTCCCTTCCCGAGTTTCGATTTGGGAGGAATTCACGTTTCGTCCAACCTTATGGGGATATATGTCATAACCGCGGTAGTCTTCTTTATTTTGTGGTTTATCACCACCAAGACCGAGACCGGTCTGGCCATGAGGGCCGCCTCTCAGGATATGCCTATAGCCGGTGCGATGGGTATAGACAGTCGTTTCATGGTCGATTTCAGTTTCTTCGTCAGTTCGGCCGTGGCCGCACTGGCAGGGATTTTGGTTGGGATATACTACAATACCGTCTCTCCTGATATGGGAGCCATACCGGCATACAAGGCTTTGGCCCTCATCGTAGTCGGTGGTCTCGGGTCCGTTCCAGGGGCGGTGGTGGCCTCCCTCTCCCTGGGAGTGGCGGAGACCCTTCTAATAGGCTACGCCGGTATTCCCCTTCCAAGAGATGCCCTTGCCTTCATAGCCATGATAGTCGTACTTATGTGGCGTCCTCAGGGTTTGTTGGGAAAACGGGGTTAGGGGGGTGTCGTCATGAGTTATATAATTACCGTCGCCACTTTCATCTCCATTCAGGCCATAGTGGCCTATGGATTGAACATAATAGTAGGATACGCCGGACAGATATCTCTGGGACACGCTGCCTTTTTCGGAATAGGTGCCTACAGCGCCGGATTGTTGGCCACGAAGGCCGGTCTGTCTTTTTGGGCCGCTTTGCCTCTGGTGGTAGCCATATGTGCGGTCATAGGGATAATCTGCGGTCTTCCCAGTCTTCGTCTAAAGGCGGACTTTTTAGCCATAACCACCATAGGTATAAACTTTATCGTCGAGTCGTTGTTTCTCTACGTGCCCTTTTTCGGGGGAGCTCTCGGTTTGGGAGGGATTCCCAGAGTGGTCTTTCTGGGCAATAAGCTCAAGGGAGGCGAGTTCCTTACCCTTTGTCTGCTTTTCCTGGCTTTGGTTATGTTCCTGTCCTGGTGGTTTTCCAGAAGCTGGATGGGGCTGGCCTGCATTTCCCTGAGGGAGGAGGAGACCGCCGCTTCCAGCATGGGGGTCTCTCCCGTGAAGTTCAAACTGGTGGCCTTCGTCTTGGGGTCGGTGATAGCCGGCATAGGAGGGGCTCTCTACGCTCATCAGATGAGGTTTATCGCTCCCTCCGATTTCGGTTTCCCCGTTTCCGTCATGCTTTTGTCTCTCATCGTCTTAGGAGGTATGGGTACTTTTTGGGGACCTTTGGTAGGGGCGATCATACTGGGATCCTTGCCGGAGTTGGCCCGTCCTCTGATGGAGTACAGGATGTTGATTTACAGTCTGTTGCTTTTGGGGATGATCCGCTTTCAGCCCCAGGGATTGCTCGGCGAGGAGAGCGTGGTCTCCAGGATAATCGGCAGACATGTCGGAGGTGACAGATCATGAACGATGTCCTTCTATCCGTGTCCGATCTTTCCAAGCATTTCGGAGGGTTGAAGGCGGTGGATCGGGTTTCCTTCGAGCTTGAAAAAGGGGAGATCCTAGGGCTGCTGGGGCCCAACGGGGCGGGAAAGACCACTTGTTTCAACATGATTTCCGGGGTGTACACTCCCACCGGAGGAAGTATTACCTTCGACGGAGAGCGTACCGACGGAAAGGCCCCTCACGATATGGCAGGTCTGGGAATAGGCCGGACCTTTCAGATAGTTAAGCCCTTTTCCGGCCTTACAGTGCTGGAAAACGTAGTAGTGGCCTTGGGTATGAGACGTTATCGTAGCCTGTCCAAGACCTTGGGTCTCTGGGGCAGCCGGTCGGTGAGAGATAGAGCGATGGAGATTCTGGAGAGGGTCAACCTGGGAGGTCATGCCGATAGAAAGGCCTCCGTTCTGCCTCTTGGAGACCATCGTAGACTGGAGATAGCCAGAGCTCTGGCCCTGGAGCCCCGGTTGCTTCTCTTGGACGAGTCTTTTTCCGGACTTCGACACGAACAGATCGGGCGGATGGAGGATCTAGTTATGGATCTCGCCTCCGACGGTATTTCTATACTCTTGATAGAGCACAACATGAAGGTGGCCATGAAACTAAGTCGACGGATCGTTATCCTCGATCACGGCAGAAAGTTGGCCGAGGGAGAGCCTCAGGAAGTGGTCAAAGATCCCAAGGTCATAGAGGCCTATCTGGGAAAGGGGGGATCCGGCGATGTTGCTTCGAATTGAGGATCTTCACATATCCTACGGTCAGGTCCGGGCGGTTCACGGAGTTTCCTTTCACGTGGAGGAGGGAGAACTTGTCTCCATAATAGGGGCCAACGGTGCTGGCAAGACGTCCATCCTGAACGCAGTGATGGGTATGGTACCCAGTTCGTCCGGTGCGGTGTTCTTGGAGGATCGGGATCTTTCGTCCATGCCCTCCCACATGAGGGCCAGAGAGGGCATAAGGATCGTTCCTGAGAGGGCGAGGGTTTTCCCTTGGCTTTCGGTCTACGAGAATCTTCAGACCGGCATATACGGCATGAGGGATAAGATAGACCTGGAGGAAAAGCTGAGTTGGATATACAGTTTCTTCCCCGTTCTGGAGGAACGGAGGGATCAGGCAGCTGTGACCCTGTCCGGAGGAGAGCAGCAGCAGCTTTCCATCGCTAGGGCGCTGGTCTCGGAGCCTCGTATATTGCTTGTGGACGAGGTGTCCATGGGATTGATGCCTATATTGGTGGACAAGGTTTTCGAGGTTTTACAACATCTGAACCGCGAATACGGCCTCACCATCCTGATAGTTGAACAGAACGCCCTGGCCTCTTTGGAGATATCCCACAGAGGCTACGTGCTGGAGGCGGGGAACCTGGTTATGGAGGGATCCGCCGAGGATCTGATGGAGGATTCCGGGGTTCGAGAGGCCTATCTGGGTCTCTGATACCTATAAAGCGTCAGGCTGCTCCTGGGAGCGGTCATATCTACCTTGGAGGTGGTGCGTACCATGAATAAGCTGTTGAAATTGGGGTTGTCGATCGTATTTGTCCTTTCCCTGTTGGTGGGATCCGTCTTTGCGGAGGACACCATAAAGATAGGTCTTCTCGCTCCTTTGACCGGAAAAGGTGCCGATGACGGGATAAACGTCAAAAACTCCGTCGTTATGGCGGTGGAGGAACTGAACGCCTCCGGTGGACTTCTCGGCAAGAAGGTCGAGCTGGTCTACTACGACGATCGCAACGAACCCAAAGAGGCTGTGGGATTGGCCTACAAACTGATTGAGAGAGACGAGGTCGTCGGCGTTGTCGGAGGTTCATATAGCTTCCCGACCAGAGCGGTGGCTCCCATTTTCCAGGAGGAGGAGATCCCCTTTGTCGCCGCCTATGCCCTTCATCCCGACGTTACCGCCGCCGGCGACTACTGCTTTCGGGTAGGATTCCTCGGAGAGCTCGAGGGCCGTGGATGCGCCTATCTTGCGGTGGAGAAGCTGGGAGCCAAGACGGTTTCTTTGATCCATGCCGACAACGATTTCGGCAGGACCCTTTCCACCGGGACCATGGAGTATCTCGAGAAGTACGCTCCTGACGTGAAGGTGCTGTCCGACCAAGCATATCCCTTTGGAGAGAAGGACTACAAGGCCTATCTCTCCAAGATCAAGGAGGAGAACCCCGACGTAGTCATAGCCAGCGGATACTTCTTCCAGGCCGGACCCATGCTCAAACAGGCCAGGGAGATGGGCATCACCGCCCAGTTCGTTGGAGAGGAAGGCGCTGACTCGCCGGAAACTCCCAAGATCGCCGGAGACGCTGCTGAGGGCTTCATAATAGCCACCAATCTGAACAGAGACGATCCCCGTCCCTTCGTTCAGAAGTACCTCAAGGAGTACAAGGAGCGTTTCGAGGTGGATACCTGCATGGTCGGAGCCTCTGCCTACGATGCCTTCATGGTCCTGGTCAACGGTATAAAGACCGCCGGGACCACCGACGGAGACAAGGTCAAGGATGCCATAGCCAAGTCCGAGGTGGAAGGGCTTACGGGAACTGCAAAATTCACCGAGACCGGCGAGGTCATCAAGGCACCAGTCGCCCAGATAATCAAGGACGGTCAGTTCCGTTTCTACTGCGATATGGACGACCCCAGGGTGATCGGCCAGTAACTAGAATAGCTTTGTAAGAAAGGAGAGGGTCTCCCGTCTATTTTCGACGGGGCCTTCTCCTTTTTTTGTATCTTAAGTTAGTTCTATTTTCATGCGAGACGTGCTAAATGTTTTTCTTGATCTGTTAATACCTTAGGTGTAGTATCGGAAAGAACATGAGGGCACCTCTAGCAACCCCATATTTAGCGGTCTAAGCAGACAAAAAAGCCACAGACCAGAAACAGCGACAAATTAGGCTAAATCAGCGTTAAGATGATTCTCTATTGTCGCTCCGGTGACCTGAACAACTCGGCTTTTACCGTCATTTGGGCACGGCAGATATCGCCCCTGACTTCATCATCAGGAACGAGAATCGAACGATGTTATAGGCCAGGTTTCTCAGTCCTATAGCGGTTGAAGCTCTGGCTTTCCCGATAGTTCGAACTATCAGGTTGCCGGCCTTCATGGTTTGGGCTCCAAAGACGTGCTCCACTCGGCTTCGGACTTTGGATCTTGTTCTGTTACCCTGTTTTTCCCACCACGTGATGGGTTTGCCTCTGTATCCTTTTCGTTGGATCTTCGGTCTGTAGCCTTGTTCCTCAAGCCAAGAGATTTTCTCATGGCTTCTATAAGCTGAGTCGGCATAGACGTCTTTGCTGCTGTTACTGGGATCGATGAGTTCCTCGAATACATTGCTGTCGTGGACCGATGCCTCGGTTACGCTGTATTTACGGATGATCTTGTTCTGAGAGTCGATCTCTATGTGGTTCTTGTAGCCGAAGGAGCTTTTGCCGTTTTTCTTCGTCCACCTGGCATCGGTGTCTTTTTGAGATCTCTTGTTGTCGGGCCAGTCTTCCGGTGGTTCTCCATCCTTGATCTTGCGGTTTTCATCCCGTTTGTTCCTCTGGATCGGGACCTTCACTATGGAGGCATCCACTATCTGCCCTTTTTTTGCCTCGAAGCCGCTTTTACGGATGTGACCGTCAAAAAGATCGAACAGAGGCTTCATCAGTTCCGCCTTGGTCAGCTGCTCCCGAAAAAGCCATATAGTCTTGGCATCAGGGACTTTGGCTTCCAGGGAGAGGCCGAGAAAACGTCTGAAGGAAAGCCTGTCCCTTACCTGAAACTCCATTGCGTCGTCCGACAGGTTGTACAGTGCCTGAAGCACCAGGATCTTGAACATGAGAAGAGGAGGGAAGGGCTTTCTTCCTCCCAGAGAATCCTTCTGTCTGAGCCCTTCGCGGAAGTCCTTCAACGGCTGCTCGAAGATGGACCAGTCCACCGCTTTCTCTATTCGTACCAGTGGATCGTTCACCTTTTCAAGGCTATCGTAGGCTATTTCTTCCGCAAAGAGGCTCCGCTGTTTCAAGGGGATCCCATCCCTTCTCGAGAATTTTTGGTTACAACCGGTATTTTAACATCCCAGCCTAAACAGGGGTTTTTCTCCCTGCCAGTTAGGGGAGTTTTTAGAGATGCCCATGAGACTTTTGAGAGAAAAGATGGGTTACGACTTTTTATAATAAGTGATGTTATTGGAGTGATCGTTTTGAATGTCGTGGATCTTACTCAGGTCATAAGAGAAGGTATGCCGGTCTATCCCGGCACCGAACCGCCAAAGATAGTTCAGGCTACAACTGTGGAAAAGGAGGGTTTCGCTGAGAAACTCATAACCATGTTCAGCCATACCGGAACCCACATGGACGCTCCCGCCCACATACTGAAGGATGGGCCGACCCTGGACCAGATCTCGGCGGATCGCTTCGTCGGAAGGGCCGTGGTGGCGGATCTTTCGGACCTGTCGGGGGTCATAGGGCTTTCCGATCTGGAGCGCTACGGCGATGACCTGAAGGGTTGCGACTTCTTTCTTTATCGTACCGGATGGTCCGATATGTGGGGGGACGCGGGGTACTTCGAGGGATTTCCTGTTTTGTCCACTGAGGCCTGTGAATGGATTGTGGATAAAGGGATAAAGGGTATAGGTGTAGACGCCATATCGGTCGATCCCGTGGATTCGCTCGATCTTCCGAATCACAGGGTCTTTTTAGGGGCCGGAATGGTGATAGTGGAGAACCTCACGAGGCTGGAAGATCTTCCTTCTTCGGTGACCCTGTGCTGTCTTCCTCTGAAAATAGCCGATTCCGACGGTGCTCCCGTCCGGGCGGTAGCTCTGTTGGACTCTTAAAGTCGTTCTATTTTTTTTGCCGTATGGAGGTGAGTCATGAGAGGTCAGTTTCATTTCAAGGATGATTTTGTGTATAAGATGCCGGTTCATTTCTCCGGCCATCCTTTCTATCCAGTGAGGGTGGTCTATGGGGATATGACCTGTATCTCCGTGCCCTTCGAGACCGATCCGGAAAGCATCGCCCGGTTTGTTCCGGAGGATTTCGAGCTGTTGAAACCCAGGGTCGACGTCCAGTATTCAAATTGCCGCGACGTGGACTGGATGGCCGGAGGGGAGTACCGTTTGATCCAGGTCTCCGTTCCCGTTAGATATATGGGAAACGGGGAGGGGCTCGTGGGCGATTACGTTTTGGTCATATGGGAGAACAAGGCCTGTCCCATCATAGGAGGCAGGGAGGAGGACGGTATGCCCAAGCTTTACGCCGATATCCCTTCGGAGCGACACAAGGAGGAGCATTGGTACACGGGAGCTTCCTACGAGGGCTGTACATTTCTCTCAATGGACTTCCACAGGCAAGAAGAGGTGGAATTGAAGTCCGGTGCGGTCGAGAATCACCGGGAGATCAACTTCTTCGGCTGGCGATATATTCCCGATCTGGGAAAGGGAGGGGCTGCCCTCAGCCAGGCGACCCTCTATCCTCAGGAGATGGATGTGGTGCGTATGTGGACCGGAGAGGGAAGCCTTAGTTGGATCGACTTAGGAGCAGAACGACATCCAGGGCAGTTTTCCATAATTCACGAACTTGCCCGATTGCCGGTGGTCCGATGGATGGAAGCCTCTATGTTTAAGGGATCCGCCAGGTTAAACGTGGCCGACTCGAGGGTACTGTCATGAACGGATATTACGAGGACAAGGTCGCGGTAGTTACGGGGGCTGCTTCCGGCATAGGACTCGGCCTGACGGAGGGGCTTCTTTCCAGAGGGGCGAGGGCGGTCTTCATGGCCGATTTTAACGAGGAGAACCTCAGCAGAGAGTCGGGAAAACTGGACGACAGATATCCGGGGCGGGTCTTCTCCGCCCTTACGAACGTCACGTCTCTAGATCAGGTGAGGCTCGTTCTGGAAAGGGCCAGGGATCTGGACGGACATCTGGACTTTCTGTTCAACAACGCCGGTGTCGGCCTGACCTTGCCGGTGGAGAATGTTACCTTCGAGATGTGGCGGTCCGTCGTGGATCTGAACCTCATGGGGGTGGTGCACGGAACCTACACTGCAATTCCTATCATGAGGTCTCAGGGCTTCGGACATATAGTCAACACGGGGTCCGTGGCCGGGAAGGTTCCGATACCGTATCAGGCGGTGTACGCCGCTACCAAGAGCGCGGTCATATCGATGACCGAGTGTCTACAGTACGAGCTGGAGTGCGAGGGGCTGAGTTTCAGCGTGTTCTGTCCAGGGAACGTTCGTACCGCTATTTTCGACGGTCTCGAGCCTCCGCCGGATTCCATCTCGGTGGACGAAGCGGTGGACTACGTTCTCAATGAGACGAAGGCTAAGTCGTTGAATATAGTCTTTCCCCAATCGATAAGAGATGTGGATCATCTTTATCGGGAGGACCGTGATCAGTTTGATAAACTGGCCAGAGAGTTGGCCTCGGTTCGTAGGGAGAACTACAGGACGAAGGGAACCTATTTTTAGCATGGGTGGATTTTTTCGATGGATATGAGAGATTTTTTACGGGCTGAGATGGCAGTCTCCACCGAGTCCGCGGTGCTCCTGACCGCTGGGGTCATTTCCCTGACCGCATCGGCCCTGCTGTTTCCTATATCGAGAGGGATTTTGCCCTACTACGAGAACGGTCTTCTGGGGTTGCTCATGTTCGTCATGGCGGTGCAGATCATTACTTTGGGGAAGGCCCCTTTTGGAGACGTGGGGCGCGGACCTCTATGGACCGTCCTGGGGGTAGTCCTGGCCGGGATAGGTGTTGTGACCTGCTTTATCCCCGGTCTGTTTCGCATCGTGCCCAGGTTGGTGCTTCTGGTCTCGATGGGGGTGGGAGGAGCGGCCATGTTCGTCCGTCTGTGTCTGGACGGTAGGAGGTTGGCGACTTGGTTGAGGCTGGGAGGTGTGTTCGTCCATCTGGCGGCGGCCTGCGGGGCCGCCTATCTGCTCTCCATGTCGATAGGTCTGTCCCTGTGGTCTCGGGAGTTGCTCTCCGCTCGGCAGTATTCGGTTTTTCTGACGGCCTACGGAGCTTCTCTTGTGTATCTGGCATTCGTGCTGGTGCCGGTCTATCGGGATCATCCCCCTGCTCGTACTGGAAATCTATCACCGGATAAATCCATGATCCTCCTGGTGGGGGTCTTCATGGTTTTGCTTGGGGTGCTGCTGATTCCGGTGAGCTTGGGGTTACTGCCCTTTTCCGCAGGAGCTCAGCTCGGTCTGCTGATGGTTATATTCGCCGTACAGATGCTGGCTTTCGGCAACACTCCGGTGGGCTCTTTTTCCAGAACCCCGGCGGTTCTTCTCGTTGGGTTGCTCTTCACCGTGTTGGGAACGGCTTCCTGTATGGTTCCCGAGCTTCTGGTGCCCTTCTTGACCGTGGCTGTGGGGGTCCTGAACGTGTTCGGCGGGGCGATAGGCATGTTCAAGCTGTGGTCTATAAGGGGAAGAGGCCCCGATTTTCCCATCTTAAAGAGGTTGGGTAGGGTCCAGGCGGCGGTGAACATGTTCGCGATACTGTTCGGAGCCTCTATGCTGATATCCCGGCTTCTGTCCGGAACGGTCATAGGGGCTATCTTGAGCCTTAACGGAGCTACCTTGCTCTATCTTCTACATCTGCTGGTGGAAATAGAAAAGATGAGCGGAGACCGTCGATCTTCATAGCGGTCTCCGCTTTTTTATTGGGTCATTTGTTTTTGAGCCTTATCGATGCGGCTTTCCCATGAGCCTCAAGCCCTTCGGCCTTGGCCATGGCTTCGGCGACTGGAGCGAGCCGCGCTACTCCCTCCGGGGTCATCCTCTGAGATGTGCAGATCTTAGTGAATGTCCCGACCCAGACCCCGCCTGTGTAGCGAGACGCCCTGAGAGTGGGCAGGGTATGGTTGCTGCCGGATACGTAATCTCCGAACACCTCGGCGGACATCTCCCCGATGAACAGGGCTCCGTAGTTCGTCAGTGCCGGTATGAGGGTTTCCGGGTCTTGGACGACCAGTTCCAGATGTTCCGGGGCATAGCGGTTCGATATCTCACAGGCCTGTTCCAGCGAGTCTACTATGATGATCTCGCCGTTTTCTCGCCAGGCTCTTCCGGCCATCTCGGCGGTGGCGAGGTCCTTCAGCTGTCTTTCCACCGCCGAGGCCGTGGCCTTGGCGATGTCCTCGTCTGTACACAGAAGAATTCCCCTGGCGTTGAGGTCGTGCTCCGACTGTGCCAGTATGTCCGCCGCCAGTATCTCCGGATTGGCGCTTTCGTCGGCTATTATGAGCACCTCGCTGGGGCCCGCCACGAAGTCTATACCCACCTGGCCGTAGCACTGTCTTTTCGCTTCCGTGACGTAGCGGTTTCCGGGGCCGGCTATGACGTCCACCGGGGCTATCTGCTCGGTGCCGAACGCCATGGCGGCTATGGCCTGAGCTCCGCCTACCGCGTATATTTCGTCCACTCCCGCTATGGAAAGGGCAGACAGGGTCGCTGGGTGGATTTTATCGGTGCCCTTCATGACAGGAGAGCAGGCCACGATTCTCTTAACCCCTGCGACCGAGGCCGGTATGGCCAGCATGAGGGCGGTGGAGAAGAGGGGATAACCCCCTCCCGGGACGTAGCAGCCGCAGGATTCAACCGGGATGGCCCTGTGTCCCAGAAAAACGCCGGGCGATAGTTCCTGCTCCGGTAGGTCCGTCAAGGTCTCCTTCTGCCTTTCGGCGAAAGCCCTTATGTTGTGTGCGGCGGTCTTTATGTGATCGAGCAGAGAGGTATCCACCTCTTCGATCGCCGCTTGGATTTCCTCGTCCGTAATCCTGAAGGACGATCTCGACGATAGATCAAAACGATGTCCGTATTCCAGAAGGGCCGAGTCGCCTCTCTCTCTGATAGTTTCTACGATGGCTGCAACGGAGGATGTCAGCTCCCCTTTTCCCTCCGGCCTTTTGGGCAGGGCCTCTTTAACATGATACATATCCAGTCCTCCTCGTCGAGAATCTTTATCGTGGTAGTATAGCGCCACGTTCAAGTATGCTCAAGGAGAAGTTTAGCCTCTTTCTCTGAATCCCTTGCAGAACCAGAACAGAGTTGAGGCGCAGAGGGCGGCGGTTCTTCCTCCCTCGTCCAGGGGGGGGGACATCTCCATTATGTCCAGATATTTTATCCTGTCGGTCCTTCCTGCCAGGTAGGCCACTCTTTCCAGCTCCGGGGCCTTGAAACCTCTGGGGTTGCTGGCCGACGCTCCGGGGGCCTCGTGGCTGCGGACCGAGTCGATATCTATCGACAGGGCCACCGCTCTGGTACCGTCGCAGGCTACCCGACTGGCCTCCAGAAAGTATTCCATCGGTCTAGTCCCGACGGAGCTGAGGGTCAGCACGGTGGCTCCTTTGTCCTTAACCCACCTGTAGTAATGGGGCGAGTTGTATTGTTCCTGTATGCCGAACTCGACGAAGGATCGCCCAAGTAAGGCTCTGTCGGGCAGTTCCTCAAGAGCCCTGCGAAAGGGGGTTCCGCTGGTTATGCCGTGGCTCATATCCCTGACGTCCAGGTGGCTGTCCACGTTTATCACTCCCAGCTGTCCTTCCCTAAGGCTCGATCCCTCCACCAGGCCGAGCAGCCCGGGGTAGGTGAGGTCGTGGCCTCCTCCTAAGACCACCGGGAAAACCCCGGTGGAGACGATCTTTCTTACCGTCTCAGTGAGGTTTATGTGGGTTTCGGCCAGGTCGTCTCCTATGGGGATATCTCCCAGATCCACCATGGAGACGTCGCTTACGTCAACCCCGAACCCCGGAGTCAGGCGATAGAAGGACCGGCGGATGGCCTCCGGGCCTAGAGCGGCTCCCTGTTTGCCTCCGTTGGCCTTTATTCCCCTGTCCTCCGGTACTCCTAACAGGGCTATCTGGGCCGATTTAAGGGCTTCGTCGATATCCCTTGAAACCGGTTTTACGAGGTCTCCCAGTCTAGGGTCCATGGGGTCGTCTCTGCTGTAGAAGAGTTCCGGTTCCGGCGGTATCATCGATAGCATGTTCTTTCCCTCCGATATTTTTTTGCCTTTAAAAAGGGAGAGGCACCCTCGGTCGGGTACCTCTCCTGCTATTTTCGTATGTCTTGGACTTTATTTCTTCTTCCAGGCGTCGTCCACCACCGAGCTTACTAGGTCGGTATCGGGGATGTAGGGCAGGGTTATGTGGTAGTCTCCACTGTATTTTTCGTTGACCTCTCCGCTGACCTCTATGGCGTGGTCGCAGCGGGCCCATGCTCTTCGGGCCACTCCGCCGAGGACGTCCCACATCATGGCGGACTTGAGGATCTCGTCGGTTCTCTCCGATCCGTCTAGGACCATTCCGAATCCTCCGTTGATGACCTTTCCTATTCCCACTCCTCCGCCGTTGTGAAGGGCGCAGAGGGTCATCCCTCTGGCGGCGTTTCCGGCGAAGCACTGGGTGGCCATGTCGGCGCAGATGTTGCTGCCGTCCTTTATGTTGGAGGTCTCCCTGTAGGGGGAGTCGGTTCCCGATACGTCGTGATGGTCTCTTCCGAGCATGACTGGACCTATCTCTCCCTTGCGTACCATCTCGTTGAACTTGAGGGCGATGTTAGTCCTTCCCTCGGCGTCCTGGTAGAGGATCCGGCACTGGGTTCCCACCACCAATTTGTTCTTCTCCGCATCTCTGATCCAGATCCAGTTGTCGTAGTCCTGGGCCCTGCGGTTAGGGTCGATGCAGTCCATGGCGGCTTTGTCGGTCTTGCGAAGGTCTTCGGGGTTTCCGCTGAGGCAGCACCAACGGAAGGGGCCGTAGCCGTAGTCGAACAGGACCGGTCCCATGATGTCCTCGACGTAGGAGGGCCATATGAAGCCGTCGTGGGTGTCCTTGCCGTTTTTGCATATCTCCGTTACCCCGGCGTCGTAGACGGCTCTCATGAAGGAGTTGCCGTAGTCGAAGAAGTAGGTTCCCTTGGCCGTGAGCTTCTTTATGACCTGGTAATGTCTGCGCAGGGTCTCGTCCACCTTCTCGCGGAATTTTTCCGGAGCGTCGTGGAGCATGGCGGTGCGTTCCTCGAAGGTCATGCCCGCGGGGCAGTAGCCTCCGTCGTAGGGAGCGTGGCAGGATGTCTGATCCGAGAGAAGGGGAATCTCTATGCCTTCTTTGTCCGCATACTCCAGCAGGTCCACTATGTTACCGTGATATGCGATGGAGAGAGGTTCCTTTTTCTCCATCGCCTCTTTGGCCATGGAGAAGGCCTCCTCGCAGGTCTTAGCGACTCGGCTGACCCAGCCCTGGCTGTGGCGGGTCTCTATGCGGGAGTAGTCCACCTCGGCGACGATTCCCACCCCTCCGGCGATCTCGATCGCCTTGGGCTGGGCTCCGCTCATGCCTCCCAGTCCGGAGGAGACGAACAGGATGCCGGCCAGGTTTTCCTTGGGGCCGACTCCCAGCCTCTGTCTGGCGGCGTTGAGGACGGTGTTGAAGGTTCCGTGGACGATTCCTTGGGGACCGATGTACATCCATCCGCCGGCGGTCATCTGGCCGTAGTTGGTAACTCCCAGCTGCATTCCCCTGTGCCATTCGGCCTGGTTGTCGAATATGCCGATCAGGAGTCCGTTGGTGAGGATTACCCTGGGCGCATCGGGCTTGGATTTGAACAGTCCAAGAGGATGGCCGCTTTCCAGGACGAGGGTGGTGTCCTCGGTAAGCTCCTCAAGATATTTCTTTATGAGCCTGTACTGTAGCCAGTTTTGACATACCTGTCCGGTCTCTCCGTAGGTGACCAGCTCGTAGGGGTAGAGAGCTACGTCGAAGTCCAGGTTGTTGTCTATCATAACCTGGAAGGCCTTGCCGGCAGTGCACTTGCCCTTGTACTCGTCTATGGGTTTGCCGTGGAGCTCTCCGGCCGGGCGATATCTGTAGGCGTATATCCGTCCCATGGTGCGAAGCTCCTCCATGAACTCGGGAGCCAGCTTTTCGTGAAGCTCCTTGGGGACGTAACGGAGGGCGTTTTTGAGAGCCAGCTCGGTCTCGGCCTTGCTGAGGTTCCAGCCCCTGTCGGGGGCACGGCGGATACCTTTGGCAAAATCGGGATACTCGGGAAGCTCGTTTCCAAGCTTTATGGTCATGGTTTTCTCTGTCATCTGGTTATAGTCCATGTTAGAATACCTCCAAGTTCTTCAATGTCGTCGTCGGAGTTTCCTTGGTCGGGGCTCCGGCGATTTTTTTATTTAGCTTATGGCGGCCTCGACTGCTTTCTCTATCGACGCAGACCCCTCCTCGATGAGCTTCAGGGTTTTCTCCATGTCGACTTTGGTCTTGTCGGCGAAGGCCTTGTCTTTGAGGCCCATCAGGTTGATCTTGACGTTGTAGGAGGCCGCTACCGCCGCGGCTCTGGCGAGGACGGCGGCGGATCCGGCGTCGGTGATCGCGTTGGAGTTGCCCTTTTCGCAGGCGATCTTGGCCAGCTCCATCATGTCCAGACACTTGGTCATGGTCTCGAAGGGAACCTCTATGGCCTTCTTCGTTGCCTGCTGTATGGCCTCGGAACGGGCTGCCTTCTCCTCGTCGGTTCCTTTGGGCATCTTGAGTGCCGCCATGAACAGGTTGAAGGCTTCCGTGTCTTTCTCCATCAGGTCCAGGAAGGTCCGGTGGAGCTCGTTGCCGTCGGAGCGGACCTTTTCCATCGCATCCCAGTTGTCCCTGTATTTTTCCTTGCCTACGGTCAGACTGGCGACCATGGAGCTGAGGGCGGCTCCCAGAGATGCGGCCAGAGCCGCTACGCTGCCCCCTCCGGGAGCGGGAGAGTCGGAGGCTAGCTCCTCCACGAATCCTTTTACAGTAAGTTCGGAGAGTTTCATTTAAAAGACCCCTTTCTTTTCGTTTTTAGGCTACCTGTACGCCCTTTTTGTAGACCTCTACCACGGGAGATACCCCTGCGTGATAGGCTAGTATGGCGGGGCTTTCGCCGTCCAATAGAAGGAAGTCCGCCTGCTTGCCGACCTCCAGGCTTCCCACCTTGTCCTGTAGTCCCAGAGACCAGGCAGGGTTGAGGGTGGTGGCGACCAGAGCTTCCTCGACGGTCATGTCCATGTTCATAACCCCGAGGCCGAACACGAAGGGTATGGACTCGGTGAAACAGGATCCGGGATTGCAATCGGTGGCGAGAGCCACCGGTACCCCCAGGTCGATCATCTTTCTTACAGGAGCGTAGGGCTTTTTGAGGCTGTAGGCGGTAGCGGGAAGGACGTCGGCTATGACTCCGTTTACCGCCATGGATCTCAAGTTTTTCTCGTTGGCTGCCAGCAGGTGTTCCGCCGATACCGTTCCGAGTTCCGCCGCAAGTCCGGCTCCTCCGGTGTCGTGGACCTCGTCGGCGTGGATCCTCAGCAGGAAGCCAAGGTCTCTGGCCTTCTCTAGGATCCTCCTGCTCTGGTCTACGGTGAAGACTCCTTCTTCGCAGAAGACGTCGCAGTATTTAGCTATTCCCTGTTCCTTTACTGCAGGAAGCATCTCCTCTACCATGATGTCCACGAACTTGTCCGGGTTTCCCTTGTACTCGGTGGGCACCGCATGGGCTCCCATGAAGGTGGGGGCTATGTCCAGAGGGGTTTCTCTGGCGATTCGACCTATCACCGAGAGCATCTTGAGCTCCGATTCGGTGGTGAGTCCGTAGCCGCTCTTTATCTCGAGGGTGGTGGTACCGAAGTTGAGGGCGGAGAGGACGTTGTCCAGGGTCGTCTCGAAGAGCTCGTCCTCGGTGGCCTCGTGGACCGATCTCACCGAGGAGAGAATGCCTCCTCCTGCTTTGAGTATCTCCAGATAGGGAGTCCCGGCCAGCCTCATGGAAAACTCGTTCTCCCTGCGTTTTGCGAAACATATGTGGGTGTGGGGGTCGACGAAACCCGGTATCATACAGGTTCCTTCACAGTCCACCTCCATGTCCACGTCCATCTCCTCCGCCTTGATCAGGATGTCTTTCTCGTCTCCTATGGCTGCGATGAGGCCGTTTTCGCAGAGCAGGGCGCCCTTTTCATAGGTCGCGACCCGGCCCTGATCGGATCCGGCCAGGGGCGCGTCGCCGCCGATGGGGGTGGTTATACGGGCGTTGCGGAAAAGGGTGGCCATCATCTTTAATTCTCCTCTCTCATAAGCTCCAGCAGCTTGAGCTCCAGTACCTGGTTGGGATCGAAGTCGTCTATCTGCATGTAGTAGGCCGCGCTGTCCAGCATGGCCGCTACCGGGATCATTCCGTATACCTCGGTGCCGTTTACGGTAACTCCCCAACGGGCCGCCTCCATACGGATGAACTCCAGGGCCCTGTATATGGCGGTTTTGTCGTAGTCGACTATGTTCATGCTGACCTGGACCATTCCCTTGTCCTCAAGGGCGAGGCCGATTCCCTTGACGGCGGTGAAGCCTCCGCCGGAGGCACGGACCCTCTTGCCAATGGTCTTGGCGATCTCGACGTCGGTGGTGTTCAGGTTGACGTTGAAGGCGACCAGGAACTTACGGGCCCCTATGACCGTGGCTCCTGCGGTGGGATGCAGCTTGGGCTCTCCCAGATCGGGATGGCGTTCGGGTTTTGTTATCTCTTCCTTGAGGCCCTCGTACTGTCCCTTGCGGATTACCTCCAGCCTGGTGCGGTCGGGGCGGATCGCCGCGTCCTCGTAGTAGTAGACCGGGACGTTCAGCTCCTCGTAGAACCTTTTCCCGAAGGAGCGGGCCAGCTCGACGCATTCGTCCATGGAGATATCGCTGATGGGAGTGAAGGGGATGACGTCGATGGCTCCCATGCGGGGATGGGCTCCTTTGTGTGTGTTCAGGTCTATGTTGTCCACCGCGACCTTGGATGCCGCCATCACGGCGTCGGAGATCGCCTGAGGCTCTCCGGCCAGGCTCACCACCAGACGGTTGTGGTCCTCGTCGGCTCTGTAATCGAAGAGGTAGCAGCCTTTCTGCTCTTTGAAGGGTTTCACTATAGACTCGATAACGTCCTGTCTTCTGCCTTCGCTGAAATTGGGTACGCACTCGATCAACTGTTTAGCCATGGTTTTCCCTCCTGATATTTTAGGGCTAGATCGCTATAAGGATTGCCCTATTTTTCTAGCCGCTTCCTGAAGATCCTCAAGCAGCTCTTCCTCTCGTCCGTCGAAACTGGTCGCCAGACCCGCTATGCCCAGTTGCGCTACGAAAGAACCTTTAGAGTCGAACAGAGGCACGCTGATGTCCCCTGCGTGTTCGATCCACTCCTCTTTGCTTATGGCGTAACCTCTAAGTCTGATCTCGTCGATATCTTTTCTGAGCTGGGCCGCTTTTTCATATCCTGATTTGTGCAGTATTTTCTCGCGAGCTTCCTTTCGACAATAGGCCAGAAGGATTTTTCCGGTCGCTCCCGATTGAAGGGGGATCTTCATCCCCTTGTGGGCGACGAATTTAACCGACATAGTCGGTTCCACCGTGTGAATGCAGAGCCCCTCCTTTCCTTCCATGACGCTCATTATGGAGGTTTTGGAGGTTTTTTCCACCAAACTGCGCATTACAGGGTCGGAGATTCGGATAAGTTCGTCGTAGAAGGATACGTTTCGGTGAAGAAGAAAAAACTTTATTCCCGGGCGATATTGATCGGTTTCTATGTCGCGGTAGATCCATTCCTGTTCCTCCAGGGAGGCCAGAAAGCGGTGAACGGTGCTTCTGGGGATATCGGTCTCCCTCTCTATGTCTCTTATGCTTAGGTTGTGTTGAGAGGAGCAGAGCAGGTTCATTATTCTCGCTACTTTCCCGACGGCGTCCAGCTTGTTTTTGCGTTCTGTCATGCGGACCTCCAAAAATGGGACAGATTGTCTCAAATGTGACTACCCATAAATTAGCCCATTCCCGATGTCTTGTCAATAAGGACGGTCGTGCCAAAAAGCCCGGACCTTTAAGGGCCCGGGCTTTTTCTTGGAGAGGTTCGTCTCGTTTGTACGTTTTTATCTCAAATTAGAATATAACCAGCGATCCGATCATTGCGAAAACGATCAGTATGATGTTGTAGTGCAGAAAGGTCGGCACGCAGGTGTCCCATATGTGGTTGTGCTGTCCATCGGCGTTGAGCCCCGAGGTGGGCCCGAGGGTCGAGTCGGAGGCAGGAGACCCGGCGTCTCCAAGTGCCGCGGCCGCAGCTATGAGGCAGACCGTCGCGGCCGGAGAGAATCCCAGTTTTATGGCAAGAGGGCAGTAGATTGCGGCTATTACCGGAATGGTGCCGAAAGACGTTCCGATGCCCATCGTGACCAGAAGGCCGACTGTAAGCATGAGGAGGGCTCCGTAGGCTTTACTGCCTCCTACCATTCCCACGACGCTCTCGACCAGGAGATCGACCGCCTTGGTCTCCCTTATTACTGAGCCATAACCGGCCGCTACGAGCATGATTATGGCTATCATGCCCATTATTCCGAGCCCTCCGGACATGACCTCGTCCAGGTTCTTCCACTTAATTGCGCCGGTCGCGACCATTATACCCAGTGCTGCTACGGCGCCCAGGGGCAGAGAGCTTGTCTTTAGCTGGATGACGAAGGCTACTACGACGGCGACAAGGGTCATCCAGTGGGAGGTGGTCATGTGTTCAGGTATTTCCTTGACGTCCTCCAGACCGGCTACAGGTCTGTCCTCGTAGTCCCTGTCCTTGTTGTAGGATATAAATATGGCGACCAGAAGGCCTATGACCATTCCTGCTCCCAGGATCCAGGAGGAGTGCCATATGTCTCCGCTAGCCATGGTTATGCCGTTGGCGGTCATCTCCCTGGCGATGATTCCGTGGAAGATAAGTCCGAATCCTGCGGGAAGTGCGATGTAGGGAGCCTTGAGGCCGAAGGTCAAGGCACAGGCTACCGCCCTTCTGTCCTGCTTGAGTTTATTGAACAGTCCGAGCAGGGGCGGGATCAGTATGGGGATGAAGGCTATGTGGACCGGAATCAGGTTCTGAGAAAGACAGGCTACGCCGGCGATGATGAGGAGCAGCATGTGCTTTTTATCCTTGACCACCTTGGTCAGCTTGACGCTGAGAAGCGAGGCCACTCCGGTCTTGCTGATTGCTACCGCCAGGGCTCCGAGGAGGACATAGCTCAACGCCGTCTCGGAGTTACCGCCCATTCCACCTATGAGGACGCTCATGGTCTCGCCTATAGGTATTCCTGCGGTTAGCCCTGCCACCAGGGCGGCGATTATAAGCGCTAATATTACGTTTAGATTGAGAAGACACAGGACTATCATGGTGCTGACTGAAAGTACCACGGGATTGAGCAATAGCATGGTGACGTCCCCCTTAGTCTTTTTTTCTTTTTGAGACGAACCGTATAAGAGTCACCTTTTAGGTGTCTCGTTCCAACGTCATCGTGCCGTTCTTGGGTCTGTACTAGGCCAGTTCTCCCACTGCCTTCTCGACCGCTTCCACCAGGGCGCCGGATTTCACGACGGAGATGGCCTGGTCCATGAGGGGATAGAGGAATACGTCCTTTTCTATGTAGGGAACTTCCTCTCGGAATCTATCGTAGGCCGCCTTGGTTCCCTTTCCAGGAGTCAAAGGCTTGGAGAAGTCTATTCCCTGGCAGGCGGAGAGTATCTCTATTCCCAGGACCTTCTGGACGTTTTCCAGTATTCTGGTTCCCTTGAGGGAGGCCCAGTATCCCATTGATACGTGGTCTTCCTGGTTGGCCGAGGTGGGAATGGAGTCTACCGAAGCGGGATGGGCCAGTGTCTTGTTTTCCGACACCACCGCCGCCGCTGTGTACTGACTGATCATGAAGCCGCTGTTCACACCGCTGTCGGCGATTATAAAGGGAGGCAATCCGTTGGAGAGGCTCTTGTCCACCATCCTGGAGACCCTGCGCTCGGAGATGCTTCCGAGCTCGGCCACCGCTATGCCGAAGAAGTCCATCGGAAGGGCTATAGGTTGACCGTGGAAGTTGCCTCCGCTGATGACGTCCTCCGAATCGGGGAATATCAACGGGTTGTCCGTGACGGAGTTCATCTCCAGCTCGATGGTCTCCTTTATGAAGCGAAGGGCGTTTCTGCTGGCACCATGCACTATTGGGATACAGCGAAGCGAGTAGGCGTCCTGTACTCTCTCGTGTTTGAATTTCTCAATTATCTGGCTGTCCTGGATGAGTTTTCTGATGTTGGAGGCAACGTCGATCTGTCCCTGATGGGGTCGGATTGCGTGGGTTCTCTCGTCGAAAGCGTAGGGTACGCCGTGGAGGGCCTCCACCGAGAGGGCTCCTGCTATGTCGGCGGTCTTCGCTACTGTAAGGGCGTCCCAGAGGGCCAATGCTCCTAGACCGGTCAGGGCGGCGGTTCCGTTGTTGAGGGCCAGTCCCTCTTTAGGATGGAGGTGTATAGGCTTGAGTCCGGCCTTGCTCATAGCCTCCAGAGCGGACATGCGAACGCCTTTGTAGAAAACGTCTCCCTCTCCGAGCATCGAGACCGCTATGTGCGAGAGGGGGCAAAGGTCTCCACTGGCACCCACCGATCCCTGAGATGGAACGTGGGGGATGATGTCCAAGTTGAGGAAATTGACCATCTGGGTGAGAGTCTCCAAGGTGATGCCCGAATGTCCGGCGGTCAGTCCGTTGAGCCTGAGAAGCATGATGGCTCTGACGGTTTCAACTGGAAGAGGATCCCCTACTCCTACCGCATGGCTTCTCAGAAGGTTCTCCTGAAGAAGGGTGCATTTTTCTCTGTCGACGTTTACCGTAGCCAGATCTCCGAATCCGGTGGTGACACCGTATATTATCCTGTTGTCCTCCACCCATTTTTGGATCAGAGACGAGGCGTAGTTGACCTTTTTGATGGCCTCTTCCTCGATTTCTACGGCGTAACCGTTTCTTGCTACGTTGACAAGGTCCCTTAGGGTCAGGGAGTGACCGTTGATTTTAACGATATTGTTCATTTTGCTCATTGCCTCCCCCAAGTATTTGGTATAGTGGCCATTTTACAAAAAACAACACAACGAAGTGATCCACTTGAACCATTCTAGCATCTGTTTTTTCAAACTGTCAAACAAAACCTGAATTTACCCTACAATTTCATTGCATCGGTAGGTAGCTATCTAGATGTTGGGGTATCTCTCTACTGCGAGAGACGAATAGAGGGGCCGTTCTCCGTAGAGATATAAAGAGAGGGGCGATCGCAAATGCGATCGCCCCTCTCTTTATATCTCTATTAGCTATCTTTCCCAACGTCTCCGGCCTTGCGAAGGTTTGGTATTTCTTTCCTGATTTTGCGAAGATCCGTCCATGAGGCCCCATTTGGAGAGTTTGTTGGCTCCGTTGCCGTTCATTCTGTCTGCGGCGAGAGGTCCTAGCTCTACCTCCGTATGGTTGTCTCTCATGCGGATGTTACCGACCTCGTTTCTGTCCACGTCTAGGGCCTGACAAACGGTCGCGAGGATTCTTCCTACGGACCAATCCTGATCGATTCGTCCCTTCGACAGTTTTATGGATTGGGCTCTCCCACGGAAAGAGCTTCTATTGCCTCTGTTTTCGTTCCGTCTCGGGGATCTATTTCGGTCCCTCCCGGAGAAGCGGTCCCCTCTGTCCCTGCCAGAGCGGCGGTTTTCGAGCTCGTTTTGAAGGGATTTTCTGAGGTCGTAGCCGTTAGGTAACCCGTTGACGTAACTTTCCAGCAATCTGGCTACTAGGTCTCTCGGGGCCATCATGTCCAGAAGCTCATCCGCCCAGGCCTGGATCTCCTGATCCGGCTCGTCTCCGCCCAGAAGTGCGCTTTCCCTGAGTCCTCTCTGCGCTTTGGCTATTTCGGCCACATCGGGTACGTTGGCCCATTTAAGATCCATCGACGAAGCCCGGAGCATAGCCTTGAAACGGCCTTTCTCCCTGGGGGTCAGCACGAGGATGTTTCTGCCTTCCTGACCGGCTCTTCCGGTTCGACCGCTTCTGTGGACGAAGGTCTCCAGGTTGTCCGGCAGACCTATCTGTATGACGTGAGATACTCCCTGTACGTCAAGTCCTCTGGCTGCGACGTTGGTGGCCACCAGGTAGGGGATTCTTCCCTGCCGAAAGGCGTTCATGACGCTGTTTCTCTCCAGCTGACTCATGTCTCCGTGAAGGGCCGAGGCGGCGAACCCCTCTTCCTGAAGCCGCTCCATTGTCTCAACCGTTCCAGCCTTGGTGTGGCAGAAGATCAAGCCCATCTCGGGGTTTTCCCAAAGGAGTACGTTCACGAGTCCCTCCAGTCTTTTTCCGGAAGGGACAAGGTAGGCTCTGTGGGTTATATCCTCATGCTGGTCCTCGTCGTGGCATAGGGTTATCCAGCTGGGTGAGTCCAGGTATCTTTTTGTAAGGGAGGCAACTTCGTCCGGCATAGTAGCGGAAAAAAGCCATGTCCTGTGGGGATCGGGCAGGGTGTTGAGGATAGCCTCTATGTCGTCCCTAAAGCCCATATCCAACATGGTATCTCCTTCGTCTAGGACGATGGTCTGGATTGTGTCGGTCTTGAGGGTCCTTCTCCGTATGTGGTCCATCGTTCTGCCCGGAGTTCCGACTACGAGGGCCGAGCCTCTGCGGAGATCTTTTATCTGGCGCTCCATGTCCATGCCCCCGACCAGAGAGGCGGTGGTTATTCCCATGTATTTGCCTATCCATTCGGCTTCTCCGGCTATTTGCTGGGCCAACTCCCTGGTAGGTGACAGAACCAGTATCCTAGGGGTAGCTGTCTCTCGGGGCAGTTCGTTCAGAAGGGGAAGTAGGAAACCGAGGGTTTTCCCGCTTCCCGTACGGGCCTGTACGACCAGGTCTCCGTCTCTGTTTTCCGATTCCAGGACTTTTTCCTGTACCGGCATGGGCGAATCGAATCCCTTTGCGGCCAGTGCGTTCAGCAGTTCTTCTCTAAGTTCGTAGCGATCAAAAGCGGTTGCGGTTAAAGTGTTACCCATATCGTTCCTCCTCAGTGGGTCGATACGAAACGTCTTCGTCTTCACCACCGATGACAACAACGTTTCGCTTCCTCTCGACACATAAGGAAGCATTATCCTAGTGTGTCCTCCGATTGTCAAGGCGATTTGTAGCGATAGGACGTGTCTTTTTGCATCTTTCATATTAAAATGAACGAGTATGCCTAGGTTTAGGTTCGAAAGAGGTGATTTCATGAAGCGTTGGCTTGCAGGTGCCTGCAGGCTCCTGGGGACGGTTTACGTTCCGGAGGAGGTTATGGATCGTCCAGGGGAGTTTTTGTTGCATATATCCGACACCCCCTCCTCCCTTTTCTCCGATCTCAGGAGGATCATATCCAAGATCAGGCCGGCCTGGGTGGTCCATACAGGAGACCTGGTGGACCAGATAAAACTGGAGGTCTATCCCGCCCGTATCGAATGCTATAGAAATAAGCTCAGGATTCTGTCTAAAATTTTAGATGGAGCTGTGGCCAGAGGTGATTTTCAGGCCATGATATGTATGGGGAATCACGACGATCTTTATTCGGTTAAGGAGATGTTCCCTCATTGCCATATAGCGGAAGGTACCGGTTTTTTCTCCGCTTCCGGATGGAATTTCGTCGTTAGCCACTATTCCTGGAGGATTCCCGATCTTCCCGATATGGTCGGGCTATGCGGACACGATCTGTCCTATCCTTCCGGGGAGATTCGCTGTTTCAACGGCATAGAGGATATACATTTGTTTTCGTTGAAGACCGGAGGTGTTTACAGGATCCCCTATCCTGGATACATAGACGATCAGAGGCAACTTAAAAGAAGGATAGGTCTTTAGTCTGTTTTTCTTGTCGATCGAAGGAGGTATAGCGATGCTTTCCATAGTTAGAAGCGGTCCCAGGGTCGTGAGAATGGAGGGAAATGTCTCCGAGATACTTTGTTGGCTGGAAGGAGGGTTTTCCTTTTCGGAATCTCCCAAGGAGAGGGTGTTCGACGGTATCGGGGAGGACAGCACGGTCTTGGTCCTGGGAGAGAGAGGCTGCGAAAGGTATGTCGCGGTGGACAGCTTCCCCGACGTGATTTTGGCGGCCATGTTGACCGAAGGGGCCTGTTCGATGATCAAGTCGGTAAGACGGCTCCCTCGGTCGATCCTTTTCAGGGTTCACGGGGACTATCGACCGGTTATGGAGGAAATCGCCGAGGATTTCGGCGGACGGATATCGTCGTTGGAGTCGATATGGGATTGGGATTCCGACAGTGGGGTCATAATATCCTTTACGCCCAAGTCGCTTGCCAGACCCTTGACCATGGGCGACATGGAGAAGGACGTCGTCTTGGTCTCCATGCCTCACGAGACCCTTAGGACCAGGCTTCGTCGCAGGGCCATGTATCTTTTCAACAGGAGCATGGAAAAGGCCGAATGGAGACAGCTGGAGATAAGGATATACGACGCTTTCGGCAGGTACGGATTGCACGTGGAGCGTCTTACCAAAGCCTTGGACGATCTGGAGTTGGGGTTGCTTGTAGGCGAGGGATGGGGTAAGGATTACGCTCATATCCTTATGCCGGTGTCGGTCTATTGCATCAGACTTTTCTCCTTTTTCGACGCCAAGGTCGTGAAGAAGGCTCTGGTTGGTTTGGAATACGTCGAGGGAACCGATCGCTTCGCCGATTTCGATCTTTACGAGACGAAGAGAAAGATCAGCTGGACCGACGTGGTCGCCGGAGCCTACCCCGATAGAAATTCCATGGGAGCCGCCATGAGAGAGGAAGTAAGGGCGATGCTGGAGCCGGATCAGATAGAGGAGCTGGATCGCCTGGAAGCGAAGATACTGGCTTGCGCTGAACCGTCCAGGGGAGAGAAACGCTGGCATTGACTTTTGTGGTAAAGTTTACGTGAGGGATTTTTTGTTTTTATCGTTCAAATTGAGACAGAGAAGAGAGGTGTTTTTATGTCCTACGAGGTTTTAGCTATAAACCCCGGTTCTACCAGCACCAAGATAGCCTGGTTTGACGATGGTTCACAGAGGTGGTCCGAGACCGTTCGTCACGATGCGGATAGAATAGCCTCTTTCTCGAAGACCGCCGATCAATATCTTTTCCGTATGGAGACGATAGAAAAAGCGGTGAAGGCCAAGGGCAGTTCGCTGGACGACCTCAGTTGCGTGGTAGGCCGAGGAGGGATAATAGACCCCATTCCCGGTGGAACCTACGAGGTGGACCAGGCGCTTTTGGCGAGGTTGAGGAGCGGCAAGCCCTGGGACCATGCTTCGAACCTGGGAGGGATATTGGCCGATGCCATAGCTTCTTCTAGAGGTATTCCAGCTTTCATAGTGGACCCGGTCTCGGTGGACGAACTGGACGATCTGGCTCGTCTGAGTGGCTTGCCCGAGCTGCCGAGGGTTCCATTGAACCACGCGCTGAACGTCAAAGCCACGGTCCGAAGGGCAGCTAAGGACCTCGGCCTCGACTGGCAAAGCAGTAAGTACGTCGTGGTCCATATGGGAGGCGGAATGACGATCTGTGCCCATAGCGACGGCAAGTTGATCGACTTCAACAGCGGGAACGATTTCGGTCCTTTCTCTCCTGAAAGGGCCGGCGGCATGCCGGCGGGAGACCTGGTAGGACTCTGTTTCGGAGGAAAGATCCCTATGCCCGATCTCAAAAATCGGTTGGCTGGCAAGGGGGGGGTATTTGCCTATCTCGGCACCAGCGATATGAGGGAAGTCTCCGAGAGAGCGAGCTCCGGAGACGAGAAGGCGGAGCTCGTTCGAAATGCCATGTCGTTTCAGATGGCCGGAGCTATCGGCTCCATGGCGGCCGCTCTTTCGGGAGACGTGACGGCGATTCTCTTTACTGGTGGTATAGCTTATGATAGCGAGTTCGTCGCCTCCGTTCAAAGAAGGGTTCAATGGATAGCTCCCTGTCTCGTCTATCCCGGAGAGGGAGAGATGGAGGCCCTTGTGGAGGGGGCCTTGAGGGTGTTGAAGGGCGAGGAGAAAGCTAGGTCCTATGCAGATACGGTGAAAGGAGTTCTGTGATCTATCGTGAAAAATCTGGATTTTTTATTCGACGCTTGTACCGATTCGGGAGTGAAGAAGATCGCCGTGGCCTGTCCTTATGGAGAGGACACTTTGGAGGCCGTCTGTGAGGCCCAAAAGAGAGGTTTGGTCCAGGCGATCCTCGTGGGCGATTCCGATAGGATAAGGGCCAAGGCTTCCGAGCTTGGGCTTTCTCTGGACGGTTTCGAGATCGTGGAGGAATGTGACGATTATTCTGCCACGGAGAGGACGGTTAAGCTGGTCTCTTCCGGGAAGGCCGATCTCCTCATGAAGGGACTGGTCAAGACCGCCACTTTGCTTAAGGCGGTATTGAACAAGGAATGGGGACTTCGGTCCGGAGCTCTGTTGTCCCACCTGGTATTCGTAGAGGTTCCACCGTTGGGCAGGGTTTTAGGTATAACCGACGGCGGGATGAACATGTACCCGAATCTCAGCGCTAAGGCGGAAATCATAAAGAACGCCGTAGGATGCTATCATTCTCTCGGGGTCGAGTGCCCGAAGGTGGCGGTGCTTGCCGCTGTCGAGTCGGTTAATCCGGATATGACGGCCACCATAGACGCTGCCTCCCTTACAATGATGGCCGCCAGAGGACAGATCGAGGGATGTCTCGTCGACGGGCCTCTGGCTCTGGATAACGCGGTGAGCCCCGAGGCTGCCGCGATAAAGAAGATCGATTCTCCCGTGGCTGGAAAGGCCGATCTGCTGGTCGTACCCGACATAGAGGCGGGGAATCTGGTTGGAAAGACCGCCATGTTTCTGGCCGGTTGCAGGACGGCAGGGGTCATACTGGGAGCCAGGCGTCCTATCGTTATGACCAGCCGTTTCGACTCCATGGATACCAAGCTTCTTTCCATCGCTTTAGGAGCCGCGATTTCCTGAAGAATCTCTCGATACGGTGTATAATGTATGGAGGTTTAGTCTCTCGTTAGGTCCTGAATGTGGGGCAGAGAGACGTCATATCAAATATTTCAGAGGGGGCTTTTTTTCTCATGGAACAGCTTCGTTCGTTGAGTGCCTTGTTGGAGTACGCCAAGAAAATCGGTGCGGAGAAGGGCAAGAAAAAGATCAGCGTGGCCAAGGCCGACGATACCGGTCTTCTGACCGCGCTGGAAGAAGCCAGGGTTTCCGGCATAGCCGATTTCTATCTGGTGGGAGACGAGAAAGCTATAAAGGCGGCGGCCGAAAAGGTCGGAGTCGACGTGGCAAACTATGAGATCGTCGATGCCTGTAGCGAACCGGAGATAGCCCTCGAGGCGGTAAAGCTCGTTTCCTCCGGCAAGGCCGATGTCTACATGAAGGGACAGATCCACACGAACCATTTCCTTCGCGGTATGCTCAATAAAGAGGTCGGGCTGCGCAGAGGAAAGAACACCATCTCACACTGTTACTTCCATCAGGTAAAGGGATTCGACCGCATATTCTTCATCACCGACGCGGCCTTCAATATGTATCCCGACCTCTCCCAGAAAGCTCAGATCGTTCAGAACACGGTCAACCTCGCCAGGGCCTTCGGAGTGGAGTGCCCCAAGGTTGCGGTTCTCGCCGCGGTAGAGGTGGTAAATCCCGATATGCCAGCCACCCTGGACGCCTCCGCTTTGGCTCAGATGAACGCCAGAGGTCAGATCAAGAACTGCATCGTCGACGGTCCTTTTGCCCTGGACAACGCTGTGAGCGAGGAGTCGGCCAAGACGAAGGGCATCTCCTCTCCTGTGGCCGGCAAGGCCGATGTGTTCCTGGTTCCCAACATAGATGCGGGCAACATGCTGGCCAAGGCGATCGTCTACTTCTCGGAGAACGAAACCGCCGGAATGATCCTGGGAGCTGCCGCTCCCATCATCCTCACCAGCAGGGCCGACTCGCCCAGAGCCAAGCTGATGTCCATCGCCGCCGCCGTGGTTCATGCGGATTTCGGCAAGTAGTCGATCGTAATAACTATCGTTGAGGGGCCGCCAGTCGGCCCCTTTTCTCGATGTAGGGAGGTATTATCTGATGCTACTGTTGGCTATCAATCCCGGTTCTACCAGCACCAAGATAGCTCTGTTCGAGGACGGAACCCAGCTTTGGGACGACACCCAGAGATACGACTCCGACGTCATAGGTCGGTTCCCGTCGGTCGAAGCTCAGGAGAATTTTCGTCTTGAAGAGATCAAGAAGGCTTTGAAGGGGAGAGGCGCAGAAATCGCCGACCTGGATGGTGTGGTCGGAAGGGGAGGACTTCTTCGACCCATCCCCGGTGGTACATACAGGGTTAATGAGGCCATGATGGAGGACATGAAAGAGGCCAGATACGGTTCTCACGCAAGCAATCTCGGGGCGGCCCTCGCCAGGCGTCTAGCCGATGAGGCAGGTTGCCCCGATAACTCCTTCATCGTGGACCCTGTCGTGGTCGATGAATTGGTCGACGAGGCCAGACTGTCCGGTCTGCCCGAGATAGAGCGTCGTTCCATCTTTCACGCCCTCAACCAGAAGGCCATTGCCAGAACCGCCGCGGACGAGATGGGAAAAGCCTACGAGGACAGTTCCTTCGTGGTCGCCCATATGGGTGGAGGCATATCCGTCGGAGCCCACAGAGGAGGTCGGGTCATAGACGTCAATAACGCCCTGGACGGAGATGGCCCCTTCTCCCCGGAGAGGGCGGGAACTCTTCCCACCGGAGGGCTCGTAAAGCTCTGTTTCGGAGGAACCATGACGGAGAAGGATCTTCGCAAGAAACTGAGCGGAAAGGGCGGTCTAGTGGCTCATCTGGGTACCAACGATCTTCGGGAAGTCCAGAGGAGGATGGAGGATGGAGACGAGAAGGCCGGTCTCGTCTTCAGGACCATGGCCTATCAGGTGGCCAAGGAAATAGGTTCCAGAGCCGCTTCCCTGGAGGGAGATGTGGATGCCATATTGCTCACTGGAGGTCTGGCCTACTCGGATGTATTCGTAGATGAGATTCGACGCAGGGTCGCCTTCATAGCTCCGGTAAAGGTATATCCCGGTGAGGACGAGCTGAAGGCTTTGGCCGACGGTGCCTACAGGGTTATGTCCGGTAAGGAATCTCCCAAGGTTTACGAGAGATGAAAATAGCTCTTCTCGAGTCTCTGGGGATATCGGAAGAGTCTCTGGAAAGGCTGGCAGCCTCGCTTAAGAAGGATGGACACGATTTTTCGTCTTTCCCGAGGTCTGACGATCGAGACGAAAATATATCCAGGCTTTCCGGCGTGGATGTGGCTATGATAGCCAACATGCCCCTTCCCGGCGAGGTCATAGCCGGTGCCGATTCATTGAAGATGATCTCCGTAGCCTTCACCGGGTACGATCACGTCGATATGAAGGTCTGCACGGAAAGAGGCGTAGCTGTGTCCAACTGCGCCGGATATTCCACCGATTCCGTTGCGGAGTTGGCCTTGGGGCTGTCCGTAGCGGTATGTAGAAACATCCTACCCTGCGATCGCGCAGTCCGTGACGGTTCAACTAAAGCGGGGCTTCTGGGCAACGAGATAGCCGGCAAGACTGTGGGGATCGTCGGTACCGGGGCTATCGGCTGCAAAGTAGCGAAGATCTTCCGCGTTTTGGGGTGCTCGGTCCTGGCTTATAGTCGAACCGAGAGGGACGAACTCAAAGAGTTGGGAGTGAGCTACGTTACCCTGGAAGAACTTATGGTCTCCAGCGATATCGTGTCGATTCACGTTCCATGCAACGACGAGACCGTCGGTTTGATCGGAGAGGAAAAATTGGCTATGATGAAGCCCTCGGCAATACTGATCAATACCGCCAGAGGTCCTATAGTCGATAACGACCGATTGGCCGAGGCCCTAACCTCGGGGAGGCTCTCCGGAGCCGGAATAGACGTGTTCGACATGGAGCCACCTATCCCTAAGGATTATCCCCTGCTGAAAGCTCCCAACTGCGTTCTTACTCCTCACGTGGCCTTTGCCACTCCTGAGGCGTTGGAGAAGAGGGCTATTATGGCGTTCGATAATGTCTTCGCCTGGATCTCTGGTAGCCCTAGAAATCTGGTTTACTGAAAAAGCCGAGCCGGGAGCAGATGCTCCCGGCTCTATATTTCCTATCCCTCTATCGCTATTGTCTTTCCCTCTCCGCCAGTCTTAAGCTCGTCGACCTCTATTTTGAGAACTCCGTCGGTGTAGCTTGCCTGCACGGAATCGCAGTCTATCTCGGTCGGAAGAGTTATCATTCTGGCAAGGGATCCGTAGAACCTCTCGCTGTGAAGACAGTCCTCTTCGTCGTTGCAGCATTCCTTTCTCTGTGCCCTGACCTCGATTCTGTCCTTATAGACCTTGAGGTCGATGTCCTCTTTTGAGATTCCCGGAAGGTCCATCACCAACGTGATCTTTCCTTCCTTTCTATAAAGGTCCATGTTAGGGGCCAGTGATCTGTTCTCCTCTCCCCTGAATGTCTCGCCGAAATCCCTGAACATCGTCCTCATCGCATTGTCCATGAAGGAAAAGGGATCCATGACAGAACTTCCCGTGTTACGAGGAACCAAATACCGTCTCATATGATCCACCTCCATAAAATTATTTGACCTTAGTTGATCTTGATCTGTGCTTCTATTATATACGTCAGCATTAGTCAGGCAAGACCGATCTGGGCTTTATATTTAGGTTTAGGGAGAGACAGGATGTCTTATTTTTTGTTTTGAGCTTTTTTCGCAAAAAAACAGGAGGAACCACCTGGTTCCTCCTGTTTTTACGATTTTGTGGTTAGCTCAGTTAATAATTTTTGCTCTCCATAGCCATCCGAATACGATGGTAGCGATAACCCCGGCAATTTTCACTGTAAACATAGGCCATAAACAGGCAACTCCCACAACGAGGAATACCGCTCTCTGCCACTGGTGGATCCTGTGGTTGGTGTAGGCCAACATTGAGTACCCCATGGAGAACAGAGCTCCTATCCCTCCCAGGACGGAGATCACGTTGTTAGTCAATCCTGCGGAGAGCAGCAACCCCTGGTCGTAGCAGAATGCGAAGGGGATGATGAAGGCCAATATCCCCAGTTTCATAGCCTGGAAGCCCGTTTTGTTGGGGCTTGCGTCAGCTATGGAGCTCGCAGCATAGGCGGCCAGAGCTACCGGAGGGGTTATGTTCGATACTATGGCGAAATAGAACACGAACATATGGGCTGCCAGAGGGTCGAATCCCAGCTTAGCCAGGGCCGGAACCCCCAGGGCCGCGCCGAGTATATAGGCGCTGGTGGTGGGAAGTCCCATGCCGAGAACCAACGATACCAGTGCTATAAGGATGAGGGCTATGAAGGGTGCTCCGTTGGCGAGGGAGAATACCAGCCCTACGAACTTGAATCCTATCCCGGTCAGCGATACCGATCCGACCACCAGTCCGGCGGCGGCGCAGGCGATGCAGACCACCGGTATGTTCTTGGCTCCGGTGTAGACAGCGTCCAGGATCGCCTTGGGTCCCATCCGGGTCTCTTTGTTGGGCATCGAGACGAGCCAGGCCGCTCCTATGCCTATCACCGCGGCCAGCATGGGAGTGTAGCCAGTTAATAGCAGGTAGATTAACACGGCTATAGGAGACATCATGTACAGCTTCTTGATGACGACTTTTTTGTCCGGAAGATCCTCGGGAGAAAGCCCCTTCAAGTTGTTTTTAAGGGCTCCCAGATGGACCATAAGCAGAACCGCAGAGTAGTAGAGCAGGGCCGGAAGGACCGCCGCTATCATTATCGTGCGGAACTGTTCCCCAAGGAAGGAGGCCATTATGAAGGCTCCGGCCCCCATGATGGGAGGCATTATCTGTCCTCCGGTGCTGGCTACCGCCTCTACCGCTCCTGCGAAAAACGGCGGATAGCCGATTCTCTTCATGAGGGGGATCGTGAAGGTCCCCGTGCCGTAGACGTTAGCTACGGCAGCTCCGGAAATGGACCCGAAGAGAGCCGAGCTTACTACCGCTATCTTGGCCGGTCCTCCCGGGGAGGTTCCGGTAAATGCCTGAGCGAACTCCATGAAATAGGCTCCGACGCCGCTTTTTTCCAGGAATCCTCCGAAGATGAGGAATATCATGACGAAAGTGGCGGAGACGCCCAGGGGTATCGAGAATATTCCCTCGTCGATGAGATAAATCTGCTCTATGACCTCGTGGAAAGAGAAAGAAAGTCCCTTCATTATGCCCGGCATGTAATTCCCGTAGTACATATAGGCGGTGAAGAAGGCGGCGATGAGCGCCAGTGGCAGTCCGACCACCCTCCTGGTGGCCTCCAGCAACAGCACCGTCAACAGGGACCCCAATATAAGCTGTGCCGTGGTGACTGGGTCGACCTGTGCCATTCTGTAGGTTATGTCGGTGTAGTTTGCCATGATGTAGATTCCCGGTGCCAGGGAAGCTGCGGCAAGGATCCAGTCGTACCATGGTATGGAGTTATCGGTCAATTCCTGGCCCTCTTTTTTGCCTCCTATAGGATAGAGGATGAACGCCATAGGCAGGACCCAGGTCAGATGTATGGCTCGCTGAAGATAGGCTTCGTAGGTTCCGAAGAGAGCGGTGTAGAGGTGGAAAAAACCCATGGCCAAGACGTAAAGGTAGAACAGCTTGGCCGTGGTCCCTTGCAGTTTTCTCATATTGAAATCAACTCTCCTTAAGGGGATGTGTCTCTGTCAAACAAAAAGGCGGGCGACTGTTGTCACCCGCGATCTCGTATCGGTTTGTATCTCTCTTTACTGGACGCTTTTCCAGAACTTAGCGGCGCCAGGGTGAGCGGGAACTGCTGCTGGAACCGCCGATTCGGGGCTGAGCTCCTGCATATCCTTGACACTCTTTGCGAGAGTTTCCTTGTTCTGCCATATCAGTTCGGCGAGCTTGTAGGTCAGATCGTCGGATAGGTCGTTTCTAACGACGACACAGGTGTAGTCTCCAATGGTCTCCACCGGTTCGGTTACGGACTTGTATATGCCGGGCTCGATGGTGAAGGATACCGTCCCGAAGGCTTCTGTCATGGCCTGACGGGCTTTTTCGTCGACCGGAAGAATGACTATGTCGGTCTGGCTCTCTATCTGCATGACCACCGAGGCGACTCTGCCTACGGAGAAGGCGAAGCAGTCGATATGATTGTCCGCCAAAAGGTTGGAGCCGTCGGAATAGGAGGAGAATTCTACCTTTCCTCCCCAGTCGTTTATGGCTTTACGGTAGTTGATGCCGTATCCCTTGCTGAAGACGTTGCGAATGACGAATTCTGAAGACGTTCCAGGCTTCAAGGTAGCGAAACGGACTGGCAGCTTCTTCGCGACGATATCTCCCACCGTCTTTATTCCGTTTTCCTCTGCGAAGTCCTTCCGGACGATGAAGTAGGTATACTGGGTGTAAAGGTTGGCCAATACGGACACGTTGCTGAGAGGATCATTGAAGGGAGGTTCTCCGCCCTTGGTGGCTGCTCCCACCATCGAGGTGACCGAAAAGCCCATGTCGCCCTTCCCCCTGTCGGCGTTGACTATGTTGGAGACCCCGCCACCGGTTCCGCTGGTGGTTGGCAGTCCGTTCTTGCTCCACATATCGGAAAGAGATCCACCTAGGGCAAACCAGTTTCCCCCGGGAGGTCCTGCCATGAACCTGAGCTGTGCTGGATCCTCCGCCATGGCTGTTCCTACCGTGCCCACCATCAGTGCGAGAGCCATCAACGCTAAAAGAACTTTTTTCATCTTATCCCCTCCTTAGAATGTTTCGTTCCAATCCTTCCCCTGAGGGACGCTATATATGTACACTAGTTTACTATACTCTAAGCCTTGTCTCCCTGTCAATTCCAAGGGGTGAAGTTTGTTTTTTGTATTTGGTATACTAATCGAGGTGTGCTTGATTAGGTTGTATAATCCCGGGAGTACAGGAGGTGCCATATGGTCACGATCTACGGAGGAGCCGTCCCGGCTCCGGATTTACCCGATAGGCTAGTCGATGGAACCTCGATCAGGTTGCCCGGCGTCGGAAGAGTCACGGTATTGGTTTTTTTTAATGCCATGAGCGATGACGATCTCTCCGTCGTGGACGGACTGATGAGGCTCAGAGAGGAGGACAGGGATGCCATTGATCTGATAGGGATCCATTGTCCCCGTTTTCCTGCCGAAAAGGAGTCTCGTCGAATTCTGTCCATCCTCGATTGCGCAGGCATAGATTTTCCGGTTTACGACGATTCCAGGAAGACCATAAGGAAGGCCTACCTCATTAATAGGTGGCCCTCAACTGTGGTGGTGGATCCCACCGGTGCTTTGACCTGGGCCAGGGAGGGGATATTGCCTCCCGAGTTGGTCCGTCCCGTTTTAAAATCCATGGGGAGAACAGCTAGGGCAACAGGCGATCTTCGTCCCGGGGCACAGCAGAGGTTTGTCTGGAGCGGGCGGAGTTTTTTGCCCTTACGTCTGGCCGTAGAGGGAGATACCTTGGCCGTGTTGGACGGCAGGGAGAAAAGGCTTCTTTTAGCTCAGCTGGATTTCGATGGAAGATCGGCGGTGCTCAAAAGGTCTATTCCTATGGACCGTCCCGGATTTAGATCCTGTCCGACTGGGTTTTCGCTTGATTCTGAAAAAATTTACGTCGCCGACAGAGGGTCCGAGTCCGTTAGGATTTTCGATCGAAACGGAAGGGAGGTTGCCTCATATTCGGGGAAGTCTTCAAAGACCAATCTGGTAGGCCCCAGATCTTTCGGAGCGGTCAGAGACGTGGTTTGCCGTGACGATATGTTATATCTGGCATCCCCCGGCACGAGGCAGATCTGGGTTCAGTCCATGTCAGGAGGAGGGGCGAGACCCTTCGCGGGAAACGGAGGAGGAGGGATGGACGACGGTCCTCCTCTCACGGCGACGATGGGACAACCGGAGGTATTGCTGTCCTACGGTAATTTGCTTTTCTTCAGCGATAGCGGATCTTCCTCTATAAGGTGTATCGATCCCTCTACGGGAAAAGTTACGACCTTGATAGGGGAGGGACCCTCTCTTTACGGATGTAGGGACGGAATCGCCTCGAAAGCCTTACTACAGAGGCCGTTGGGGATGTGTCTATCCGGAGGCTCCCTTTATATAGCCGATAGCTACAACGACAGGATTAGGGCCCTGGACGTAAGATCTATGGAGGTCTCGACCGTATACGGTGACAGAAGATGGCAGAGGCTTTTCTCTCCGTCGGACGTGGCGATCAGAGACGGTACTGTGTATGTGGCCGATCTCGGCAACGGCCGGGTGGTTGCTTTCGACGAACGTAGAGGAGAACCGGAGGTCCTTAGGATATCCGGTCTATCCTGATGGCGGATTTTTTTAAGGAGTTGATCGAATGGCATCCGATAGCAGGTCTATCCCGGTCAGGTCGGAGATAGACGAAAGTTATAAGTGGGATTTGAGCTCTATATACGGTGGAATCGAGGAGTGGGAAAACGCTTGGCGAGAGGTCTTTGAGTCTGTAGATACTCTGGAATCGTTCTCAGGGAAGTTGGGAGACGGGGCGTCCTGTCTTTTGGGGTGTCTTAAGGAGATAGATAGAGTTAGCCTGGAGCTGGGAAGGGTTTTCGTCTATGCCACGATGAAAAGCCACGAGGATGCATCCGATGGAGAGGCGAAAGCCATGGCCGATAGGGCTATGGCACTCAACGTCAGGGTCTCTACCGCGTTGGCTTACGTGCTTCCCGAGATCCTCGGGATCGAGGAGTCGAGACTTGCCTCGTTTTTCGACGACTTGCCCGAGTTGGAGATGTACAGATACCATATAGAACAGATAATCCGTAAGAAGGCTCACGTGTTGAGCGCCAGGGAGGAGGAACTCCTCTCGGGAATGGGCGAGATAGCCAATGCTCCGGAGCTTATCTTCTCGATGCTCACCAACGGAGATATGAAATTTCCCTCGATCCGGGACGAGAGGGGGGAGGCCGTCGAGCTTTCGGAGGAGCGCTATTATCGTCTTATAAGGTCCAAGGACCGTCCCGTCAGGGAGAGGGCCTTTAAGGGGATCCACGATACCTACGAGAGCTTTCGAAATACCTTGGCTGCCTCGTTCGGATCTGCCGTCAAGGAGAGCGTCTTCGATGCCAGGGTGCACCGGTACGGATCGAGTCGGGAGGCCGCGTTGGACGGGGGCGATATTCCCCTGTCGGTTTACGATAATCTCATAAAGGCCGTCAGAGAGGGGCTGCCTCTGTTGCACGACTATGTATCGCTGCGAAAGAGCTCTCTAGGGTTGGACGAGCTTCATATGTACGACCTTTACGTTCCCATAGTGGAGGAACCGGAGGAGGATATATCCTGGGAAGACGCCAAGAAGACGGTGCTGGCCGGGCTGTCTCCTTTGGGGGATGGCTATCTGGACGTTTTGAAAGAGGGGTTCGATGGACGATGGGTAGATGTCTACGAGAGCCAGGGGAAGAGAAAGGGAGCTTATTCCTGGGGTAGTTACGGGACCAACCCCTTCGTGTTGCTCAACTACAACGGCACCCTAAGGGACGTGTTCACCCTTGCTCACGAGATGGGGCATGCCCTGCATTCCTGGCACTCCCATAAGTTCCAGCCCCCTGTTTACGGCGATTACACCATATTCGTCGCCGAGGTAGCCTCCACCACCAACGAGGTGTTGCTTATGGAGCATATGTTGGAGAACAGGCCTAAGGATAGGCCTTTCCTCTTGAACTATTACCTGGAACAGGTTCGCACGACGGTGTTCAGGCAGACTATGTTCGCCGAGTTCGAGCTGAAGGTACACGGCATGGCGGAGGAAGGGACCCCCTTGACGCCGGAGATTTTGTCTTCCATCTGGGGGGATCTAAACAGGGATTATTACGGCCCCGATATAGTGGTGGACAAGGGGATAGAGGTCGAGTGGGCCAGAATCCCTCACTTTTACTCTCCCTTCTACGTATATCAGTACGCTACTGGCTATTCGGCGGCCACCGCCTTGGCCGAGGGGATCCTTACCGGAGGAGAATCGGCGCGAGATAGATACATAGATTTTTTGAAGGGCGGAAGCTCCAAGAGTTCCATAGATCTGCTAAGAGGGGCCGGAGTTGATATGACCAGCCCCGATCCTGTCCGTTCGGCCTTGAGGCTTTTTGGAGAGAAAATAGAGGAATTAAGGGAGATTACGGGATAAGATAGGCCCGTTCGAGTTTTCCTCGAACGGGCCTATTCTTTAAAGTTGTCCGGTGGCGGAGAGAACTCCCTGGGCTATGAGAGCCGATCCGATATATGTTCCCACGAAGACGAATATGGCGACAACTACGATCCGCCAGCCGGTTTTCTTCAGCATGTCCAGGTCCTTGCCGATGGATAGTCCGGCATAGGCCAGAATGGGGGTCGTCAGGGACAGAAAACTGACCTTGCCTACCCAGGCGCTGAGCTGGGCCGAACCAGGGAATCCGGGGTATGTCACGATGCAGCCTATCAGGACGATCCAGGCCACGTTGGGTATATTTCCCGGGACGACGTTTCTCATTATCACTCCCGCTACGCAAAGGGCTAAAAGAAATATCATTCCCGGGAGGGATTCGATTATGCCGTTGTGGAAGCCTACCAGGTTGCCGACGAGGCTCATTACGGCAACTATTAGCAATACAGCTATGGTTTCGGAGATCTTCATCCTATTCGTCCCCCTTCCTGACGAATCGTTCCGGAGCAGTTCCGTATTTGACTTTATAGGTTGCCCTGTACAGCCATTCCGACATGGGGAGTGCCATCCAGAGGGACATATAGAGTCCGTCCAGTCCGGAGAGCATGTTGCTTGCCGCTCCTAATGCCTGTAGTTCTCCGGCTATGTCGGGGAACATGGCCGACAGAGATCCTACAGACGCGGTCATCATGCTGGCGCTTCCAACGCCTGACGCCATCGCCAGTGCCTTGGGGCTGATGGGCAGATAGGCGGCGGCTGTGGTGGCCATCAAACCGTAGAAGATGGTTCCGAAAACGGTGCCGCATATATATACTCCCATGACTCCCTGTCCCTCCGGACCGTCCAGGCCGTAGATATCCCCTATAAGGGCTACGTTAGGCTCTCTGGCCACGGAGTGGGCCGCTCCGATGGCCTCTCTTTTGAGCCCGAGGAACACGGCCAGGGGAATCCCCAGCATCAAGGTCGCCAGGTTGCCGAACTCCTGAAGAATAAGGGCTGGACCGGACTTGATTATGGCAGGAAGGTTCGGACCTACCAAGGTGCCGTATCTCGCCATCAGGAGCATCAAGGTTACTCCGACTAGGCTTCCAGCGTCGACCATGTCCTTTTGCTTGACCGCCTTCAGAAACTTGGGGCCCATGAGAGAGCCTATGATAAGAGCGTAGAGCATCGGCAGCAGTACCAGTGTTCCTGGGCCTATCTTAAAAGAGTGAATACCTATAAATTCGCTTACCACGACCAATATCAGCACGATGACGTGGATTTTGACGTTCTTTATGCCGTCCTTCAACTTTGTCCCTCCTCGATCGATTCCACTCAGGGATCCTTCGTCAGGAGAAGTATCCCTGCAACGTTTCCAGATATTCCTGCTTGGTCATCAAAGGTCTATATCCGTCCAGTAGATCCCTCCCTTTCGTAGCTCCGTTTGCCAGTAAATCGACTATGGTCATGGCCATTATCTTGGCTGGCAGTATCACCGCCGCCTGATAGTCGTGAACGGTAAAGTCCTTGGAGTGAAGAGCTCCGGACACTCCGCCTGTGTAGGGGTGTATGGCCGGCATTATGTGGCATATGTCTCCCATGTCGGTGGAAGCGTTGAAGTGACCTACCCTCAGGATTTTCGAATCGGGCAAGACGGATCCGGCGTTTCGAGCGAATATGTCGTTAAGTCTGTGGTCGCAGGCCAGGGGTAGGTATCCCGGTATTGTGTTTATCTCGGTCTGGGCTCCTACAGCGTCGCCTCCGGCCCTCAGGGCTCTGTCGAACTTTCCGTGAGTGTCGTCTATGCTCTTCAACGTCTTGCCTCTTACGTAGGCTTCCATGCGAACGTCCGCCGGGACGCTGTTGACGGTGTCTCCTCCCTTGGTGATAATGAAATGGAGCCTGACGTGGTCGTCGTCTCTGAAGGTCTCTCTCATGGCGTGAGCTCCGTTTATTCCCAGCACCGCGGCGTTGAGGGCGTTTATGCCCTCGTCGGGAGCGGCGGCGGCGTGGGTGGCCTTTCCCAGGTATCTTATCGTCTTGGCCACGAAGCCGTTTCCGGTCTCTCCTATTCCGACGGAGGGCTCGGGCATATCCGTTCCGGCATGGACCATCATGGCCATGTCTATATCGTCGAATGCTCCTATCCTGATAAGTTCCTGCTTGCCTCCTAGAAAGCCTATTTCCCCTCTGGCTCTCATGTCGCTTCTTTCGCCTATCTCGATGAACTCTTCGGCGGGGACTGCGAAGAAGGTGACGTTACCACCTAGATGTCGGGGCACGTCGGATCCGGCGAAACCGGAGGCTATGGCCATAAGGGTACCTATCTGAAGATGATGCCCGCAGGTGTGGCTGGCGCCGGTCTCCCGGTTCGCCTTAGGGCTGTCGGAACAGATTATTCCGTCCAATTCCCCTAAAACGGCTACGTTGGGTCCTGAGGAGTCTTTCTTGAGTTTGGCTTTTACCCCGGTTCCGGCCAGCCTTTCCATCGGGTTTAGGTTCAGCCCTCTCATGAAATCGGTCACCTTGACGGAGGTCTTGTATTCTTTGAATCCCAGCTCCGGTTCCATCTCTATGTCCCTTGCCAGGGATATGACTTTCTCTGCACCACTGTCTATAGCTTCGCATATCGATCTTTTTATGGATTTCAGTTCCAAGAGAGATCCCTCCTTTTTTCTCGCAGGCTCTGGCTTTTCTGCGTCGACGTGCAATACTATAGCACACTGAAGCGAAGGTGTATCCATAAAAGGCTGAAAAACTAGTCGATTTTGTCGCTAATGTAAAGGGAGATTTTGTTTTTTTATAGTAGACCTCAAGAACTTCAATAATCGATCTCTTCTTGTCCTATAGGCTTTTTGTTATAATAGACGAAAGTCTGTCGAGGAGTTTGTTCAGAATAGCTTTGCCTTGACGGTGAAAGGTGGGTTTTTAATGACTATCGATGGAGCAGAGGTTATACGTCAGGTGGATCCGGAGATATCCGAGATTATCTGTGAGGAAGCTCGTCGTCAGGAAAGACAGATAGAGCTTATCGCCTCGGAGAATTTCGTCTCCCCTGCGGTACTGGCCGCCATGGGGTCGGTTCTTACGAACAAGTACGCAGAGGGATACCCCGATAAGAGGTACTACGGAGGTTGCGAGGTCGTCGATAAGGCGGAAAAGCTGGCCATAGAGAGGGCCAAGGAGCTTTTCGGTTGCGATCACGTGAACGTTCAGCCCCATTCGGGGAGCCAGGCCAACATGGGCGTCTATTTCTCCGTGCTGGAGCCGGGGGATACGATTCTCGCCATGAACCTGTCCCACGGCGGTCACCTCACTCATGGTTCACCGGTGAACTTCTCCGGCAAGCTTTACAACGTGATACCCTACGGAGTCGACAAGGAAACCGAGACCATCGATTTCGACGAGGTCCGCCGTCTGGCCAAAGAACACAACCCGAAGATGATCGTCTGCGGTGCCAGTGCCTATCCCAGGGAGATCGACGCGGAGAAGTTTCGTGAGATTGCCGACGAGGTAGGAGCCTATCTCATGTTCGATATCGCCCATATAGCCGGGTTGATAGCTGCGGGATACCACAAGGATCCGGTTCCCTTCTGTGATTTCGTGACCACCACGACCCATAAGACCCTCAGGGGGCCCAGGGGCGGTATGATAATGTGTAAGGCCGAACACGCCAAGAAGATCGATTCGGCGATCTTCCCGGGGATGCAGGGTGGTCCTCTGATGCACGTGATAGCTTCCAAGGCGGTGTCTTTCGCCGAGGCTTTGAAGCCGGATTTCAAGGATTATCAGAGGCGAGTTGTCGAGAACGCCTCAATTCTCGCGAAGGAATTGAAAAAACGTGATTTTCATCTCGTCTCCGGCGGAACCGACAACCATCTCCTGCTTTTGAACCTCACCAGTAAGGGAGTAACGGGAAAAGCCGCCCAGTTGGCACTTGACGAGGCGGGGATAACGGTGAACAAGAACACGGTTCCTTTCGAGACTCTCAGTCCCTTCGTTACCAGCGGAGTAAGGGTGGGGACTCCGGCGGTTACCACCAGGGGGTTCGGCCCGGACGAGATGGTAAAGATCGCCGATTGGATAGATAGGGTGATCTCCGATGTCGAAAACCCCTCCAATCTGGAGGCGGTAAGAGCTGAGGTTCTAGATCTCTGCGGATCTAAGCCCCTCTATCCGGGGCTCTGTAAATAGGATATAGGTCAGGTTAAAAGGGGGGAGCCGGAGCGAGTTTTCCGGTTCCCCCTTGGCTATGGTACACTATGGCCCGGTGTTAAGAGGCCCCTTTCGGGCATGCTGAAAAGGTGGTTATGACGATGTCGAAAATAGCCTGTATGATGGGAGCAGGCGCTTTGGGAGCTCTCTGCCGGTATGGTCTGGGAGGGTGGGTTCAGGAACGTTTCGGAGGAACCTTTCCTCTGGGGACAATGGCTGTTAACGTTATAGGGTGTCTGATCTTCGGGTTTCTGTGGACCTTGGCCAACGAACGTTATCTTCTGTCCGGACCTCTAGCCTTTATGGTCTTGACCGGTTTCGTTGGATCCTTCACGACCTTTTCAACCATGACTTTCGAGGGGTTCCGGTTGTTATCTTCCTCCGCCGTCGGTGTGGCCCTTTTCTATCTTTTTGGAAGTCAGCTCCTGGGCATCGGTGCCGCTTGGGGCGGCGTAGTCCTGGCTAGGTTGCTCTGAGGAGGTTTGGAGATATGGTTGTTCGACACGAAGAATGGGAGCGTTTTAGAATCTATATCGGCGAGAGCGATTGTCGAAACGGTCGCCCTCTGTATAAGTATCTTCTCGAGGAAGCTAGGCGAAGAGGTCTGGCAGGGGCCACCGTCTTCAAGGGACTCGCCGGTTTCGGAGCTGGATCCAAAATTCACTTTGCCGAGGTCCTCCGTATTTCCGAAGACCTTCCCATAATAATAGATATAGTCGACACCCCGGAAAAACTGGATGATTTCGCGTCCTTTTTGGACGAGGCTATGGATGGAGGAATGGTGTTACGGGAGTCGGTTCACGTGGATTTTTACCGTCCCTCTAATGTTTGATGAAAAATCATGGAGGCCTGAGGTCTGTTAATTAATAAGCGTTCCTTTCTGTATCTCTCCATTGATGGATAGAAGGGGTTTTCGGGGGGAACCGGGATGAGTTTTCCGGTTCCCCCTTGAGTTATATAAAATTCAAATTGAGAGATAGGTGATTTTTTTGATCGAGGTCGTCCTTTTTGACTTTGACATGACCCTGGTCGACAGCAGTCAGGGTATAACCGACTGTATGAACGCCGTGGCCGAAAATATGGGGCTCCCCAAGGTTACGAGGGAGCAGGTTCTGGGGATAATCGGCATCCCTCTGGCGAAGGGACTTCACTCCCTATGGGGGGAGTACGACGAAAATTGTCTCTCCGAATATCGTCGCATTTTCAGCGAGACGGAGTATGCGGGAATAGTGCCGTTTCCGGAAACGATTCCCGCCATCGAAAAACTCAGGGCTATGAACCTTAGGGTTGGGGTAGCCACCAACAGGCATGTCGCAGAGCCGGTGGTCAAGGCAGTGGGGCTCTTCGACCGTTTTGATCTCGTAATGGGGCTGGGCGATCTCTACCGTCCCAAACCGGAGCCCGACATGATCCTTGCGGCCATGAAAGAATTGGGAGGAAGCCCTGATGGGACCCTTTACGTCGGGGATACCGACATAGACATGAGAACCACAGTGGCCGCCGGTATGAAAGGAGTCGGCCTGGCCTCCGGGACTTTCTCCAGGGAAGATCTGGAGGTCGCCGGAGCATGGAGGACTTTGGACGGGATAGGCGATTTGCCTGAGCTATTAGAGGAGGAGGGACTGATATGTTTGGGTCGGGACACGACGATCTGATCCGGTGGTCTTCCTGGGGAGAAAAGGCCGTCCGTCGATCTAAGGAAGAGCATAAGCCGCTTTTTCTGTACATCGGATCCCCCACCTGTCGTCTCTGTAATATCGAATACAGGGAGAGCTTCGCTAACGACGAGGTGGCTAAGTTGCTCAACGAGGATTTCGTCCCGGTCAGAATGGATCGGGAGAGTTTTCCGATCCTGAGCGACTGCGCTATGTCGGTTAATCGAATAATGAACGGATCCGGAGGATGGCCTTTGAATCTATTTTTGACCCCCGATCTGAAGCCGTTTTTCGTGTCTTCCTATATGCCTCTGAGAGGGACTCCGGATCGTCCCGGTTTTTTGGACTGTCTGCCCAGGATAAAGTGGCTTTGGCTAACCGAAAACGAAGCTCTGGTTCGGGCGTCGGAGGAGGTCTTGGAGTCTTTAAAAAAATCGACGGTAACCGGGACATCCGACATACCCGAGTCGACCTTGAAGGCCGCATCCGAGGAGTTGTTGAACGATCTGGACGAGCTTTGGGGCGGTTTCGGTCAAGGGGGCAAGTTTACGTCCGTCCAGGAGCTACTGTTCTTGTCCGAATACGACCGTCGAACAGGATGTAAAAGATGCGACGAGGCCCTTCGCCTGTCCTTGGACGGTATGTCTATGGGAGCTATCAGAGATCATCTCGGAGGAGGTTTCCACAGTTGTAGTCTCGACAGAGAGTGGCGACGGCCCCGTTTTGAAAAGCTGCTGGTGGATCAGGCCATGGCCGCCATGGCCTTCGCCGAGGGGTTCGACAGGTATGGAAAGGTGTTTCACTGGAGGGTAGCCGACGAGACTTTGGCTTACGCTCTTTTGAACCTTTATTCTCCAGGCAAGGGATTTTTGGCATCTCAAAGCTACGAGACGGAAGACGGCGATATGGACTATTATCTCTGGACGTCCGATGAGATAGACTCCGCTCTGGGAGAAGACGCCGGGCTTTTCAAGAGGGCTTACGGCATAACGGACGAAGGGAACTACATCGAAGAGACCACCGGTAGCCCCTCCGGCAAGAACGTCCTTTTTTTGACCGCACCTCTGGATCGACTGGCCGAGGATGAGGGGATGGAGGACGAACAGGACCTTGAGGACCTGTTGGCCAAGGGGAGGCAGGTCCTCTCGTCTCTCAGGCGGGAACGGCAGGAGCCCGAAAAGAACGGACGGATACTGTCGGACTGGAACGGCTTTTTTATCGCCGCTCTGGCTCGTTGCGGAAGGGTCATGGAGCGAAGAAATTACGTGGCCCTCGCGGAGAGAGAGTGTTCCAGGATATGGAGCGAGGGAGAACTGTTTCATACAGGAGACATTCCTGCCACTCTGGACGACTATGCCGCGGTAATATGGGCTTTTCTGGAGACCTATAGGTCGACGGACAATATGGTCTGGAAGGAGAGGGCGAAAAAATTCTTGGCACGATGCGAGGAACTTTTCGGCCTTGAGGGAAGGGGATATCGCCTCTCAGAAAATGTCGGAGAGGGGATCCTATTCTCCCGGTCTCACGGACGGGACGGCCTGTATCCCTCCGGCAACGCCGTTATGGCGAACAATCTGGTCACATTGTGGGAGTGTACCGAGGAAAAGAGCTATAGAGACAGAGCCGTCGAGGTGATATCTTCCTTCGGAGACGGGGTGAAACGGGTTCCCGGAGGTTATTCTCACCTTCTGACGGCACTGTCGAGGGTCCTGCCTTAGGATCGATTTTTATCGGAGTTTCTGCGTCTTACTGCGATTACGTATATTATCACCGTTACTGAACAGATCGATATCAATGCCAGGGAGATCTTATGCACATATTTGACCACCAGGTCTCCCTGGCTGCCCAGCCAGTAGCCGACCAGGGCCAGTATGACGACCCATATGCCGGCCCCTATGGCGGTGAACACGCAAAAGGGCAGAAGAGGCATCTTGGCCACCCCGGCAGGTAGGGATATGTATTGTCTGACTCCCGGGATCAGCCTGCCTATGAAGGTGCTTATGTGTCCGTGCCGATCGAAGAACTCTTCCGCTTTGTCCAGGCTCGATCGGGAGACGAGAAAGTAACGACCGTATCTCTCGAAGAACGACCGCCCGATCGTTATGGACAGCCAGTAGTTGAATAGGGCTCCCAGCAGGCTTCCTGCTATTCCTGCGAGTATCACCAGCGATAGATGCATCTCACCCTGATGGGCCAGGTATCCCGCCGGAGGTATGATTACCTCGCTGGGAAACGGAAAGAACGAGGATTCCAGAAACATCAGAAAAATTATTCCGGGGTATCCCATGGATCCCACCGTCGAGACCAACCAAGTTACCATCTCGTGTAACATATCCACTCTCTCCTCTTAATTAGGATAGTCTATCGATCCTGTTTGCCACGACGACGTCCACAAAGTCTTTCAACAAAAAGGGCGACTCCTCGAATCTCAACAGCCACCGTCCGTCGTACGATAGTTTTGCTACTCCTTCATCCATCGAGGACAGTGGGTAGAGCCGTTCGTAGATCCGTCTTCCCAGTTTTTTCGAGGACCTTATCGGTATGGTCTTGACCGATCGCCTCTGGCTGTTCAGACGGTCCTCCAAATCCACGATCCTCCGCCTTTTCCTGACGGCCTTTGTCGTGGCTGACGACAGATTCTCGTCGGTCTCGATCACGAGCACGTAATGTCCTGGAGGCAGTTCGTCCGCTTCGGTCAGGTCGTATACGATTAAGGATGTCCCTCTGTCCTTGTTTTCATCTCTCATTTTATCCCAGGGTATCGGAAGTTCCACCGGGCTTTCCGATAGGATCAGGTCGGACCTCCAGGGTATGGAGAGGGCTACCACTTCGAGGGTATTCCTGGCGCGGTATATGGTGTCGGCGAATTTTGGGTCGGTGTGGAAATCGGGGAGAAACCATTCTGGCTTCCTCGACTGGACGACGAAGATCACCGCGGTGTCGTAGCCCTCGGAAGAGAGATGTTCCAGTTCCTCCACGTGTCTGACCGCCCTCTCCGACGGGGCGTCGGGAAACATGGAGCCTTGCTTGCCGAAAAGAGTGCATGATTTTACCTCTAGAAGGGTTGGTCTTGATTTTCCCTCGAGCAGGAAGTCGAATCTGCTTTTACCTACGGAAATCTCCCTCTTGAGCGGCTTTTTCCCTCTAAAAGACGGGATCTTCTCGTTCTCCAACAGCTCCTCCACCAGGTCGTTGGCCTTATGGGTGTGAAGCAATACAGGACCGTCGGGGGTATCCAGCGCTATTACCGTGTATGCGGTCTTTCCGCCGCTATTCTCGACGAGTAAAAGAGTTACACCCGGAAAGAGAAGCTCCCACAGGCGTCCGGGATTAGGCAGGTGGCAATCGAAGATTTTGCCCTCGACGTCGCATTTAACTACGAAGCGGTTGGATCGGGCTATGAATGTCCCTTTGGTCTTGACTTCGTTTTGAAAGGGGTCGTATAAAATCATGGCGAGACTATAACACGCCGTCTTCCTTTTGTCTCGTGGCGTTCGGTTCTATAGGTTTTATGGTAAACTGTAGAAGATGTGATACGACCTGTGTGAATGGGGGTAGTGACTATGCGGGTTAACGAAAAGATCCTCACCGAGGTCGGAACCAACGAATGGCAGGTCGTTGTCTTTTACCTCGGCCAACAGGCTTTTGCCATTAACGTCGACAAGACTCGGGAAATTCTCAGGTGGACCGGCTGTCGTCCTGTTCCGGACGCCAATCCAGCTATGATAGGGATCACCACTGTCAGAGGAGAGGTCCTCCCCTTGGTGGATCTGGGCAGATATCTTAAGATCGATACGGACGTAGAGCTGGAAAACAGCAAGATCATAATAGCCGAATTCAACGAGATAAAACTCGGTTTCGTCGTTGAAGGCGTCGAACGGATATATCGGATCAATTCCGACGAGCTGGACGCTTCCCTTACCGGGACGTTTCTGGGAGAGAACTCCCTCTACGTCATAAAAAGGGACGATCGAAACATAATACTTCTCGATTACGAGAGGATAGTCCAGGCGGTGAATCCCTCCTTGATGTCTCAATATCGTCTCGACGAGGTCAAGGCGGCCAAATTGACACTTGGGCTGGGGGATCTGGACCGTTACCGTATACTTGTAGCGGAGGATTCTCCCCTTATTCGTAGACAGGTCATAGACGTTTTGGCCGACGGTGGATTTCACAACGTGGAGAGCGTCGGACACGGAAAGGCAGCTTGGGATCGGATCAGTGAGGAGGATCCAGGTCACTTCGATCTGTTGATATCCGACATCGAGATGCCCAAGATGGACGGTTTCGCCCTTACTCGACTGGTAAAGCAGGACGAGGAGCGGAGGGATTTGCCTGTCGTGATATTCTCGTCCATAATGGCGGACGACATAAGACGAAAGGCCGCCAGCATAGGAGCGGAGGCTCAGATAACCAAGCCGGAGATCGGCGGCCTGGTGGAAAAGGTCTGCGAACTTCTCCTGGAACGAAGTTCCGGGAAGTCTTCAGGCTGATATCGGTCGATTTCCGTGGCGGTCACGTCGGTGGCCGCCATTTTTGAATAAGATGAACTCAGAGAGGGGAGGGGACTAGGATGAATCGCCTACCTTATTGGGAAAACGACCTTGATTTCGAGGTGTCAGACCTGTTCCCCTACGATATGGACTGGCGTCCTGTCTCGGTCAACAGTTTCTACGGAGATAAAATGGTGGGGTTAGCTCAGGGGGCTCTAGCCTTGGGAAGCGAGTTCATCTACGTAAGTGGTCTGGGGTCCGGGATAGCCGGGACCATGACGTGGGACGGGGATCCTGAGGGGATGGCCGGATTTTCCCTGGGCTTTACCCTGATGTTTGGATATTCTCCGGCGATGGAGGAGGTCGTTTCCGACGTGCTGGAGGAAGGAGAGGAAAGTGGCGACAGTGCCCTTATAGCCGGTGTGACCGAGTGCATTTTCAGGAGTTCCTCCGTGCCTAGAGGGGCCAGAAAGATAATAATGATGGCCACTCCTTTACCCCTGAAGGATGAAGACGGTTTTATCGATGATCTCTTGTCCGCTATGGGACGTCATTGTTCCGTAGATAATCTAATTCCCTACTATGCGGAGAAATTCGGATTCAGACGCTCCTCCGTGCCCTACGAGACCGACGATGTGATGGACCTTCGAATTGCGACGGTACTTCATTCTTTCGAGATGAACGAGACGAGACATGTCGTAGGTCCACCTCCGGATGTGTCCATGCCTCCGATATTCGATTTTCGTCTATCTTTGGGATGATCTCTTTGGATAATTTACTTAGTCGTGTTACAATGTGAGTTCCTGTAGGTATTAGGTATCGGAGAGAGGGGATGTCATACGTCCCCTCTCTCTTGTCGTGGATCCTTTCGTTTTGTCTCAAAAAGTCTGTGAGCCATTGAGATCGGACTTTTTTGATGTAAGATGATACTAGACGTCAGGCTCTCGAGGTTTGATAAAAAGCAGGGGGAGTAGTGGATATATGGCTGGGTCAAAGAGTAAATCGCCTAAAAAGATGAAAATTTCCCGTGACGACCTTAAGATGTATATGGAGCGTATCCGACAGCTCATAATGCAGGGTCGTAAGAACGGTTATGTCACTCAGAAGGATATCGAGAAGTTCATACCGATAGAGTTCTGGAGCACGGATGTGTTGGAGAACGTTTTCGATAACCTCATGGAGTTAGGGATAGAGGTCATAGAGGACGGAGATCCTAGGCTGAAGTCCGATAAATCGGAGGCTTCTTCCTCCGATGAGGAGCATGTCTATGTCGACGAACTGGGCAAGCTTGACGATATCCCTCTGACCGATCCAGTGAGGATGTATCTCCGGGAGATCGGTAAGGTAGACCTTCTGGATGCCTCCGAAGAGGTGGAGCTAGCCAAGAGGGTGGAGGACGGAGATCAGGTAGCCAAACAAAAGATAATAGACGCCAACCTACGTCTGGTGGTCAGCATAGCTAAAAAGTATATAGGCCGAGGTATGTTGTTTTTGGATTTGATCCAGGAGGGAAACCTTGGGCTTATAAGGGCGGTGGAGAAGTTCGACTACCGGAAGGGCTTCAAGTTCAGTACATACGCTACATGGTGGATACGTCAGGCAATCACCAGGGCCATCGCGGACCAGGCTAGGACTATCAGAATACCGGTCCACATGGTTGAGACGATAAACAAGATGGTCAGGGTCTCCAGGCAGTTAGTCCAGAGGATGGGGAGAGAGCCTACCGACGAGGAGATATCCGAGGCGATGGAGATAGAGTCCACCAAGGTCGAGGAGATCCGTAGAATAGCCCAGTTGCCGGTCTCTTTGGAGACACCTATCGGTGAGGAGGAAGACAGCCAGTTAGGTGATTTCATAGAGGATCGAGATATGCCGAGCCCGGAAGATGCCGCATCCTGCAATCTTCTCCACGAGCAGATCGAGGATATGCTGGATGCCCTCTCCGACAGGGAGAGGGAGGTTCTGCGATATCGTTTCGGCCTGGAGGACGGCAGATCCTACACCTTGGAAGAGGTCGGGCGTCGTTTCGGCGTCACTCGAGAGCGTATTCGTCAGATAGAGGCCAAGGCACTGAGAAAGCTCCGTCATCCCAGCAGGAGCAAGAAGCTCAGAGATTTTCTCGAATGATAAAAAGGTCGGTGACTCGTCTGTTTAGACGGCTCTCCGACCTTTTTTATCTATAGCGATATTCCGGTCTATACAGTTGAAGTTCCTTCCTCGAGCCTTTTGTTTCTGAAGTACAGTGCGGTGTCGGCCGTTACCATGGCAGTGTTGAGCAAATAGAGAGACAGTACCGGCCAGGATATCTCCGGCTCTATGAGGCTTTTTACTATCCCTGCGACATAGCCGACCAATATTATTAGCATGAAGAACAGGCTTTTTCCCTTGGTACTTTTGGACGTCGCGCTTTTCCATATAGAAGCGGGCCAGGCCATGCCGAAACATATCAACATAATTCCCTCGCATATCTTTATCCACATAAACGGCGTCCTCCTCCTGGGCATATACACAGAGGGAGGCCACCTCTTTAAAAGGTGGCCTCCCGTAAAAGTACTTTCTGTTTTAGAGGCTGATTGCTTCCACCGGGCAGGCGGACACGCAAGCTCCGCACTCGACGCACTTGCCCTCGTCGACTACGGCCTTGCCGTCGTTCATCTCGATAGCCTCTACGGGGCAGGTGCCCACACAGCTTTCGCAACCTACGCAGGTCTCTTTATCTACTTTCGCTGCCATGAAAATTCCCTCCTCCATGTTTATTGAACTCCCACCAGACTATACAATACATGGAGGGGTTATAGCAACCCCCCCCTTTTGATATTCTCTTTCAATACTATTCTTGAAATATATGTGGGGGGTATTCTGGCTTGGGGTCTCGGGACATCAACTCTCTAATGGCTTCTTTCGGAGAGAGCCCATCGTAGAGAACTTGATATACAGATCGAGATATCGGTAGCTCCACATTCAGTTTTTTTCCAAGCTCTACCGCAGCTTTAACCGTGTATGCTCCCTCTGCCACCTGCCCTAGAGATTCGATGGCCTCTTCCAGGGATAGCCCTTCTCCCAAGGCCATGCCGAGACGGAAGTTTCTCGAATGTCGACTGTATGCCGTAACCATGAGGTCTCCTATTCCAGCCAGACCAGCCAGGGTTATCGGGTGAGCTCCCATGGCAACGGCCAATCTCATTATCTCGGCTAGACCCCTACTTACCAGGGCCGCTGTGGCGTTGTCTCCCATCTCCATTCTGTGGGCCAATCCGGAGGCTATGGCTATGACGTTTTTCAGGGCTCCTCCTGTCTCGACGCCGCATACATCCTCGCTGGAGTATATCCGGAAAGTTTCTCCGGTCAGGATGTCCTGCCATAAAGAGGTCTCCTCCTGATGGTTGGAGGCGACGACGACGGCGGTAGGAAGCCCTTTTACCACCTCTTCCGCGTGGCTAGGACCGGATAATACGGTGTATTTGTATTTAGGCGTCAATTCCTGGGCGATCTGGCTGACCCTTTTAAGGGTATCTATCTCTATTCCCTTGGCCACGTTGCAGATGGATACCCCGTCCATATCGGTCTCAAGAGATCTTAGTTTCGAGAGCAACGATCTGGCTGCCTGGGTCGGAACCGCCATTATCCACATGTTGGAGTGTTTCATTGCCGACACGAGATCGCTTGTAGGTGTTATATTTGATGGTAGATCTACATCGGGAAGATACCGGTCGTTTCTGCCGGATTCCGATATAAGTTCGGCCTGTTTTTCGTCTCTACACCATAGAACGACCGAATGTCCTTTGTTTGCAGCCACCTTTGCTAGAGCGGTTCCCCAGCTTCCGGATCCCATGACGGTTATATCCACTGGTTTCAGGCGTCGTTTTTCATCTTTCATAAGTCGCCCTCCTTTCGTCGAACGTCCTCGTGGTACTTGACTGAATGCGACTCGATACTAATATACTACAAGGAAGTGGATTGCACATTTTTGGAGGCTAGAGAACATGGACGAGAACTCGAACAATCGAATCGACCGTATCTTTACCGACGTGACCGGTATTCTCTCGGAAGGTATGGACGAGTTGACCCAGATTCGAATGGAGGAGTACGAGGCTTATCTGGCCTTCCGTAAGGAATTCGGATCGGTTCAAAGACAGGTGGAGGAAGTGGTCGATGCCTGTGAGAACTGTGGCCGAGAGTGCAGAAAAGCTCGAAAAGAGCTTGTGGTAGCTGCTAAGGGAAACCTGGAGAAAGACGAGAAAGAGGTCTATTTTCGGGTTGAGCACTTGATGAAGCTTCACGGTAGTCTGGAGGAGAGGGAGAGAAGCCTCCGTGCCATGAGAGACCATCTGGCCAGGGAGATACGACACAAGGAAGTCATGTTGAAGAGGACCGAGGATCTGGGGTCTCGTTTCCGAATGGCAATGGAGATTATAGATAGCGGTAAGAAGGTCGAGACCCCGGAACAGCACGGAGTCCTGGCTGCGGCTATCGCCATGGCGGAGAGGGAAAGCGCCCATATGGCCAGGGACCTCCACGACGGGCCAGCTCAAAAGTTTGCCGATGCTGTAATGACCAGCGAGCTGGTGGAACGTTATATATCCGAGGGAGCCTACGAAGATGCTATTAAGGAAATCTCCAGCCTAAAGGACGCCATCTTCGAGTCGGATAGAGACGTTAGGGCCGTTTTGCATCAGCTGACCCCTCCTGGACTCGATCAGGGCTTGGATGTGGCCATAGGAAGATTGACCGAGAGGCTTTCGGATAGGCACGGAGTCGAGATAGATGTCTCGGTGGAGGGTATGGGGTGGAAGATTCCCCTTTACATGAGGGCCAACATATTCAAGATACTCTACCAGGGGATGATAAACGCCATCAGAAACGGCAAGGCGTCTAATATATCACTTCGAATTTCGGTGGGAGAAGAGTATTTAAGGGCGCAGCTTTCCGACGATGGGATAGGGTTCGACGTTGAAGCTGCCAGACTGGAGGCGGACAGGAGGGGGTCCTACGGTTTGAGGAGCATGAACGAAAGGGCGGAGCTCGCTGGAGGATCTTTGTCTATAGAAAGTACCCCCGGACGGGGAACGGTCGTAAGGTTGACGATTCCTCTTAAAGGAGGTGAAGACCTGTGACGTCTATGACTCATAAGGCGTCGGCCTTGGATTTCTTGGCCCGTTCCACCGTCAACGTGGATGACGAAGCCTGTCATCCCGTTGCCCCCGACGCGTCTTTTACCGTGGACGTAAGGCATCAGGAGGATGGAACCAGGCAAATTGTGTTGTTCGTGTTGGACGATCTGGGAAGGATGCAGCATAGATTAAGGTTAAACGAGGGGTCCGTGAGGGAGCTTGTAAAGTTGCTTGATGAGGTATTGAGGGATAAATGAAGAGAGGGAGGGCTGTTGCCCTCCCTCTCGGTTTAAGCCGTTTTCTTGGATGCCTTTTTCCTCTCGTTCATGTCGAGGATGGCCTTTCTGATTCGGATTTCCTTCGGAGTAGCCTCCACCAGCTCGTCGTCCCCGATCCATTCGAGGGCCTTGTCCAACGTGACCGATCTGGGCACGTCGAGTTTGATGCCCATGTCCTTGGTGGCCGAACGGTGGTTGGAGGTCTGTTTTTTCTTGGTCGGGTTGCACGGTATGTCACCCGGTCTGGAGTTTTCCCCTACGACCTGTCCGTTGTAAACTTCCGTTCCTGGTGCGATGAAGAGAGTTCCTCTTTCCTGGAGGTTCTCCAACTGGTATCCCGTCGCTGAGCCGGTGTCCATACTGACCATGGATCCTCTGTTCCTGGAGGTTATGTCCCCCTTCCAGTGACCGTATCCCACGAACCTGGAAGCCATTATCCCAAGGCCTCTTGTGTCGGTGAGAAACTCGCCTCTGTAGCCGATCAGACCCCTGGTGGGGATGTCGAAGGTCATCTTTACGACTCCCGTGTCCAGAACGGCCATGTCGGTCAGGTCCGCCTTTCTCTGGGCCAGCTTTTCTATGACGACTCCCTGATAGGATTCTGGAACCTCTATTACCAACTGTTCCAGCGGTTCCAGTCTGTGCCCCAGGTCGTCCTTTTTGGTTATAACCTCCGGTTTGGATACGCAGAGCTCCGATCCTTCCCGGATCATCTCCTCTATCAGTATGGCCAGTTGCAACTCGCCCCTTCCGGAAACCTTGAGTCCGTCCGGTCTTCCCAGGTCCTCGACCCTGAGGGCCACGTTGCTATGGGTCTCCCTTTCAAGTCTCGCCTTGAGCTGTCTCAAGGTCAGAGGTGATCCATCCCTTCCGGCAAAGGGGCCGTTGTTGACCAGGAAGAACATGGATACGGTGGGTTCCTCTATCATCAAAGGAGGAAAGGGAGGTTGCTCAGAGGCAGGAGAAGCGAAGGTGTCTCCTATGTCGATGCCCTTGGGCCCCGTTATCCATACGATATCTCCCGCACAGGCCTGTTCGACCTCGACCCTGTCGAGTCCTCTCGTCACCCATATATGGGATGCCTTTTCCTGGGAGGATCCCAACACGTCCCAACCCTCGGAGGTATTGGACGGATGTCTCCACTTTGTCTTGGTCTGTAGGAAAGGCTCGCCCTGTTTTATGACTCCCGAGGTTATCTTTCCGCAACCTATCTGGCCTACGTAGTCGTTCCAGCCCAGGGTGCTTATCTGCATACGGAAGGGCTCGTCAAGCTTGGCCTCCGGGGCCTTGACGCTTTCCACTATGGTCTCGAAGAGAGGGTTCATCTCGTCCCTCTCGTCATCCAGGTCCTTCACTAACCAACCGTCCAGCCCAGATCCGTATAGTACGGGGAACTCTAGCTGATGCTCGTTCGCACCCAGCTCGATGAACAGGTCGATGGTTTTATCGAGGGCCTGGTCGGGGACAGCTCTGGGGCGATCGACTTTGTTGATGACCACTATCGGATTCAATCCCAGGCTTAGAGCCCTGGAGAGGACGTAACGGGTTTGTGGCATGGGGCCCTCGTTGGCGTCCACCAATAGAAGGACCGAGTCGACCATGGAAAGGACCCTCTCTACCTCGCCGGAGAAATCGGCGTGTCCCGGGGTGTCCACTATGTTGATAAGATAGTCGCCCCATTCGACGGTACAGTGTTTCGAGGTTATGGTTATGCCTCTTTCCCTCTCAAGCTCTCCGCTGTCCATAACCCTTTCCTCGATTCTGGCGTTTTCACGGAAGACTCTGGTGGCTCGGAATATAGAATCGATCAACGTGGTCTTCCCATGATCGATATGGGCTATTATCGCTACGTTACGTATTTTTTCTACCGCATGCACTTATACCACTCCTATGTAGGATCTTAGTTTTCTTGAGATCCCAAAAAAGTGATGATACACCCAACTTCCCCGTTTCACAAGTGTCGTGGAAGCTATCGGTCGTACAATGTATAATATGGCCGATAATCAAATTGGAGGTTCAGCCTTATGATAGTCGTCAGTTCCTGTCTCTTGGGTATGCCCTGTAGATACGACGGATCCGGGTTTCGTCGTCCCGACATAATAGAAATTCTGGAGGGACGAGATGTTCTGCCTCTCTGTCCCGAGCAGCTCGGCGGGCTTCCTACTCCCAGAACTCCCTGCGAGATAGTAAACGGTGTGGTGATGGGTAAGGATGGTATCGAGCGTACCGGATATTTCCGTAGGGGAGCAGTACTGGCACTCGAGGCGATTTCGAAATTCGACGTTACAGTGGCCTTGCTCAAGGAGAAGAGCCCTTCCTGCGGGTCCTCTCTGATCTATGACGGGTCTTTTTCCGGCAGGGTTACAAAGGGACGAGGGATCTTCGCTTCCGCCCTTGTGGATATGGGGGTGACGGTCTTTTCCGAGGAGAGCCTGAAGGGGCTTATCTCATTTTTGATCTAGAGGGCATCTCTAGAAAGGCCAGTCCTCATAGAGGCCATTTCGTTGAAACCCGTTCGAGCCCGTATTTCCGATCTGCCGTCGTCTAGTACGCTTGGGACGACAGGACGTCGTCCCAAGCCGAGGGGGCACAGGACGTGCCCTCCGAGGCGATCCGTACGAAACAGGCAGGTCGAAAAGACGCTCGGGCGAGACAGGGCGCAGGCGGGACGACCTCTACGAGGAGACTCATACATAAGTTTTTAGAGGTCTTATAGAGGCAAATATTTTAGATGGTGGAGAAAGGTGATGTGTTTATGGGAAATCAAGGCAGCGGGGATATTCTTTGCTCCCAGGATTTGGATGACAAAGTCTCTCTTCAGATTTGGAGAGGCAAGGGAGCTCCCCGTCTTGGAATATACAACAAGACGAAAGAGAGGATGAAGCCAGTTCGTTTTTCATGGTTGGAGGATCCATCTAGAGTTTTGAAGATGCAGCATGGTCGTGGGCAATCCACGGAGTACGATATGGATGCCATCTGTAAGGCCGTCAGGGGGCTTCTGGAGTCCATGTCGAGGGATCTGACATTTCGATCCATGTGTTTGAGAACAGCCGTTCTGCTTCAGGATATGGCCATAGTCCCGAAAGTCGTAATGGATAAGAAGGATTTTGCCCTGTTACCCGAGACAAAGAGACGGTCTCTTTGGCTGACCGATCTGTCCAATGGGAAGGAGAGCGGAGCTTTTCTTCCCTGTTTCGACGTGACCGACGAGGAGTCCGAGCTGTTTCTCAAAAACGGAGATGAGCTCTATCTGGATCTGCCTAAGGGAGCGGACATAAGAGATATAAGATCCACGGCCATAGTCTCGAAACTCACGGCGGTGGACCCGGTCCGTTGGTATATGCCTTTTCAGATAGGGGCGATGGGAGTTCTGATGGGATTTTCCGCTGTCGGCGGGGAAAGCATAGATTTTGCCGACTCTCTATGGAGGGGATACGACAAGAAATCCTTTTTGCGAAAGGCCGACGATCTGGAGGGACAGGCCAAGGTACAGGCCTCCAGGATGGCCATGGCCCTGGTGTCCTTGGTTCGTCACTGGCCCTATCTTCAAGCCTTGGAATACAGGGAACATTACGATTCCGAGGGAGATCTTAAGGAATGCGGCTATTCCAGAAAGAGACGATTCGATATACCTCAGGGGCAGTTAGGGGATATCTCCTACGTCGTGACGGTCTACGATAACGGAGAGGGCCATATAGCTATCGGTTGTAAAGGCAACGGCAGGACCTCCCTTCACGATGGGGATATGATATTCGATATGCCCGACCACGTATACGGCAGGAGCATGGCCTCCGATGCCTGTGGCAGTTCCCCCGATGAGACCTATTCCATAGTCAATCTGATAAGGGCCTGGCGGACCTACGTTTGGTGTCGAAGGGTGAAGGCGCTTTCTGAACCGGCTTTGATGGGATATCGTTAGGAGGTTGCAGATGAGGGAGGTCAGAATTGGTACCTGTTCATGGGCGGACAGACAACTTCTATCCAGCGGTTGGTATCCCTCGGAGGCCAAAGACGGCGAGAGACGGTTGGGTTTTTACTCGTCTCGCTTCAACACCGTAGAGGTAGACAGCACCTTTTACGCTATACCGGATATAACCGACGTGTATCGATGGGCGTCCTGGACTCCTCCTGACTTCCTGTTCGGCATAAAGGCCTACGGGCTTTTCACCTTTCATTCGGTCCAATGGAGTGCCCTGCCCAGATGGGTGAGGGACGAGGTCGGAGACAGAGACAGTCGGGTGGATTTCAAGAGGGTTCCTAGAGCGATACGTCTTGAGCTGTGGCGTCAGTTCTCCGATTCCATAATGCCTCTTCATAAAATAGGCAAGTTGGGGTACGTTTTATTTCAGATTCCACCTTGGGCGGTCTTTTCGGAAAGAATGATACGTTATCTGGATCGGGTCGTGGAGGAGGCCCATCCCTTCCGGGTAGCCTTCGAGGTGCGAAACGGGAGCTGGCTTTCCGGCGACAATAAGGCGGTCTTTCTCGATCGTCTCAGGGCCCATGACGTGGCCTACGTAGTGGTGGACGAGCCTCAGCTTTTCTGGACAGTGCCTCCGGAGGTTAACGTAACGGCTTCCTGGGGATCTGTAGTGAGATTCCACGGCAGAAACGAGGCCGCATGGGAGCGGAGGGGGTCCTCGGTGGGAGAGAGGTTTCGATATCTCTACTCTCAAAAAGAGCTCAAACCGTGGCGCCAGAGAATAGGCGAGATCTCCTCCAATGTGGACAGGACCTTCGTGATGTTCAACAACTGCTGGTCCGATTATTCCGTTCGCAGCGCCGCCTCCATGCAGGCGGTCATGGGGCTGTCTCATCCCGTCGGGTTACAGGCTGAGCTGGACCTATAGCGGGGAAGTTTCCTCCAGGGCCGTAAAATAAGCTTTTTCTGTTTTTTCGAAGACCGATTCCCATGTGTAGTTTTTCAGTTTTTCCAAGGGTACGGGCGGAGATTCTCCGCTCAGGGTTCTCCCAATCTGTCTCTCCAGAGCTAAAGCCATGTTAGATAGCGATTCCTGCCCGGGGGCCCATACCGTGTCGGGCGATACGTTCATAGGCACGGTCTCCAGGATAGAGGAGGTGATCCCCTTCGCTATTTCCAGAACTCCCGGCAGGGCTGTGGCGACGACGCTACATCCGCAGGCCAGGGCCTCCAGCAGCACCAGAGGCAGTCCCTCATGAAGGGATGGCAGGATGAATACGTGAGATTTTCCCATCAGGGCAGCCATCTTCGACGGGGGAACCTGCCCCACCATTTGGACCTTGGATCCCAGGGCCTCGAGCATATCGACGCATCTTTTGCCGTCCTGCCCCGTCCCCCTTCCCGCAACGATCAATCTCCAGGGGAGATGAACTTTTCCGAGAGAGCCAGCCAGCCAGGGTATTCCCTTTTCCGACGAGATTTTTCCGCCATATAGAAGGGTGACAGGAGGAACTTCTGGCTTTTCTTTCGGAGTGAAGAGGTCGGAGCGGTATCCTCCTCCGACGATCGATATTCTATCGGAGGAGATGCCGTATATCTGACGTATTTCCTCCTTTTGGGGTGCGCTCAACGCCAGAACCCTGTTCAATTTGGCGCACCCTTCTAGGACCTTCCCTCTGAAACGCGGGAGATTTCTCATCTGTCTCAGATCGCTTCCGTGACTGGTTGCGACTACCGGTATTTCCGGAAAAAGAAGTCTCGTTATGGATGTCAACAACCATAGATGGTGGCAGTGTATAAGGTCCGGAGCGAAGGTTTTTACGCTATGGATGAGAGCTTCGCAGAACATCTCTTTGTAAAGCTCCATCTGTTTGTCCGTAAGGTCTCCGAATCTACTGTGTTTGTAGGGCATTACATCGCTCATGCCGGGAATCGGAAACGGAAGTCGTCTCGATTCGAAAGGGACGATGATTTGATTTTTCTCCTCGATGTAGGGAAGGTCCTTTCCTTCCATATCCCATCGGTCGATTCCCGCCGACAGGAGAAAGCACCGGTGCCCTTTTTTTGCGCTTTCGGCTAGAAGAGCCTGAACGTAATGTCCGCTTCCGGTGTATTCTGGTAGCTGCGATAATACGTGAAGAATTCTGAGATTTTTTCTCATAGAACCTCCTATCAGCCGGGCCCCCCGTAAAGACGGGCGGCCCGGCTTGCTTCTCGAGGATTAAACTTTTTGGAGATGCCCTCTAGTTGTTTTTCGATAGGCCGTTGCCGGTCGATTCGTCAAAGGTGACCCTGTCCTTGAACTCCTCTTTTTTACCTTTGTTCCATTGGGATACCGGGGAGAGAAAACCCACGACCCTCGAATAGACCTCGCATCTTGTCTTGCCTTTTTCCATTTGTTTAACATCCTTTCCTGTGCCTTTTTCAGATTCTGCATACCGCTTTCTCCACATATCGTCCGATTATGTCGGCGTATCTGTCGAGTTCTTCCTCGGTGCACCTTCTTTTGTCCCTGTATTCGGGGTCGAGGATCGTTCCTACGGGCCTGAAATACTGTAGGTAGTGAACTTTTGCCCCCTTCACCAGTCGGCCGATTCCTTCCGCCGATCTCTCGTCGTGCAACCCCGGCACGAAGGTCGTTCTGAACTCGTAATCCCGGGCTTTTTTCATAATCATCTCTATGCTGCGGACTATCGCATCCTCGAACCCTCCGACTCCTGCAACAGCGGAGTAGTCTTCCAGAGGAGCCTTTACGTCCATAGCGACGTAGTCGACCAGTTTTTCATCCAAAAGGGGCTCCAGGCGATCTGGCAGGCTGCCGTTAGTGTCCAATTTTATCAGGAGCCCCATCTTTCTGACCTCCGATATGAAGCGGGGTAGATCCTCGTGGACGGTCGGTTCTCCGCCGGAGATCACCAGGCCGTCTATGATTTTTATTCTGCGCCTCAGGAAGTCGAGTATATCTTCTTCGTCCAGTCCCTCCCCCTGATCGAGAAGACCTCCGTTATGACACCACGGGCAGGCAAAGGTACAGCCTCTGGTGAATATCATGGAGGCTATCCGTTCGGGATAGTCTATCAGAGTGGTCTTCCTTATACCTCCGATGATCAAGACGAAATCACTTCTTCTCTCTCTCTTTCCGCCTCGGCTTCAGCTGCACAGAGGGGACAAAATTCGTGTTCTCCCGCGATATAGCCGTGTATCGGGCAGACGCTGAAGGTCGGCGTGACGGTGAAATAGGGTAGTCTATAGTTCTCGGCGATCCTACGAACGAGCCTCTTAGCTCCATTTCCGTTCGGAAGCCTCTCTCCCAAGAATCCGTGGAATACGGTTCCCCCGGTGTAGACGGTCTGGAGTTCGTCCTGGAGGTCCAGGGCGTCGAATATATCGTCCGTGGCGTTTACCGGCAGCTGGGACGAGTTCGTGTAGTAGGGGTCGGCTCCCGTCAGGGTCGCTTCGTGATTGGCGCACTTTATCCTGTCTCCGAACAGGTCTCTGTCCGCCTTGGCAAATCGATAGGTCACCCCTTCTGCGGGGGTCGCCTCCAGGTTGTACAGAGATTCTTTGTCCGCCTGATAATCGGCCATTCTCTCCTTCATAGCGTTCATTATTCTCCTTGAACATTCGATCGCTTCTCTGTCGGTGAGGTCCTTTCCAATGAAGTTCAGCATGGCCTCGTTCATTCCGTTGAGCCCTATGGTGTTGAAGTGGTTGTTCCAGTATTTTCCCGAGTCCTCCTTCACCGTTCTGAGGTAGAACTTGGAGTAAGGGTACAGATTGGACTCGGTAAGGCTTTCCAATACCTTCCTCTTTATCTCGAGACTTTCCCTGGCCGAGTCCATCAGGTCGTATACCCGCTTCGTGAAGTCATCTTCGTCCTTTGCCAGGTAGCCTATTCTGGCCATGTTCAAAGTGACTACTCCTATGGATCCCGTCATGGGGTTGGAGCCGAAGAGACCGCCTCCTCTTTTTCGAAGCTCCCTGTTGTCCAGTCTGAGCCTGCAACACATCGACCTGGCGTCGTCAGGACTCATATCCGAGTTTATGAAGTTGGAGAAGTAGGGGATGCCGTACTTGGCGGTCATCTCCCATATCGGTTCCAGCGTTTCGTTGTCCCAGTCGAACTCGTTGGTTACGTTGTAAGTAGGTATGGGAAAGGTGAATACCTTACCCCTGGCGTCGCCGTCCAGCATCACATCGGCGAAGGCCCGGTTTATCATGTCCATCTCCCTCTGGAAATCCCCCAGTTTGCTGTCGCAGAGGCACCCTCCTATTATGGCGGGAAGGTCCCTAAGGGATTTTGGAGGCGTGAGGCCCATGGTTATGTTGGTAAAAGGCGTCTGGAATCCTACCCTGGTGGGAACGTTGAGGTTGAAGACGAATTCCTGCAACGCTTGCCTCACGTCCTTATAGGACAGTCCGTCGGCTTGTACGAACGGAGCCAGATAGGTGTCGAAGTTGGAGAAGGCCTGAGCTCCCGCGGCCTCGCCCTGTAAGGTATAGAAGAAGTTGACTATCTGTCCTAGAGCGCTCCTGAAGTGTTTGGGAGGGCGGCTCCCTATTTTGGTGCTTACCCCGGTGAACCCATTCATCAGGAGGTCCTGTAGATCCCATCCACAACAGTATACCGATAGGTTGCTCAGGTCGTGAATGTGGAAATCTCCCGACACATGATGTTCCCTTATGGAGGGCGGATAGATCTCGTTGAGCCAGTACTGGGCGGTGATCTCCGAAGCTATATAGTTGTTGAGTCCCTGGAGAGAGTAGCTCATGTTGCTGTTTTCGTTCACCTTCCAGTCCAGTTTATGCAGGTACTGGCCGACCATCTCGACGGCTCCCCCCAGGAGCTGTCTTGTATCTCTCAATCTGGAATGCTGCTGTCTGTAGAGAATGTAGGCCTTGGCTATGTCGGCGTGTCCCTTCTCTATTAGGATCTTCTCTACCAGGTCCTGAACCTGTTCGACCGAGGGGGATCCCTCGTGGTTGAAGAATATGTCCAGGTACGACTCGGCCTGTCGAGTCACCGCCTCTCCTATTTTCTGGTCATGTATGTCGACGGCTGCGGCGGCCTTCATGACGGCTTTGCGTATCCGATCTTTCTCGAAGGGAACTTCCCTGCCGTCTCTTTTGCGAATGTACCCGACCATTTACTCACGTCCTTTTCTTCTTTTATCTAGTCCTCGCCGATTCGAGCGGAGACAGGGAACCATTATATCAGAGGCCTCTTTCACTATAAAGCCGGAGACTCACTATATAAGCGGTCTCCGGCTTTAGGGTACTCTATATGAGGGGCTTGTTCCATAGGTCTTTAAGCTCATTATGATTTTGGGACTTTTATCCCATGGTAGGCAGCATGGCCGCGGTTATGAGAAAAGCGATACCTACCAGCAGGTCCAGGACTCCTTTCAGAGGACGTCCGGAACGGTACCATCTGGATCCCATCCTTATCATGAAAGCACCACATAGCATCAATATGATCGGCGCCACCCAGTGGGCGAAAAACATAGCGTCACCTCCCTTTTCAGGCGGCTAAGGAGAGGATCTCTCCTCTGTAGATAGACAGCAACGGGTTGGTATAGGTATAGGCCTTAAGCGCGTCTCTCTTGGCCATCTCCCTCTCCACTTTCATGCTTTTGGAGTAAGCTTCTCCGTGGGGATTATCCGTCTCATCTTCTTTTTCTACGGGGTGGAGTTCGGATGGTTCGAGTTTGCCATTGGTTGCCTCGTCGTTTATATCCGTAGACGGAGATCCCTCCGAGGTCATATTGAGAGCTTGCATGAGGTGTTTGGGTGGATCCAGCGAGATTTTCGCTCCCACTACGTATCTGTTGCCCTCGGAATCGGCCATATACCGCCGGGATACGGATGACACATATCCGTTCCCCTGGATTCTCAGAGAGCTCTCCATGGAACTTATCTTGTCCTCTATCTGGCGGAGTATCTCTTTTCTCTCCTGCCTGTCGTAGGCTTTGGCGGATTTGCCGTCTCTGTCTTTGCGATCTAATCTTCTCGCTTTTCCGACGTCGTTTAACGGATATAAGGATGGAATGGTCGGATTCAAAACTTGATCCAGGGTCACGATCATCACCTCCGATATGGTATAAAACAATTGTAGGCTTTATCCTAGGTCATGTACAGTTTTGTATTCGAAAGGCGGTGAGCGATATGAGAATTTTTTCTATGGCCGATACGCCGTCCCTGATGGTTGATATCGAGGTCATGGAGAGTAATCTAGAGGATATGCAGAGGAAGGCCGATTCCTTCGGTGTCAAATTGAGACCTCACGTCAAGACTCATAGATCTGTAGACCTGGCAAAGAAGCAGATCGAAAGAGGAGCTTCGGGGATAACTGTGGCGAAGCTGACTGAGGCAGAGGTAATGGCAGAAGAGGGGGTCGACGATATCTTCGTGGCCAACGAAATAGTGGGGGATATCAAGCTGGAGCGACTCGCCGAAATTCGGAGAAAGGTCCGTAGAATAGCCGTGGCAGTGGATCACAGGGATCATATATCGATCCTGAACGGCAGGTTCAAAGACTCCGACCGTCCATTGGAGGTCCTGCTGGACGTAAATACGGGTGACCCCAGAACAGGAGTGGCTCCTGGTCCTGAGGCCTTGGAGTTGGCGAGATCCGTGTGGAATAGCCCAGGCCTTTCTCTCAGGGGCATATATACCCACGACGGGCAGAGCTACGATGTGGAAGGGTGGGAAGGGGTAATAGAGGTCAACCGGAACAGCCAGCAGGCCGTGATCGATCTGGCCAAGACCATCAGGGATAATGGGATCTTCTGCGAGGAGGTCAGCGTAGGATCCACTCCCTCTTTGCTGTTGGGGGAGATACTGCCCGGGGTGACGGAGATAAGGCCTGGAACCTATATATTTATGGACGCCGATCAGGCCAACGTGTTGGGATCCTACGATCGTTGCGCTCTCTCGGTCTTCGCCACTGTGATAAGTCGTCCAACCAGCTATAGGGTGGTCCTGGACGCGGGTACGAAGGCCCTGACCTATTATGTCCAAGATAAGGGGATATGCAGAACCCCGGGGCATGGAGTGTTGAAGAGGTATCCCTTGATCCACCTGAACAGGAAGTCGGACGAACACAGCTCATTCGATATACCCTCCGATATGGACGTCGATTTCAAGATAGGGGAGAGGTTGGAGATAATACCTAATCACGCCTGTCCCACGGTTAATCTCTACGATTTCATCTACGGTGTCAAGGGTGGCGAGGTCGCCGCCCTATGGCCGGTTTCATGCAGGGGGTGTTCCAGATGAAGGCGATGAAAATTTCTTTGATGGCGGTCTTTTTTGTGGCAGTTCTCTTTATGTCCTCGTCGGCGGAGGCTCTGTCCTTCAGCATGTCTACGAAGGTAAGGGATTTCCTCTCCGACATGGATGGCGATCTTTATCTTCGATGGGGGACATACAGAGGTTTCTGATGCGAGGTTCCATCCGTCCTGGTTCAGGACGAAGAGCCTCTCTATAATCGGGATCGTTACGAGCCGATCGAGGATATGGGCGTGACCCTGTGGATCGATCGAGAGATGAAATTCCAAGACGACGTGGTCGTATTGGAAATGCAGGAATACAAGGGCGTCGTCGTGGTGTCGTGTACCTCGGTCTCGGACCAGTGAATTGAAGGAGGATCTTATCTATGGAAGTTAATTGCGTTGAGGTCCCGAAGGGAAAGGTGGTAGAGGTGTCTGGAAGATTAGATACCCTTACCGCATCAGGTTTCGAGAGTTCCGCCTTGGCTCTGTTGGGCGAGGGCGTCGGGGCCATGGTCATAGATCTGTCGGAATTGGAGTATATCAGCAGTGCCGGACTCCGTAGCATCCTTGCTGTAGCTAAAAAAGCCTCGACGGATGGGACCACCGTGTCCCTCTGTGCTATGAAGGGAGTGGTCGAGGAGGTCTTCTCTATATCCGGTTTCGACAGTTTTCTGCCGGTATATTCCACCAGAGACGAAGCTTTAGAGGCCATGTAATGGGAAGTCAGGAGCGTCGCTTTGCAGCCGATATGGGCAGTTTGGAGGATATAAGAAAGTTCGTCTTTTCCTGCCTTGCCGATATGTCGACGAAACGGAAAATGCATGTAGAGCTGGCGCTGGAGGAAACGGTCGTCAACATCTGTTCCTATGCTTACGAAGTCCCGCCGGGGGAGCTTCTTGTAAGGATATCGGACGACGGAGACCGTTATTTTCTGGAGTTCGAGGATCGAGGGGTTCCCTTCGATCCTCTCTCTTCCGACGAACCAGACGTAAGAGCCCCTATGGAGGAAAGAGGACAGGGAGGGCTTGGCATACTGTTGATTCGCAGGGTGATGGACGAGGCCCACTACAGCCGGGAAAAAGGTGTCAACCGCCTTAGATTGGTAGTGAAAAAAACATGAGACTCCGTGTTTTCTCGGAGTTTCTCTGTCTGATCCTTCTACCCTCGCTATGTTGGGGTAGCGAATTCTTCATGACCGGGGTAAGGCTCGATCTTCAATGGTACCCTCAGTCCCAGTTTGCAGGGTACTACGTGGCCTACGAGAAGGGGATGTACCTCCGAAGAGGGCTGAACGTCTTCGTCTACAGAGGAGGTCCGGACAGAGATCCCATGGAGGCATTGAGGCGCAGGGAGGCCGATTTCGTGACAGCCTTTCTCACCGGTGCCATGGTCTATCGGGAAAGAGGGCTCCCTCTCGTCAATTTGGCACAGGTGGTCAACGAAGGCAATTTACTGCTCGTGGCACAAAAGAAAGACGGTATATCTGAGATCTTTGACCTGGATGAAAAGAGGATAAGCATGTGGGGAGACCACTTTTCCGGAGCCTACAGGGGGTTTTTTGCCGCTCACGGTATCTCTCCCGAGATAGTTCCCCAGTTCTATTCGATAGACCTGTTCCTCCGGGGAGGGGTCGTCGCCTGTTCCGCCATGAGCTACAACGAATACGGCAGGATCCTTCAGGCCGGATATCGCCAGGAGGATCTGACGGTCATATCCTTAAAAGACGAGGGATTCGGATTCCCCGAGGACGGCATATACTGTCTCGAGTCCACTTTGAAAGACCATCCGACTGTCTGCCGTGATTTCGTAAAAGCCTCTTTGGAAGGGTGGAAATACGCCGCGGAACATCCGGAGGAAGCTGTGGATATAATGATGAAATATGCTAAAAGAGCCAAGGTGCCGGCCAACAGGGTTCATATGAAGCGGATGCTGGAGACGATCCTGCCGTCTATAGTTCCTGATTCGTCCGACCTTTGGTCCTTCGGTCGACTGTCCATGTCCGATTACCTCGACACCGCCTTCATGATGGAGGAGAGAGCCCTTATCAGAGAGGTGGTCTCTTTCGACGATTTCGTGAAGACGGTGTTCGAAGATGAAGATTAGGGGAAGTATCGCCTCTAGGCTGATCTTTTCGACCCTTATAGGGGCGGGATGCGTTCTGTTGGTGATAGTAGGTTATGGTTTCGTCCATGCCAGGTCCACGTTGAAACAGGAGATGATCTCCAGGGTAGTGGGACTTTCTGTGGAAACTTCATTCAAGGTGGGACGGATTCCCTTGGTTGTTGAAACGGTGGGGCGGGATTTGGCCGTCGGTCTTTCTCTGTCCGACCTGTCAGAAGACGACGTATACTCGATATTGGAGGGGACCTTGAAGGTACACCCCGAGGTATCAGGAGTATGTCTTGCATTTTCCTCTAAGCTGGAGGACGGTCGTTTGAGGCGTTGGGCCCCATTCGCCTACAGGGACGACGGGGGGATCCACAGGAAAAACCTGGGAGGGGACGGTTACGACAGAGAGATCTGGGATTGGTATCAACTGCCTAAAGAACTGGGGCGTCCGGTATGGACCGAGCCCTATTTCGGTGCCGGTGGCAGCGAGAGATTGCTGATATCCTACTGTATTCCCCTCTACGATCCCGACGGTTCCTTTATGGCCTCTCTGGCCTGCGATGTTTCACTGGATTGGCTCACGGATACGATGACCGGGCTTAGGTCCTTCGACGACGGACACGCTTTTCTGATTACTTCCGCGGGGACGGTGGTCTCCCATCCCGACAGGGATCTCATCATGAACGAGACCATCTTCAGCATTGCCGATGCCGAAGGTGATGATCGACTGTGGGATATCGGGGATAGCATGAGAAAGGGCGAGGATGGGCTTGCCGAAATGGTGGACTTTACCACAGGAGAGCCGAGCTGGATTGCCTATCGTCCAGTCGGCGATATGGGGTGGTCCATCGGGATCATCTTTCCCCGTAGGGCCCTCGTCGAACCTCTTCACGACCTAAGTAAGTCGCAGCTTCTGCTGGGGCTGGTCGGTTTAGCGTTGTTGTTCATGGTATCCTCCGTTATCGCGAGGTCGATAACCGGTCCTATAAAGAGCCTGAGTGCCGCCACGAAGCTTACTGCGTCGGGCGATCTCGAGTCGTCGCTGCCCTCTGTCCCCGGCGATGACGAGGTGGCTCAGCTGGCTCGAGCCTTCGCCTCCATGAGAGAGGATCTTCTTGCCTATGTGGAGGAGCTTCAGGAGACCACCGCCGCCAGGGAAAAGATGGAGAGCGAGCTGAACATCGCCCATTCGATCCAGTTGAGCCTCGTTCCCAGGACCTTCCCTCCCTTTCCCGATATGGAGGAGTTCGATCTTTATGCCCTTTTGGATCCCGCCAAGGAGGTGGGAGGGGATTTCTACGATTTCTTCATGGTCGATCCCGGGCACATATTGATAACGGTAGGGGACGTTTCCGGCAAAGGCGTTCCGGCCGCTCTATTCATGGCGGTGACGAGAACTTTCATAAGGGCCTTCGCCAAGGAGGGGTTGGGGCCCGGAGCCATTTTATCGAGGCTGAACGACGAGATATCGGTGGACAACGAGTCCTGTATGTTCGTCACGGTCTTCTGTGCGGTTATAGATCTGGAAAGCGGGAACTTTCTATATGCCTCCGGCGGCCATAATCCTCCATTTCTTATGGGTGACGGAACCGTGGGCTTCCTGCCGAAGGTCAAAGGGCCTTTGGTGGGACCGATGGCTGGAATGGCCTTCCAGGAAGGTAAGGCCAAGATCAAGGCTGGAGAGACGCTTTTTCTGTACACAGACGGTCTTACCGAGGCTATGGACGGATACGGTAGGCTTCTGGGGGAGGAGAAGTCGATCCTATGGTTGGAGGAGATGGACGGCAAGTCCAGCAAGGAAATGGTACTGGCCGTGAGGGACAGAATAGGGTCGTTCGTCGGTGGAGCGGAGCAGTCGGACGACATAACCTTGCTGGCCTTCCGTTTCAGAGGTCTGATCGATCGGGAAAACTAGGCATGGACAGGATCACCATGTCGTGGTCCGGGTGTTGACGTCCCGCTCTCGATCTTTCGGGGATAGAGGTCTCCAGCTCTCTTAGTCCCCAGTTTGATTCCGGTGAAATATTTACGTAGCCTATGTGGTCTATGGTGCATTTCAGGTCGTCGTAGCTATAGCCTTCTTCGAGTTTTAACGTGGGAAACGGCGCCAGGGTCGGTTCGGTCGTGTTGAAATCTCCCAATATGAAGAGGGGGTCGTCGTGTTTTTCCGATAGTACCCCCAGACTGAGTATCTGAGCCTGGCGTATGCCGTTGTTCGCCGCTACCGCGTCGAGTCTGTTTCCGTTTCCCCTGGTGCTGAGGCCCCGGAGGTGGACGTTTATGGCGGAGAAGGTCGTTTCGGTGGATATCTCCTCGAAGGTCCCCTCAAGAGGAGGTCTTTGGAATAGTTTATGGATGCTCCCCTTCCAGTTTATCCTCTCTTCGACCATGCGTGGTCGAAGAGGTTTTATCGATCTTATTTTGTCCGATTTCCATATAAAATACAGATCCTGTTTGCCCTGCGTATCGTTTCCTCCGTAGCTCCATCCCGGTAGATCCTCGGAGACGAAGGTCCTCATCGTCTCGTCTCCCTCTATCTCCTGGAGCGCCACGATCTCCGCTCCAGATGCCTCTATTTTTTGGGCCAACAGGGATCGTTCCGATCGGGAATAACCCCTGGGGCCGGAGATTGAAAAGTATTCCATGTTGAATGTCGCTATCGTAAGGCTCCAAGATGGCTCGGCTAGGATAAGAAGAACCATAATCCCGATCGTTACCGCAATTGTTCCGTGTCTTTTCAAACCGTCTGTCACTCCTTGTGCTGAAGTTTGGTCTTCATGTTACCATCTTTAGGCTTTATCTCCATGATTTTCGAGGTTTTTGCCCTTTAAAACTCCCGTCGTTCGTGTTTCTTGCTTTTCCTTGAAGGTTTTTCATTTGGGGCGTATACTTTCAAATCGTTCCTATCGTGAAAAAGGGGGAGTTGTCTATGGAGTTAAAGGCTTGGATAGCGGTGGCTCTGTTCGCCGTTACGATCCTGTCGATAGCTCGAGGATGGATGAAAGCCAGCACAGCCACTCTTCTCGGAGCCTCGGCCATGATGTTGTTCCGTCTGGTCCCCGGTTCTGCTGCCAGTCAGTATATAGATTCCAACACGGTGGGCCTTTTGGTCGGTATGATGATAGTGGTCGGTATACTATCCAAGACCGGGCTCTTTCAGTATATCGCCGTCAAGGCCATCAAGGTCACCAAGGGAAACGGAATCTTGATATTGCTGTCCATCTCCCTCATAACGGCGGTCCTGTCCGCCTTTCTCGACAACGTCACGACGGTCCTTCTGGTCAGCCCCGTGGTGGTTTCCTTGGCGGATCTGATAAAGATGAACCCTCTGCCTCTTTTGATGAGCGAGGTCATAGCGTCCAACATAGGAGGCACTGCTACCCTGATAGGTGACCCTCCGAACATGATAGTAGGATCATATGCAGGGTTTTCCTTCAACGATTTTCTGCTCCATCTGAGCCCGGTGGTCACCGTCGTGTGGGTGATCTCGATGGTTTTTCTCTGTCTGCACTACAGAAAAGATCTGAACCCCGATCCCGCCGCTACGAACCGGCTTAAGGAGGTCGATGAGTCCAAGCTCATAAAGGATAAGAAACTGATGGTCCGGGCTGGCTTCGTAATGTTCATGGTCCTTTTGGGCTTTCTGTTCCATCACCATCTGGGACTCAACGCCTCGGTCGTGGCTCTGTTCGCAGCAGGGGTTCTCTTGGCTACGTCTCATCTGGACGATGGAGAGATAGTTCATCAAGAGGTGGAATGGCCCACCATAGTTTACTTCGTGTCTCTTTTCATACTCGTCGGAGGACTTCAGGAAAACGGGGTTATCCTGTCCTTGGCGGAGATATTGACCGATCTTTTGAGCTACAGCCCTATGGCTATGATACTGGGTATACTCTGGATTTCAGGACTATCCTGTGTTTTTATAAACAACGTAGCCTTTTCCGCCATGTTCGTACACGTAGTGAGCGAGATGGCCAAGAGTGCCGGAATGCCTCCGGATCCTCTCTTTTGGTCCTTAGCGCTGGGTTCTTGTCTGGGAGGCAACGGCAGCTATCTAGGTGCCGCGGCAAATGCGGTCATGGCAGATTTTGCTGGCAGAAGCGGATTTCGCATTTCCTTCGGTTCTTTCTTTGTGGTTGGGATAAAGACGGTCCTCATATCTCTCGCAGTGGCCAGCGTGTTTCTGTTCGTCACGTACAGAAACGTGGCCACTTATTGAGAAAAAACCTGAGGGAGAGTATATTTACAAAAGGGGCTTTCGCTCCTAGTAGGAGGGGGTACCATGAAGGTAGGAGAGCTGGTGGACAGGGATCTGACCGCCCTGTCGGGGGACTGTCCCGTTTCGGAGGCCATAGAGATCCTCTATCATCACAATGCCTCGGGGCTTCCCGTTTTGGATGAGGACAACAGGGTGATAGGCTTCATAAGCGAAAAAGACATAATAAAGGCCGCCCTCCCGGGCTATGCCCATATGCTTCACGATTCTTCCTTTCTTCCCGATTACGGCCAGTTCAGCTCCCGCCTGAGGGATATAGCCGACGATCCGGTGAGTAAGTACATGAAGGAGAACGTGATAACCTTCAACGAAGACGACAGCGATTTTTATGTGGCAAATAGAGTCATAAAGGAAAACATAAAAATAGCTCCGGTTTTGCGAGACGGCCAGCTTGTAGGCATAGTGAGCAGGTCTCATCTGGTGAGGCATCTCCTGCTTCATCCGGAGGAGATCGAGGATGCCTTGGAGGACGATCCACGGAAATGACGGTGTTTAAGGGGATGAAAGAGGACGAGTCCGATCGGACTCGTCCTCTTTTTTGGAAATTTATGGATGTCGGATTTTTGGGGCTTGACAGATAGATAGATGTGAATATACTTTAATCATCTGGTCGACAGGATACGGGATACTGGGAGGCTCGATATGGTAGCGGAATCTTTGAAATACGTGACTTTGAGCAGTCAGATGTTTGATTATCTCAGGAGAGAGGTCGTCGTCTCAGACGAATTTAAAGACGAGGTCTTTATAAGAGAGGCGGAGATAGCCGAACGTTTAGGGGTGAGCAGGGCTCCGGTCAGAGAGGCCTTGAAACAGATGGAGATGATGGGATTGGTTGTCTCCATGCCTAGAAAGGGCGTCAAGGTGAGGCTTTTCTCAAAGGAAGAGCTGGACGAACTCTACGAGATGAGGGTGGTCCTGGAGGAGCTAGTCTTCAGGGATATAATCGATAAAGGTCTTTTCACTCCGGAGGTGCGAGAGTCCTTCCAGGAAAAACTGGAAAATTTGCTAGAGATATGCGAGGGAGATGGAAGTCGAGAGGAGAAGATAAAGGCCTTCTGCGATAAGGACCTCGATTTCCACAGGTCTTTGGCCGAGCTTTCCGGAAGGGTATGGACCGCGAAGGTTCTCGAGACCCTTTACTGTCAACTTCATCTTGCCCTTCTCAGAGAATTGGAGGAAGCGGAGACTTTAGCGGATCTGGTTAGACTACATTATTCCATAGTAGAAAACCTCGCAGCTGGAGATCTGGAAAAACTGACCGTCGACCGCAGGTACAGTTATTTCGCCCGTAGAAATACGGTTCTTAACAGGAAAAAAGGGAGGTGAGAGGATAGAACAAACGGTGCTCTAGGTCTTAGGTTTTGTGGACGTTAATTCGACGGAGGTAATACTATGAATGCACGGATACGTACGACCCTGTGTCTCGCAGTTACCGCGGTTATTCTAGCTATGCCCGTATCGTCCGCGGTTGCGGACGACATCAAACTGTCCAACCAGCTACCGCCTTCACATCATATATCAAAGGCATTGGATTTCTTTGCCGATAAGGTAAAGGAATATTCCGGAGGCAAGACAACCGTGAAGGTTTTCCATTCGGCCCAGCTCTTCAAGGATACCGAGGTTGTCGAAGCCCTTCAGGAGAATCTGGTACCTATAGCCCTAGTTCCGGTAAATAAGTGGTCCGGTATGATCCCCGCCACCGACGTTTTCGAGATGCCCTTCGTATTCAAGGAGCTCGACTCTATAAAAAAATTCATAGAAGCAGGAGCAGGAGAGCTGCTGAACGAAGAGTTTAAGAAAAAGGGCGTTGCCGATCTATTTTGGGCCGATTATGGTTTCGTGCAGTTTTTCAACAGCAAGCGGCCCCTTGTGACTCCCACCGATTTTGAGGGGCTCAAGATAAGGACCTTCAGTAACGGAACGGCCGAGACAGTCTCCGCCCTCGGTGGAACTCCGGTTGTTATGAGCTCTTCCGAGATGTACATGGCTCTTCAGCGTAAGACGGTGGACGGAGCTACTACCGGTATGCCTGCGGCGGTTTCCAGAAAGATCTTCGAGGTCCAGAGCTATCTAACAGTGTGTAACTATACGACGGCTCAGTTTGTAGTCCAGTGTAACCTGGAATGGTGGGACGAGCTCGGCGACGAGGAAAAGGAGATGCTAAAGAAGGCTGGTGCCGAAGCAGAAGAGTGGCTTCGCGGACAGATAGCCCAATCGGAGAAGGACGCTCAGAAGGTCATAGCCGATGCGGGGCTGGAGATCACCGTGTTAAACGCTGATCAGAGAGAGGCCTTTATAGAGGCTACCGAGCCGGTAAGATCCGGATTCATGGAAAAGACCCCTCTTTGTAAAAAGCTCGTCGAGATCGCCTTGGGATCGAATTAGGTGGTCGTTTGGAGGTAAGGCGGGAAGTTCGCTTCCCGCCTTATTTCGAAATATCCTTTGGAGGGATTTATGATGATCACATTATATAAAAAGACGATCAACGGTCTCAGCGCCGCGATGGGGTGGCTTTGCGGAATAGGGACGCTGGTGATGGGATTGATCCTCTTCTACGAGGTCGTGCGGAGATATTTCTTCAACTCTCCGACCATATGGACACAGGAGGTCTCGGTCTATATCTTCATGTGGTGTATGTTCGGCGGAGCTTCCTACGCGCTTCAGAAGGGCAAGCACGTCAACATCGATCTTCTTACCGTCAAGCTTTCTCCCAAAGCTCAGAGCAAGCTTAAAGTCCTCACGAGCTTTTTCGGAGCCCTGTTTTGTTCGGAGATAGCCGTCCAGGGATGGGACATGATAGAGAGTGCGGTCAAGTACCAGAAACATTCTCCTACGCCTCTGCACGTGCCCCTCTGGATTCCTCAATCCGCGCTGTTCCTCGGATTCACCTTGCTCGCTCTTCAGTTCGTCGTCCTGATCATAGAGGAGATCGCTTTCATCAGGACCGGCGAGAGAGATTCGGTTCAGGAGGTAAATCACTGATGGGCTCCTTCATGTTCGTGATCCTGCTTTTATTGGTGGTTCTTTTCATGGGGATGCCGGTCGCCTTTTCCCTGGGAGCTACATCGGTATTGTTGACTCTGCTATACGATCTTCCCATGAAGATCCTGTCTCAGTCGATATTCACCTCGCTGGAAGGGTTCGTCCTTCTGTCGATCCCTCTCTTCGTGCTTATGAGTCAGGTCCTTTTGGACGGGCGGATAGGGGACGATCTCTTTGAGGTTATGAACGCCTGGGTTAGACATCTTCCTGGAGGATTGGCCATAGCGACCATACTCGCCTGTGCCTTCTTCGCCGCAATAACCGGATCCAGCGCCGCCACAGCGGCGACCATAGGGATGGTTGCCTATCCGGCCATGCTGGACAGGGGCTACGATAAAAAGTTTACCCTCGGTTTGTTGGCGGCTGGTGGAACCCTTGGTATTCTCATTCCTCCCAGCATACCTCTCATCCTCTATGGAGCCATCACAGAGGAGTCGGTAGGCAAATTGTTCATCGCCGGAATAATCCCGGGGTTGATACTGACGGCCATTTTCGTGGTCTATTCGGTCATAAAAAGCAAAAACGGCGGTTTCACCCCTATGCCTAAGGCTTCCTGGAAAGAACGTCTTTCCATAACGGCCAGAAATATATGGGGCATCATACTTCCTATTTTGGTGGTAGGTGGAATCTATTCCGGAGCTTTTACACCGACCGAGGCCGCTGCGGTAGGTCTGGTCTACAGTCTCTTTATTACGCTGGTTATATACAGGACCATCAAGTTCAAGGATATTCCCTCCATCTGCATGAAGGCCCTTGGAACTTCCTGCATGATAGCCATGGTTATAGCCGGAGCCATATTGTTCGGCAGGGTCATGACCTTGCTTATGATTCCCCAAAAGCTTACTGAGCTGATTATAGAGAACAACCTCTCTCCGATGATGTTCATCATCGCAATGAACTTCCTGATGATAATCCTCGGTATGGTGCTGGAGACGGTGTCCATCGTCCTGTTGACTATGCCTCTGGTCACCCCTATTCTGATGGCCCTTCATATAGATCCCATATGGTATGCCATTATATTGACGGTTAACATGACCATGGCACTGATAACCCCGCCGGTAGGGATGAACCTCTACGTAATAAACGGGTTGAGAAAGGATATAACGATGGGAGAGATCATCTCCGGCGTGCTGCCCTTCATGCTGCTTCTGGCCTTTATGCTCGTCGTCGTAATGGCTTTCCCGTCTTTAAGCATCTGGTTACCTTCCGTGATGCACTGATCCCCCTTAGCGAGTGGGGAGAAAGTCCGTTGCCGGTATAAAGTTTTTTGCTGAAAAGGAGATGTGACGGTTTTGAATAAAGGTGCCTTGTCCAATTTGGTGGTCCTCGATCTTACCAGGGTCTTGGCTGGCCCTTTCTGTACCATGTTGCTGGCCGATATGGGGGCCGACGTCGTCAAGATAGAGCGTCCCGATACGGGGGACGATACCAGACAGATGGGGCCGTTCGTAAACGGCGAAAGCGCCTACTACATGAACCTGAATCGCAACAAGCGAGGTGTCACCCTAAATCTCAAGTCCGAGAAAGGCAAGAAAATATTCCTAAATATGGTGAAGAAAGCCGATCTAGTGGTCGAAAATTATCGTCCTGGAACCATGGAGAAGCTGGGACTTGGATACGAAGAGCTGAGAAAGGTCAACGACAGGATAATATACGCGGCGGTCTCCGGGTTCGGCCACACCGGTCCCTATAAGATGAAACCGGGCTACGACATAATAGCCCAGGCCATGAGCGGCCTGATGAGCACTACCGGATGGCCCGGAGGGGAGCCCACTAGAACCGGAACCGCCATGGGAGACGTGCTGGCCGGGCTTTCCTGCGCCATAGGTATATTGGCGGCGGTAAACTCCAGGGAATTGACCGGCGTGGGGCAGAAGGTGGACGTCGCCCTGGTAGACTCGGCAGTTGCCAGCCTGGAGATAATAAACATGATCTATCTCGTGGAGGGAAGGGTTCCTCAGAGGATCGGAAACCGCTACGAATCGACCTATCCCTACGATTCCTTCAAGGCTATGGACGGAGGTTTGGTGATAGGAGCCGCTAACGACAAGCTGTGGCAGAGTCTGTGCGAGGTTATGGAGCGTCCCGATCTGGCGGAGGATCCCAGATATCTGAGGGTTCGGGACAGGGTGGCGCATCATGAGGAGATAAAACCAATAGTCGAAGAGTGGACCGAAAAGCACACGGTGGAGGACGCCTGTCGACTGATCGATCAGGCGGGGATACCCTGTGCTCCGATAATGTCCATCGACCAGGTGACCAGCGATCCGCACATAGCGGGAGATAGGGAGATGTTCGTGCCTGTGGAGCATCCGGTGGCTGGAAAGACTACTCTTACCGGCAACCACATAAAGCTTTCCGGGACGCCCGCCGGTATAAGGACTGCATCCCCGATCCTCGGAGAGCACAACCGGGAGGTATTCGGCGAGATGCTTGGAATAGGCGATACGGATCTTCAGCTGCTTCGTTCCGAGGGGGTTTTGTGATGATCAGAGGGAGTTTACCGTCCAGGGTGGAGATAAGAGAGGTCTGTCCGAGAGACGGTTTCCAGAGCGTAAAGGAAAAGATCTCCACGAAGGACAAGATCGCCCTGATCGACGCTATGGCCGAGACCGGCGTATCCGTTATGGAGGTGACTTCCTTCGTAAGTCCCAAGGCCATTCCTCAGATGTCCGATGCCTCGGAGGTCATGACCCATTTCAACGAGAGATGGAGTGGGAAGGTAAAGTCCGTCGTCTTGGTTCCCAACGTCAGAGGAGCCGAGAACGCACTGAAGGTCTCTCCCGACTCACTGAACTTCGTGCTCTCCGCCAGCGCCTCTCACAACAGGGCAAACACCAGGAGGACCATAGAGGAGTCTCTGGCCGAGTTGAAAGAGGTCAAATCTCTCTGCGGAGATGTGGAGCTCGGACTTTCGGTGGCTACCTCCTTTCAGTGTCCCTTCGAGGGGGCTATCTCTCCTGATGCCGTAGTGAATATAGTCGAGAAGGCTATGGAGATTGGAGTGGGTACGGTTACCCTTGCCGACACCATAGGCACCTGCGATCCGATCTATCTAAGTTTGACTCTGTCGCAGATAAAAAAGGTCTTCGGGGACTATCCTTTCTTTCTCCACCTCCACGATACCCACGGCATGGCTATAATCAACACTATGGCCGCTATGGAAATGGGGTTTTACCGGTTCGACTCGGCTACCGGCGGTCTTGGAGGATGTCCTTTCGCACCCGGAGCGGCGGGAAACTCTGCCACCGAGGATATGGTCAATTTCTTCGACCGTGTAGGTGTCGCCAGTGGAGTGGACGTGGAAAGGGTCCTTGCCGTAGCCGATAGAATGAAGACCATGGGGCTTCCGGTGAACAGCCACATGTCCTCCTACAGGGCCGGATGCAGCAGCCTTTCCTGCGAGGGGTGAGAGGATCTTGGGAATGGGAAAAAGGCTCAGAGAGAGGCTGGAACGTCCCGGTATCATAGTAGCTCCCGGGGTGTTCGACGCATTGAGCGCCCGTATCTGCGAGATAGCCGGTTTCGAGGTCTTACAGCATACCGGCTATGGAACTGCGGCCTCTCTCCTTGCCAAACCGGACGTCGGGCTCCTTAGCTTCGGTGAGATGAGAGACCAGCTTTATAGGATGGTCCATGCGGTGGATATTCCAGTAATAGGCGACGGAGACAACGGTTTCGGCAACGCCGTAAACGTGGACAGGACCGTTAGAGAGTATATCTGGGCCGGAGCGGCCGGGCTGTTCGTGGAGGATCAGGTTATACCGAAGCGATGCGGGCATATGTCCGGAAAAGCGGTCATCTCGGAGGATGAGATGATGGGCAAGCTGCGAGCGGCCATGTCGGCCCGAGACCAGGAGGATAGATCGGCACTGATCGTCTACAGGACCGATGCCGTGGCGGTCAATGGCCTTGAGGATGCGCTTAGTCGTGCCAAAAGGGCGGCCGATCTCGGCGTGGACATGGTCTTCGTGGAGGCCTTGGAATCGCTGGATCAGATGGAGATAGCGGTAGAGGAAGTCCCTGTTCCCCTTATGCTGAACCTTGTGGAGGGAGGCCGCACCCCCCTAGTCAGTCCTTCAGTGGCCGAGCAGATGGGTTTCAAGTATCTCATGTATCCTGTGACCCCCCTTTTTGCAGGGGCTAAGGCCATGTTGGACGTCATGTCCGATGTGAGAAAGAACGGGCTGTCCGACTCCACGGTCTCCCTGTCCATGGACTTTGCCGAATTCGCCGAAGTGGTCAGGCTTGACCATATAAGGGAGATCGAAAACGATTTCTTGCCAGTGGAAAGCCTGAACAGATACGGAGACAATAGGGGAATACTGTAGGGTACCTCTAAAAACTCACGACCGAGTCTCCTAGGAGTAGCGTCTTTAGAGATGCCCTGTGATTGGTTGAAAGTCATGCGTTTTTTCGGGAGGGGCTCGAGTTTATCCTCGAGTTCCTCCGGTGGTCGTGTTGACCAAGGCGGATCTTTGTGAAGATCTCCCAGGAAGGCTTTCCGATTTGAGCTCGGTCGTATGTGGCTGCGATGTTTTGGTCTCGTCCGGATTGACCGAGGACGGTCTCGAATCGGTGAAGGGATATATGGCACCGGCAAGACCGTAGCCTTGATAGGATCGTCGGGAGTGGGAAAGTCCACCTTGATAAATAGGTTGGCCGGTAGCGAACTCCTCCGGACTCAGGGTGTAAGAGGAGACCACAAGGGCAGACATACTACGACCAGACGGGAATTGGTGATCTTGCCCGGTGGAGGTATCGTGATAGATACCCCTGGAATGAGGAAGCTTGGCATAGATGGTCTCGATCTTTCCAGGGCTTTCGAGGACGTGGAGGGTCTTGCCGTAAAATGTAGATTTAGAGACTGTAGTCATAACGGAGAGCCAGGATGTGCCGTTCGTAAGGCCATGGACGAAGGCTCTCTTTCTCCAGATCGATTTGCCAGTTACATGAAACTGAAGAGAGAAGCAAAATACGAAGGTTTGAATTCCAAGCAGATCGAGGCGGAGAAAAATTCCTCCATGTATAAGGAGGTCGGAGGGATAAAGAACGCCCGAAAATTGGCCAAGTCCAAAAATAAGTCTAGAGGTTAATTGCCCGTTTGTTGATGCGGGTTGAAGTAGGCCTCCATTCGCTCTTTCTAAGGGCGGATGGAGGCCTTTCGTCTATCTAATGGACATTGACTTAAGGAACATAAGTTTCTTTTGTTGGGCTCTAGTGCTTGACAGTGCATTATGTGGAGTGTATTATACCTGCCATGCTAAACAATATTTTATATTTCTCAGAAGGAGGAAACTGAAATGAAGGTATCTTGCGTAGTGTGCGAAGGCAGCGTGGCTCTTCCTGACGATGCCATGATAGGTGAGTTGCTTATATGCGACGACTGTGGAACGGAGCTCGAGCTGGTGAGTCTGGATCCCCTCAAGGTGGAGGAGGCTCCTGAGATCCAGGAGGACTGGGGCGAATAGCCTATGAACGAGCTTTGGATTCTGTACAGTCGTCTGAGAACGGAGGAGAAACTTCTCAAAAAGGCGGCGGATAAAACGGGAGTGCGGTGCAATTTTGTGGATTTGAGAGGAATCTCCTGGCCGGAGGGACTTAAGGTAGGTGAGAACGACGTCGTCCTCTGCCGTTGCGTCTCTCAGGCCCACAATCTCGCGATCGCACGCCTTCTAGAATCTCGAGGTGTCCGTACGGTCAACCATTCCTCGGTCATAGAGGCCTGTGGCGACAAGGTCTTTACCGCCGGACTTCTCGATATGGCCGGTTTAAGACAGCCTCGCTATTCAGTGGCTTTCTCTCCGGAAGAAGCGGTGAAGACGTCCGAGTCCATGGGGTTTCCCGTTGTTTTCAAGCCGCCCGTCGGCAGCTGGGGCAGACTTCTTTCCAAGGTCAACGACGTGGATTCGGCTGAGACTGTAGTGGAACATAAGTCCTTCATGGGTCCTCAGCATCAGACTTTCTTCATTCAGGAATACGTGGAAAAGGATGGATACGATGTCAGGGCTCTGGTGTTGGGAGGAAAGCCCATAACGGCCATTAAGAGAAAGAGCCGTCACTGGATAACGAACACCGCAAGAGGTGGAGACGTAGAGGGAATGGAGATCGATCAAACCATGGCGGATGTGCTGAAAAAGGTCCACGACGTGTTCAATGGCGATCTTTTGGCCGTGGATCTGTTTCACGACGATCAGGGATGGTCGGTCAACGAGGTCAACGGGCAAGCCGAGTTTCACGGGTCGGTCGAGGGTACCGAAGTGGACGTCGCCGGGATGTTGGTGGATCACTGCATCTCACTTATGGAAGGGAGCCTCTGATATGTTCGAGGTGATCGTATGGGGGGCCAGCGGAATGGCCGGAGGAGAGCTTTTGAGGATTCTCTCCGGTCACGATGGGATGACGGTGGTCGCCGCCGTGTCCAGAAGGTCTCCGGGAAAGACAGTCTGGCACGACCATCCTCATCTCAGAGGCTGTTATCCCGACGTGGTCTACTCGTCTCCTGAGGAGGCTCTGAAGCTTAAGAGCGACTTGGTTTTTCTTGCACTGCCTCACGGAGGGGCCTGGAGAATTGCGGTCGACTATCGCGAAAGGGGTATACCTGTCGTCGATCTGTCCGGAGATTTCAGGCTCAAGGATCCTGCGGATTACTCTCGGTGGTATGGGTTGGAGCACGGGGCGCCCGAGTACCTTCAGGAAGCCGTGTATGGTCTTCCCGAGCTGCATAGAGAGGATTTGGTCGGGGCGTCCTTGACCAGTGGCGTAGGATGCAATGCTTCGTGTGCAATTCTCGGCCTGGCCCCTCTGGCTTCTACAGGTCTCGTCGAGTCGGTTCGAATGGAGATGAGGGTCGGTTCCTCCGAGGCCGGGGCATCTCCCAGCAAGGGTTCTCATCATCCCTATAGGACCAGGACCATGAGGGTGTTCGAGCCCTTCAGGCACAGACACCTGGCGGAGGTTATCCAGGAGATCGGATTGCCGGAGGAAAAGCTTTCAATGACCATGACAGCCGTCGAGATGGTGAGAGGAGTTCAGATGCTGGCCCAGGTTTTCCTGACCGAACCGATCAAGGAAGCTGTTTTGTGGAAGGCCTACAGAAAGGCGATCGAAGGACATCCCTTTTGGTCTCTTTGTCCCGCCAGACCCAGTCATCTTCGTCTTCCCGATCCCAGATTCGTGTTGGGCAGCAACTCCGCATCGGTGGGGTTCGTCCTCCACGAGGACGGCAAGAGACTCCTGATCGTGTCCGCTCTGGACAACCTGATGAAGGGAGCCTCCGGCACGGCGGTGCAGGCGGCCAACCTGATGTTGGGGCTCGATGAGACGACGGGGTTGCTTACATCTCCCCTCTATCCCGCCTAGGAGGCGATGAGGTTGAACTTCAAAGGAGTTGTCAAGATAGGTGGTGCCAGAGGGAACGACCCTATGCCGCTTCTGCGGGAGCTTTCCGAACGGGCGGCGTTGGGAGAAAAATGGTTGCTCGTTCACGGAGGCAGCGGAAAGATGGAGGAGCTCTGTCTCTCCTCGGGCATAGAGCCCAAGTACGTGTACAGTCCAAGCGGATTCAGGAGCCGTTTCACCGGTAAGAGAGAGATGGCGCTTTTCGAGGGAGCCTGTTCTTCCGTCTCCATCGATTTGGTCTCGTCCCTCTGGTCCATGGGAATCCCCGCTTGTCCCGTGTGGCCCAGCGATGGTTCCGGCGCCACTGCAAAGGCGAAGGACGCCTTGAGAAGCGTGGAGGACGGTCGAGTAATGGTGTTGAGGGGAAACAGGAGCGGTTCGGTAAGACGGTTCTTCGGCGATGCCGTGGATGCAACCTGGAGAGCCCGGGCGATACCGGTGATGCCCCCTTTAGCGGTGGATGAGGATAACGGAGGTCTACTGAATGTGGATGGCGATCGTTTAGCCGCTCTTGCCGCGGCGTCTCTGGACGCTTCCGTTCTCGTGATACTGAGCAACGTTCCGGGGGTTCTCAAGGACGTCGAAGATCCCTCGTCTTTGATGCGCTCGGGAACCTTGGAGGAGTTGCTCTCCCTGTCAAAGGGCAATATGAAGAGAAAAATGGTGGCGGTCCAGGAGGCTCTTGAGGGCGGCGTGGAGAAGGTAATTTTATCGGACAGTCGGGTCGAATCTCCTTTGTCCGGGGCTTTGGAGGGAAGGGGGACTACCATATGTCGGGCTTGTACGGCGGAAGAGGATTGAAGATGGCCTCCGGGAAGGGGGCTGAGCTTGTCGACGACGGGGGAAAACGATATATCGACTTTATGGCCGGTCACGGATCGTCTCTTTTCGGACACTGTCATCCCGAGTTGATCTCGGCGGTTGAAACTGCCTCTCGAAGTCCATGGTCAATAGGTCTAGGGATAGATTCTCATTCCAGAGACGGTTTTCTATCGGTTTTGAGGTCCTTGCTCCCAGACGGGAAGGCCTTTATGTGCAACAGCGGAACCGAGGCAGTCGAGGCGGCTTTGAAGTTGGTGTTGGCCCGTTCGGACAGGTCCAGGATATTGGCCTTGAAGATGGGTTTCCATGGCAGAACACTGGGGGCCCTGGGGCTGACCTTCAACCCCAAGTACAGAAAACCCTGGATGTCTTCACTTATCCCGGTGGAGCATCTCTCTTCCGAGGAACTTTTGGACTCCGTCGATCAAAATACGGCGGCGGTCTTCGTCGAGCCGGTTCAAGGGGAGGGCGGAGTCTATCCGATGGATCCCGATTACGGTAGAGCTCTGAGTGATAGATGCAGGGAAAACGGAGCGATGCTCGTTGCAGACGAGATTCAGTCTGGATGGGGACGTTGCGGTTCCGTTCTGGCTTCCTCTATGGTAGGGCTTGACCCGGATATCCTGTGTCTCGCTAAAGGGCTCGCAGGAGGGCTTCCTGTCGGGGCCATGATATGGAAGGGATCGATAGGCGACTTTCCTCCCGGTGGGCATGGCACGACATACGGTGGCAATCCCTTCATTTCGGCGGTCGGCTTGGCCGCCTGGAATCTTCTGGAAGAACGAAAATATCCTCTTCAGGCCGAGAGCAAGGGAGCCGATTTCATGGAGGCTCTCAAGGGAATAGATTCCCCTCAACTTAGGGGTGTCCGTGGACTGGGGCTTCTGGTGGGGATCGAGACGGCCAGGCGTTCTACCGAGTTTGTCAGAATGCTTCAGGACAGAGGGGTCCTGGCTCTTCCCGCCGGCCCCAAGGTGCTTCGCTTTCTGCCTCCGTTCGTGGCGGAGAGGAGCCATTTCGACGAAGTCGTCCATGTTTTGGAGGAGGTCTGTCATGAGTTGGATCGAAGGTGACGGAGGCTTTCTCAGGGAGTTGGTCGAGTGCAGAAGCGAGAGCGGAGATGAGGAGAGCTGCAGTGATCTTCTCTCCTCTCGACTTCCTGCATTGGGCTGGGAGTCGGTGGTACGGGACGAGGTCGGCAACGTCGTGGCGTCCAGGGGGACCGGTCCCAGGGAGCTGTTGATGATGGGTCATATAGACACAGTGCCTGGAGGTCCGAAAACCGAGGTAGAAGGGGACGTCCTGTGGGGGAGGGGCTCGGTCGACGCCAAGGGACCTCTGGCGTCGTTCTCCTTGGCGGGAGGTCGTGCCATCGTTCCAGACGGTTGGCGATACACGTTGATCGCAGCGGTCGGAGAGGAAAGGGACTCCAGAGGGGCCAGGTACGTAATGGAGAGCAGAAAAGCTCCTCTGGGCTGCATCATCGGAGAGCCCTCTGGAGGGGATGGTGTCACGTTGGCTTATCGGGGCTGCATCTTCCTTCGTCTAGAGGCCTCCGACGGAGGAGCCCATAGGAGCGGAGGCTCCGGTCCTCTCACCGAGACCCTCTCGTCGGCGTCGGAGATCCTCAGGATGGTCGAGTCGATGGACGAGGATGGTCCGATAATTCGAAGATACTCCGCCGCCGTGGCCTCCATGTATGGGGTGGAGAAAGGTGAAAGGTGTGCCTCTATAGACCTTGACGTTCGCCTTCCATTGGGAGCCGATCCATTGTCGCTCGCTCGGAGTTTTCAAGAGATCTGTTCCGCCAGAGCGGTGGATATGTCGGTACGGCAATCGGTATCGGCCCATATGTCCGACAGGAGGGATCCCGTGGTAAGGGCCTTATCTACCTCCGTCAGGGAGGAAGGATTATCTCCCAGACTACTTGCCAAGGGGGGAACCGCCGACTTCAACGTGGTGGCCCCGTGGGGAGTTCCGATGGCGGCTTACGGTCCGGGAGATTCAGGACTGGATCACGGTCCGGACGAGAGGCTTTCGATCGGCGAGCTGAAGACGGCGATAAGGGTGTTGGAGAGGGCGCTGCCGAGGGCCTGTCTGCTTCTCGGCGGTTAGGCTTTTTTTATCACCGGAACGGCTATTTCCATTCGGAGATCCGCGAGAGACGGCACCGTATCGGGGCAATTCAGGTATACCTCCCGGTCCGGCCCCGTCTTCTCGTAGCCGTTCTCTCCTATCCAGTCGTACAGTGCTCTGTAGGCCGCCTGGATTCCCTCGTAGGGTCCGCAGTGAAGGACACTCGCTGCGGTGCATCCCTCCCGTTTATATAGTATGTTAGACCTTTCCCTAAGGGTAAGGTCAAGCCTAGTGAACGATTATGTCCGATTGGGCATCGCATTCGGAACATCGTCCGTCCTCAAGTAGCCCCATAGCGTCGACCCGATAGTTTGCCCTCTTTATCAGAGGTGCTCCGCAGATCAGGCATCTGGTGATGGAGCCTAGTCCCCTGTTCCCCTGATAGACCCTCAGGAGCTTCGAGGAGGCTAGGTCCGCCATCCGGTCCATCAGCCTTTCGTCGGTGGCAGGGGCGTCCCATCTGTGAGCTGGATAGTACCGGTTTATATGGAGAGGTATGGCCGGGTCCAGATCGCTCAGCCACCGGAGCATTCTCTCGAATTCTTCAATATCGTCGGAGATCCCGGGAACCGCCAGCCAGGAGATCTCCAGGTGAATTCCTTTTTCGTGCATAGCTTTTATCGTGGATTTCGTAGCTTCGAGACTTCCGCCCATTTTGGCGTACGTGTCTTCTTTGAAGGTCTTCAGGTCCACGTTGGCACAGTCGATCGATGGCAGGAGAGTTTTCAAGGGAGCTGGGGCGATCTGTCCGTTTGTGACCAGGACCGTTCTCTTGCCCTTTTTCCTGAGCATGGGCAAGATGTCGATGAGGAACTCGTAGGAGACAAGCGGTTCGTTGTAGGTGAAGGCAACTAGGTCGGTCCCGCTTCGGTCCGTCAGGTCCGATATGTCGGAGGGAGACATGTCGGTCGTAGGGGGGGCACCGTCAAACCTAGTGAGTCGCCAGTTCTGACAGAACGGGCAGTTCATGGAGCATCCCACGCTTCCCAGAGAGAGTATCGGTTCTCCCGGGTGCCAGTGGAACAGGGGCTTCTTCTCCACCGGATCGATCGCTACGGAGGAGATTTCTCCGTAATTCAGTGCCATCAGTACTCCGCCCTCGTTTTTTCTGACAGAGCAGAAACCGCTGTCGCCGGGGTTCAGGAAACAGCTGTGGGGACATAGATCGCATATGATGCCATCCCCCTCTGGATGCCACCATAGAGCCTCACTCTTCATCGGATTCCCCGTGCCTCTCGACGGTGAATCTCTCTATTTCCAGGTCGTCGGTGTATGCCAACCCGGCCTTGGCCACGGCTATGGATAGTTGATCGTCGATTGAATCCACTCCTTCTAGATCCGGAAGCAGAACCCCCCGTCTGGAACCCTTGGAGACTATGACGCCGTAGATTCTAGGGTTCAGCTGCTCTTTATCCGTAACCCTTTCGGGTTCGGAGAGTATGTCCACCGATATGGTTATCTCTTTGAGCTCCTTCGAGGTGACCGGGGGAAACCTCGGGTCCGATGTGGCGGCGGCTATGGCGTTGGATTCTATCTCCTTCGCCAGGGAAGCTCTCACAGGGGAGAGGGTGCCGATACATCCTCTCAACTGCCCTCTCTTTTTGAGCGACACAAAACAAGCCCTTGGTAGCGATAGTTCCTTGTTTGTCGTTTCATCCGTTTGTCTGTTTTTCCCGTCGAGAAAGTACTCGAGGGTAGACCTTGCCAATCTTACCGCAGGGTGAGTTTTCGTCGTACCGGATTTTGGTTTATCGACCGTTCCCAATGCGATGCAGTAGCCGACGCCGTAGGGGCCTTCGTATGAGAGAACGTCCATAGGGGCTCCTATAAGTCCTATGAGGGCCATGGCGGAACGGAGGCCGCATTCTCCCGCTCGCGATATAGTCTCTGGGTTCATCCGATCTACGGGATCGGTTTTTCCCTTTATAAGGGATTCGACGATACGTTCGTCCAGTATTCTGCCGTCCGGGGAGTATCCCGCAGGGGCGTCCGGCGTCAGACGGTGAGAGAGGTCGCCGCTTGCTACCAATCCCCAGCTTCTTTTTCCCGTCATAGTCGAAAGAACTTTTCCCATCTCGTAGGCCTCTTCCCGGGTCAGTCCTATAGGATTTGCCAGAACCACGGGGGGCATACTGGTCCATCTCTTTCTGAAAAACCAGAAGGGGACGAATGCTCCGTGGTCGAGAGGGGTAATTTTGTTGTGGTACGTACGTATGGGTATCTTCCCGTCTAGGAACGAGACCAGTTCTTCGACGGCCTCTAGATTTCCGTCCAGGTTCATCGAGATCTCAGGATGGCCGAATCCTCCCATGTCTCCTTCATAGGTAGATCCGGTCGATATGGTCAATCCCCTGAACGAGAACGAGTGGGGCGAGAGGATCAAGATCGCATCCGGCAAGTTATTCGAGAGCTTTTTCGCCAGACCTTCCATCGCTTCAATCGTGTCGATAGCCTCCATCTGTCTGCCTTCACCGATGTTATCCACTATTATCGGTGGATGAGGGGTAAGACATCCCCAGAGCCACATGTACAGGACCTCCTCTTTGGTGAATTTTGAAGCTCTGTATTTACTATACGCCAAAGGCCATGAGATTGGGAGTTTAGGGCTGAGTCGATAAGGGTGTTACAATTAAAAAAAGACTCTGCCGTTCATCCGGTGGAGGACGATAGAAGACGGAGGCTGACAATGTCCAAAACGAAGATCTTGATAGTCGAGGACGAGATCATCATTGCGATGGATCTCAGGGCTAGATTGGAGCGGATGGGATACGAGGCCGTCGAGTTGAGCGATGTCTTGGATATCTCTCTCGGATCCGTCGCTTCTCACGATCCGGACGTAGTTTTGATGGATATCCGACTGGGGGAGGGGGTAGACGGCATCTCTCTTGCCGGAGAGATAAGGAGAGATCTGGATATCCCCGTTATCTTCGTAACGGCTCACTCTGATAGTCTGACCCTGGATAGAGCGGGCCGTACCGACCCTTACGGTTATCTCATAAAACCAGTGAAAGATCGGGAGCTTCAGGTGACTATCTCTATGGCGATGCACAAACACCATACCGAGGGGCAGCTGCATAAACTTTTCCAGAACATACCGAACGGGGTTATGGTGTTGCGCTATGACGAGAGCGCCCACGATCTTATCGTAGAGTCGGTAAACCCAGCGGCGATGAAGATGGACGGAGTCGAGGAAGCCATGGTGGGAAGACCTCTTTCCGCCTACCTTATGAGGTCCGTTTGTTACGATCTGGAGGGAAGCGGTTGTTTTGGTCTTGTAGAGACGGTCTATCGAGTATGGAAGACCGGCGTATCGGAGCCATACACTTTGACCTCCATAAGAGACGATTCGATTTTTGGATGGAGAGAATATTTCGTGTACAGGTCCTCCAAGGACGAGGTAACTTTCGTCTTTCAGGACGTGACGGAAAGGAAACGGCTGGAGGAAACCCTGAAACTGAGGGCCAGCGACATGATGTACAGCATAGAACATCTGGAAGCTCTCAGGGCTTCTCTGGACGTGGCTTTGGAGAGCGATCTTTCGGTAGCTCAGAGGATATCCTATATCGCCGATTTCATGGCCAAGGCCGTGAGCGATCCGGATAGAATGTCGATCAGGATCGTCTGGGAGGACAAGGAGGTTAGAAACTCCGGATTTCAGGGCATGAGGTGGCTTTTCTCCCGCCCTCTGTTCAGAGGGCGGCGAAAGATAGGTTCCGTCGAGTGGGGGTACTCGGAGGAGAGGGCGGATTTATTCGAGGGACCTTTCTCGAGAGAAGAGATAGATCTTTTCGAGTCATTGGTGCAGGTTATCTCCCATCTGGTAGAGGATAGTCTGAGAGAGAGGGAGCTACGAGGGCGTATAGAAATCCTTCAGGATGTTCTGGATTCTTTTAACGTGCCGGTTCTATGTCTGGACAGAGTGGGACGGATAGTCCACCTTAACGGATCTATGGAGGAACTGCTGGACATGGGGAGGGAAGAACTTTTGTCCCTGTCTTTGGACAGAATCCCTTCCGACATCGCGAGGGAACTTGCCCCCGTATCGGCCAGGGTCTTGGAATCCGGGGTGGCGGAGAAAATACGATGGGAGGAGTCCCCTGTTGAGGTCAGGCCGACTCTGAACAGGGGAACTGTCTCAGGTGTGATGATTTTATTTCCCGTCTCCGGGAGGTGCTGCAATGACATCTCGTGACGATATGGAGGAAAGAAGGCTGGCACTTGGCGTCGCCATGGCCGAGTCGTCTTTGGATAAGGTTCTGGCCGATCTGGGTAAGCTGGTGGAGGAGGGAGAGCTCCCCGACGATGAGGTTCTGCACGGATCCTTTTCCTATAGGGTGTCGGTAGACAGATTAACGGTTTTTTTGGACCTTTTTCCTCCATCGGAAGACGGGGAGCCTCTGGAGTCTTTGTCTATATTCCAGGCCCTGAGAGAGCATGGTATAGACGAAGTTTTGGAGGAGAACGTCATTTCCGCCGTGTCCGAGTGCAACCGAGAGAGGAAGGCCTTGCAGAGAGTGGTGGCAGCTCAAGGAGTTCCTCCTAAACCTTCGAAGGACGGATCCATAAGATATAACTTTCCCTTTCGAGAAAAAGGCTCGGAGATGGTAGACGAAGAAAAGAAAGTGGACTACAAGGATAGAGGAACTATAATCTTCGTCGATGTCGGAGAGGAATTGGCCTATGTCGATCCTCCGGAAGAGGGGGAACCCGGTAAGGATGTCTATGGCAGACAGATTCCTGTGAAGCCTCCAAAACGGTTTTCGCTATCTGCCGGCAAGGGGGTCGAGTGCGTCGACGGGAGGGTCTTTAAAGCTACCGTTCAGGGACAGCCGGTATTGAGAGGCCAGGAAATATCGGTACGAGAGGTCTATGTAGTTCCCGGTGATGTGAATTTAACGACCGGTAACGTGAATTTTTTCGGATCTGTCATGGTTGGTGGAAACGTGGCGGAAGGCTTTTCCATCGTGTGCGGAGGCGATCTTGAAATCAGGGGGACAGCTGAATCGGTGGATATATCGGTCGGGGGAAACGCCAGGATTAACTCCATAATAGGGAAAAACTCCAGAGTCGATGTCAAAGGGAGCCTCGAAGCGCGCTTCATTCAGGGTGGTGAGATCAAGGTAGGAGAGGACGTTGTCGTGGGGTCCTACGTGCTGCACTCCTATCTGCAGGCCGGAGGCTCGGTCACCGTTAGAGGACGTAAGGGCATTATAGGCGGACATGTCGTCGCTCTCGATAAAATAGACACGACGGTGGCAGGTGCACCGATGGGAACCGTCACGGTTCTGGAAGTAGGGGTGATGGCCCATCTAAAGGCAGAGCTTGCGGACCTCGAGTCTAGGATAGATAAGGGGCAGGATGTGCTGAACAGAATATACCAGGTGGTGAAGGCCATATTGCCTAGGTTTAAGGCAGGGTATCCGGTTCCTTCCTCCATGAAGGAGAGGTTGAAGATAGTCCAGGATAAAAAGGAGGCCTTGACCGATGCGATTCAGGGCTGGAAAGGCCGTGAGATGGTCATAAGGCGTCAGATGGCTCAGATGTCAGGTGCTTTTCCTACTATCTCGGTGAGACAAAAGGTGTACCCCGGAGTGGAGATCGTCATATATAACGCCAGAAAATCAATCCGGGAAGAGTTGCGATTTATCACGTTCTCTAGAGATGTCGACAATAATCGAATAAAGGAGAGCCCCTGTTCGCGATAGAAATGTGTTTCGTATAATGTGTGCTATAATTTAGGACTGAGATAGCAGTCTCCTTTTGGAGATGATGTAAATTAAAAATCAAGGAGAGTGATGGAAAGTTGACAGCGATTATAGAGGTGAAAGACCTTTGGAAGGTCTACGGCAAGGACGCCGTCGACGTCGATGTCGAGGACGAGGATCTCATAACCGAATTTGACGAATCGGAGGATACGGTAGTCGCTATAAGAGGAATTTCCTTCGAGGTCCATCGGGGAGAGGTTTTCGTGGTCATGGGGCTCTCTGGCAGCGGTAAATCTACCCTGATAAGGAGTATCCTGCGTCTTATCGATCCCTCTTCTGGATCCATAGTGGTCGATGGAGAGGACGTAACTCAGCTTGACCGCGATGGATTGGTCCAGTTCAGACGCGATCATGTAGCTATGGTGTTTCAGCATTACGGCCTGCTTCCCCATAGGACAGTCCTTCAAAACGTTGCTTTCGGTCTCAAATTGAAGGGGATCCCTCAAAAGGAGAGACTCGATAGGGCCATGACAGCTATTGAGCGAGTCGGGCTTAAGGGATGGGAGAATTACTATCCTTCCTCGTTGAGCGGCGGGATGAGACAGCGGGTCGGTATCGCCAGAGCCGTGGTCATGGATTCTCCCATCCTCCTGATGGATGAGCCTTTCAGTGGACTGGATCCCCTTATCCGCAGAGAGATGCAGGATGAGCTCATCCGTTTGCAGGAGGAGATGCACAAGACTATATTCTTCGTCACCCATGATTTGGACGAAGCCATGCGCCTTGGAGATCGTATGGCTGTAATGAAAAACGGCGATATAGTCCAAATGGGGCATCCTTCGGAAATTCTGGCCAACCCTGCCGACGAATACGTGGCTCGCTTCGTCCACGACAAGAGAGAGCAGCTCAGGATGGCCGACGCCAAGAATTGTCCTGTTTCCGAGGAGGTGATCTCCGATGTTTCCTGATGCATGGGAATTTCACGTAGCTCAATACGTAAACGACGGAGTGGACTGGCTTCTGGTTCGGTTTGCCCCTGCTTTCGACAGTATCTCCGTGTTTATCTCCTCCGTACTTTCGGGAATACAGAGCTCTCTGGAGATGGTCCCCTGGTGGGCCTATATCATCGCGGTGGCGTTAGGCGTATGGTTGGCAACGGGCAAGAAGAAGTCTGCGGTTATACTGGCTGCTTTTACCTTCTGTATCGGTCTTTTCGGTCTGTGGGGATTGGCTCTCGAGACCCTCTCGATAATAATAACGTCCGTTCTGATCTCCCTTTTGTTGGGAATTCCCCTAGGAGTAATGACGGCGGAGTTCCCTAGGGGAACCGCCTTTATGAAGCCCCTTCTCGACGGTATGCAGACCATGCCCAGTTTCGTCTATCTAATACCGGCTATGATGTTCTTCGGCCTGGGAAAGGTCCCCGCTGTCTTCGCCACGTTGATATATTCGATGCCTCCTGTCATACGACTGACCACGCTGGGACTTCGACAGGTCCCCAAACCTGCGCAGGAAGCCGCTATAGCTTATGGTGCCACCAGATGGCAATTGCTCAAGGAAGTCCGTCTTCCTTTGGCCATGCCTGGGATAATGGCCGGAATCAACCAGACCACCATGATGGCGTTGGCCATGGTAGTGGTGTGTGCCATGATTGGCGCTAGGGGACTTGGGCAGGAAGTACTGCTATCGATAAACAGGATCGATATCGGCAGAGGGTTCGAGTCAGGCATAAGCATCGTCATAATGGCGATAGTCATAGATAGAATCACCCAGGGGCTGGGCAAGAGATGGGAGCCCAAGAGGAGATAGTAATGTCAACCTCTTTCTTTTTTTAGGTTGACATTTTTAGTGTGGCCGTGTATCCTCTCGTCGTGGTAAATAAAACTGCGACGAGAGGATTTTTTTATGAAGATCAAAACTAGGGATATGGTTCTGGTTGCTCTTTTCGCCGGGCTTACCGCAGTAGGTGCTTTCCTAAGGATTCCCATAGGTCCCGCTCCTATCTCGATGCAGAATTTTTTTACGGTGATGTCCGGATGTCTCTTGGGAGCCAGGCTTGGGGCGGCCTCCCAAGGGTTGTACGTCTCTCTGGGGTTGATAGGGGTCCCCGTCTTTACCTCCGGAGGAGGCCCGTCCTATCTGCTTAACCCGACCTTCGGCTTTTTAGTGGGTTTCATCCTCTGTGCCTGGATAATAGGAAGGTTGACTGAGGGAAAAAAGCCATCGGTGGCCGGCTTTTTCATCGCCTCCTTGGTGGGGTCCACGGTGGTTTACGCAATAGGGGTGCCATGGCTTTACGTTATATTGACCAAGGTGTCCGGAGTGGATATAACGTTTATGAAGGCTCTTAAGGTAGGTTGCCTGGTATTTATCCCTGGGGATCTGGTAAAGGTAGTCTTGGTCTCTTGGTTGTCCAGTAGAATAGTGCCTTTGGTAGCTAGAGGGTAGCTATTACGGTTCACCGGATCGCTTAAAAGAGTGATCCGGTTTATTTTTTTAGTTCAAAATGTGACATAAGTCTTCGTATGTGATATTAACGAAAAAATGCCTATCTTGTCGTCTTTCTGGTGAGTGTGAGATTTGACAACCTTGTGTGCAGTGTAATAAGGTAAACATGGTGCTTGGCACCAAATTATCGTTAAGGGGGCAAGTTTATGAAGAGGTACATCAGTTTATTGCTCAGCGTCTTTATGGTTGCGGTCTTAGCCTCGACCGCTTTCGCCGATGCCGCTTTCCACATAGGTATCTGTACCGGAACGGTGTCTCAGTCCGAGGATGACCTTAGAGGAGCCGAGGCCATGATCGCCAAATACGGCGACGTAGCCGACGGTGGAATGATCAAGCATATCACCTATCCGGATAACTTTATGCAGGAAATGGAGACGACGATCTCCCAGATAGCTTCCTTCTCCGACGATCCTTTGATGAAGGTCGTAGTTGTAAATCAGGCTATCCCCGGGACCACCGAAGCCTTCCGTCGCATAAGGGAGAAGAGGGACGATATCCTCCTCTTCGCCGGTGAGGCTCACGAGGATCCCGGCGTCATTGAGTCCGTGGCGGACCTCGCCATAAACGCGGATAACATAGCTCGCGGCTACCTCATCATAGCTGCCGCCCAGAAGCTTGGAGCCACCGACTTCGTCCACATCTCTTTCCCCCGTCATATGAGTTACGAGCTGCTTTCCCGTCGTCGTAATATCATGGAGGCCGCCTGTAACGATCTGGGGATCAAATTTCACTTCGAGACAGCTCCGGACCCCACCAGCGACGTAGGAGTAGCGGGAGCCCAGCAGTTCATACTCGAGAAGGTCCCTGCCTGGCTCGATAAGTACGGTACCAAGACCGCTTTCTTCTGCACCAACGACGCCCACACCGAGCCCCTCCTTAAGAGGATAGCCGAGGGCGGAGGCTTCTTCATAGAGGCGGACCTCCCCTCTCCTCTTATGGGTTACCCCGGAGCGCTGGGAGTCGAGCTTGCTGATGTCAAAGGCGATTTCCCCGCTATCCTCAAGAGGGTAGAAGAAGCCGTTATCGATCAGGGCGGCAAAGGACGTATGGGAACCTGGGCCTATTCCTACGGCTACACTAACTCGGTGGCTCTGGTGGAGTTCGGCCGTCAGTGTGCGGATAACGGAATCGACCATAAGCACTTCCGCAGGAAGTTCAAGCTGGCCGATCTTTCCGCCGCTTACTCCGAGGCTACTCCCGGATCTCAGTGGAACGGTAACTTCTACACCGACATTCAGACCGGCGTCCAGAAGAAGAACCACGTCCTCATGTATCAGGATACCTATATCTTCGGCAGAGGATACCTCGACATGACCAGCGTAGAGGTTCCCGAGAAGTATTTCTCCGTTAAATAACCGCTATCGTGATAGAACGGGAGGGGAGCGGATATTCGCCCCTCCCGGTTTTTAAGACCCTTTCCTGTTGTTCCCGAATTTTATTTGTTTGGATTTATATATTTGTTATTTTTTCGGGCAGATAACTGGCTGACACATGGTATCTGCCCGATTGACGAGGTGAGTTATATGGCATCAGAACCGCTCTTGAAAATGGAGGGAGTCGGCAAGGCCTACTTTAGCAACAGGGTTTTGAAGAACGTCAATTTTACCCTGGAAAAAGGCCAGATCCTCGGGCTTGTCGGCGAGAATGGAGCAGGCAAATCCACGCTGATGAACATCCTTTTTGGTATGACAGTGATACGTGAGACCGGAGGATACGAGGGGGATATATTCATAGACGGAGAGAGGATCGATTTTAACTCTCCTTTCGATGCCCTCAGGGCTGGAATAGGAATGGTCCATCAGGAGTTCTCCCTTATACCCGGTTTTTCCGTCTCCGAAAACGTGGTCTTGAACCGTGAGACCACCAAGTATAATCCTTTGGTGGAGGCCTTCGGCGATAGACTTAGGACTTTGGACAGGGCGACGATGGTGGAAAGAGGCCGGAAGGCCATCGATAAGCTGAACGTCTCCCTGGATCCCAATACCATGGTGTCGGAGCTCCCCGTTGGCTATAAACAGTTCACCGAGATAGCCCGGGAGATAGACAAGGAAAATACCAGACTGTTGGTCCTGGACGAGCCCACCGCCGTGTTGACCGAGTCCGAGGCGGATATTTTGTTGGCCTCCATGAAGAGACTGGCCTCTTTGGGTATCTCTATAATATTCATCTCTCACAGGCTTCAGGAGGTCCTCGACGTTTGCGACAAGATCGTCATCCTGAGGGACGGCGAGGTCGTCTACGATACGGCTCCCGATCAGACCGACGTCATGTCCATAGCCTCCCACATGGTCGGCAGAGACGTAGCTACCGCATTCGCACGAGATGAGGAAGAGCGTAAATTCGGCGATACCCTCCTCTCTGTGGAGCACCTTTGGGTGGATATGCCTGGAGAGACGGTTCGAGACGTTTCCATGGAGATCAAAGAGGGAGAGATCTTCGGAATAGGCGGTCTCGCCGGACAGGGCAAACTAGGCATAGCCAACGGAATCATGGGTATGTTCCCCGCTGGCGGGAAAGTCGTCTTTCAGGGGAAGCCTATCGTGCTGAACGATCCCACCAGTGCTCTGGAGGCGGGGATGTCCGCTGTCTACGAGGATCGCCGTGGCGTGGGGCTGCTGCTGGAGGAGCCGATCTCCTGGAATATAATCTTCACCGCTCTTCAGATGCAGGGTAGATTCCTCAAACCGCTCCTTGGAGGTATCACCAAGATCAGGGACGAGGAAGCCATAGCTGAATGTGCCAGAGAATACGTAAAATCCCTGGAGATAAGATGCGTGAACGAGAGGCAGAGGGTTCAGGAGCTCTCCGGCGGTAATCAGCAGAAGGTCTGTCTAGCCAAGGCCTTCGAGACCAGGCCCAAGCTGCTTTTCGTGGCGGAGCCTACCAGAGGTATAGATGTAGGGGCCAAAAAGGTGGTTCTCGATACCCTGAAGCTCTACAACAAAAAATACGGGACCACCGTCGTCATGGTTTCCTCCGAATTGGAGGAGCTTCGGTCGATCTGCGACAGGATCGCCATCGTCGATTCTGGGCGTATCGTCGGTACCCTCCCGGCTATCACGCCGTCCACCGAGTTCGGAGTCCTGATGCTGGGTGTGGCTAAAGAAGAAGAGAAGGTGGGTTCGTAGTGAATAAGGTCAACGATTTTATCGAGCGCGCCGGGTGGCCCAGGATAATAATAGGTCTTTTTCTGCTCTTTCTTTTCGTCCTGGCTCCCTTTGTGGGGGTTCGCTTGGATGCCTCGATCAGCGATACTTTGGTCCGTTTCGGGATGAACGGAGTCATGGTCCTGGCTATGGTTCCTATGATACAGGCCGGTTGCGGCCTGAACTTCGGCCTTCCCCTAGGCATCATAGCCGGTCTTCTGGGAGCCGTAACCAGCATAGAGATGGGCGTGTCGGGACTTTTCGGTGCATTGATAGCCATGGCCGTGGCCATTCCCGTGGCTACCGTTCTCGGCGGTGCCTACGGACTGTTGCTTAACAAGGTCAAGGGCAGTGAGATGATGATAGCCACCTACGTGGGCTTCTCCTCGGTCGCATTCATGTGCATAATGTGGTTGGTGCTTCCCTACAGGAGCTCCAACATGGTGTGGGGCTACGCCGGAAAGGGGTTGCGCACTACCATATCGGTAGAGGGCTTTTGGCATCAGGCCATAAGCGACATAGCTTCCTTCCGGATAGGTGATTTTTTCTACATTCCCACCGGCATGTTCCTTTTTTTCGCCCTTCTTTGCTTCTTCATGTGGGTGTTTATGAGGACCAGGACCGGTACGGCTATGACGACCGTGGGGTCCAACCCGGAATATGCCAGGGCCTCCGGGGTCAATATAGACAGGATGAGAGTAGTATCCGTAATTTTGTCCACGGTGCTCGGAGCGATCGGAATCATAGTGTACGAGCAAAGTTTCGGCTTTATTCAGCTCTACATGGGACCGTTCTACATGGCCTTCCCTGCGGTCTCGGCCATTCTCATAGGGGGAGCCTCGGTACATAAGGCTACCATAATGAACGTTATAGTAGGAACCATATTGTTCCAGGGGATACTTACGATGACTCCGTCGGTTATAAACAGCATGATACAGACCGATATGTCCGAGGTTATCCGTATAATAGTCTCCAACGGTATGATCCTATACGCTCTGACCCGAGTAGTGAAGGTGAAGTCATGAATAAGAAAATAGATAATATGAAGCATATCCTCGTTCAAAACGCGGTTCCGATAGTGTTCTTGGTGGTCAGCGCTTTCGCTATACCGATCTCCCAGTTTTCCGGATCCTACCTTATTCAGGAGATGTTGATCCGTCTTTCCCGTAACTCTTTCCTGGTCCTTTCTCTCCTCATTCCCATAATGGCCGGTATGGGGCTGAACTTCGGTATGGTCTTAGGAGCCATGGCAGGCCAGATAGGGCTGATTTTCATCAACGACTGGAACGTGGTGGGTGTCCCGGGAATGCTTTTGGCTGCCATAATTTCTACACCTTTAGCCATATTCCTGGGGTGGCTTTGCGGAGTTGTCCTGAACAAGGCCAAAGGGAGAGAGATGGTCACCTCCTTCATTTTGGGGTTTTTCATGAACGGTGTCTATCAGCTGATAGTTCTCTACGGTTTTGGTAGCGTCGTTCCCATAACCAATCCAAAGATGGTCCTCTCCAGAGGATACGGGATCAGAAACGTCACCAACCTGGAGGGGATAAGAAAGTGTCTGGATAGCCTGCTTCCTTTCTCTATCCAAGGGATAGATATCCCTTTGGCGACCTTTATCGTAATAGCGTTGTTCTGCACCTTCGTGGTCTGGTTCCGTAGAACGAAGCTGGGGCAGGATATGAGAGCGGTGGGGCAGGACATGGACGTAGCCAGAGCCGCCGGAATACCTGTAGAGAGGACCAGGCTCATATCCATAGTCATCTCAACGGTCTTGGCCTGTTACGGTCAGATAATATTTCTCCAGAACATAGGGACCATGAACACCTACAACAGCCACGAACAGGCCGGAATGTTCGCCATAGCCGCTCTATTGGTCGGAGGAGCCAGCGTGAGCAAGGCGTCGATCTTCAACGTGTTTTTGGGGGTCGTTCTGTTCCATCTGATGTTCGTCGTATCTCCTATGGCCGGGAAATACCTGATCGGACAGGCCCAATTGGGTGAGTACTTCCGGGTCTTCGTCTCCTACGGCATAATCTCCCTTGCTTTGGTTCTCCATGCCTGGCGGCGCCAGAAGGAAAAGGACAGATCCCGTAGAGGCCTCCGTGGAACCGTAGCGGAATAGATGGAGGTGAAGAGATGAAGCCTAGACAGATACTGGTCAACATACTGCTTTTGGCTGTTTTTGCAGGACTCGGTATATATTGTTATAACGTTGGAAAGGCCTACGATATACTGATAGACAATGCGGCTTTTTCCCACGAAGGTACTACCTATGAGGCATACGAGGCCATCTTGGTAACGGTGGACGGAGAAGGCGAACCTCTCTACCTGGTGGAAGGAGACAGAGGTGCTGCGACAATCGCCGGGAAAAAACACGTTATCCTCGTCGAAGAACTGGATATAGATGATAACGTAGTGAAATCCCACAAGGTATCCTTTAGCAATAAGGAAATGAAGGGCAATGTAGTGAACGTAGTCCCTTTGGTTAACGGTAAACTTCCGGGATGGAGCTACCCGCTTAAATAATTTTTAGGGGCCTTCGGGCCCCTTTTTTGTACAGTGTTTTTATCTTCAGTTCTTTCGTAGTAGAATAACCGAAGAAATAAGGAAAAAAGGAGGTCGCTTCCTTGAAATCTAGGTTATCGATAGCGGGTATAGTTCTTTTGACGGCGGTTCTTCTCTTCTCTGCCACGGCACGTGCCGATACAAGATCCTTCGTTGGCGAGATAGAGGGAAACGCCCCTGAGGTTCGGCTTTTTCGTTGGCTCGTAGACAGGGTATCTCCAGAGGCCGCTTTGATGGTCTTAGACGGTCCTGTTGAGAAAGACGGCAAGGTACGTCATCTCTACTTCGAGGCGGTCGGGCCGTCTCTGGATGGTTTTAAAGTGGCATCGGTCAAGGTGGAGACGGTGTTCAACGACTTCGGCCCCTTAGAGTTCTGGGGTGAAGGAGGTCCAGCCGATATCGATGAAATCGTTATGGGGTATTTCGATGCGGTCATCACCGACTCGGATGTCAACGATTTTCTCAATGGGCTCGTCGTGGAGGATGATTCTGGAAGATGGGAAGGGCTCTCCGTCGAGTTTTCTTCATCGGGTATATCGGCTAAAGGCTATTACAGGATGGAGGATCCGGTCTCTATGAGGATTAAGGTCGACCTTCAGGGAGAGCTGGCCTTAAAGGAAGGCCGAGAGATCTGGATAGACCGCTATGTGTTCAAGATAAACAACGATGATCAGTCATCGGTGGTGGAAAAAGCCCTGAGAGATGTCCAGCCTATAGTGGATATGGAGGACTTCGTCTTTCCGGTCCATCTGAAGACCCTGGATTTGAGGAAGGGACGGATGCGTCTAGCCACCAGAGTGATCCCTGCCTCATTTGATGGGATTTCTCTTTCCTACAAAGCGAGGTAGCTCGAGCGTGAAGATCATCGGTTTTTGTAACCTCAAGGGTGGTGTCGGTAAGACGACTTTGTGTCAGAACCTGGCTGCTGCGCTGTCCTCCATGGGCTATAGAGTTGTGGCTATAGATCTGGACCCTCAAAGTAATCTCTCTGCGGGGTGGGGGATTGAGGTTCAGGAGGGAGCCCCTTACGTATATGATTATCTTATAGGTGAGGCCTCTATCTCGGATTTAGTGGTTCGAAGAGAGGGGGTCGACATAGTCCCCAGTAGCCTGGACCTTGCCGTTGCCGAGTTGCAGCTGGAACGGGAGCCAGGCCGGGATTCTCTTTTGAGGTCCGCTTTGGACAACGACGAGGTGCGTGAATACGACTACATATTCTGCGATAGCCCTCCGCAGCTAGGGCTATTTACCAGAAACGTTTTGGCTGCCGCGGACGAGATCATGGTTCCCCTGGAGAGCGAGTTCTATAGTCTGGCGGGAGTCCGTCTGCTTGATTCCACGGTGAAGTTATTTCAAAAGAGGCTCAATCGGGCTCTCTTCGTCGGTGGTGTGGTTCTGACCAGGCACAATCCTAAGGTGATAATGAACAGAGAGGTTCAGAGAGAGGTCTTTTCTTACTTTGGGGATTCGCTCTACCGTAGATATATAAGGCAGAATATCAGCGTGGTCGAGGCGAGTGGAGCGGGGATGTCGGTACTTAGTTATGATGCCAGCTGTAACGGTGCCAGGGATTACCGTCTCTTAGCGAAGGAGTTCATGGAAAGGCAGAGGGAAAATGGGCAGAAAACGACCTAGTCTACGTAATTACCTCACAGAAGGCGATGACGCCAGAGATCTCGATATCCTCGACGTCCCCCCTCCCGTCGAGTTGCCATCGGAGGACATGACGGAAACTCTGCTTGAATTATGTCCTTCCAAGCGGTTGTCCTCAAGTGAGTGGGCGGTGGTGGTGAGATGTGCTCTTTTAAAATTTGAGGAAAGAGAGCCTACCGTGGATCTGTTGACCGGATTGTTCCGATCCGACGATAGGGAGTCGGTCCTCTCCTCGGTCGAGGCTCTGATCGATCGGAATGTACTGTCCCTGGAGGAAGGGGTGTTATCCGTGGCGGATACCTCCTTATGGCTAGCTTGCGATGGTGGAGAGTCTAAAGGGACATCTGAAGAGGGCGGTCGGGTCAATATAGATCCTATGGACATCCTGAACGAGGGGGATCGGTCTCTTTGGGCTCCGATGTTGAGGGCAGTCCTGCCTCTGCCTTTGGTACTCTCAGAGGTAAAAAAACGATTCGATGAGGCCGATCCGGTTTTGACACAGTTTTTCGTTCTGAGGAAGGTTGAGGAGAGATTGGTCCCCGTTACCAGAGCGAGTCAGATAAGACCCCCCATTAAAGCTATGTTGATCTGGTCGGAGGGAGAGGGAGCCGATTTTTACCTTGACTTTTGATGCTTGACAAAAGGGCAAAAATCCCGTAACTTGTGCAGGATGCATCAGGCTGCTGGACAATGCCGTCACGCAATCCATCTATATAAGGAGAGCTCGGTATGTCAAAGAACACGAACAGAAAAACCGCCCCTAAGGGCAAGATGGTACGCCGTTTCGGCGTCAACGTTTTCGGTAACACCAAGTACGACAGACTTTTGGCCAAGAAGAGCGGTGCGAACAAAAAGAATAGACGTCCTGCAAAGCAGTCGATCTACGGTCAGCAGTTGCTTGAGAAGCAGAAGATCCGTTTCGCATACGGCGTCAGCGAGAAACAGCTCCGTGCGGCCTACGCCAAGGCCAAGAATCAGGGAGGTGTCGCTGGTCACAATATGTTGATCCTTCTTGAGTCCCGTCTCGATAACGTGGTCTACCGTTTGGGGCTTTGCTCTACCAGGCCCCAAGCTAGACAGCTTGTTCGTCACGGTCACTTCACCCTCAACGATAGGAAGGTAGACATTCCTAGTGCTCTGGTCAAGCCTGGCGACGTGATCGCCGTGGCCGAGAAGAGCAGGGAGATGAAGGTGCTTAGGGAGAATTCCGAGGTAGCATCTGCCGTTTCCAAGCCGGGCTGGCTGTCTCTAAACGGGATGTCCGGTAAGGTGGAGCGTCTGCCCGAGCGTCAGGAGATACCTACCATCGCCGACGAGCAGATCGTCGTCGAGTACTACTCCAGGTAGTCTTTTCGTACGGTAAAAGCCCGTCCAGAAGGACGGGCTTTTTTCGTACGCTTTTATGGATGGTGGATTTGTAGCAGAGTAGAGATTTTTATTCAGGAGGGTTTTGCCGATGTCTTTTTCGTTTCCTGTATATCGGTCTCCAGATTTTGACGAAGACCGTTTTTTAGCCGCGCCGGATGCGACTTTTGCCGAAGTAGCAGCCTCTGGGGTGGCTCCGGAGGGCTTTCACGTTACGTCTATCTATCCGGAATATTTCAAGATTCGTGGACGATGGATGTTGACCTGTCCTTCTAGAATGGATGCCGTACCGGTCCTTAGAGATAACGGAGCTCTCGATATCGTGGAGTTTAGGGTTTTTTCTGGTCCTTCTTTACAATGCAGTTTGGGAGGAGGAGAGTAAATGACTGAGAGAGAGCTTTTAGAGGCCCTCAGGGCTGTGAAGTCCGGCGATATGACACCGGAGAGTTTCGTGGAACAGGTAAAGCTGGAGCCCTTTCAGGACTTGGGCGAGGTTAAGCTGGACCATCATAGGGCTCTTAGAAGAGGGGTTCCGGAGATAATATACTGTCCTGGAAAGAGCGATGAACAGCTGAGGGCCATAGCGACGGCTTTGGATGGTAGAAAGGGAACTTTCATCTTTTCCAGGATAAACGCCTTTCAAGTCGATCTTATAAGATCGATTTTCCCTGACCTGGTCCATCACGAGAAGGCCAGGATTGCAGCGAGAGTCGATGAAGAGAATGAGATTGGCCTTTATTCGGGGGTCACAGTGGTGGCTGCCGGTAGCAGCGATGTTCCGGTAGCGGAGGAGGCTGCGGTTACAGCCGAATACCTTGGCTGCGATGTGCGTCGTGTTTTCGATGTGGGAGTCGCAGGGATACATCGTCTGTTGTCCTACGCGGATGTCCTGATGTCGTCCAAGGTTATAGTCGCGGTTGCCGGGATGGAGGGGGCTCTTCCCGGAGTGGTCGCCGGGTTGGTGGGATGTCCGGTAATAGCGGTTCCTACAAGCATCGGATATGGGGCCAACTTCGGAGGACTTTCCGCTCTTCTCACCATGATAAACACCTGTGCTACAGGTGTTTCTGTCGTGAATATAGACAACGGTCTGGGGGCGGGGTACACCGCAGGCATTATAGCCAGGCAGTCCAGATGAGACGGGGAGACGAGTCTTTGCTTAGGGATTTTTTCCCCTGTGAGGTTGCCGACAGGATCTTAAAGTTGTCCTCCGTTTTAGTCTCCTTTTCCGGAGGGGTCGATAGCTCGGCCATACTGGCTTTGCTGGCCGGCATCATGCCCGATGGAACGTTTCACTCCGTCCTTTTCGATTCCTTTTTACATCCCGAGAAGGAGAGAGAGAGAGCCGTCTCCCTGTGTCGAGACCTGGGGGTCGACCTTAGGGTACTCCCGGGGCCCGAGCTGTCGGACGATCGTGTTATGGGAAATCTCGAGGGACGTTGCGCTTTCTGCAAGGAACTTCGGATATGCGAGATCCTCCGATTGAAGGAGGAGATGGGGATAGACACGATAGTGGACGGTACGAATCACGATGACCTTCAGGATCCTACGAGGTTGGGAAACTCTGTCCTGAATAGATACCCTGTCTTCAGCCCTCTCGCCGAGGCTGGGCTTTCAAAGCGGAGAGTGAGGGATTTGGCGAAGGAGCTGGATATCCCATGGTGGAACGAAACCGCCACTGCCTGTATGGCTACTAGGTTTCCTCTCGGTACGTCCTTAAGGGCTGACGAAGCCAAGCGGGCATACGACGCGGAGGAGTGTCTAAAGGAGCTGGGACTCGAGGTCAGGGTGAGGGTGTGGAATGACTCCATATGTTTGGAGTTGTCTCCCTATAGAGACGAGACGGTGGTAACCTTCAGGGAACCGATAGTCAAAGGTCTCAAGAGTCTAGGATTTCGCAGGATAATGGTGGATCTCGAAGGCTACAGTACCGGTCGTACATGGCCTTAGGTGTATAATATCGACGAGGTGTACGTTGTTTTCGAAAGAGGAAAGGGGAGATCGCTGGTGCATAAGTTGGTTTTGCTTCGTCACGGCGAGAGTGTATGGAACAAGGAAAATCGCTTTACCGGTTGGACCGACGTGCCTCTGTCGGAGGATGGCGTTAAGGAAGCTCATCGGGCCGGAAGGCTTTTGGCCGGAGAGGGATATTCCTTCGATTCTGCCTATACATCAACGTTGAAAAGGGCCATAAAGACCCTGTGGATAGTCATGGAAGAGATGGATTTGATGTGGCTTCCCGTATACAAGTCATGGAGACTAAACGAGAGACACTACGGAGCGCTTCAGGGGTACAACAAGGCGGAGATGGCGGCGGAGAGAGGCGAGGCCCAGGTTAAGCTCTGGCGAAGGAGCTACGATGTTCCACCTCCTCCTCTTCAGGATGACGATCCCAGATACCCCGGTAAAGACCCGAGATACTCTGGTCTGTCCAAGGACGATATCCCTCGTTCCGAGTGTCTTAAGGATACGGTCGACCGCTTTCTCCCCTACTGGAACGAGGTGATCGCTCCGGCTATAAGATCGGGAGAGAAGGTCCTCATAGTCGCCCATGGCAACAGTCTTAGGGCTCTCGTAAAATATCTGGACCGTATTCCCGACGATGATATCCCGGGGGTGAACATTCCGACGGGGATACCTCTGGTTTATGAGTTGGACGAGGAGCTTAAACCTCAGAACCATTACTATCTGGGGGATGCTGGCTCTGTCCTCAAAGCTCAACAGGCCGTGGCGAATCAGGGGAAAGCGAAATAGAGATTATGAGGCTCCGTCTCGGAAAAAGCACTTCAATCCTTTTGGCCATCTGTTCCCTATGTCTTTTAGTGACTGTCGCCTACGGAGACCCTAGGTATCCTTCCGGTCTTATCCGGGAGGGGGGATTCGTCCAGATACACTGTTTCGACGAAAGGAAGGCTGCGACGGTACAGGAAGTCCTTAGGGATTACTTTGATGTTATCGACGACAGTATGTCGTCTAAAAGACAGAGGTTGTATTCCATCTACGTCTCTCGGGCATCTCTAAAAACTCCCCTAACTGGCAGGGAGAAAAACCCCTGTTTAGGCTGGGATGTTAAAATACCGGTTGTAACCAAAAATTCTCGAGAAGGGATGGGATCCCCTTGAAACAGCGGAGCCTCTTTGCGGAAGAAATAGCCTACGATAGCCTTGAAAAGGTGAACGATCCACTGGTACGAATAGAGAAAGCGGTGGACTGGTCCATCTTCGAGCAGCCGTTGAAGGACTTCCGCGAAGGGCTCAGACAGAAGGATTCTCTGGGAGGAAGAAAGCCCTTCCCTCCTCTTCTCATGTTCAAGATCCTGGTGCTTCAGGCACTGTACAACCTGTCGGACGACGCAATGGAGTTTCAGGTAAGGGACAGGCTTTCCTTCAGACGTTTTCTCGGCCTCTCCCTGGAAGCCAAAGTCCCTGATGCCAAGACTATATGGCTTTTTCGGGAGCAGCTGACCAAGGCGGAACTGATGAAGCCTCTGTTCGATCTTTTTGACGGTCACATCCGTAAAAGCGGCTTCGAGGCAAAAAAAGGGCAGATAGTGGATGCCTCCATAGTGAAGGTCCCGATCCAGAGGAACAAACGGGATGAAAACCGCAAGATCAAGGATGGAGAACCACCGGAAGACTGGCCCGACAACAAGAGATCTCAAAAAGACACCGATGCCAGGTGGACGAAGAAAAACGGCAAAAGCTCCTTCGGCTACAAGAACCACATAGAGATCGACTCTCAGAACAAGATCATCCGTAAATACAGCGTAACCGAGGCATCGGTCCACGACAGCAATGTATTCGAGGAACTCATCGATCCCAGTAACAGCAGCAAAGACGTCTATGCCGACTCAGCTTATAGAAGCCATGAGAAAATCTCTTGGCTTGAGGAACAAGGCTACAGACCGAAGATCCAACGAAAAGGATACAGAGGCAAACCCATCACGTGGTGGGAAAAACAGGGTAACAGAACAAGATCCAAAGTCCGAAGCCGAGTGGAGCACGTCTTTGGAGCCCAAACCATGAAGGCCGGCAACCTGATAGTTCGAACTATCGGGAAAGCCAGAGCTTCAACCGCTATAGGACTGAGAAACCTGGCCTATAACATCGTTCGATTCTCGTTCCTGATGATGAAGTCAGGGGCGATATCTGCCGTGCCCAAATGACGGTAAAAGCCGAGTTGTTCAGGTCACCGGAGCGACAATAGAGAATCATCTTAACGCTGATTTAGCCTAATTTGTCGCTGTTTCTGGTCTGTGGCTTTTTTGTCTGCTTAGACCGCTAAATATGGGGTTGCTAGAGGTGCCCTCTCGTTCTTCCGCGAAATACGGAGTGGATCCCTTTATCCTGGCTTCGGTCATGATCCAAAGGTCCGGGCTTTCCTGGGTTTTAGCGGAGGGAGGAATCTATGGGTTGATGGCTCTGGATTGGGAGAGACACAAGAGATGGATTACGGAGGACCATCCTAGGGTTCAATCCAGGAGGGTCCTCTGTAAACCTGTCATAAACGTAAGGATCGGAGCAGATCTAATGTCGCGCAATTTAAAGCGAAGTGGCATGAACTACGATGTGATGATAAGGAACGAATATGACGATGTTCCCGGAGCGTACGAGGCCATCTGGGAACACTACAGAAATATGGCCCGTCTTTTCAGGGAAAGGGTTGAGGCCGATGGGGTTTAATATCCTGCGGCATGTGAATTGCAGCCTACTCCGTAGGTATTATAAGTATCGGACATCTGGTCCTTTCAACGAGAGCTTCCGCTGTGTTGCCGAGTATCAGCTGCCATATGTCCGTCTTAAGAGGTAAGCCAAGGACCAGGAGAGATGTGCTTAGGTCGACTATCGCCTTGGGTAGCTCCTCTTCCGTCTGACCTCCTACCAGCTTGGTCTCGACTAGATCGTTCCACTTTTCGACCTCCTCTTTCGCGGCTTCCATAGCTTTGGAGGCTTGGTTGAAAAGGCCGTGTGCCATGGAGGCGTCTTCCATGGGAACTCCGTGTAATAAGGTTATCCTCGTGTCCTTCTGTCGTCTGTCCAGAACCTTTTTCACTCCGTCCAGGATGTTTTGTGTCCTCTTTGCCTCCAAATCGGTAGCCACTACGACGTTTTTCAGTATATCTCCCGGTATGGTCGGAGGGGTGTTCCATCGGAGTATCAATTGAGGCAAGCCCAGAGATTGAACGAGAGGGACTATAGCGGTGTCGGGGGAAACGGTTATCACCGCTACGGAGCAGTCCTCTCTCCGCACTATTGCGGAAAACACCTCGTCTTTCTCTCCTGCTTCCACGTAGAAGCGAAAAGGCACGCCGTTCGGGATGGATCTCTCGCACATTTCCTTCAGTATTTCTTGAGCTCCGGAAACGACAGACGGGGTCTCTACGCCTATCGACGTGCTCACGACGTGTACCGCCACTATTTCTTCCGATCTCTCTGTGAGATGTGTCGCCACCCATTTTAAATCCCTTTCGGATCTTTCCGATAGGTCGGAGGGGTACAGTATCTTTCTAAACATGAAGATCGCTCCTTCCGTCTTTAGGCTGGGGTATCTATTTCCATAATATCGAAATAATGAGTCTTGTCCATCTTGGATGTGACGAACGACGGGAGTGTTTTGCAGTGGACAGGGACAGACAGTGGATGGCAATCGAATTTCTGAGTAGGGTCTTTAAGTGGCTGCCCCATGGAATGGCGCTTCGTATAGGAGCTTACCTGGGTTGGCTGTTGTGGCTTTTAAGTAAAACGAGGGTGGACAGGGCTGAAGCCCGTTGTGTCAGGGCTATGGGGGTTGGGCCGACCGACGCTAGGCGCATAGTTCGGGAATCCTATATGAATCACGGTAGATGTGTCGCAGAGTTTGTGAGATTGCCTCTTATGGGGCACAGATTAGAAAAGTTGGTTACCGTAACCGGCATGGAGAATCTCGAGAGAGCTTTTTCAAGGGGCAAGGGCGTTATCCTCCTTTCAGCCCATATCGGGAACTGGGAGATTGCTGCTGCCTTCTTTGCTCGGAGAGGATTTCCCATGAACGCCATAGGAGCGGAGCAACGAGATCCAAGGGTGACCGATCTGATAGTGTCCACCAGGGCCCGGTGTGGAATAAAGGGAATCGGTAAGGGATTCAGCCTGAAATCGGCTCTGTCCTGTCTCAAAAAGGGGGAGGTCCTCTGCATATTGTTGGATCAGGACGCGAAGGACAAAGGGGTCGTCGTTCCTTTTCTGGGCGCTCCTGCCAGCACTCCCTACGGTCCGGTCAAGATAGCCTCTAAGCTTGGTGCCTCGGTGGTCCCCGTTTTCTCGATTCGAAGAGGCAAATCCTCTCTGTTTGACCTGAATATACTGCCTCCCATAGAGATGCCTGGATCGGACGCCTCGGAAGACTCTTTTCTGGAAGCTGTCACCAGATGTAACGACTGTCTCAGTCAGGGAATATTGAAAAATCCAGAGCAGTGGATGTGGTTGTATCCCCGTTGGGCGAGCACTTTAGGGGAGAAATAGGTTTGTTTCTCTCCATCGATCCGGGGCGGTCCAAGTTCGGTTGGGCTTTGGTCGAAGACAATGGACGATTTCTCTGTTCAGGTATAACAGGCCTCTCTATGTTAGAGAGTTTCCTGTCGAAACTGGTAAAAAAGCCCCCTCTTTCCCTTGACGAGATTACGTTAGAGGGTAAACTTGAAACAACCTCGAGATCTAAGATAGACGGAGTTTTCATAGGAAACGGAACCGGAAGAGAGCTATTTATCGAAAAGATAGAGCGTTCTTTCCCTTGGTATCGTTTGATAGACGAACGCAATTCGACCTTGGAGGCCAGGGAGATATATTGGACTTTTCACCCTCCTAAGGGGTGGAGGCGCCTTTTGCCTTTGTCGTTCCAGATTCCACCTAGAGCGGTCGACGATTTGGCAGCTTATTGTATCGCCATGAGAGGGATAAGAGAGATTTACGATAAGGAGATAAGATAATGTCCAACCAGAAACTTACTACCCTGGTAAATACATTTGGAACGTCGCTGATATCGGTGGCAGGAGAGGTCGGTGTGTCCGTAGAGCTTCAGAAATCCCAGATATCCAGAGGGGTAAAGGTCGAAAATGCCTGCTGTGCCTCTCTTATAGGAATAGTCGGAGATGGTATTCAGGGCACCATAGTTATAATGTTGGATGAAGGTGGATTTGTCTCCACCGTGACGGCCATGTCCGGAGGAATGATTCAGCCTAACCTGGAGGATTCCATAGCGATGAGCGTTGTAGGAGAGTTGTCGAACATGGTTAGCGGGAGGGCTTTGACTCAGGCATCCTTGCCTGGGGTGGACGTCACTCCACCGCAGCTCATCACTGGAGCGAGCATAAAGACCGTGCCGTCTCAATCGTCGGATATAATAAGCTTCACCCTTCCTTTCTCTGTAGTAGGAGGCGGATGGGCCTATCTGGTTCTTTCTTTCAACAGCATATAGTTCTGTTCGGCGTCGTAAGCCAGCGTAGCGCGAGTTAGGGCTGCTCATATCCAAGGATGGAGCAGCCTATTTTTCGCATATTTAAACTTTATCATCGATTTGGAGTGGTTTTTGGTGAAGAGTCGCGGATTTAGGGTCGTATGGGAAGAGTCCATACTCGTCTATGCTCTGGCAAAGTGGTTTTTACTGGCTGTCCTAGCTGGTGCTGTGGTCGGATCGGTAACTACGTTTTTCGTCAATTCTCTCGAATGGGCTATATCGTGGACCGCCAAATTACCTCCGACTTTTTTGTGGTATATGTTGCCTCTCGGTATAGTAGCCAGTACCCTTATAATCAAATGTTTTGCTCCCGACGCCAGAGGTCACGGCACGGAGAAGGTGATAGAGGCCATTCATGAACATTCAGGAAAGATTTCCGTGAAGGTAATTCCTATAAAACTCATAACTACGGTCATAACGGTGGCGGCCGGAGGATCGGCCGGTAAGGAAGGGCCAGCGGCTCAGATAGGTGCTGGCCTTACATCCTCCTTGGCGAGTCTATTGAGATTCAGCGATCTAGACAGAAAAAAACTCGTGATATGTGGTATCTCTGCCGGCTTCGCTGCGGTTTTCGGAACTCCCGTGGCAGGGGCCATCTTTGGTTTGGAGGTACTTTATATAGGCCAGGTGTTCTACGACGTGTTGTTCCCATCGTTTATCAGCGGGGTTGTCTCCCATCTCGTCGCGACCTCTTTGGGGATGTCTTATGGGTATTATCCCCTTTGCGATATTCCGGCCATGTCCGGGGGGATTTTTCTGTGGATGGTCGTAGCTGGAGCTTTTTTCGGTTTTGTCTCTTTTCTTCATATTGAAATAATGTCCTTTTTCGAGAGGGTCTTTTCTAAGGTGAGAGGTGGTCTCGTCGTAAAGGCTATCCTCGGAGCCGTGTTGATGCTCTTCTTAGCTCAGACCGTAGGAGGGGAGTATTTCGGACTCGGTACCGACGTGATAGACAAGGCCTTGCACGGGGAAAAGCTGCCGGGACTGGCTTTCCTCTGGAAGTCCCTCTTTACCGCTATAACCTTGAGTTGCGGAGGCAGCGGAGGGGTCGTGACTCCTATCTTTTTTATAGGGGCCACCGCAGGTGTAACCTTTGCCTCGTTTTTTGGACTTAACGGAGCTCTTTTCGGGCCTATCGGTTTCGTAGCGGTGCTTGCGGGTTGCGCCAATGCCCCTATATCCGCGAGCATAATGGCGGTGGAGCTTTTCGGATCCTCCGTCGCTTCTTTCGCTGCCATAGCCTGTATAACGTCTTTTCTGTTGGTCGGGCATAGAAGCGTGTATCCAAGTCAGATTTTAGCCAGATCCAAGTCTCCCTTGATATTGATAAGCGCCAAGCCGAGCAGGGTCGATTTGGCCAGGAGCCTTCCCAAGCCCGAGGACTCTCTCTTCTCCCCACTTATAAAAAAAGTCGCTATGTCCATGCAGAGAACTTTTGGTATAAAGCCCCCTTGTCGCTTTAGGAAGCCTTCCCGAAAGGACTGTCCTAAAAAGGAAAAATAAAGATGGGCCGGAGTTTTCCTAAGCTCCGGCCCATCTTCGAGATTTAAAGGGACAGCTCTCCCTCCGTTTTCGCTACTACCGTTGTTACACAGGCATCTCCTGTTACGTTTAGAGACGTACGAGCCATGTCTAGGACTGCGTCTATTCCCGCTACCAGGGCGACTCCCTCCATTGGAAGCCCTGCCTGGGTGACCACGAGGGTCAACATTATAAGCCCCGCTCCGGGCACTCCCGCCGTTCCGACCGATGCCAAAGTGGCTGTCACTATTATCCCTACCTGAGCTCCCAAGGAGAGGTCTATACCGAAGGCCTGAGCTATGAACAGGGCACATACGCCCTGATAGAGAGCTGTCCCGTCCATGTTGATGGTCGCTCCCAGAGGAAGCACAAAGGAGGATATTTTCTCCGAAACCCCCATGTTTTCCTGAGTGCAGGTCATGGTGACCGGAAGTGTGGCAGAGCTGGACCTTGTAACAAAGGCCGTTATACTGGCCTCCTTGATTCCGTTGAAAAACCACATCGGCGATTTTTTCGTAACCATGCTTACCAAGCCGGAATATACGATAATCGCGTGGGCGATACATCCCAGATAGACCGCCCCTATTACCTTGGCGAAAGGAGCCAACACGGAAATGCCGTATTTGGATACGGTCACGGCGATCAGAGCGAATACCCCGTATGGTGCCAAGGACATGACCACCTCTGTGACCTTGTACATGGTCTCAGCGATGGAGTCCATAACGGATAGGATCGGCTTTCCTTTTTCTCCGGCCAGAACCGCCGCTATGCCGAAGAAGAGAGAGAAAACTATTATCTGCAGCATATGTCCCTGAGCCAGAGCCTGGACGGGGTTGCTCGGGAACATCCCGATGACTACCTGGGCCAGTGTCGGGGCGGTTTTACCGCTGGCGGCAGTCACGTTTTCGATGTTCATTCCCGCCCCGGGTTGAAAGAAGTGTCCCATGGATAGACCGATTACGATGGCGACTGCAGTCGTTCCCAGGTAGATTAGAATGGTCTTTATCCCTATTCTGCCCAGGGTTTTCGGATCTCCCACCGAGGAGACTCCTACCACCAAACTGGAGAATACCAGAGGGACTATCAGCATTTTCAACAAGGTGATGAAAATCTTGCCGATAGGTTCGACGACGGCCACCTTGGGGCCTATCATCACCCCTGCCACGATACCTAATACAAAGCCTATGGTTATCTTCCATATCAACGGTATTTTCTTCCTGGTTTGACTCATAAGACAATCCTCCTTGAAAAGATATTTTGATATGGCGGAATCTTTCGCCACTCGATAACAGTATACCCCATGAGTTTCTCTGCGGGCTATTGTATAGGCTGTATCTTTAGTATAATGAATCTCAGGTTTAAGTGGCTATTGTAGCTGGCACGGGGAGGTCTACGATGAAGAAAAAAAGGTTGGCTTTATTTTTAGCGATGTGTTTTTGTTTTTCAATGTCCTCGTCCTCCATGGCCAAGACCGGAGCTATAGTGTTGGCTCTTTCCGGTGGCGGAACCAAGGGATTGGCACATGTCGGGGTTTTGAAAGCCCTCAAGGCAGAGGGTATCCCGATAGCCGGGATAGTCGGAACCAGTATGGGGGCGATTATAGGGGGACTTTCGGCGGCTGGATATTCCCCTCAGGAGCTGGAGGATGTTCTGGAAAAGGTCGACATAGGAGGAATCATCCTGGGAAACGGAGAGAACAGAAACTCCGAACCAAAGAACAGAGAGATTTCTCCTCTTATGCCTAAATTGGAATTGAACGCGCATGGACAGGTGATAGGTCCCAAGGGACCTCTGTCAGGAGCAACTGCGTTAAATCTCTTTCAAAAATTGACATCCAGGGTTTCAGTAGTTCAATTTAACGAGTTGCCTATTCCTTTCGCAGCGGTCGCTACCGACTTGGAGACCGGTGAAAAGGTAGTCCTTAGACACGGATCCCTGGCCTCGGCGATGAGGGCCTCCATGTCGATCCCTGGACTGTTCGAGCCCTGGCCGATAGAGGGCAGGTTGCTCGTAGACGGTGGATTGGTCTCCAATATGCCTGTTACAACCGCCAAGGAGATGTTTCCAGATTATCCCATAGTTGCGGTAAACGTCTGTAGCGACCTCAGGAAGTCGGACGAGATGAAGACGATGGTAGACGTAATAGATCAGACCATAACCATATTGACCAGTCAGAATGTAGACAGAGAGGAGTCGAAGGCGGACGTGATAATAAAGCCCAAGGTTGGCAACATGGCCACCTTGGGCAACGTGGAGATAAGGGACATGGTTAGGCTTGGAGTTGTTGCCGCAGAGGATAAAATGGCTGCAATAAAGTCTCTTGCAGTTCGGGCTCCATCGGCACCGGAACATAGGCCGACCATATTAAGGCTGGTTAGACGTATTTCCGTCGAGGGAGTACCGGAGGATTTTGCCGATAACATAAAAGGAAAGTTCTCCGACTGGATCGGTCGCCCTGTTCATCCGGAGGATATCGTCTCCGCCGCCGAGTGGATTCGTTCCAGAGAGGACGTAAAAACCGTTGATTATCAGCTCGTCGAAAAAATAGACGGAGTGGACGTACTGCTTAAAATTCAGCGACAGCCAGCATATCGTATTGCCCTCGACGGCCATGCGACCAATCTTTCGGGAGGAAGCTGGATAGGAATAAGAAGCAGGATGATGGATCTCGCTTACGATGGAGACTATCTCAACGTGGACGCTATTTTAGGGGATGACTGGGCGGCTAAAGCGGATTATCACTTTGCCGTGGATAAGGGCTCCTATGAAATGGGCTTAAGGGCCGGTAGAGTTTCGATGAAGCCGCGTGGAAAATGGGACATGCTTAGCCTCTCCATCGGTAGGACCTTCGGTACGGATGGATCCAGTCTCACCATAGGTGCTCTGGGTAGCAAAATGGAGGGATCGGGTCAGACCGTGGAAGCCTGGGGACCTATAGTAAAGTGGTACTCATCGGGCATAAAGGGGCAGGATGCTCCCGAGGACGAGTCCTATCTTTCGTTCGGTGCGTGGTATCCAAGCGAAGGAGAGGAAATGCTATTTCGTATCGAGGGAGGAGTGGATAAACCTCTTTCCTCCCGCTGGAGAGGATATCTCAAAGCCGGTCTGATGGAGGGAAACAGCGACGGACGTTATATCGGCCAAGGTGCTTATCTCGGCGCTCGTGAAGAGCTTTATAGCTTGGCTGACCGACCTATACTAGGTGAAAGGTTCGCCTGGTGGCGTCTGGGATTTCGACGACGGCTTGGCGAGAGCGGAGACTCCCTATGGGAAGGAGAGCTCTTTGGAGGTCAAGGATATGTCTGGGACAACGGAGGAGATCTGTTTGACGAACCGTGGGAGGTCGGTGTGGCTTTAACAGTTCCTTCCAGGCTTTTGAAAGCTCGGTTTTTAGCCATCTACGACGACGATAACGACTGGACTTTCGGATTCTCCATAGGGGATCCTATGTGGACCCTTCGTTACCCCTTCCCCTGATGGAAAGGCCCGAATATGCTAGAATTAGTCGATCCTTTTTAAACGGGACACTTTTTGCAGCGGTTGGAGGCATGAGATATGGCTAGAAATATAACGTCACGGCAGCAGGATTATTCTCAGTGGTATCTGGACGTGATCAAGGTCGCCGAGTTGGCCGATTACGCTCCTGTACGAGGGTGTATGGTCATAAGGCCCACCGGATATTCCGTCTGGGAGGAGATACAGCAGGTTTTCGACAGGGCTTTCAAGGAAACCGGTCACGTTAACGCATACTTTCCGGTTCTCATTCCCAGCTCCTTTCTGGAGAAAGAGGCGGAGCACGTCGAGGGATTTTCCCCCGAATGTGCAGTGGTGACCCACGCCGGAGGTGAGGAATTGGAGGAACCTCTGGTTGTTCGTCCTACCTCCGAGACCGTTATAGGCCATATGTACAGTAAATGGATTCAGTCCTGGAGGGATCTTCCTCTTCTGATAAACCAGTGGGCCAACGTTATGAGATGGGAGAAGCGCCCCAGGTTGTTTCTAAGGACCTCCGAGTTTCTATGGCAAGAGGGGCACACGGCCCATGCCTCCAAGGAAGAGGCGATCGAGGAGACCGAGAGGATGTTGGAAGTCTATCGTCGCATCATGACGGATTATCTGGCTCTTCCTGTCGTTCCCGGAGTGAAGTCCGAGGGTGAGCGTTTCCCTGGAGCGGAGGAGACCTACACCACCGAGACTATGATGAGCGACATGAAGGCCCTTCAGGCCGGAACCAGCCATTTTCTCGGGCAGAACTTCTCGAAGGCTTTCAATATACAGTTTCAGAACAAGAAAGAGGCCATGGAGTACGCTTGGACGACCAGCTGGGGCGTCTCTACCAGGCTTATCGGTGCGGTGATAATGACCCATTCCGACGACGACGGCTTGATACTTCCTCCCCGCATCGCTCCTACCAAGGTGGCGTTGCTACCCATAAGCAAGGACGAAACCATGGCTACCGGTCCGCTCCTTTCGAAGGCCAGAGAACTGGCGGGGAAGATCGAATCTGTAATAGGGGACAGGACGATCGTGGTAGATGATCAGTTTCACATGAGGCCGGGTGACAGGTTTTTCTATCATCTCCAAAAAGGAGTTCCTCTGAGACTGGAGCTGGGCGAGAAGGAATTCGAGAAAGGAACGGTCAGAGCCGTCAGAAGAGACACCGGAGAGAAGATAGACCTGCCTTGGGACGGAATAGAGACCAAGGTTCACGAGCTTTTGGAGACCATACAGGAGGACCTCCTGAATAAGGCTAGATCCTTCAGGGAGATGAACACCCACGAGGTCTCCGATTTCGATGATTTCAAGAAAACTCTGGATAAAAAGGGCGGGTTTATAAAAACCTACTTTGCTGGGACCAAGGATGACGAGAAGGCAATAAAGGAAGCCACCGGGGCAACCGTCCGTTGCTTCCCTCTGGAAGATAAAGACGCCAGGGGAAAGTGTTTCTTTACCGGAAAGGGCGACGCCCGAATGGCCATATTCGCCAAGTCCTACTGAAAAAGGGCCGCCTTGAGGGCGGCCCTTCGCTTAAATGGGGAGGGATTCTCCGTGGTGGAAAAACTGTTGTCTTTCAAGGAGGTAGCTGGCAAGGCTGGTTTAGGTGAATCCAGGGCTAGAACCTTGCGGGAACGGTACTTAAAAGCCGTCCCCTTCGTAGGGGAGGGACGGAGTCGTCGTTATACCGAGGTTGCCGCATCCGTGCTGTCCAGGGCGGACGAGCTTGAAAAACAGGGGAAGAGGGGAAGAACGGTCCTCAATGAACTTCTGGGAAGCGGATCGGAATATGGTCTCGAAGATCTAAAAGAGGTTATAGAAAATCTTGAGGGAGAGGTTGCTTTTTTAAAGGGAGAACTCTCTTCGATGAGGCGAGAGTCGTCCTCTTTGAGGAGAAGGGTTTTCCATCTGGAGAGTAGAGTTGTTTCTCTGGAGACATCCGGCTGGAATTTGCGTGATTTTTTAAGATCAATTCTGTCTTTCTTGGACGAGATGTTAGATTTCTGAGGAAATGAACAGACGAGGCACCTCTCTTAAGAGAGGTGCCTCGTCTGTTCATTTCTATGTCGTGGGATATTCTGTTAATCTTCGTCGTATACGTAGACCTTGGGAGGTTTGAAACCGTTGAAGCTCTCCAGAGAGCAGGAATTGACGTAAGCTCCGGTGGAGAAGAAGTAGAGCTTGTCCCCTTCTTCCAGATTTTTCGGCAGCATGTATTTATCCCTCTCGTAGAGGACGTCCAAGCTGTCGCAGGTTGGTCCGGCAATGATATATTCCTCCACCGGGCCCTGTTTTTCCGAGTATATGGGGTATTTGATCGATTCATCTATGGTCTCGTAGAGCCCTCCGAATTTGCCGGCGTCTATGTAAAGCCAGCTGTAAGGGTTATAGCTTTCCTTCTTCGACTTCAGCACCACCTGGGTGGTAAGGATTCCGCAATCACCGACCAGAGAACGGCCCGGTTCTATGATTATCTCCGGTATGCCCTCGGGAAAGTCCTCGGAGAGAAAACGGGTTACCTCTTTTGCGTATATTTCCAGAGGGACCGTCGGCTGTATATACTTGGCGGGGAAGCCGCCCCCCAGGTTGATGAGCTTCAACTGGATTCCCAGCTCCTTTGCCGAGTCGAATAGATATCGGCAACTGGCTATGGCGTTTCCCCACTGCCCGATGTCTCGTTGCTGGGATCCTACGTGGAACGACAGCCCCCAAGGTATGACGTCAAGCTCTTTTGATAGTCGGATCAGTTTGAATATAGTATCGGGATGGGCGCCGAACTTTCGAGATAGCGACCAGTCCGCTCCGCTGCACTCCATGAAAAGCCTGAAGAAGACCTGCGAGCCGGGAGCGTTCTTGGCTATCCGTCTAAGGTCGTCCTCCGAATCCGTGGCGAAAAGACGAACTCCCTTTTCGTAGGCGTAGGCTATATGCTCTGATTTCTTGATCGTGTGTCCGTAACTGAGTCTCTCCGGCGATGTGTCGAGAGCCAGCATGGTATCGAGTTCGTTTATGGAGGCGAAGTCGAAGTTGCATCCCTTGCGGATCAACATTCTCAGTATAGCCTCGTGGGGATTGGCCTTAACCGCATAGTGTATCTTGGCGTAGGGCATGGTCCTGGTGAGATCGTCGAAGTTCCGTTCCACGCTCTTAAGGTCCAGCAGGAGACAGGGAGTCTCCTTGTCCTTTAAAAAGTTCTTTATTTTCTCGAATCTTTCTCTTGCGACGAATCTCTCCATGTCGAAACTGTAACTGGCTGGTACGCCTAACATCGGATCACCCTCTTTTTTGCGAATTCGCGGCTGTTCACCGTGGCCGGGGTATTGTACCTTATTTCTACTCGATACGATAGCACTCTCCAAACTACATTATAATGTGAATAAGATGTTCTAGAACATACGATATATCACTGGGAGTGATCATACCTTGGATAACGAGATAAACGACGTTACGTTAGGAAGAGACGAATTCATGATGGGAGATTCCCTATATCCTTGGCAGAGAAGGGCTATAGATCGCATAGGAGGCGAGAGTGCCGTCCTCTCTGCCCCTACAGGATCCGGTAAGACGTGGGTCGCCTATATATGGGCAGGCCTCTACGACCTGGAGGGCGGGAAGCTTGACATTCCGTCGGGAGAGCGGGTGATTTTTACCGCTCCCATAAAGGCGTTGAGTAACGAGAGATACATGGACCTGATTTCCATGGGGTTCGATGTCGGCATAGAGACCGGTGATTTCAAGAAAAATTCCCAGGCCTCGGTTATATGCTGCACTCAGGAGATCTACGCTCTTAAATACGCTGGACGGTCGGGGATCAAGCTCGTAATAGACGAATTCCACTATATCTTCGGCGAAAACGACAGAAGTAGGGCCTATATAGACGGAATAAGGAAAACTTCTTCCGATGTGCCTATGTTGGTGATGTCGGCTACTTTCGGAGGGGCCTCTAAGGTCCAGGCCTATCTCGAGAGAATCACAGGCCGTCCCTTCGTCTTGTTCGAGTCGTCCGAAAGGGTAACGGATCTGGTTTTTTGTGACGAACCGGTGACTCCCAGGGAGATCAGGGATGCATTGGTCTTCGTGTTCTCGCAGAAAGGAGCTCAGCAGGTCGCCGATATGATCGCCGACGAGAGGCTTCGATTCGACGACAGCAGGAAACGCAGGCTGGAGGATCTTGCCTGGATTTTGGAGGTCTCCGGTATCAGACGGTGTATGTTCAAGGGAGTAGGGGTCTACCATGGAAGTTTACTCCCGAAGGAAAAACTTCTGGTCGAGAGAGCCTACAGGGAAAGGATCATCGATGTGGTCGTCGGTACAGATGCTCTCGCCCTTGGAGTCAACCTACCGGCCGAGCGGGCCGTGTTCGCCCAGCTGGTGAAGTTTCACGATCGTTGCCCTATCTCCAAGAACGCTTTCCTTCAGATGTCGGGAAGAGCGGGCAGAAAAGGGCTGTTCGAAAAGGGCTACGTGACGTGGATCGATAAATCTCCGGCGGAGGCTTTCGGAGTTAGAACCGAGGATGTATTCCGCTCTCTCGTCTCTTCTCCCTCCGAGGAGGCCCGGGTCGAGCTTCGTCCCGATTTCGGAGCTATCCTGAAAGGCCGAAGTTCGGTGGAGAACGAGGCGGATATAGTGGCGTCCGGATCTTTGCCCGAACTCAGCTATAGTAGGGTGTTGGCCGATATAAGACAGGCCATGGAGATAATAGATGGAAGCCTCGATAAAATCGTTCCGGACGAGAAAACCAGGTTCAGAACCATTCTGGCAGATGTATGGTACGGTGAGATGGAGGTAGAGCAGAATTTGGACATGGCGGAACTCTTCTTCTGGGGAATAGGTAAAGATGATTACGTTCATCCCGATGGATTGACCGCGGCGGAGCTGCTTCTCAAACATGAAAGGAACGAGCTGCAATCGTTGCTTAAGGTGAAGAGGTTCAACAACTCTCTGCCGGAAGATTACAAGCTCTCCCGAATGGACGAGGTCGACGAGGCAGTAATGGAGATAGACCCTACGGTCTTCGGATTCGAGGAAAAGATTTATGAGATGGATACGACCAAGGTGGAACTTCCGGCCCTTAAGCACAGGGTTACCGATAAATCGAAAGAGGGGGAAAAACGCAGCGGGAGACGACGTAGGAAGGACTTCGCAAAAAGAGGGCGAAGACGGTGAGCTCGGTTTGCAGAAAGGCGTTGATCGAGATAGGCACCAACTCGGTCAAATTCCTGATCGCCGAGAAAGATGGGCATCTCGGCAAACCGATCTACATAGAGGATAGCAACGAGATAACCAGAATAGGAGAGGGGCTGGCTGGATCAGGTCGATTGGGGAAGGCCCCGATGGACAGGACCCTAGATTGTGTTCGACGATTTATCGCCAAGGCAGATACCCTTGGGGTTCGAGATGTTTCGGCAGTGGCGACTATGGCCCTTAGGAGAGCGTCGAACTCCAATATATTCGTGGATCGTCTGAAGGCGAAAACAGGGTTGTCCTTGAGGGTCTTATCAGGTAAGGAAGAAGCCATGTACTCCTTTTACGGCGTAGCTCCCTTTCTGCCAGGAGGGTGTTGCGGATGGTATTTCGATACAGGAGGAGGAAGCACTGAGTTCGTCCACTTCAAGGATAGAAGGGTGGTCCGTGCCTTTAGCCTGGAGGTCGGGGCTGTCTCCGTTACGGAAAAATTCATGCTTTCCCGAGGTCGCTATGGAGGTGGCATCGAGGCGGCCCTCCGATGGATCGAGAGATCTCTAGTGGATGGGGGGCTTCATTGCGATAAAGAGGGGGGCCTTTTAGTCGGATCCGGAGGGAACGTGATTACCATGGCTGCAGTTAGTCTAGCTCCGAAGAGTTTATCATCCTCGAAAAAAATCAGGCTCTCTTTATTCGAGTTAGATAAACAGATAGATCTCTACGGTTCCGTCTCAGAAAGGGAACGACGACTCATCCCGGGGATGGATCCCGACAGAGCTCCGATAATACTGGCCGGAACATGTATAGCGCGGTCCATCTTCGGTGTTCTGGAGGTCAAGGAAATGTTGGTCTCTTCCTTCGGGTTACGCCACGGCTTTTTGAACACGCTTTTCGACTAGGGATTTTTCGTGTAAGATAATTATTGTAACATGGTCGTTACTTTTCATATCTCGGATGGGAGTGGTGTAACGTGAAACGCGGAATAGCTTTAGGGGTTTTAGTGGGGATCCTGTGTCTGGTGGGAACGGCTTGGGCTGCATATCCGGAGAAACCGGTGACTGTAATAGTTCCTTCCAACGCTGGAGGGGGAACGGACACCATGGCCAGACTGGTTGCCAAATTTGCCGAAGAGTACTTAGGGCAGCCCATGGTAATAGTCAACAAACCCGGTGCCGGAGGTCAGATAGGATTTGAATCCATCGCAAGGGCCAAGAAGGACGGCTATACGATAGGCTGTATATACACGCCTCACGTGGCCGCTCACGTATCGGCCGGTAGGGCTAAATATACCCTAGATAGCTTTGCTCCCATAGCGAACGTTGTTACCGACCCCGGTGTCCTGGTTGTCAAGGCCGACAGTCCTTTCAACACGGTGGAGGAGTTGATAGCTTTTGCCAAGGAGAACCCGGGAAAACTCAACGGTTCCACCTCGGGCCCCGGAGGCGACGACGACTTCGCCCTTCGTCAGTTTGAGAAGGCCGCCGGAATCTCCATAAACGCCGTCCCCTCTAAGGGCTCTTCCGGCCAGAAGGCCGCGGTTATGGGCGGACATGTGGATCTGGCTTTTATGAATGCCTCTCAGGTCGAGGCCCAGGTCGATTCCGGGGAGCTTCGACTGCTTGGGATAATGACGGTGAAAAGACGCTCCTACCTTCCAGAATTACCGACATTTAAGGAGATGGGCTACGAGGTTTACTCCGATTCCTCCAGGGGGTTTGCCGCTCCGGCGGGGGTTCCCGAGGATGTCATGGCTAAGCTTATGGAGGTATTCGACAAAGTTCTCAAAGATCCTGAATTCATCTCTGCATCTCAAGGTCAGCTTTTGCTGGACATATTGAACGCAGACGAATATACGATGTATCTCAAGAACCTCCAGAAGACCACCGACGAAGCTTTCAAGGTGGCTCCCTGGTAGGGGCTTGGATTAGGACATGAACAAAAAGTTCTTAAATATTCTCTGTGCCGCCGCCGGGTTAGTCCTGGCGGCAGCCATGTTTTTTTCTGCCGGTACTTTCCCGGACAGGGCGGAAGCTGCCACGAGATATGTCGTTTTTCTCTCCGGACTACTGGCCTGTCTTTCCCTGGCTTTGATGGCTCAGTTTGCGTTTAAGGATAGCGACGGAGAGAGGATACGGTGGGTGGTGAACAGAAGGACCTTCCTCTTTACTGTCGTGGCATCCGTACTGTTCGTTCTCCTGCTGAATTTCGCCGGTTTTTTTCTGTCCAGTGGATTTTACATGTTCGTTCTAGGGTGGATCTTGGGATTTAGAGATAAGATGTGGCTTCTGATCGGTACGTTGGGATTACTCGGATTCGTTTACATCGTTTTCGTCCGATTCCTGGCTGTACCTGTTCCGGTCGGACTCTGGGGGGCTTGATCCATGATCGATATGCTTTTGTCAGCGGCTTCTTCTTTGGCTCGTCCCGAGGTACTTCTCTCTGTATTGGGAGGGACCTCCGGTGGAATGGTGATAGGTGCCATACCCGGCCTGACCGCGACCATGGCGGTGGCGCTCCTTATCCCGGTCACGTTCGGTATGGACCCGGTGGTGGGACTTGCCATGATGGGTGGAGTATACAGTGGCGGTATGTACGGAGGGGCTATATCGTCGATCCTTTTATCCACTCCCGGGACTCCCGCGGCAGCAGCTACGGCTTTCGATGGCTATCCCATGACTAGGCAGGGTAAGGGAGGAGTGGCTATAGCGGTCGCTACTATAGGGAGCTTTTGGGGCGGAATTATATCTACCTTTGCTCTGTTGTTGCTCGCTCCTGCCCTGGCCAAATTTGCTCTGAGGTTCGGTCCTCCCGAGTATTTTCTTCTATCTCTTTTGGGGTTGGCCAGCATAGTTACACTGACCTCGGGGAATCTACTCAAGGGGCTGATCTCGGGTGTCATAGGGTTGATAATAGCCTCCATCGGGATGGATCCTATAGATGGATTTATACGTTTTACCGGAGGCATAGTAGATCTCTTCGAGGGGGTCTCCTTCATGCCTGCTCTGATAGGGTTGTTTTCTGTCAGCCAGGTGCTTGAATTGACCGCAGAGAGCCATATAGTGCAGGAGCTCGGTGCCGATCCTGAGTCCTTGAAGAGATCCTCCATCCCTAAAGGTTTAGGTAGCACCATAGCCAGGGGAGGCTTTATAGGTACGGTGGTCGGAATTCTACCTGGGGCTGGCGCCACGATAGCTTCTTTCATCTCCTATAACTTCGCAAAACAAGTGTCTAAGAATCCCGGTTCTTTCGGAAAGGGAAATCCCGAAGGGGTGGCCGCTGCGGAAAGCGCCAATAATGGGTGCGTCGGGGGGTCCCTCGTGCCCTTGCTTACCCTGGGGATTCCCGGTAATTCGGTCGCAGCTGCCTTGATGGGAGGTTTGATGATACAGGGGCTTATTCCCGGTCCGGAGCTTTTCACCCGTTTCGGAACTGTGACCTATGCGTTTATTCTGTCCCTTTTCCTGGCCAATATCTGTTTTCTCGTCTTGGGGCTTTATTTTGCGCCCTTCTTCGCCAGGGTCGCTACGGTTCCAAACTCCGTCCTCATTCCGGCCATATCGATACTGTCGGTCGTAGGAAGCTACGCTATAAATAACAGTATATTCGACGTATGGTTGATGTTAGGTTTCGGAGTTGGGGGATATTTTCTTCACAGAGCGGGTTTTTCCCTGGGGGCCGTGGTGTTGGGTTTGATCCTAGGGCCTATAGCCGAGCTGGGATTCGGGCAATCTCTGATAATATCCCACGGTTCTCCGATGATTTTTTTCGAGAGACCTATATGTCTCGTTCTCTGGGGTTTGATTCTGCTTTTGCTTCTTCCCGCTTTTAAGAAGAAAAAGAAGGGTGTTTCTTTGTAAATATTATAGGGGGTGTTTTTTCGGTGACTTCCTCGTTTTTCTCATGGGCTCAGATAGCAGGAGGGCTTGCTCTCTTTCTGATGGGTGTCACCGCGACCTCCGATGGCTTCCGTCGCTTTATGGGGCGTTCCGCCAGGCAGAGGATGGCAGAGGTTACGGATAAAAAACCGATGGCTTTTATCTTGGGACTTATCCTCTCCGCCGTCACCCAGAGCAGCTCCGTTGCCACATCCTTCGCGGTTGGCTTGGTCGACGTGGGAATGCTTTCACTCTCAGGTTCATTGGTCGTTATGATCGGAGCCAGCGTAGGGGGAACGTTTGTGACGTTGCTTCTTGGTCTGCCCGTCGTGCAGTTAGCGCCAGGCGTTTTGGCCATATCCCATTTTTCCGTCGATCTTCTTAAAGGGAAAGGACGGAACGGAGCTTTGGTGATCAGAGGCATCTCCTTGGTATTGACAGGGATGTTCGTCATAAAAACCGGGGTCTCGCCTCTCATGGAGGATCCCGGTTTTGCTGAAATGTTGTTGGCCTTGAGCGCGCGACCGTTGATAATGGGGGTTGTGGCCTTGACGGCGGCGGCGGTGCTGCAAAGCAGCGCCGCCGTTATGGCACTGGCAATAGCCTTGGTGGGTTCCGGATCGTTGCCTCTTGAGGCTGCGTATCCCATCGTTTTAGGATCTCACGTCGGATCGTCTGCGATGGTCTTGATGGCCAGTTTTTCGGGCAAAAGAAACGCTCGTTTACTGGGGATAGGATCGGCCCTGTACAAGGTAATAGGCATCGCTTTGGTCCTTCCTTTTTACCCTCTCGTGCCCGGATTTCTTTCAAGTTTGTCTTTCCTTTCTCCAGAACTTCGTTGCGTAGTACTTCAATTCGCCGTGGTTTGGTATAACGCTTTGGTCGTCCTTCCCTTTACGTCTATTTTGGACAGGCTTTTACGAGCTTGTTTCGTCTCCGATAGGCAGCCAATAGAGGAGCCGGCCTATCTGGACAACAAACTGGTGGAGTTTACCGCATTGGCCCTGCCTCTTTTGGACAAGGAATTGACCCGGTTGGCGGGGTTCTTGGAAATGGAGACCAAGCTCCTCCTCTTCCCTGGAGGGTCTTTGGAGGAGATAAGAAAACTAAGGGAAGGTACTGACGATCTCTGGGACGTTATCGCCGATTATTTCGAGTCCATGGAGATATCGCCGAAAGACGGAAAAAACAAGGCCTATGCGAGAGTGGCCTACGCATTGGGGGCCATCAAGGGAATAAAGGAGTCCATAAACGACTGGCTTTATCCTCTGATCGTCTCGGAAGGTAGAAAAAAACGATTCCCTAGCGTGTCGGCTGATATGGGCTATGAATACGAAAGCGTTCTCTTTGAATTATTGAGATCTTCTATGGGATCTTTCGCACTGGGAGACCTTGGGTTGGCGAAAGACGTCGATTATTGGTACGAGAGATTGAAGGAAATAGATGAGCTCATACGTAGGGACATATTCCGTAGAGGGGACTACGGAAGAAAAGGGGGACTTGAGCTTCTTGCACGAGGAACCCAGCTCGCTAAAGCCTGTATGGAGATGACCAGAGGAGAAAGAATGGCCTTTGAGATGGGGCGTGTAAGCGATGGGAGTGGGTTCGATGTTGAAATGGTTCGCGACTATGATGAACAAAAGTCGCAGTGATGGGGTCAGGCGAGATGTCTCTTATGGAGACGACAGAGAGAGGATACTTTCGTTGGTCCGTTTGATGGGAGATGAAGTCTGCATCGCTCTGTCGGATTCACTGGCATCCCTTAAAGAGGGGAATGTCGAGCTTGCTCGAAAAGTAATAGATAGAGACGACCTGATCGACGGAATGGAGACCGACGTAAACAGGGAATGCCTTGCGTCGATCGCTATAAGAAAACCGGTGAGGGATGATCTACGTTTCGTGTTTGCGGTCTTGAAGATAGCCACTGATCTTGAACGTATAGGAGATCAGGCGGTCAACGTAGCGGAGAGAGCTCTCACCGTATCTAAATATCCAATGCTGAAGCCTCTTGTCGACATTTCCAAGATGACCGAGATATCCATAAACATGGTAAGAAAAGCCTTGAGATCCTTCTTTGATAGAGATACCGATTTGGCCGTTCACGTGTTCCGGGAAGATAAACAACTAGACAGGATCGCCGGGGCTCTCTCGGAAGAACTGATAGAAATGATGGCGGAAATGGACAAGGGAGATAAAGATGGAATAACAGTCGCAACCGAGCTTCTACTTACAGCGAGACATCTTGAGAGGGTAGGAGACCATGCCAGCAACGTCTCGGAAAGGGTCTTTTTTATGGTGAGAGGCGAGAGATTGAAGGAAGTAATCTTAGGAAAGGTGCCGGAGACTGCCAGGGAAGAATTACTGACTAAGAATTTGAGGGGGTTAACAGATAAAAAATGATATTTTGTAGTTGACGGCTTAGACCTCTTGGTGTATTATTCCTTCTGCGCCGCTGAGCCGGCCGCCTTGCAAGGCAGCCGTAACGGAGGGCGCACGAACATTGACAGCCGAAAATGGGGAAAGAGAAAAGCGAAGCCAAGTGAATTTTATGGAGAGTTTGATCCTGGCTCAGGACGAACGCTGGCGGCGTGCTTAACACATGCAAGTGGGACGAAGGTATGTACTTGAAAGCTTCGGCTGGACGGTACATATACTGAGTCGCGGACGGGTGAGTAAAGCGTGAGGACCTGTCCATCAGAGGGGGATAGCCCCGGGAAACCGGGATTAAAACCCCATAAGCCCAAGGGTGAAAAGGAGTAATCCGCTGATGGAGGGTCTCGCGTCCTATCAGGTAGTTGGTGGGGTAAAGGCCTACCAAGCCGAAGACGGGTAGCCGGACTGAGAGGTTGACCGGCCACATTGGAACTGAGATACGGTCCAGACTCCTACGGGAGGCAGCAGTGGGGAATATTGGGCAATGGGCGGAAGCCTGACCCAGCGACGCCGCGTGAGGGAAGACGGTCTTCGGATTGTAAACCTCTGTTGCAGGGGAAGAAGGAAGTGACGGTACCCTGCGAGGAAGCCCCGGCAAACTACGTGCCAGCAGCCGCGGTAACACGTAGGGGGCGAGCGTTGTCCGGAATTACTGGGCGTAAAGGGCGCGTAGGCTGCGAGGCAAGTCGGGTGTAAAAGGCACGGGCTCAACCCGTGTGTGCACTCGAAACTGTCTTGCTGGAGGGGTAGAGAGGCAAGCGGAATTCCCGGTGTAGCGGTGAAATGCGTAGATATCGGGAAGAACACCAGTGGCGAAGGCGGCTTGCTGGCTACACCCTGACGCTGAGGCGCGAAAGCCAGGGGAGCGAACCGGATTAGATACCCGGGTAGTCCTGGCAGTAAACGATGAATGCTAGGTGTGGGTGGGTCAAACCATCCGTGCCGCAGTTAACGCGATAAGCATTCCGCCTGGGGAGTACGGCCGCAAGGTTGAAACTCAAAGGAATTGACGGGGGCCCGCACAAGCGGTGGAGCACGTGGTTTAATTCGATGCAAACCGAAGAACCTTACCTGGGCTTGACATCTAGGTGGTATTGACCTGAAAGGTGATAGACCATATTTTCGGATATGGAGCCTAGACAGGTGCTGCATGGCTGTCGTCAGCTCGTGTCGTGAGATGTTGGGTTAAGTCCCGCAACGAGCGCAACCCCTATTGTCAGTTGCTAACGATTGAAGGCGAGCACTCTGGCGAGACTGCCGGCGACAAGCCGGAGGAAGGTGGGGACGACGTCAAGTCATCATGGCCCTTATGTCCAGGGCAACACACATGCTACAATGGCCGATACAGAGGGAAGCGAAGGCGCGAGTTGGAGCGGATCCCACAAAGTCGGTCCCAGTTCGGATTGCAGTCTGCAACTCGACTGCATGAAGTTGGAATCGCTAGTAATCGCAAATCAGCTAAGTTGCGGTGAATACGTTCCCGGGCCTTGTACACACCGCCCGTCACACCATCCGAGTTGGGTGCACCCGAAGCCGGAGGCCGAACCCTTAGGGGGCGGATCCGTCGAAGGTGTGTCTGGTAAGGAGGGTGAAGTCGTAACAAGGTAGCCGTACCGGAAGGTGCGGCTGGATCACCTCCTTTCTAAGGAGCTTGTAAAACCAAGGCAAGCATAGGCGGAGTAGATCTGCTTTCCCCATTTTTAGCTAGTTCCTTGACAAAGGAATAGAGAAAGCAAAGAGAGGTTAAGGTAATAAGGGCATACGGTGGATGCCTAGGCACCTGAAGCCGAAGAAAGACGTGGCAAGCTGCGAAAAGCCACGGGTAGGAGCAAGCATCCTTTGATCCGTGGATATCTGAATGGGGCAACCCGGCCGAGCAACCCTCGGTCATCCCGTAAGGGAAGGAACCCGGCGAAGTGAAACATCTCAGTAGCCGGAGGAAAAGAAATCGAGAGAGATACCCTGAGTAGTGGTGAGCGAAAGGGGAGCAGCCTAAACCCGGTAAGTGTAAGACTGCAATCGTTGCTTATGGGGGGTTGTGGGAATATGTACTCGTGACTTGCAGGTTGCGACAGCAGTTACAAAAGAAATCGTTAGACGAACCGTGTTGGGAAAGCGGACCGCAGAGGGTGAAAGTCCCGTAGTCGAAAGCGAAATCTCTGTTGACATATCTCCCGAGTAGGCCGGAGCACGAGGAATTCCGGTTGAATCCGGGCGGACCATCGTCCAAGGCTAAACACTTCAGGTGACCGATAGCGAATAGTACCGAGAGGGAAAGGTGAAAAGCACCCCTGGCGGGGAGTGAAACAGACCTGAACCCGTATGCCTACAAGCAATCGGAGCTGGAAATGCCGCGAGGCATGGAAAGTGACGGTGTGCCTATTGAAAAATGAGCCTGCGAGATACTGCGTGTAGCAAGGTTAGGGCTATAAGTCCGCAGCCGAAGGGAAACCGAGTCTAAACAGGGCGCAAGTTTCACGTAGTAGACCCGAAGCCCGACGATCTAGCCATGGCCAGGTTGAAGTGAGGGTGAAACCTCATGGAGGACCGAACCAGTATCTGTTGAAAAAGATTTGGATGAGCTGTGGTTAGGAGTGAAAAGCTAATCGAGTTGGGTAATAGCTGGTTCTCCCCGAAATGCATTGAGGTGCAGCCTCAGGTATTTCGTCTCGGGGGTAGAGCACTGGATGGATGCGGGGGACTGGGGTCCTACCAAATTCAACTAAACTCCGAATACCGAGACGTGAAGCCTGGGAGTGAGACTACGGGTGATAAGGTCCGTGGTCGAAAGGGAAACAGCCCAGACCGTCGGCTAAGGTCCCAAAGACATGCTAAGTGTGGCAAGGATGTGGAGATGCCCAAACAGCCAGGAGGTTGGCTTAGAAGCAGCCATCCTTTAAAGAGTGCGTAATAGCTCACTGGTCGAGGATCTCTGCGCCGAAAATGTAGGGGGCTAAGCATGACACCGAAGCCACGGGATGTATGTAAATACATCGGTAGGGGAGCGTTGCCATTGGAGTGAAGCCGTATTGTAAAGTGCGGTGGACCGATGGGAAGTGAGAATGCAGGCATGAGTAACGACAAACAAGTGAGAATCTTGTTCACCGGAAGACCAAGGTTTCCTGGGGAAGGTTGATCCGCCCAGGGTTAGGCGGGACCTAAGGCGAGGCTGAGAAGCGTAGTCGATGGACAGCAGGTAGACATTCCTGCCCCGTTCTTGGACGTTATTACCGAAGTGGTGACGCAGGAGGCTAGGTGTAGCCGGCGGATGGAAGAGCCGGTCCAAGGGAGTAGGCAGGGTAGGCAGGAAAATCCACCTACCTGATAATGCTGAGACCTGAAGGGGAGTGCTTACGAGCGCGAAGACATTGACGCCACGCTGCCGAGAAAAGCCACTAGGGAGGAAGAGAACGCCCGTACCCGAAACCGACACAGGTGGTCTGGCTGAGAAGGCTAAGGTGAGTGGAATAACCATCGTTAAGGAACTCTGCAAGTTGACTCCGTAACTTCGGGAGAAGGAGTGCCACCCTGGTGAAGCTAATGCTGGTGGAGCTGAGGGTGGTCGCAGAAACCAGGCCCAAGCGACTGTTTACTAAAAACACAGGACTCTGCAGAAGGCGCAAGCCGACGTATAGGGTCTGACGCCTGCCCGGTGCTGGAAGGTTAAGGGGAGAGGTTAGTCTTCGGGCGAAGCTTTGAACCGAAGCCCCAGTAAACGGCGGCCGTAACTATAACGGTCCTAAGGTAGCGAAATTCCTTGTCGGGTAAGTTCCGACCTGCACGAATGGCGTAACGATTTGGGCGCTGTCTCGACGATGGATCCAGTGAAATTGTGGTACCGGTAAAGACACCGGTTACCCGTGGTGGGACGGAAAGACCCCGTGGAGCTTTACTGTAGCCTGGCATTGGGACTCGGCACATCATGTACAGGATAGGTGGGAGCCTGAGAAGCGAGTACGTCAGTATTCGTGGAGGCGTTGTTGGGATACCACCCTTGTTGTGTTAAGTTTCTAACCGCTGCTTCTGAATCGGAGAGCGGGACATTGTCAGGTGGGCAGTTTGACTGGGGCGGTCGCCTCCTAAAGAGTAACGGAGGCGCGCAAAGGTCATCTCAGGGCGAATGGAAAACGCCCGAAGAGCGTAAGGGTATAAGATGGCTTGACTGTGAGACAGACATGTCGAACAGAGACGAAAGTCGGTCCTAGTGATCCGGCGGTACCGAATGGAAGGGCCGTCGCTCATCGGATAAAAGCTACCCCGGGGATAACAGGCTGATCTCCCCCGAGAGTTCCCATCGACGGGGAGGTTTGGCACCTCGATGTCGGCTCGTCGCATCCTGGGGCTGAAGCAGGTCCCAAGGGTTGGTCTGTTCGCCCATTAAAGCGGTACGTGAGCTGGGTTTAGAACGTCGTGAGACAGTTCGGTCCCTATCCACCATGGGCGTAAGGTATTTGAGGAGAGCTGCTCCTAGTACGAGAGGACCGGAGTGGACGCACCGCTGGTGTACCAGTTGTGTCGCCAGATGCATAAGCTGGGTAGCTATGTGCGGAACGGATAACCGCTGAAGGCATCTAAGCGGGAAGCCGCCTCCAAGATGAGATACCTCACTGCGTAAGCAGGTAAGGCGTCCCGTAGACGACGGGGCAGATAGGCCGGAGGTGGAAGCGTGGCAACGCGTGGAGCTGACCGGTACTAATACGCCGAGGCCTTAACCTCTTTTTGTTTTCTTTGTTCCTTGTCAGGGAGCTTATATATAGTTTGGAAAGATTCTTGGTGGCTTTTGCGGAGGGGGTACACCCGGTCCCATGCCGAACCCGGCAGTTAAGCCCTCCAGCGCCGATGGTACTGCGATTCGCTTCGTGGGAGAGTAGGTCGCTGCCAAGAATCTTTTCTCCTTTTTATACATGGGCCGGTAGCTCAGGCGGCTAGAGCACTCGGCTGATAACCGAGAGGTCAGTGGTTCAAGTCCACTTCGGCCCACCATGTGATAAAAAACCTCCACCTTCCTTAGGAAGGTGGAGGTTTTTTTCTAGGTCCCTGTGCTTTTTTAGAAGAATATATGGGCGAAAAGACACACGATGGGGAGGGTTATGATCGTTCTTTCGATGAATATGATAAACAGGTCCTTCAGATCCACCGGTATGTCGGATCCCAATATAACCGCTCCCGTCTCGGACATATATATAAGCTGAGTAACCGATACCGCTCCGATGATGAACTTGGTCATGGGGGACGTTATGGTTTGAGCCATCAAGGAGGGGACCACCATGTCGGCAAAACCTACCACAAGGGTATGACTGGCTGCTGCGGCCTCTGGAATATTGAGTGCGTTAAGGAGCGGCATGAAGGGCATTCCCAGCCATTGGAATAACGGGGTGGATTCAGAGATCACCAAAGCGAGGGTACCGAAAGCCATTATTATGGGTAGAACTCCCAGCCATAGGTCTAAGACCGTTTTAGCCCCGTTTTTCAGGAGGGTTCCCACATGTCCGCTGTTGGATGCTTTTTCTATTGCCAGAGTGAGCCCCCATTGGTTTCTGGATATACCCTCGGGAATGACATCCCCCGTCTCCTTCTTCTCGCCGTGGAGGTATTCGTCCTTTTTTAGCGAGAGTGGGGGAATTCGGGGAACTATAAGGGCTGCTGCTACACCTGACACGGTCACTGCCAGATAATATTGTCCGAAGTAATCCAGCATACCGATGTTCTCCAATACGACTAGGCAGAATGTTATGGAGACAGCGGAAAATGTTGTCCCGATCACCGCGGCTTCTTTAGCGGTGTAGTATCCTTCAGTGTACTGTCTGTTCGTCAAGGCTACTCCGATAGTTCCGTCTCCTACCCATGAGGCTATGCAGTCTATGGCGGAGCGGCCTGGAAGGCCGAATAAGGGCCTCATAAGGGCGGTCAGATAAACTCCTATATATTCTAGAAGGCCAAAGTCGGTTAGTAGAGGCAGTATAAAACCGGCTATCAGGAATATAGTAAAAAGACCGCAGATCAGGTCAAATAGGATAAGCCCTCCGGTATAGTCCGACCAGACTATCTCCGGACCCAAGTTGAAGTAGACCATGTAAGCGATGATCATCCCTAATATCCTGGCGGATGTCCAAAACCATGAAACGTCAAAGATTTTTTTCCAGTACTCGTTTTTATCTATAGCCTCTGGTCTCAATAATTTGAATAACACCGTCGTAATAGTACTGATAGTTATAAAAATCAACACAAGCAAAGATACCGGTATCATTCCATTGATCATGGAATTTACTTTTTTAGATAGAATAGACACTAATACGGTCTGGCGCCCGTCTATTATCAACGGAGTCATCAATAAAAATATTCCTAAAAATGATGGAATTGCAAACCTCGCGATCTCCGGCAACGATGATTTTTTACTTCCTGTACTACTCATAATAGCACCTCCACGATAGATATTAACAACTCTTCTCCTTTTGCAGTTTACTTCGATCTTCTTAATTATAAACTAGTATAGGTATGGAAGTTTGTCAAATGTCGATGTTTTGCCTTTATTGTCTATTGAAAGATATCAGTTCTCGATGCATGAGTTTTCCCCTGAGACGGTAGGGACTCTTAGTGGTATGATGTTATGAGTTTTTATCGTTCAGGGGGACTTACAGGGGGGATTTATATTAAAGGCATAGGAGTATCTTCCGGAATAGCTATCGGCAGGGTCTTCGTCGATTGGAAGGAACAGGTGGAGATCGAAAAAGAATACGTGGACGATGTCGAGGTGGAGTTGGATCGTCTTAACGCGGCCATAGAGGTAGCAGGTCAGGAGATCAAGGATCTTTACGACGATGTTTCCTCTCGTCTAGGTAGAGACGAGGTCGAGATGTTCGCGACTCATGGCATGATGATAGAGGATTCCGAGTTTATCGGACAGATAAAGGGTCGGATAATAACGGAAAACGTAAACGCCGAATGGGCTGTACGTTCTGTAGCCGACAAGTTCATTCAGGTCTTCGAGGATATGGACGACGACTATCTCAAGGCCAAGGCCGACGATGTAAAGGATGTAGCTACAAGGATGTGTCGTCTTTTACTTCATATAGAGGGTAGCGATCTAAGCAATTTGAGGGAGAAATCCATCGTGGTAGCCAAGGCTTTCACCGCATCCGAGATAGTTCAGATGAACAGAGATAAGGTCCTGGGCGTTGTCTCTCAGGAGGGTACTTTGACCTCTCATGCGGTCATCATGGCTCGAAGTTGGGGGGTTCCGGCGGTTATAGATGTCTCAAACGTATTGGACGTAGTGGAGACCGGGGACATGATAGTGGTCGACGGTAGCGAGGGAGTGGTGATACTCAATCCCGACGAGGATACCCTTTCCATTTACGGCGAAAAACAGCGGGAGTTTATCGATTTTTCGAAAAAGCTTTCCCAGATGGCCGGAAAGTCCACTGAAAGCGAGGATGGCTACCCCATTAAATTGTATGCTAACGCGGATACTGGTAGAGATGTACAGGGTGCTCTGAAAAATGGTGTTAGCGGAATAGGCCTTTTCAGGACAGAGAGGCTCTAGGGCACCTCTAGCAACCCCATATTTAGCGGTCTAAGCAGACAAAAAAGCCACAGACCAGAAACAGCGACAAATTAGGCTAAATCAGCGTTAAGATGATTCTCTATTGTCGCTCCGGTGACCTGAACAACTCGGCTTTTACCGTCATTTGGGCACGGCAGATATCGCCCCTGACTTCATCATCAGGAACGAGAATCGAACGATGTTATAGGCCAGGTTTCTCAGTCCTATAGCGGTTGAAGCTCTGGCTTTCCCGATAGTTCGAACTATCAGGTTGCCGGCCTTCATGGTTTGGGCTCCAAAGACGTGCTCCACTCGGCTTCGGACTTTGGATCTTGTTCTGTTACCCTGTTTTTCCCACCACGTGATGGGTTTGCCTCTGTATCCTTTTCGTTGGATCTTCGGTCTGTAGCCTTGTTCCTCAAGCCAAGAGATTTTCTCATGGCTTCTATAAGCTGAGTCGGCATAGACGTCTTTGCTGCTGTTACTGGGATCGATGAGTTCCTCGAATACATTGCTGTCGTGGACCGATGCCTCGGTTACGCTGTATTTACGGATGATCTTGTTCTGAGAGTCGATCTCTATGTGGTTCTTGTAGCCGAAGGAGCTTTTGCCGTTTTTCTTCGTCCACCTGGCATCGGTGTCTTTTTGAGATCTCTTGTTGTCGGGCCAGTCTTCCGGTGGTTCTCCATCCTTGGATCTTGCGGTTTTCATCCCCGTTTGTTCCTCTGGATCGGGACCTTCACTATGGAGGCATCCACTATCTGCCCTTTTTTTGCCTCGAAGCCGCTTTTACGGATGTGACCGTCAAAAAGATCGAACAGAGGCTTCATCAGTTCCGCCTTGGTCAGCTGCTCCCGAAAAAGCCATATAGTCTTGGCATCAGGGACTTTGGCTTCCAGGGAGAGGCCGAGAAAACGTCTGAAGGAAAGCCTGTCCCTTACCTGAAACTCCATTGCGTCGTCCGACAGGTTGTACAGTGCCTGAAGCACCAGGATCTTGAACATGAGAAGAGGAGGGAAGGGCTTTCTTCCTCCCAGAGAATCCTTCTGTCTGAGCCCTTCGCGGAAGTCCTTCAACGGCTGCTCGAAGATGGACCAGTCCACCGCTTTCTCTATTCGTACCAGTGGATCGTTCACCTTTTCAAGGCTATCGTAGGCTATTTCTTCCGCAAAGAGGCTCCGCTGTTTCAAGGGGATCCCATCCCTTCTCGAGAATTTTTGGTTACAACCGGTATTTTAACATCCCAGCCTAAACAGGGGTTTTTCTCCCTGCCAGTTAGGGGAGTTTTTAGAGATGCCCTTCTATATGGATAGGGACAGATTGCCGACCGAGGGAGAGCAGTTCGGCCTTTATAAAAAGGCCGTCCAGGAGATGGGAGGCAAGACTGTTATATTCAGGACCCTGGATATCGGTTGTGATAAGATCCCAGGATATTTGAACGTTCCGGATGAGGATAATCCGGCCCTAGGTTACAGGGCTATAAGACTGTCTTTGGCCAGGGCCGATATCTTCAGGATTCAGCTTAAAGCGCTTCTTCGATCCAGCGCTTTCGGAAAGGCCAAGATAATGTTTCCGATGATCTCCGGGATAGAGGAACTTCGACTGGCCAAGGGGGTTCTTGAGGATGTTAAAAACGACCTCAGAAAGGACGGAGTTCCCTTCAATCCGGAAATAGAGGTCGGCGTTATGATAGAGGTGCCTGCCGCAGCGGTGGTATCGGACCTTATCGCCGAGGAAGTGGATTTCATGAGTATTGGTACCAACGATCTCATCCAATATACCTTAGCGGTGGATCGTACCAACCGTAACCTATCCCATCTCTTCAGCCCATTTCATCCTGCAGTTCTTCGTTTGGTCAAGATGACAATAGATAACTGCAGAAAGGCCGGGGTAAAGGTGAGTCTCTGCGGAGAGATGGCAAGCGATTCACTTTTGATCCCCGTTCTTATGGGCATGGGGCTTGAGAGATTCAGCATGAACGTGGATTCCATTTTAAAGGCCCGATGGATAATTTCTCAGCTTGGCAAAAAAAATATGGAGGATACTCTGTCGGAAATATGGGAATTGGCTACTGCTAAGGATGTCCGCCGTTTCTGCGAGGATCGATTCGGATCCCTCAGGAAGGCTTTCTGATGGAGAACTATAAAGGGGAGGATCTATCATAGGATAGATCCTCCCCTTTATTTTTTGTAGTAACCTTATAAAATTCACATCCAGGTTTTTTCATCAGGTGGTTTTTACGGGGTTTCTGATGTGTCGAGGTTGGGCTTGGGCGGTACATATACAGGTTTTTTGTCATTCGAGCTACCCTGAAGGGGTATTTCCTCTACCTCCACTGTCGGAATACCCGGTCCTTCCGGTTCCCCTGTCAGTTCTTTCACGGGAGGGATGGGAACTGCCTTGACCGGGGTTCTGTCGTGGTTCCCCTGCGGAGGTAGTATGATTTTTCTCGCTCCCATTGCTGAGAATCCTGGAACGGTCTGTACCGTTTCTTTCTGTGTCGTCAGATTGTCGTTGGGGCCAGGATCAGGCGGGGTAGGGCAAGGTATCGGGGCCGGTCTCGCTTCGACGTGGTCCCTGTATATATCCCTGCCAGGGTCTATAACCGGAAGTGCATGTCTATATGCTTTCCTCGATCTATCCCACAGAGGTATGGCTTCGCCTTCTTTCCTGTTTTGAAGGACCCTGGATAGCTGAGGAAACTCGGGATCTATCTCCAGGACTTTGGTGAAGGCTCTTTGGGATTCCTGAAGTTTTCCCATGCCCTGAAGACCTTTTGCTAGCCAGTACCAGCCGTCGCTTGAATTTGGACGCTGTTCCAGGTAGGCCTGGAGGTAATCGACTCCTCTGTGGTAGAGTCCAGCCTCTATCATCTGTTGTCCTCCCCGCCAGGCTTGTTCCATAACTATGTCCGTTTTACCTCCTCCGTATAGGGACGTAGCAGTTGCCGACAGCAAGATTAAAACATAAAAAAATCGAATTATTCCGTTCAACGTCAGATCCCCCTGTCTACTTGTGGTCTATATAGAGAGGCATGACTACCAGATCCTTTAACTTTATAGGTTCGTCCTTGTCCTCTTTCACTACCTCTACGATCGCTTCGTGGCTCTGTACCTTGAGAACCTTTACGGTACCGCCTTCCGTAGGTAGGATTACGACCGGCCTTTCAGGGTCTACCGTATCGTATCTATCGCTTCTCATCACTTTCAGAAGATCTCCTTCTCTGACTCCCTCTACCATCCCTAAGCTGATTATGTACCTTCTCCTCTTGGGAGGATGTTTTTTTAGTTCGTCCTTTGTAGGTGATATTATCCGTCCTACCATCTTATAACCCGAGATCCCGTCAAATAAGGTGTCCCTGCTTTTTCGGAGGGCTTTTTTGAAGGCGTTCCAGTAGGGGGTTCCCTTAAAGGAGTTCCAGAGAGGTTTTCTCATAGGCTGCTCATATTCCTTAGGATCCGGAAAGAGTTGCCAGAAGTCCAGCCCTCTTGGGAACATCTTGTTCACCGGTAGAAGGTCCAGAGGGCGGAGGAACAGCAGTTTTCCGCTCTCCGGCTGGTGGGTCAGATAGAAGATCCTTCCATCCCCGGGAGAGAAGGTAAAGCGCCTGTCCTCGCCTGCGATGGAGGACGCATAGGAGAGTTGTCTGGTCACTCCATCGAATATCTCCATCCTGAGAGCTACGTAACCCATCCTATCGGATCCTAGATGTTGTCTGTCGGTCATCTTTAGCCTGTAGAAATGGAGCCTTATGCCGATGTCGGTATCTGGGGCACCACCTCTAAGCCAATAGGGCTCTTCCTCTTTCGTGAGTGTTACGATCCTGGCATATGGATATTCCATCAGGAGGGCGATGAATTCCTCTGTGACCTTTTGATCGAAGACGTCGAGCGGGTAGTATTTGCTTTCCCATACCTCTATAGGGGTATCGTTTATCACCGGAAGCACGGCGATATCGATTCCCGGAGTATCCAGTACGTTCCCCCTGGCATCGGAAGGAGCTAGGGCGAGCGTCGAATAAGACAGGATGATGCAGAGAATCAGCTTTATGGAACGATGTAAGCTCATGGTTTACTTCCTCTCTTCCTGGGTACGGACATCCTCTTATTGTATCGTCAGATTTAGCTCTTCGTTTAAATCTCCGAAGAATTCGTCCAGGTCTCCGTCTATTCTAAGATCTATCCTGTTGGGAGAGAGGTATGCTCCCGAGACATCGCCTTTGTTTACCACCACTATTTTGCCATTGCAACAGGAGGGTAGCAGAGCGGCGGGAACCACGGTCAAGGACGATCCCAACACGAGTAGCAGGTCTGCCTGAGAGATTATGGAGCGACTTTCCTCCAGATGTTTTACGTCTTCTCCGAAGAAGACTATGTCCGGTTTTATCACTCCGCCGCATTTTTCGCAGTGCGGGATCTCCTCCTCCATGGTCTTTTTCCAGGATGTCTCGTAGTCGTAGCTTTTTCCGCAGGAGAGACAGGTGCTTTTCCAGACTCCGCCGTGTATCTCCAAGACGTTTTTCGATCCGGCCTTATGATGGAGTGCGTCGATATTTTGGGTCACTATGCCTTTTAAGCTTCCTTCTCTTTCGAGAGCGGTGAGAAAACGATGGGTATAGCTGGGGGATACCTCCTTCAGGGCCTTCAGAAATTCTCTGTGAAACTTGAAGAAAAAAGCTGGGTCTCTGGAGAAGAAATCAATGTCGAATATCCTTTCTGGCTCGATATCGTATTTTCTCCTGTATATACCGTTAGGTCCCCTGAAATCTGGGATGCCTGAACTGGTCGAGACTCCCGCGCCGCTCAATACGGCGATGGATTCGGCTTCCTTCACCATCGATGCGCATTTTAATATCGTTTCGTGGTTATATTTCATTGAGCTTCCTCCTTTTTGTTAATGCAACCGGTTACGCGAGGTGATACAATCCCTGTGACGAAATTACTGAGGAGGTTTTACTATGTCGAAGCTGATTTACGGAGTGGACGACAAACCGCGTTTTCCCATAATGGTTCTGGCCGGGGCCCAGCATGTTTTGACCCTTTTTGGAGCGACGACCCTGGTCCCTCTTATCTTCGGTCCCGCCATGAGCATGACCCCGACCCAGATAGGTTTTTTCATAAGCTGTGTGTATATGTCTATGGGGTTGGCTACCCTGATCCAGACCAGCACGATGGGTTCTCGCCTGCCGATAGTACAGGGATCCAGTTTTAGCTTCATCCCCCCCATAATGACCATTATAGGGGTTTATGGAGCTCAGGGGGCTAACGTTTGTCTTCAGTACATAGGAGGGGCTTTGATTCTCGGCGGCGTCCTCATGGCGTTGATCGGATACACAGGTTTGGTGGGAAAGGTGAGAAGGTTCATCACCCCTGTCACGGTGGGACCTACCATAATGGCCATAGGTTTTTCCCTCGCTCCTGTAGCTATAGGTGGCAACGCGGCGAACTATTGGCCGGTCTCCATTGCCGTCGTCGTCCTGATCTTCCTTTTCAGTCTCGGCATGAAAAATCGTTACATCAATATATTTTCGATTCTATCCAGCGTCGTCATAGTTTACCTTCTCTGTCTGGTCCTGAGTTTTTCCGGAGTTTTTACTCCCGATCATCCTGCCTACATAGATCTTTCTAGCGTAATCGCTGCCAAGTGGTTCCAGTTTACCGGCATTGCACCTTGGGGCGCTCCTAAGTTCAGTCTGGTGGCCTTCGGGGCTATCGTTGCCGGGTTCTTTGCCGTCTTTATAGAGAGCATAGGCGACTATTATAACGTAAGCCACGCATGCGGTCTGAACGATCCCAGCGAGGAGACCATAAATAAAGGAATCGGAGCCGAAGGGCTGGGATGTGCTATCGGAGGCCTTTGCGGCGGCGTCGCCTGTACCTCTTATACGGAGAACATCGGCCTTATAGGACTGACCGGAGTCGGATCCAGGTGGGTCGTTAGAACCGGAGCTGTGCTTCTGATCGTCATGAGCTGCATCGGGAAGCTTGGCGCTCTGGTAGCGACCATACCTACACCTATAATAGGAGGCTGTTATATCGCCCTGTTCGGCATTATAGGGGCCTTGGGAATACAGGCTTTGTCCAGGGCTGATATGAACTCTCAAAGGAACGTCATGATAGTGGGATTTTCTTTTCTTATGGCGCTTGGTTTGCCTGGATGGGTAGAGGGACAGCAGGAGATGTTCTTCTCACTGGGAATCTTTGGACAGGTTCTGTGGGCCATAGGTAAGACCGCTATGGCGGTCGCGGGAATATGTGCAGGCGTTTTGGATAACGTTATTCCCGGAACCGATGAGGAGAGAGGAATAAGGGAAAAAAAGTCCCATTGACGAAACGTCTTGTCAATGATATGCTATCCCCAGCAAGTAACTAGGAATTATTCCTGTTTTGTATGGATAGGATATCACTGGAGGGATTTAGATGGTATTTACAGAGAAGATGCAAAAAGCTATGAACGATCAGATAAACGCGGAGATGTTTTCCGCATATCTCTATCAGTCTATGGCAGCTTGGCTGGAGTCGACGGATATGCCCGGTATGGCTCATTGGATGGAGGTTCAGGCTAAGGAAGAGATGGAACACGCCTTCAAGTTCTACAGCTATATCATGGAGAGAGGCGGGAAGGTTACGTTACAGGCCATAGAGGCCCCTCAGTCCGAGTGGGATTCTCCCGTCAGCGTTTTCAGCGATGCCCTGGATCATGAAAAGTACATATCCAAGCGCATAGACGATCTCATGGATATGGCCATATCGGAGAAGGATCACGCCAGCAGGATAATGCTCAACTGGTTCGTAGAGGAGCAGGTGGAGGAAGAGGATAATGCCTCTACTAATTTGGCCAAGATCCGTCATCTTGAGGGATCTAAAAGAGGCATGTATATGTTGGACAAGGAGTTCAGCTCTAGAGATTAGCGTAATCGCTACAATGCTTGATTTCTGATCTGTTTTGAAAGACGGAGCTCTGTCTCCGTCTTTTTCTCTTTAGGGCACCTCTAAAAACTAACGTTCGGGTCTCCTCGTAGAGGTCGTCCCACCTGCGCCCTGTCTCGCACGAGCGTCTTTTCGACCTGCCTGTTTCGTACGGACCGCCTCGGAGGGCACGTCCTGTGCCCCCTCGGCTTGGGACGACGTCCTGTCGCCCCATTCGTACTACACGACGGCAGGTCGAAAAGACAGGCTCGAACGGGCTCCGTCGGAACGACCTCTACGAGGATCAGCGTTTTTAGAGGTGCCCGTTATATCGATCTCTAGATGATATAGTTATAAAAAAACATAGAGGAGGTCTCGAATCATGAACGTAGTAGATCCTAGAGCTCTTTACTCTCTTTCCTACGGTGTATACTTGGTGAGCAGTGTCAACGAGGACGGTCGCTTCAACGGTCAGATTGCCAACTCGGCCATGCAGGTTTCGGCGGAACCTCCGACCATCGCTGTGTCCATACATAGAGAAAATCTGACCGGAGAGTATATCGAACGCAGCGGCGTTTTTTCGCTTTCCGTGCTTGATCAGTCCGTTCCAATGATCTTCATCGGCCCCTTCGGTTTCAAGTGTGGCAGATCTGTGGATAAATTCGTAGATTGTCGTTATAAGGTCGGTTTGACCGGTGCTCCTCTGGTGCTGGATTACACGGTGGCCACAATGGAGGCGAGGGTTATCTCCGTTACGGAGGTTTATACCCACAGGATTTTCGTCGGAGAGATCGTTGGGGCCACCGTGGTAGGCGACGGAGAACCCCTTACCTACGCCGAGTATCACACGGTCAAGAAAGGAAAGTCGCCAGCTAATGCCCCGACCCATGCGTTCAACGAAGTTCCGCGCTAATGTAGACGTGGAGAGACTGGCTCCCTTTCTGGAGGATATATACGGTAAGTACAACAGGAAGGACCTGATCCATCCCGATCCTCTGGAGTTTCTCTACGATTATTCCAGGGTAGAGGATCGGGAGATAGTCGGCTTGATAGCCTCGTCCCTGGCTTACGGGCGGGTTGTCCAGATACTGAAGAGCGTCTCTAGCGTACTTGCTACCATGGGTAGTTCTCCCTTCGATTTTGTGGTTGCTGGCGATCGCTCCGTATGGAAGAGGTGTTTTTCCGGTTTTCGTCATCGTTTTTCTGGAAGCGAAGACATGGTAGACCTTTTCTGTGGAGTAAGGAGAGCCATCGATCTTTACGGTTCTCTGGATAGAACCATGGCGCAGGCGTTGAAAGAGACGGATTCTGCTTTTCAAGGGTATTGCAGATTTGCGGAATGGCTCGTGGGGAAGGAGAAAAGGAACTCTTTGCTTCCCTTCCCGGGAAGAGGAAGCGCCTGTAAGAGGCTGATGCTGTATTTTCGTTGGATGGTCCGTAGAGATGAGGTCGACCCTGGAGGTTGGTCCTCCCTTTCTCCATCGGACCTGGTAGTTCCTCTCGATACCCATATGCATAAGATAGCTCGCGTTTTAGGTTTTACATCTAGAAAGAACGGTGATTTCAGGACTGCCGTCGAGGTCACCGAGGCCTTTGGACTCATTGACCCGGGAGACCCTGTGAAGTACGATTTTGCCTTGACCAGATTCGGTATAAGGGACGATATGGAGTTGGAGGCCCTTTTCGAGGAGGTAAAACCGAAAGTAGGTGGTACCGTTGGATAAAAGTCTTTGGGATTCCGGCTTCGTCGCGATAGACGTGGAGACCACAGGGCTTTCCAATAGATGGGACAGAATAGTGGAGATAGGGGCGATCAGATTTACCCCTGGTTCGGAGACAGAGTCTTTTCAGACCTTCGTGTCTCCCGGTAGACCTATACCTTCCGAGGCGGTGGCAATACACGGGATAACAGACGAGATGGTCGAGGGGGCTCCGGGCCTTTCGGAGGCTTCAATAGCCTTGGCGAGCTTTCTGAAGGATGAAGAGCCGATGGTGTTCCATAATCCATCCTTTGACCTTGGTTTTTTGGATGCCAATATGAGAGCTATAAAGGGATCATGGAATGTCATGCCGGTTTTCGATACCTGCGGGTTGGCTCGGAAGGCTTTTCCCGGCATAAAGGGATACAGCCTAGTCGCTTTGGCCCGTCACTTCGGACTTTCCGGAGGAGGACACCATAGAGCTTTGGAGGATTGTAGGTATAGCGCATCGCTTTTCAATCTCATACTGGAAGCTATAGACGGTTTCCGTTGTATGAGCCTGAAAGATCTGATATTGGACTACAGCTTTAAGCGTTAACGGAACTTGTTGAGGGTTTTCAGCACCCTAGGGACCTCGAAGGGTTTTACGATAAAGTCCTGAGCGCCAGCCTCTATGGCCTTCACCACCATGGGTTTTTCGCCTCTGGCACTGATGATGACTATCTTTGCGTCCGGATCGATTTGACGTATCTTCTTGGTGGCCTCCAAACCATCCATGAGAGGCATGGTTATGTCCATTATGACGAGTTCCGGCTGTATGCTTTTGTAGAGTCTCGTGGCCTCTTCGCCGTTTTCCGCCTCTCCGGCCACGAGAAAACCGTTATCCTCTATCAGTCTTTTCAGCATAGCTCTTATGAAGGCGGCATCGTCCACTATCAGGACCTTTTTGAATATGCTCGTTTTGTCCGACGTCATGTAGAAGTCCTCCTCTCCGCTTTTTCGGGATGTCGTTTTGTACTTTGCCAAGGAGATGTTTTTATGAAAAAACACCTGATAAGAGTGTGGAAGAGCACTCATTGGGGACACCAATTTGCCATGTTGTTTCTCGTTATATTCCTGGCTTTAACGATGGTTTTCGTCGTGGATGTCCTAAGCCATCCCGGTCGAAGCTGGACTGAATCTTTGTTGGTGAAGATGATAGTAGAACGCAGAGTTCAGGATTAATACTAATAAGACCGTCTCATTATACCCTTTTGTCTGCCCCTGTCCACGTCGACGAAGGATAGAAGGAAAAGTCCGATTATGAAGGTGCTTCCGATGGCTAAAACCGCCAGCCTCGGGGATCCGGTCAGCTGGGTTATGATTCCGAAAGCTGCCGGACCGGCTATGCCGGCGAACTTGCTCGATATATCGTAGAAACCGAAGAACTCGGCGCTTCTTTCCGGCGGGAGCATCGACGCATATATGCTTCTGCTTATGGCCTGGGCTCCGCCCTGTACCATTCCCACCGATATGGCTAGCATCCAGAAATGCAGGGAGGTCCTCATCCAGTAGGCTCCTATGGCTATCAACAGATACCATGACAAAGCTCCGTATAGGCTTTTCTTGCTGCCTATTTTTTTTGCGATCTTTCCGAATAGCAGTGAGAAGGGGATACCTATGAACTGGGTGGCCAACAGTGCCATGACCATGGATTTTCGATCGAGGCCTACCTGGGCTCCGAATATGGCGGACATCCTTATTACCGTCCCTATGCCGTCGTTGTATAACCAGAAGGCCAGCAGAAAAACAAAGGCGTCCCTGTACTCTCTGATCTCCCGAAAGGTCTTAGCCAGAGAAGCGAAGGTTCCCATTTTCTTCAAGCCGTCGGGGAACGCTCTTTGCGGTTCCGGAACCACTATCATAAGGGGAACGGCGAAAGCGATCCACCATAGACCTACGGACATGAAGGAAAGCCTCGCCCCTAACGCTCCTGGAAATAGGCTCATGGTTCCCAGATTAAGGGCCAGCAGGGTTCCCCCTCCCAAGTATCCCATAGCGTACCCCTTGGTGGATATCTCGTCCATCCTCTCGACGGGTGCTATGTGAGGCAGCAGGGAATCGTAGCATATGGCGGAACCTGAAAAGCCTACGGAGCCTAATACCAAGAATAAAAGTGCTGTCTTCCAGTCTCCGGATTCTACCGATCCCATCGCCAATGCCGAGATAGCTCCTAACGCTGTGAATATTGCGACGAACTTCTTCCTTATCGATCTGATGTCGGCGAAGGTCCCCAGAAAAGGGGCTAGAAAAGCCCCTATAAGGAGTCCTAGAGAGGAGGCATATCCCCAATAAGCGGTGGCGGACGACGGAGATAGCGTGGATGCCGCCACCTGTTGGAAGTATATGGGATATATAACTGCCATTATAGTCGTGGCGAATGCCGAATTGCCTACGTCGTAAAGGCACCATGCTAGGATGGAACGGTCGTTTTCTTTCATTCTGTCCTCCGTGAGACGATATTTTTATTTCGTAATTGGTTAATTCGTGCCGAGTTCTGCCGCGTAGATGTCGAGGAAGGGGTCTTCATGATGAAACACATTCGTCCCGACTGGGACACTTATTTTATCAAAATAGCCCAGGTGGTGTCGGATAGATCCACCTGTCTCAGGCGCCGTTACGGTGCCGTCTTGGTAAAGGATCACGTTATAATAAGCACCGGTTATAACGGGGCCTGTAGAGGAGAGCCTAACTGCGTAGACGTAGGGGTATGTCACAGAGAAGCCCTCAAAATTCCCAAAGGGGAGAGATACGAGCTCTGCGTGGCTGTCCATGCGGAGCAAAACGCTATAATAAACGGGAACCCAGAGAAGATGGTCGGTGGAACCATATACATAGCGGGGGTCAACGCCTCCGACGGTACGTTGGCCAACGGCGAGCCCTGTATGCTGTGTCGCAGGATGATAAAAAACGCCAGAATCGAGAGGGTGGTCTACCAGAATACGGACGGTACCGTATCCTCCGTCGCAGTGGAGGATATGAAGGAGCCGGTTTTCAAGAAAGACATCGAATAGGAGGGATTCGTATGACCGTAACCAGAGAGGATGCGTGGGAACTCCTGAAGGAGTATAACCAGGACGAGGGACATCTCAGACATGCCCTGGCTGTGGAGGCCTGTATGAGATATTTTGCCTCTAAGTCGGGAGAGGACGAGGATATGTGGGGGCTTGCCGGACTAGTTCACGACCTTGATTGGGAAAGGGTCTCAGATAAGGAACCGGAAAACCATACCAAGTTGGCCGCTGCTGTTCTGGAGGAGAAGGGGTACCCTAGGGAAGTGATCAGGGCTGTTCAGGCTCACGGTTGGGGAATCTGCTCCGACGTGGAGCCTCTGTCCGAGATGGAAAAAACCCTCTACTCCGTGGACGAGTTGACCGGTTTGGTCATGACCACAGCTTTGGTGAGGCCGAGTCGATCTCTTTCGGATTTGACCGTAAAGTCGGTGAAGAAGAAATGGAAGGATAAAAGATTTGCCGCAGGTGTGGACAGAGAGCTCATAGAGAGAGGGACCGCAATGATGGGAATCGAGCTGTCCGACCTGATAGATGGGGTTATACAGGCCATGAGATCCATAGAAAAGGATCTGGGGCTTGGAGCCTCTTAGTGTGATATATAGGAGTTTTATGTATATATGCCGATGAGATTCTCTCTCATCGAGAGGTATACTAGGTACCCTAGAGGCTGGGCTTTGCTCGGCCTCCTTTCTTAGTGAGGAGGCTGATATCGTGGAAAAGATCACAGTTGTACTGGCGGACGATCATCCCTTGACCAGACAGGGATTGAAGGCTTATCTGGCCAGGGAGAGCGGTGTGGAGCTGGTAGGAGAGGCTTCAGACGGCAAAGAGGCCTGGGAAATGATAGAAAAACTCCGTCCCAGAGTGGCATTGTTGGATATCCGTATGCCGGTGGAGGACGGAATCTCCTTGGCTAGAAAGATAAAGGATGCCGGTCTTCCGGTCGCTCCCGTGATGTTGACGTCTTACGATTCTCAACAGTACGTTCTGGCATCCCTGAGGGCTGGAGCCAAGGGTTTTCTCCTTAAGACGACATCGCCGGAGGCTTTGGCCAAGGCTCTTCAGACGGTGGTATCCGGTGGTCTTTATCTCGACAGCGAGGTAGCCTCCGCCATGGGAGAGGTCCCTCAGATGGAGGACCTCTCTCCGAGAGAAAGGGAAGTCTTGCTCTTTGCTGCCAGAGGACTTTCCAGCAAAGAGGTGGCCTCCCATCTTTTCATAAGCGAGAGGACAGTTCAAACCCACTTGGCCTCGATCTACGATAAGTTAGGGGCTCATAATAAGACGGAGGCCATGTTATTGGCTTTGAAGTACGGCCTTTTGACCTTGGAGGAGCTGATAGAATGATTCGAAGGGGCATGCCTATAAGATGGAGTCTTCCCGCTATATTTCTGGTAGCAGTGCTCCTTCCGACAGCTGCTGTATTGGTCACAGCCGGAATAGGTATAGTCCACCACGATAGGGCGATGAAGAGGGTTATGGCTTCCTATGTGGAGAATTTAGCCGATAACGTGGCTTCCAGAGTTGATCTAGAAGATTCCAAGTGGGTTTTGCCCATTCCGATGGTTGAGCTTTTACGGCAGCTTCAGGTCTTTTCCTGGGGGCCTTCATTGCCGGGATGGGTGGTCGTGGTAGACGGAGATGGCAAGATCCTGTTGGCCTCTCCTGGAGCGGAGGTCACCTTCAAACGGCTTTGGCGGAAGGACGTTCCAATAGGTAGGGCAGTCGAGCTCATGGACGATAAGGGCGATCGCTACACCGTGGCGGTGTATCCTGCCGCGTCCACTTTCGTCGTCGCGGCGGTTGCATGGAACCAGCTGATGGGTCCTATGGTACAGGCATCCAGGTTATGGTCCATCCTTATAGGAGCGGTGATAGTAGCATCGGTTATCTCCGGGGTCATGTTATGGCGGTGGGCCATAGGCCCTATAAAGAGACTTTCCGACGAGCTTACCGATCTCAAATGGGGATGCGAGGTCCCTATCGCCGAGGACAACCGGAATACCATCTGGGAGGTTCGCCATCTCAGGACGGTCCTGTGTCGTCTTTCCAAAGCCGCCAGAGAAAAGGTAGAGCTCTGGAATCGTTATCTTCAGGATGTCGTGAGGGTTCAGGAGAGCGAAAAGTCCCGTATAGCCAGAGACATACACGATGGGCCCGTCCAGGAGGTGACGGCCCTTATCCAGAGGATAAGACTAGCTTCTCTTGAGCCTCTCGAAAAAAGAGAGGAGCACCTTCGTCTTGCCGAGGACATCGGGAAGGAGACCATAAAGCAGCTCAGAGAGATGTGCAACCAACTATCTCCTCCATGGCTCGATCTCGGCATGAGGCACGCGTTGGACGAGTTGGCCGACAGGCTTTCGAGACATCTGGGTTTATTCGTCCAGCTCGATATATCCGACGATGTCGAGGCGGATCCCGACGCGATCCTGGCTTTCTTCAGGATCATACAGGAGGCCATTCATAATTCTTCCAGACATGGAGGGGCGAAGAACGTCGATATAGAGATATCCAGGGATGAAGAAAATATCTATCTCTCCATAAAGGACGACGGTTCGGGGTTCCATTGGCCGGAGGATTTTGAGCTGCTTCGATCGACGGGGCACCGCGGTTTATTGAATATGAGGGAAAGAATAGAGCTAATAGGTGGTTCGATGACAGCGGAGACCTCGCCGGGTGAAGGGTGCTCCCTTTTTTTCACCGTTCCTGTAATCGATCGAACGTGATACGATCTTGTCGTTTATACTTGTATCGAATCGATACATCCTTTTGAGGAGGTGTTCTTATGAGGTTGAAGGTCTTGGGTGCTGCTGAAGAGGTTACAGGATCCAGCTATATGCTGGAGGTCGCCGGACATAGGATTCTCATCGACTGCGGACTTCACCAGGGCAGAAACGAGGACGAGAGAAACAGAGAGCCCTTTCACTTCGATCCCCTGTCCTTAGATGTCGTTCTTTTGACCCACGCTCACATCGACCATACCGGAAGGGTCCCTCTTCTGGTCAAACAGGGATTCTCCGGCAAGGTCATGTCAACCTTGCCAACAGTGGAGCTTACCGAGGTCCTGTGGAGGGATTCTGCCCGTCTGATGAAAGAAGAGGCTGAGTGGAAGACCAAAAAGAACGCCCGTAAGGGGCTCCCAGCAGTGGAACCCCTTTTCGAGGACGAGGACGTCTCCGAGGCGTTGAACCTATTGGCGCCGGTTACCTACGACGACAAGATAGAGCTGTTTCCCGAGGTGTTCGTCAGGTTCAGAGACGCGGGACACATAATGGGAAGTGCCATACTCGAGATATGGGCGACCGAGAAAGATGATACGGTTAAAATCGTCTTCAGCGGAGATCTCGGACCACAGAAAACCGTTATGGAGAGGACCCCAGCTGTTATAACCGGGGCCGACTACGTTGTAATAGAGTCCACCTACGGTGACCGGGAGCATAAGACGAACGAGGAAAGCCGCGAGGAGTTCCAGACTCTCATGAGACAGATCCTAGCCAAGAAGGCGAAGGTCTTCATTCCCACTTTCGTCGTGGACAGGGCTCAGAGGGTGGCTTACGAACTAATGCTCATTCAGGATCAGGGGCTCGGTAAGGACATTCCCATATACTTCGATTCGCCTATGGGAGTAAAGGCCACGAAGATATACGAGGATCATCTCGATCTCTGTTCCAGCGAGATACAGGAATATCGTCATAAGGGGAACCATCCTTTTTCACCGGAAAGGTTGACCTACGTTTCCTCCGTCGAGGACTCCCAGGCCATAAACGACGTGGATCACGCCATAGTCCTGGCCGGAAGCGGTATGTGCAACGGTGGCAGAATAGTCCATCATCTGAAACACGGCATATGGAACCCTGAAAACCATGTGGTTTTCGTCGGGTATCAGGCGGTGGGGACCTTGGGACGCCGTCTGGTGGAGGGGCAGAAAAAGCTCCGCATCGCAGGAGAGGACGTTACCGTTAGGGCTCAGCTTCATACCATAAACGGTTTCTCCGCACATGCAGATCGCAGGGATCTCCTCAAGTGGGCGGAGAATTTCTCCGAAAATTCGCCTACTTTCTTAGTCACTCATGGAGAGCCCAAGTCGGCCAACGCTCTCGCCGATGGCCTGATGGAAAAGGGTCTTCAGGCTATAGTTCCATCGGTCGACCAAGAGTTCGAACTTAGCCCCAATAAGCATGAAAGGGAGGAGAGGATAGTACTGTCCACTCCTCAGAGAGACGTCTCCTCCTACGTGGAATTGGGCAGAGCCCTGGATGATATCGCTGCCATAATCGGTCGACTCACCGAGACGGCCTCAAAGATAAACGACATAGACCAGACCCTTCCTATGCTTAAGTCCGTAAAAATTCTTCTGGAAACGGTCTCTAATAAATCGAAGTGCTGAGCTTAAGGTACACTCTTTCCCGTTTCGACCTGACACGCAGCTGGTTTCTCTTCGGACTTACTTTATCGGGTCTTACTGCCTTTTTGGTGTTTGGAGCTATTTGGGCCGTCCCCTCTCGTGTAATCCATCCGATAGAGGCGATACCAAAGGTTTCGGATCGAATTCCCCATATGGTTTTTGCGGGAGAGGGTGGTTTTTTTTACGACAGCTCGATAGGGAAACTAGGTCTTGATTTTATTTTAGAGATGGACGAGACTGGATCGATAGGCCATCTTTCCGAGCTTTTTCGATTCTCAGATAGAATGGCCTGTTGTGTTCTCTCTCCGATCGACGATGAGCCCTTCGGCTGTTTTGCCTTCAGGCTGAATCGGTCTTTCGGCAAGGATTTCGACGAAGAGAAGCTGATGGGCATTGTCGATGAATCGTTCATCGGTGTGACGATGACGCCTTTCTTGGAGGAGAATCGTAGAGGTCTGATTCTTAAGGGAGAGCAACTCGGTAAGCCATTGTTCTGTTCCTTTTACGAAGGATTATTTATCCTGTCTTCCTCGAGGAAGGGTTTTAGATCCATGCTGGAGGCCATAGACGGAAGGTTGGAGTCTTTTTACTCGGCCTGGGACGTAGAGCCTTTCTGGCCTGGTCATCTGGAGGTCTCGGGGGGAGAAGGGGCTTTCAGGTCAGGCAGGGCTTTATCCGTTATGTTTTCTTGGAGATCCGACGATGACGGAGGGATCTTGAGGTGGAGGATCAAAGGAGCCGAGGATCTTCTTCCGGATTTGGAGCCATTCGAATGGGAGAATCTGCCGGATCTTCCTTTTCCATTGGGAATGGCGGCCGGATCGATTTTGCCCGAGCCGGTAATAGTGTCTTCCGGAGGAGAGACGACCCTTCTTTCCGCCCCGTTCCCGGGGTTTGTGGTACATTTTTTGGGAAACGACACCGTCGATGGGATCGTTCGATCCCTGTGGACGGACGTCCTTTCCGACTTTTTGTCTGTGGACGTCTCCGTCGACAGTGGCGGTATCGCCCTGTCTCCTTTTCCCGTGGTGGCAATTAACGAAGGAAAAGGAGGAACCCTTGGGCTCTTGGATCCCGATTCTCTTAGATCCTTCGAGTCCTCCGACATGGATGACAGATTGGTCGATCCATGGAGGAACAGCGTGGCATGGGGGTATATGAACGGCCCATCTTTCGCACTCTTTATGGAGGGTATGATAAAGTCCGGAAGGATCCTTTTCACCGAGGAGGCAGAGAGCTCCATCGGTATGGATTCTCTCGTTAATTTGACTAGGTATCTTCGTCCTCTCTGCGATATATCCTTCGTGGTAACTGAGATAGACGAGGGTGTTCTGAGATGGACGTGTTTTTAAAAATCAGGTTGTGCTTGGAGGAAGCAAAGATGGCTTTGGATGCGCTTAAGGTTCTTAGGGACAGAGGTTATATAGATTGGTGTAGTCACCCGGAGGAGCTTGAGGAGCTCTTCAGAGAGGACAGAGTTACAGCATATGTGGGATTCGACCCTACCGCCGACAGTCTTCACGTAGGGCATCTGATACCTCTGATGGGGTTGGCCTGGCTTCAGAAGTTAGGCCATCGTCCGGTCGTGCTTGCCGGAGGCGGTACCGGCATGATCGGAGATCCTTCCGGCAAAAGCAAAGAGCGGAACCTTCTGTCCATAGAGCAGATAAGGAAGAACGTAGAGGCGGTAAAGAAACAGCTCTCTCATTTCGTCAGCTTCGATTCCGGAGATAACTCGGCTCTTCTGGTCAATAACTACGATTGGTTGAACTCTATGACCTTTCTTGAGTTTCTTAGAGACGTAGGAAAGCATTTCACCGTCAACTACATGGTAGCGAAAGAGCACGTCAAATCCAGACTAGGAGATCCAGAAAAGAGCATTTCCTTTACCGAGTTTTCCTATACGTTGCTCCAGGCCTACGACTTTTTGCACCTATACAGGACCTACGGTTGCAAGCTCCAGATGGGAGGTAACGACCAGCAGGGTAACATAGTATCCGGCATCGACCTGATAAGAAAGACCGACGGTGCTCAGGTATACGGTGGAACCAATCCACTCCTTCTCACGTCGTCTGGAACCAAATTCGGAAAGACAGAGGGCGGAGCGGTGTGGCTCGATCGTGCGAAGACCTCTCCCTACCGTTTTTACCAGTTCTGGGTTAACAGCGAGGATCAGGCTGTGGAAAAACTTCTCAAGCTTTTTACTTTTTTATCACTTGAGAAAATATCGGAGATAATGGAGGAACATTCCGTTTCGCCGGAGAGAAGAGAGGCTCAGAAAATTTTGGCGATGGAGTTGACGTCTCTGGTCCATGGAAAGGATAGAGCCGAGACCGCTCGCAGGGCAAGCGAGATCCTGTTTGGTGGAGCGTTCGATCCGGTCGAATTGTCGTCGGAGATGATGAAAGTCCTGGCTGCAGAGGTTCCCTATTTTGAGGTAGGGGATATCTCGAGGCCCTTGATCGACATAATGGTGGACTCTGCGGTTTCCTCCAGCAAGGGAGAAGCCAGACGCCTCATAAAGGGAGGCGGAGTATCCGTCAACGGAAACAGGATCTCGGATGAACGGATGGAACTCGATGGTTCCTGGCTCCTGCAAGAGGGATATCTTTTTCTAAAGGTCGGTAAAAAGAAGTTCTTCGTCCTGAAGACGGCGAACTGAAGGAGGAGGCATTTCCTGATGAGATCAAAAGGTTGGGTTTGGTTTTTATCCGGAAAATTACGCCCTTGGGATCTTATGTCGCTGGGTTTTACAGCTAGACAGCTGGGGCTGGAGGGTACCAGGCTAACCGTCATATCCGAGTCCGGTTTTTTCCCGGGATCGTTGGTCGAGGTGGTCTCCTGGAATGGCCAGGACGCTTTAGCGAGGGGGCTGACGTTGCTTTTTAGAGGCAATGCATGGCATCTTTGGGGGAGCCCTCCCCGATGGTGGCCGGTTATCTCGACCAGGGCCCTTACTGTCCATTCCTTCAAGGATCCTGAACAGAGATGGAATGGCCATCCCTCCGTATTTTCCGGCATAACCGCCGAAGCCGACCCGAACTCCTGGAGGCCTGCCTTCGAGAGAGACCTATCGTGGGGGCAGCCGGGGGATAGCCACGGCGACCCCATGGCTCTCGTCGTTTTTCCCTCCTCTATGTCCAGGCCCGATAGAAGGACGATTGAGGTACTGCAACGAGGCGTAGGACTTCCCGTAGCCAAACTTACAGATCAGGGAGGGGCCTTTCCCGGTGCCTCTGGAGCTATAGACGATAGAGATGCCGTTAGGTTTTTATCTGGAAGGGGACGGTTGCTAGTCCTGCCGGGAGTAGACCTATCGTCGGCCATATTGGCTGGTTTCGCCGCTCTTTACGGGGTTCCCACCGTCGCTCCTTGGTCTCCCATACTGGACGATCTGTTGGGTATCGATGGATATATAGCCTTGAGAAAGGACGTCCCCATACCGTCTGGGGACGAGCTGGCAGGCGAAAGAGGCAAGACAGCTGCCGTGTCCGCAAGGCATAGGATCAGCCTTCACTTTACCCCGGATGCCTCGGCTCTTTCCATATCAAATATGTACAAGGCTCTATCGGAGGGAGCCCTTTGAGTATTAGAGTCAGATGTGTAGAGATGTTGGCCCGATGGGTTCGCCCGGGATGGCGGGCTTGGACTCTCTATTTTTTCCTACGGTGTGTTTTAGGACTGATCTCACCTAGAAAGACGGTGGCCTTGGACAATATGGCAAGGGCCTTTCCCGATAGAGACGAACAGTGGTGTCGTGAGAACCTGAAGGCGGTTTACGATCACTTCTGTTGGATGGTGGTGGAGTATCTGGCTCTCGTGAATGACCCATCCCAAGCATTGACATGGATCGATAAGGTGGAGGGCAAAGACATCCTCGACGATCTTCTCTCGTCCAAGAAAGGTTGCGTCATATTGGCCAGCCACGGAGGCAACTGGGAACTTCTTTCCGCCTGGTTGTGCCGGAGCGACTACCCTCTCTACGCTGCCGTCAGAGATCCCGATGCCGAGGATCTTGCCGTCCTTATGGAGTCTTACAGACAAAAAGTGGGGTTGAAGACCCTGAGAAAGGAACGAAAGGGTTTCCGAGAGATGGTTCGTCTACCTATGGTCGGTAACTTCGTGGGGTTGGTCGCCGATCAGGACGGAGGACCTACAGGTATACCGGTAAAATTTTTAGGGCGTCCATGTACCATGCCCAAAGGACCTGCCGCCATATCTGTGATGTCCAAGGTCCCGATAATTCCGGTTTCCATAGAGAGAATAGCCCCATTTAGACACAAGGTGAGGGTTTATAGTCCTCTCTCTACGTCCGAAACCGTAAAGGGAAAAGAGGATAAGGTCGTTGCCCTGGCTGCCGAAGTCAATGGGGCCTTGGAGGATATGGTTCGTGCCGTGCCAGGGGAGTGGCTGTGGATGCACCGAAGATGGAAGACCGATATGACAGGAAAGAACTCTATTTGAACTGGGCTACTCGAGATGGTATGCTCAGAAAGAGGAGGTGGGCAGAATGATCGTCTATGAGCTCATGACCGACGGGCATATCGTCAGACTGCCCGATCTAGTATCCATCGGGGATATTCCGAAAGAAGGAGACCCCTTGGTGATATTGCTGATGCCATACAACAGGGCATTGGTGGGTTTCAGACAGGGAGGAGCCTACGAAAAGTGGCTTTGGGGTAAGCCGGGGGAATATGACGCGTCTTGGAGAGAGAGCTTCTTATACGACGACGTTCCCTGTCGTTTCGACACGGGAGATACGATAATAACCATAGGTGGAGAGGTCTCCACGAAATTACGGTCCGAACTACTGAGGCAGCTTCCTCCTCCTGGCGACCATGGAAACACGATGTCGATTCTCAAGGGGTTTCTCAGTTCGACTTCCCTTTTCGACGAAGAGGATAACTGGGACGATGAGGATCTCCTGCTTTCCTCTCTGTCCGGGATGGGAGAGTTCAGGTTGCTCTACTGGGGGGTCCGTAAGGCCCTGTCTCTGGGTGACCATTCCATGGTTGGCCGGATAAAAATATGGGCCAGGAGAGGAATTGACGTCTTTAGGGAAGAACCGGTTTTGCCTAAAATGTGGGTTTCCGTAGGAGAGTTGCCTGGAAACAAGGGAATAGCCGAGCTGGAGGCTCTTCTCTTCAAACCCGATCAGCTTAAAAGGATGAACGCAGAAAAAAGCGGTTCCGTTGTATTTCGAGGAGACTCGGGGTACCTGGTCCGTTTTGAGGGACAGCGTCCCTTCGGAGAGATACCGGTCTCGGTCTGGATGTATTTCCCCTTCTATATGTGGGAGGAAATGAAGGATCGGAGGGGGCTAAGGCCCCAGGAAATAGTGATCCTCTCCTGGGGATATCTGGATGCTCTGGAGGCCACGGAGGACATGGAACGCTACATGCTTCCTGTCTCTCTGGAGGAACCCATAAAGGTAGATGGCTAAGGCCATTTTAAAGGGAGGATGGGGTATTGAAAGCCCATCCTCCCTTCTTTCTATCTTGTGCTCCAACGTTTTTCCAGAAGCTGAAGGGCAAAACTGGTAGAGCTGGTCAGGCATAGGTATATTATTCCAACGGCGATAAACGTCTCAAAAGACGCATAGGTTACGCTTCTGACCTGTTGCCCCGCCATGGTCAGCTCCGTTATGGCCAAGGTGGAAAGAAGTGACGATTCCTTTATCAAAGTGACAAACTCGTTGCCTATTGCGGGAAGCATGCTTCTTATCGCTTGCGGCAGTATTATGTATCTCATGGATTTTAAATAGGAAAGGCCGAGCATCTTGGACGCCTCCCATTGTCCCTTAGGGACGGCCTCTATTCCGCCTCGGACTATCTCTCCTACATATCCAGAGGAGTTTATCCCTAGGCCTATTATCCCGGCCACGAAAGCCGGTAAATTTATGCCGAGGGACGGCAATCCGAAATATATTAGAAAAAGCTGTACCAGAAGAGGAGTGCCCCTTATGACGTATATGTAGGTCGCGGCCAACCCTCTTACCGGAGCGAAGGGGACTACCCTAATGGCGCCGACGATCAAACCGAAGGCGGATCCCAGAACGACGCTGCAGAGAGATGCCTTTACCGTAAACCAGGCTCCAGCCAGAAGCATAGGGATATAGGGCAATAGTATGGAAAAATCCAGGGTCATCTGTAATGAGCCTCCTTAATCCGAATCCGCTACCTGATGAGCCAGCATTCTGTGAAGGAAGGACTTGGTCCGATCCATCTCGGGTGTCTCCAGAATCAGCTTTGGTGAACCTTCTTCGACTATGACGCCGTCGGCCATGAAGATAACCCTGTCGGAGACCTCCTTGGCGAAGAGCATCTCGTGGGTGATGATCATCATAGTCATTCCGCTTTTTGCCAGCCCAGCCATGACGTCCAGGACCTCTCCCACCAGTTCGGGGTCAAGAGCACTGGTAGGTTCGTCGAATAGCATTATCTTGGGCTCCATCGCCAAAGCTCTTGCTATCGCCACTCTTTGTTGCTGACCGCCGGAAAGCTCTCCCGGTCGGGAGTCCCGCTTATCCGCTAGGCCGACCCTGTTGAGCAACTCCAAGGCCTTTGTCTTCGCTCTCGTTGTTGGTAGTTTTTTTACCTTGGTAGGGGACAGGATTACGTTATCGAGCACGGACAGATGAGGAAAGAGGTTGAATTGCTGAAAGATCATGCCTACAAGCTCCGATTGGTCTTCGGTGGAGATACCTCCATGATCGATCCTCCGTCCGTAGAGACGGATCTCTCCCTCGTTTATATCCTCTAGGCGACAGATGCAACGGGCCAAGGTGCTCTTGCCCGATCCGCTGGGGCCTATTACCGATACTACCTCTCCTTCCGACACGTCGATATCGATGCCTCGAAGCACCTGAAGATTCCCAAAAGACTTGTGGAGCCCCTTTATCTGAATGGCAGGATCCATAAAAGTACCTCCTGTTTATATTTGCTTGTCTCTTCAACTTGAGAACACTAGGCTGGAATCATATAGGATATCTTGGCTCGTGGCAAGAGGGGAAGGGAGTTTTTATTGTGTGCTTGAATAGATATTTCCCAAAATAGATTATCTTCGATTTTTAAAGGAATATGGCTAAAATCAGGGCTCTTTGTCCTGGAGATTTAGGGATCCCGATCCTTCGGAGTTTTCTCTTAGGATAAGTCGGTGTAAAATCAAGGCATGAGGAGAGAGCGAGCTAGTTCCTTCAGCATCTCAGACTCCTCCTTCAGGTCGGAGCATCGTCGGTTGCGGTGTGCTGAAGGAAAAAATAGAGAAATACGAGGTTCTATAAGCCCGGTAAGGAACGCCTCCTGTGGCGTTGAAAACGAGTAGAATGAGTATCGAGTACAGTAAGGGTTGATGCGATTGACAGAAGAAACTCACGACGATGCTCCGGCCGTTATCGTCCATCTGGAGGGGATGAGGCCCATCGAAGAATTGAACACTCCAAAACCTCATAGGATTTCGAGACCGCTGTCGCCTGGCGGTGAGAGCGTTAGGGAAGGGTTCCCTGTATAAGACCTACAAGGAGGGTCCGTAATTGGGCTCTCCTTCCTTTTTTGTGGTGTTATAATTTGAGGATGAGATTGAGAGGATCCTCGATCAGGCCACAAGGAGGGATAGAATGAAACAGGAGAGTTGCATCGATAGAGCCAGGAAGCTGCATGGTACCGGTCTAGTGGTGGACGCTCACTTCGATCTTCTCAAGGACGTTTTGGACAAGAAAGAGAAGGGGAGAAGAAACGTAATAGAGGAGGATCACCTTCCTGCTATGAAGAGAGCCGGTCTCGACCTGGTTGTTTCCTCTATCTTCGTAGAGGATCGTTATGTCCCCGATATGGCTCTCAAAAGGGCCCTGGATCAGATAGGAGCCCTATACGACGAACTGGACGAGTGCTCGGATTCTTTCTCTCTATGTGTGAATTGGGAAGAGGTAGAAGCTGCCAAGGCGAAGGGGAGATTGGCGATATTGCTATCTTTCGAGGGAGTCGAGCCTATCTCGAACGATATGGGGCTTCTCCGGATATTTTACGAGCTCGGCGTCCGTGGAGTGGGACTCGTCTGGAGTAGAAGAAATTACGCCGGAGATGGTTGCTTCTTCTCCCGGAGACGGGAGGGTCGGAAAGGAGGTCTTACCGATTTTGGGGTAAGGCTTTTGGACGAGGTTTCCCGTCTCGGTATGTTCCTGGACGTTAGCCATCTGAACGACGAAGGATTTCAGGACGTGCTGGAGTTCTACGAAGGGGCGTTCATCGCCTCTCATTCCAACTGTCGTTCTCTTATGGGGACCATGAGAAATCTGAAGGACGATCAGATTATAGCCCTTGCCGATAGAGGTGGGGTCATGGGAATGAACAGCTGTAGTACCTTTGTGGCCGAGGAATCTAAGGTAGGACCGGTAGGGGGTTCTCATTTGGCCGACCACGTGGATCACGTAAAAAAACTCGTAGGTATTGAGCATGTAGGTTTCGGATTCGATTTCTGCGATATGTTTCGTGAGTCTACTGGAAGCCAAAGTTACGACTGCATATCCGGTTACGGTCAGGTAGTTGAGCTTTCCGCCGAGCTACTGAGCAGAGGATACTCGGACGAAGATGTCTTGTCGGTGATAGGGTTAAATTTCGCCAGGGTGTACAAATCGGCTCTTTCATGAGTCGATTTTGGAAGGGGATCCTATGTGGGATCCCCTTCCAACTGGTAGATCAGTAGGTCCACTCGAAGTCGGGCAGTCCCGCGTCAAGCATCCTTTTCTTCACGTCTTTAGCGATATATTCCAGATCTTCCGGGGTTTTGCCCTCGCATCTGGTAGCCAACACCGGTTGGGTGTTGGATGCCCTTATAAGTCCCCAACCTTTTCCGTCGGGGTATACGATCCTCAGTCCGTCCACAGTTATGGCCTCGTGCTCTGCGAGGGCTTGGGACGTTATCCGTTCCATAACCTCGAACTTTCTGTCGTCGGGGCAGTCGACCCTTACCTCCTCGGTGTGATAGTAGACGGGCATGTCGGAGAGCATCTCCGATAGGGTCTGGTCGCTTTTCGAAAGCATCCTTAGAAGTCTTCCCGCGGCGTAGAAGGAGTCATCGAAGCCGTAGTATTCGTCGGCGAAGAAGATGTGTCCCGAGTATTCTCCGGCGAACAGAGCCCCGATCCTCTTCATCTCCGCCTTTATAAGGGAGTGGCCTGCCTTGTAGTAATGAGGGACTCCCCCCAGTCGCCTGACCTCGTCCTCCAGGGCCTGAGAGCATTTGACCTCTATTATGGCGGTTGATCCTGGGTTTTTCGGGAGGATCTCTCTCCAGTAGAGCGCCATTAGGATGTCTCCCCAGACGATCTCGCCCGAATCGTCAACGACCCCTATCCTGTCGGCGTCTCCGTCGAAGCCGAAGCCGACGTCCGCCTTGTTCTCCTTTACCGAGGCGATGAGATCCTGCATATTTGCCCTCTTCTGAGGATCCGGATGGTGATTGGGGAACGTCCCGTCCGGATCGCAGTAAAGAGGAATTACCTCGCAGCCCAGGCTTTCCAGGAAATCCACTATCCTGAGAGATGCCGTTCCATTGGCAGCGTCCGCCACGACCTTGAGCTTTCTCGGCCCCAGTTGGATCTTGGATTTCAGCATCTCAAGATAGTCGGGCCACAGGTCTTCCACCGAAACATCTCCTGGTTTGCCTGCCATTTCAAAGTCGTCCTTCTCCACCATCTCGCGGATTTTCTGTATCTCATCTCCGTATATGGTGGATTTTCCCAAGGCCATCTTGAGACCGTTCATATCCTTGGGGTTATGGCTCCCGGTTATCATTATCGCTCCATCGATATCGTGGTGAAATAGGCTCCAGTACAGCAGAGGACTCGTCACGGTACCTACGTCTATAACGTCTATGCCGGTATCGGTGAGCCCTTGGATAACGTCTTGTCTGATCCTCTCGGTGGAGATTCGGACGTCTCCTCCCACGGACGCCTTGGTTATGCCCTTGCGGCTTAGGTAGGTCCCGTACGATCTCGCTATGGCCAGTACGTTCGGGGAAGATAAGTCAGTTTCAGCCTCTCCCCTTATATCGTATTCTCTGAATATATTGGAGGGGACGTTCATTGGCGATCACTCCTTAAAGATGATTGTCGGTTGTTTCCGTTTCCGTTACAGTATAATCCAGGTTTACGTTCTGCGTCGACTTTTGATTTTCCCATTTCATGGGTGGAATTCGTCCCACTTAGGAGTGATATTAATGTTGCATGCTCTGCTTATAGTTCTTCCTCTAGGTCTCATAATGGCGATCGGATGGATCGTCAAACGGATCGGTCTCGTGACGGATACAGGGGTGGCTGAGATGAATGGCATGTTGTACTGGGTGTCCATGCCGGCTATCCTATTTAGGTCGACCATAAAGGTGGACCCCGCCCATTTCTCGAACTTCCCCTTCATGTGCGGCGTCTACGGGGTTTTCGTAGTTTTGCCTTTTATATCTTGGGTTCTGGCTAGGCTCAGAGGACTTCCCAGAGATAGGCTTGCCGTTTCGGTTCTAGTCTCGATAAGGGGCAACAACGTTTTTATGGGGCTTCCTGCCGTTACTATAGCTCTGGGCGAACCGGGGCTCGTCAGTTACGGGATTTATCTGGCCCTGTCCCTGGTGGTCTACCAGATGATCTCTATTGCGATGGGACAACTCGCTCTATCCGGTGAGTTGTCCATCAAGTCCCTTTTAGATACGGTCCGTAAACTAGCAGGAAATCCCATGCTTGGAGCCTGCGTTCTAGGAGTGACAGGTGCTTTCCTGGGAATGGGGGAGCTGCCCGGATGGTTGGACCAAACTCTCGGTATACTGGGTAACGTAGGCAGCGGAGTTGCTTTGATGGCCTTAGGGGGCTCTCTTCAGATAGAACATATTTTATCCTCCGTCAGGAGGGTTTGGAACGATATCCTGATTCGTCTGTTTCTGTCTCCCCTCATGACCTGGGGGGCTTTGACTTTTATGGATGTCGATCCGATGCTGACTAAGACCGCCGTACTGGTGGCGGCCATGCCCGCTGCTGTAAATAATTTTGTCCTGGCCCAGGGGATGGGGATGGACGGATCTTACGCCGGTGAGGTGATTATAACCACGACGGTCTTTTCCATATTCTCCTTGACTTTATGGATTTCCCTGTTGGGAGTTTAGAGGTTGCCTTTTAGTTACTTTATCGGAGGACGGGGGTGACCCCTCGTGATAAAATAAAATGGGTACGTTTTACCGAGGGGGTGTATTTTTTTGGGTTATGGGGAAACCAAAGATCACGTATTGCTGGTGCTTTCTTTCTCACTGTTTTGTTGCATGATGGGAGTAGGTGTGATAAGTCCCATACTGCCTCTTTACGCCGTTCAGATGGGAGCCAGCGGCACATTGCTGGGACTGGTGTTTGGCGCTTTTTCCATGTCGAGGCTTTTCTGCTCCCTCGTCTCCGGGTCAATGGCCGACAGGCTGGAGAGAAAGACCCTGATTCTCTTCGGGCTCTCTATCTATACCATATCGTCCCTAGCCTATCTTTTCGTTGAATCCGCCTGGCATCTGGTAGCTATAAGGTTCTTCAACGGTCTCGGGTCGGCGTTCGTGGTTCCCGTCGCCATGTCTATCGGTTCCGACGTGAGCGAAGAAGGGGAAGAAGGGGCTTTTTTTGGCTCCCTTCAGATGGCCCTTTTCGCTGGGATAGGCGCAGGTCCCCTTATCAGCGGTCTGTTGACCGATTGGTTGGGGGTGCAGGCGCCCTTTCTCGTCATGACCGCCATGACCTTGGTGGCCCTTACGGGCATAGCTCTTTGGCTTCCCAAGGGGTTGCCTGTCAGTCCGTCCGGAAAGGGGGGAGATCTCTCCGTCTATTCGGCTCTCCTGAAGGACCCGGTCTTGAGAAGGGTCTATGTCTATAGGTTTTCGACCGCTCTCGGGCGCGGTTCAATGTTGATGTTTCTGCCTTTGATCGCCACCGAATTGGACCTATCTTTTGTTAAAGTAGGGGTTATACTTTCGACGGTATCGATCGCCACGTCCCTCTTTCAGAAATACACCGGAGGTCTGGCCGATCGTTTTCCCAAGAACCGTCTTGTTCTGGTGGCTGGGGTTCTCTCCTCCGTGACGTTGTTCTCCATGCCGTTGCTCCGTTCCTTTCCTGCGTTGCTTTTAGGTGCTTTGGTCTTCGGGATCGGAACCGCCATAGGAGCTCCTTCCATAACATCTCTGGCCGCTATCAGAGGTCGTGATTTCGGGACGGGAAGGGCCATGGGTTTTTTCAATATATCCTTTGGGCTGGGCATGATGAGCGGGCCTATTCTGGCCGGATACATAAGGGACGCCGGGATACTTTCGTCTCCGTTCGTTCCTATTGGAATCATCCTCTTGACGGCGTCGTCGTTTTTTATCCTAGATCGACCTTTCAGAGCCGTCGGCATCTCTTCCGGAAGAGAGGAATGCGTATCTGGTTGACGCTTTGGTAACCGTCCAGATTTTTATTAGGAGGTACTCCTTTGTTGCTAGAGGAAAAAAGAGAGTTAGTGGTTCGATACGGCAGGATGATTCAGGAGGAAAAACTCACGACCGGTACGGGGGGAAACCTCAGCGTCCTGGAGCCCTCGTCGGGATTAATGGCGATAAGCCCCTCTGGGATAGGCTACGAGAAGATCGTTCCGAAAGACGTCGTTATAATGTCCCTGGACGGAGTTTTTCCTGAGGAGGATCACAGAGAGCCCTCCTCCGAATGGCAGCTGCATTCAGCCCTTTATCGGCATCGGCCCGACGTCGGAGCCATCGTGCACTGTCATTCCGATTACGCCACGGCAGTCTCCTGCCTTGGTATCGATCTGCCTCCCGTAAACTACATGATAGCGGTAGCAGGGGATAAAGTCCCTCTGACTCCTTTTGCCGTCTACGGGACCTCCGATTTAGCCCAAAGCGTGGTGAATTCCATCGGGGATTCCGACGCGGCCTTGATGGCCAACCACGGTCAGATCGCTTTGGGAAAAACGATAAAAGCCGCTTTCACCGTAGCACTCAACGTCGAGTACGTGGCGAGACTGTTTATCTTGGCCAAGGGAGCGGGAGACCCCGTATTGTTGTCGAGGGCGGATATTTTAGAGACCAGGAAGCGTTTTAAATCCTATGGCCAGATAAGAAAAGACCGAGGAGAGGGTGATCACGATGCCTCTGTGGGGTAGATACCGTATGGATCGTTTTATAAGTTCTCTGCCGACCCCCCTTTATTGGTTGCTTTTGGGGCTGGCGTTATTTTTTCTGGTCGGCTGTCTTCTGTCCGTACTGGGTATGCTTTTGCCTCTGCTATTGTTAGGGGCCGTCGTTTGGTTCTTGATGGGCTGTGCCAGGGATCCCAGGTTTTTAGATGTCGTCAAGGGCAGACGAGGCGGAAAAGGTCCTCGCCGCTTTTAGGCCTCTCCTGTAGCGCACCGCAGAGGTTTAGAGTAAAATTACTCGAGCGCGTTTTTTGCGATGAACATAGGGATTAAGAGAGGAAGTGTCAATCGGATGGAGAATATTCGATACGCACAGATAAACGGAGTGGAGATCAGAGACATGAAAGACCTTCCAGGTGAGGAGGTCCTTTACAGTGGAAGCCTTTACCTGGACGGAAAGGAGATCGGAGCCATAGAGGAAGATCCTGAGGGAGGCCCTATATCCTTGGATGTGTTTCCGAGATACGAAGAGGTCCTTAAATCCAGGATCAACGACTACGTCAGAGCCATGGCCTTGGAGGAGGGAGAGATACCCCATAGGGACGTGTTTTTCCTCGACCTTATAGATATGCAGATCTTCTACGATATGTATCGCGAAGGATTGGCAGAGGGGTACATGTGCCTGGTAGTCGACGCGTCCGGTGAGGATCTTGAAATATACAGCGTCCAGTCCGAGGAGGAAGTGGAGAATCTGGTAAGGGAGAAGGACCTCTCGGATTTCGAGGTATATGCATCGCCTACGGATTTCATAGTCAGCTGTTAATCTCTGCGAGAGGAGGGAGTTCCCTTCTCTCTTTTTTCGTCTCTAGATATTTTCGATCTTTTGCTGATCTCATCGTCCCTCAGAAAAAGGAATGGATCGTCTCCTCCGTCGAAATAATCCTCGCTTCGCCAATTCTCGGTCCCGTCTGCCATAGCGTCACCCCCTTTATTTTCGATATACGGCTTGCATTTTACTTTCCCCTAGAGTATATTTCAACGTGGAATATAGCAGGGAAGTTCGTTCAGGAAGCCGGTGAAAATCCGGCACAGCCCCGCTACGGTTAGGATGACGACGGAGACACACCGCCTCTGACTTCGGTCGGAAAGGCGTCTCCTAGGTTGAATCCAAGTCCGGATACTGAACGGAACTACCGTCGATTGTATCTCCTCGAGGGCGGAGATGATCGTTTTTTTGTCCAATAAGGCGGCCCTTGGGCCGTTTTTTTTATTTGCCCCCATACTCCGTCTTCAAGGCGGTTAGTGTAGGACAGGAGGCGGCCTTAGGCCGCCTCCTCGTCCTATATCGAATTACTTACTCAGCAAGGTGGTGTTCTTGATCTTTATTTTTAATCGATCTGTCCGGACTATGTTGGTCTTTTGTCTCTTGTCTTTTCTAAGCGTTTCTTCCTCCTGTGGAATGACGGTGGATTACGCCACCAACCTGAAGGTGGAAAATGTCGATGGGTGTTATATGGTGACCGTGGATCGTCCCTACTACGGTGCGACCGAACCGGAGGTCGTCCTGTTGGTGCCGGAGGGAACTAAGCCTTCCGCATCGCTGGAAGGAATCTCTAGGATAGATATTCCTCTTAATCGTATCGTCGTGGGAACTACCCCGGCGGTTGCGTGTCTTGATGCGTTGGAGGCGTTGGATCTGCTTGTGGGGCTGGCGGGAGGCAAGTATGTCTACTCCGATTCGGTCAGAAAGATGGGGCTTCCAGAGGTGGCATCCGACGGAGGTATGTCCAGATCCCTGGATAGGGAAAGACTGCTGGAGTTGGCCCCCGATGGGTTCATCACCTATCTTTATGGTGACGAGGAGCGTCGGGACGTCGATTTTTTAAGGAATTGTGGCGTGCCAGTACTGTTCATGGCGGAGTATCTGGAGGACTCTCCTCTGGCCAGAGCGGAGTGGATAAAGTTTATCGGACTTTTGGTCGGCATGGAAGAGCAGGCCATCGAGATATTCGATAAAGTGGTCCGGAGATATGAAGTGCTGGCGAGTATGGTCGATAAATCCCAAGTCCGGCCGTTGGTCCTTTCGGGAGCTCCTTTCGGAGGGGTCTGGTACGTTCCCAGGAGGGACAGCTGGCCGTCCATGATGTTCCGGGCGGCCGGGGCGAAATCTCTCTGGAACGATTTAGAGGGAACCGGCACTGCTCCGATGGATCTGGAGGCGGTCCTGGTGAGGGCGGAATCCAGCGACATCTGGTTGAACTGCGGTTCCTGGCGGAGCCTTGAGGATGCAGAGAGATCGGGACTTCCTATAGAGGCTTTCCCCCCCTTCGAAAAAGGGGAGATCTACAACAATGATCGCAGGGTTACCTCCGAGGGAGGTAACGATTACTATCAGTCCGGAATAGTAAGACCGGATATGATACTTGCGGATCTCATATCCATAATCCATCCGGAAAAGATGAGGGATCATGAGCTGTTCTACTACCGAAAGCTCCAGTAGATCCCTTCGTATCTTTTTGCCTTGGATACTACTTCCCATGGCACTTATCATCGTGGCTTTGGCTGGTCTCTGTCTGGGGTCCGCATCAATTCCGGTCTCCTCTATCTGGGCGATTTTCTCCGGCGGAGATGTCTCCGGCAGTTGGAAGACCATAGTCTTGGATCTGAGGTTGCCTAGGGTGGTCTCGGCCATCCTGGCAGGAGCAGCTCTGTCTTCCTCCGGGTTGATCATGCAGACCCTTTTCGGAAACGGTCTCGCCGGTCCATCGGTCCTAGGGGTTAGTTCCGGCGCCAGCCTGGGAGCCGCTCTGGCTTTGCTTCTCGCACCTGGAGCCGGGCTGATCTCTCGTTTGGGTCTTCTCGGCTGTTCCTTCGCCGGAGCCTTCATCACGATGATGCTCGTAGCCTTGATAGGCGAGAGGATAAAGAGAGGCGGCACCTTGCTAATTCTGGGGTTGATGATAGGATACACGGTCAACGCGGTGGTCTCCGTGTTGATACAGTGGGCGCCTTCGGAGCGGGTTCACGGATTCGTCTCCTGGAGTTTCGGGACATTTTCCGGCATAGGCTGGGATCGTATTCCCTGGATGGCCTTCTCCGTGTTCCTGGGGCTGGTCTTGGCCTTCATGGGGAGCAGACTTTGGGATGCCTTCTTGCTGGGAGAGACGTGTGCCGCCACCATAGGGGCAGACGTTCCCAGGATAAGGAGAAGGATGATACTGATATCGGCTTTGTTGGCCGGAACGGTCACGGCGTTTTGTGGTCCCGTGGCCTTCCTGGGGGTGGCCGTTCCCCATATGGCCAGGGGTATCTCCGGTAGCGCCAGACATGGTCGGCTTCTTCCTGTCACCGTTCTGTGCGGTGCCTCTTTGGCGGTCGCCGCCGATCTGCTGTCAAGACTTCCAGGCGGAGCGTCGTCTCTTCCTCTGAACTCGGTGACCTCGCTGATAGGTGCGCCTGTGGTGGCCTGGGTGGTCTTTCGGGGTGGAGACCGATGAAAGATCCTATACTTCAATCTATTGGGTTGGCCGTGGGATATAAGGACAGGACAGTCGTATCTGGGATGGATTTTTCCCTCTTTCGAGGAGAGGTCGTCTCTCTGTTGGGTCCCAACGGATCGGGTAAATCCACGGCCCTGAGGACTCTCCTGGGGCTTCAGCCATCTCTCGACGGTGTCGTTCTGTTGGACGGAGCTCCGTTGGAGGCCTACTCTCCTTTGAAGAGAGCCAGAATCGTAGGAGCCGCCCTTTCCGACAGACCTAGGCCCTGGGGCATTACCGCGTTGGAGCTGGTGGAACAGGGGCGTTTCTCCAGGGAGCGTGACGAAGAGAGATGCGTCAGGGCAATGGAGGATATGGGGGCCATGGAGTTGGCGGGCAGACAGCTGACGGAGCTCAGTGATGGGGAGCTTCAGAGGGTCCACGTAGCCAGGGCTTTGGCTCAGGATCCGTCACTCCTGATATTGGACGAGCCGACGTCTTTTTTGGACCAGCCCAGAAGGGTAGAGGTACTTCGGAGACTGAGACGATTGGCTGCGGAGAGGGATATCTCTGTGTTGCTCTCGCTTCATGACCTGGATCTGGCTCTTTCCCAGTCGGACAGATGTATCTTGATAGTCGACGGAGTAATATCGGTGGGATCTCCGGAGGATCTGGTCTTGCGAGGAGCCTTCGGAGATGCATACGGCCAGCCTAGGGACTGGGATCCTCTGGAAAGGCCGGAGCCCGACTATCCCGATACCTCCATAACGGTAGAGCTTAGTTGTCCGGACCATCTCTCATATTGGGTCCTCCGAGGACTCAGACGAGGTGGTTTTGCCTTGGGATCTTCCAGCTGTCGTCTTATCGTGTCGGTCGATGACGGAGATATCCTGTTTCGTGTCGATAACGAAGGGACGGTCTCCGAGCATGGAAGGCTGGACTCGGTGATAGACGTTCTGTCCGGCGATAGGGAAAGTTCGCGATGTCCTCGATAGAGACATTAGATGCCGTCCTTTCCCGTAGCGAAGTGGAGGATGCTCTGTCTAGGTGGCACTTGGAGGAGCCGGATTCCATGGATGATCGACTTCACAGACTTTACCGATTGGCCAAACCCGTTCTGGCCTGGGCCCATCTGTCTCCGGAATTGGTGGAAAGACGGGGCGGATGGGGGCCCGGCGTATCGTCGCTTATGGTAGGGGCCGGAACGGTCGGAGATGGACTTTCCCGGATAGCTGAAGAGGAGGGAGCTTTTTCCGCGGCCATGACGATAGCTTTATTGGGAAAGGGGCAGGAGCGATTTTTCGAGATAGTCCGATCCGAGGGCGAGGGAAAGGGACTCCCTGTAGGGGCTTTTCACACTCCAGGATCCGCCGGGGATATGGACCTATCGGTGAACCTGGATCTGGGAAAGGGATTGCCCCTGGAGAAACTGGGAACGTCGGTCCTTCCTGACGGACAGCTGAGCCCGTCCTATTCCTGGATTGGGGTAGTCCCCATCGGAGAGGGAACCGATAGGGTCACCTTTCTATGCCGAGGTTGCCCATTTCATGAAAGATGTCCTCTAAGAAGGGAATGATTTTTCACCGTTGACGTGTGCTCCTGCGGCGTATATAATGCACATCATTAACCTAAAAATAGATCGAACCATCCAGAGCGGCGGAGGGACTGGCCCTACGAAGCCGCGGCAACCTTCGCTATAGCGAGACGGTGCCAAATCCAGCAGGAATTCCTGGCAGATGGTCGAGGCTTTTATCGCTTTTTATGGATGCCTCTTCCTCTAAGCCGGAAGAGGTATCCATTTTTTTAGAGAGGAGAACCCGCCTATGAGACTCAGCGATTCCAACATGATGATGTGCGATATGATGTGCTGTCTCTGCGGGGCTCCTGAGGGAGAATACGGCGGCTAATCGATCGTAGCCGTTTTTTCTTACCGGGATCTCCGTATGAGAGATCCCGGTTTTTTTATTTTTGAAGGGAGGGGTAGAGAGTTTCATCGTTTTTTGATTCGGAAAGACCAAGACAAATCCACAGGAGGTTCTGAGATGAAAAAATATATCGCTTATCTGTTCGTTTTTCTGTTCTCTCTGTTCGTGGCGTCCGGTTCCAACGCCGAGGATCTCTCGGTCCTGAAGGTCGGCGCTACCGCCGGACCTCACGCCGAGATACTGGAGTTTCTGAAGGATCGTTTGAAGGATCGTGGTATCGATCTCCAGGTCTATAGCTTTAACGATTATATAACCCCCAATGCTGCCCTGGACCAGGGAGACCTGGATGCCAACTCCTATCAGCACGGGCTTTTCATGGATACCCAGAACCAAGACAGAGGGTATAGTCTGGTATCCGTTGCAAAGACGGTGGTCTGTCCTATGGGATTCTACTCCAAAAAGATAGACGACGTGGATGATCTGAGGAAAGGGGCCAAGGTCTCGGTTCCCAACGATCCGGCCAACGTAGGGAGAGCTTTGGCTTTGCTGGAGGAAAAGGGTTTTATAAAGCTCGCCGACGGAGTGGGCTACAGGGCTTCCGTGCTGGACGTGGTGGAAAATCCTAAGGGGATTAAATTCGTAGAGATAGAGGCCCCTCAGCTTCCCAGGGTCCTGGACGACGTGGATATGGGAGCTGTCAACGTCAATTACGCAGTGGAGGCGGGATTATCGCCCCTGGAGGATGCCATTCTTCTCGAGGATCCCGAGACCTCTCCTTTCGCCAATATCATAGCTGCCAGGGAGGATAACAGGGACGATCGGAGGATCGAACTTTTGATAGAGGTCTATCACAGCGATGAGACCAGAAAGTTCATTCTCGATCGATTTAAGGGTTCCTTCGTGCCGGCCTGGTAGAGGCGTGAGAGATGACCATACTTCTGGAAAAAGTCGGCAAGGTCTTCGAAGCTGACGGATCGTCTCTGAAGGCTCTGGACGGGGTGGATCTTCACGTTCCTAGGGGCTCCATTTTCGGAATAATAGGCCAGAGCGGAGCGGGAAAGAGTACCCTGGTTCGCTGCATAAATCTGCTGGAGCGCCCTACGTCAGGCAGGGTGACGGTGGGAGGCGTGGAGTTGACCTCTCTGGGGGAAAGCGATCTTCGGGAGGCGAGAAAGAAGATAGGCATGATCTTTCAGTCCTTCAACCTCCTGTCGAATCGAACTATATTCGGCAACGTGGCTCTGCCTTTGGAGTTGGACGGATGGAGTAAGGGCGATATAGAGGTCAGAGTGGAGGAGCTGCTTGATCTGGTCGGACTGGCGGACAAGAGAGATCAATATCCCTCTCAGCTGTCGGGAGGGCAGAAACAGAGGGTCGGTATCGCCAGGGCCCTGGCCAACCGCCCCGATGTGCTCTTGTCTGACGAGGCTACATCTGCCCTGGATCCCATGATGACCAAGTCGGTGCTCGCCTTGCTCAGGGAGATCAACGAAAAGCTCGGTCTAACCATCGTCCTCATCACCCACGAGATGAACGTGGTGAAGGAGGTCTGCTCCCACGTTGCGGTCATAGAGGGAGGACGGATCGTGGAGAGGGGAACGGTTCTCGATGTTTTTACCTCTCCGAAGAAAGGTGCCACCAAGGAGATGTTACGAGAGGTCGTGGGGGTGGAGCTTCCGGAGAGTTTCGCCGGATTGGACTTCCTGGAGGACGATCCCGCAGGGGGAGAACCGGTCGTACAGCTTCAGTTCTTCGGCTCATCCGCGGCGGAACCGGTCATCTCCGGAATGCTCCGTCGTTTCGACGTGGACGTGAATATCTTGGTCGCCAGGATAGACCATATACAGTCGGTTCCCTACGGAACTCTGGTGCTTCATCTATCGGGGGAGGAACGGGAGAGAGACTCCGCTCTGGACTATCTTAACGCCCTGGATCTCAAAGTGGAGGTGATCGGCCATGTGGGCTCAGCTGTCGCGAGTGCTGTTTAACTCTTTTCTTGAGACTCTCTATATGGTGGGAATGTCCTCGACCATTTCCTTTATCTGCGGAATACCGTTAGGGGTGTTCCTCCACGTCACCGCCAAGGGTGAGATACTGGAGCGACCGAAGGTCAACGGGGTTCTTTCGGCTGTGGTGAACGCAGCCAGGTCCACTCCGTTCATCATATTGATGGTACTTCTCATACCGGTTACCAGGATGATAGTTGGTACATCCATAGGCATAAACGCCGCCGTAGTCCCCCTGGCGGTGGCGGCTATCCCCTTCGTGGGGCGGATAGTGGAGGGGGCGTTGAAAGAGGTCGACAGAGGAGTGGTGGAGGCTGCCCAGTCGATGGGGGCCACTCCCCGTCAGATAATAGGCAAAGTGCTACTGCCAGAGGCTCTGCCGGCCATTATATCGGGACTTACCCTGGCGGTTATAAACCTGATCGGATATTCGGCCATGGCTGGGGCGGTAGGAGGGGGAGGTCTGGGAGATCTGGCGATACGCTACGGATATCAGAGGTTTCGGATGGATATAATGTTCGCCACGGTGGTCATACTGATAGCCATGGTCCAGTTATGTCAGGCCCTGGGAGATCGTATGGCCGGAAAGGCCAGAAAGTCTTGAATTAAAACTCCTCTGGGTGGATAATGACACGGTGAAAGTTCGTCCATTCTAAGAAAGGGAGAGGGTTTTATGGCTAAACTTCCGAAGAACGTTTGCGAGGCCTGGGACGACAGGGACGGTGCGATCGTACTGTCTACCGTAGACGGAGAGGGAGTTCCGAACTCCATCTATGCCACCTGCGTGAGCCGCTTCGACGACGAGACACTGGTCGTCGCGGATAACTATTTTGACAAGACCAGAAAGAACATCTCCAAAGGCGGAAAAGGATCTCTGCTTTTCATAACCAAAGCGGGCAAGTCCTTTCAGGTCAAGGGCAAGATCGAGTATCACGACAACGGTCCGATCTTCGACGATATGAAGACCTGGAATCCCGAAAAACATCCGGGACACGCCGCGGCGGCCTTGAAGGTGGAGGAGGTCTACTCGGGGGCGGAGAAGCTCCTTTAGGGCATCTCTAAAAACGCTATCCCTCGGAGAGGTCGTTTCGGCTCCGCCCTGTCTCGCCCGAACGTATTCCCGACCTGCCTGTTTCGCACGACCGCCTCGGAGGGCACGTCCTGTGCCCCCTCGGCTTGGGGCGACGTCCTGTCGCCCCATTCGTACTACACGACGACAGGTCGGAAATACGGGCTCGAACGGGCTTCGCCGAAACGACCTCTCCGAGGAAACTCGGACGCGAGTTTTTAGAGGTGTTCTGTAGTAAAAGCGATCGGCCCGGGCCGATCGCTTTTACTCATTTCGTGAGCTTGAACAGGACGGGAATCCTGACCTTGGCGGAGAGGTCGGAGGAAAAACGCCAATCCCTCAGGGCTTTAAGAGCGGCCTTGTCTAACCTTGGAGCTCCGGAGCTTTTCTCTATTCTGGTATCGATCACCCTGCCTTTTTTTACCGAAAGCAAGACCGTGACGGTACCCTGTTCCTTTCTCTTCCTGGATATGAGGGGGTATTCCGGTATCTCTCTGTGTTTTACGGTCACGTCATGTTCCGACAGTATCTCCCCTCTGGATGAAGCGGCCGGTTTTTTAGCTTCTCCATCTCCTTTATGGGGTCCTTCTTTCTGAGACGTCCCTTCTTTCTGACCCTTGCCGGGAGGAGCTTGCCCCGCGGATTTTGTAGTTTTCTCGTCCTCTTTTTGAGGAGGTAGGGAGACTTTCTTCTCGGGGCCGTCTTTTTTTTCCTCTATCTTCGGCTTTTCTGTCTTTTCCCTTCGTGGTTTGGCTACAGGTGTTTTTTTTACGACCGGTTTCGTCTTTTCGACGGTTTTTTGAGGTTTTTCTGGAGTCTTTATCTTTGAGTCTTCTTTTGTGTGTGGGGGGTCCACTTCCTTGGATGTAGTTGGTTTTAAAGGGGCAGCTTTTTCCGCCTTGGGTCTTTCCGTAGGAATCTCGGCCATGGCGCTCCCGCCGTCTTCTCCCACGGCCGACTCGGTTTTCGACCGTGTCCTGACCAATTTTACCGATATGGTTCCTATGGAGTCGCTTTCCTTCGGAGCCCACGGTATAAGAAATAGCAGCCCTGCATGGAGGATCAGACTAGCCGCGATAGTGACGATCCATCTTTTCACGGTTCGGTTCCCTTGAGACCGAGCCCTATGGTGGTTATGCCGTTTTCTCTCATCCTGTCGAGGAGGGTCGCAACGTCTCCGTAGGGTATCGAACGGTCGGCGGTGAGTATCAGGGATCTCCCGGCGGCGATCGCTTCCTTGGCCATGATTATCAGATCGTCTTTTTCGACGGGAGTGTCGTCCCAGTAGATGGTTCCGTCGTGAGAGATGGTGACGGTTATTCCCTGTTCCTCCGGCGGGTTTCCCCTCCCGTCCGGGAGGTCCACCGGAATCTGGCCTTGAACGAAGGACGCTGTCAAAACGAAGAATATGATGAGTATGAAGAGGACGTCTATAAGAGGGGTTAGCTCAACGTCCGCCTGTGGACGACGTTTCACGGTCTCATCATCTTTTCCCTGAGGATAAAGTCTGCCCCTCTGGAGAGGGTTTCCTCGATATCGTCAACCTTGGAGCTAAGGAGCGAGTGGCACAGAACCGCCGGAACAGCCACAGCCAGCCCGGCCACCGTGGTTAGCAGGGCCTTCCATATTCCACCGGCCAGGGCCACCATGGGGGCCTGATCTGTCTCGGGGAGGGATTGGAAGATATCCACCATGCCTAGGACCGTCCCCAGAAGCCCGAGTAGGGGAGCTATTCTGGCGACGGCGGAGAGGATGGACAGCCCCTTGCTCCATCTGAAGACCTCTCTCCTTATCTGGCCGTCCAGCAGCATCTTGAGCGAGTCTCCGTCGGTCTTCCAATGGTTGACACCAGCCAGGAAAAGCCGTCTCAGAGAGGTGTCCTTTTCCCGGAGGAGCGACGTGGCTCCCGCCGGATCTCCCTCGTAAAGTCGCTCGCATAGGGCCTGTTCGACCTTTTCCGGATTCTCCCAGGAGTTCATGAAAAAGAAGGCTCTTTCCAATACCACGGCTAAGCCTATCACCGAAAGTCCGGCTATGCACCAGACCACCGGTCCGCCTAGATTCAGAAAGCTCAGGATCGACTCAGCCATCGTGCCACCTCCACCGCTCCGTAGGTTATTACAATGTCCGCTCCGGACCGCCTAAGCGCCATGTGGGCCTCCAGCATGGATTTCTTCCAGTCCAGCGCCCCTGCCTCGGAGGCATGTCGCAGCATCATGTATTCTCCACTTACCATATAGGCAGCCATGGGGAGCAGAGAGTTTTTTCTTATCTCGGATATCATGTCCATGTAGAGCAGAGAGGGCTTTACCATCAGTATATCCGCCCCTTCCTCCTCGTCTTGAAGGGCCTCTCTGATGGCCTCTCTGCCGTTTGCGGGATCCATCTGATAGCCGGAGCGGTCGCCTTTGCCGGGAGCACTGTGTGCGGCCTCCCTGAAGGGGCCGTAGAAGGCGGAGTGGAACTTGGCCGAGTATCCCATTATGGACGTTTCGGTGAAACCAGTTTCGTCCAGGGCGTTTCTGATGGCTCCTACCTGCCCGTCCATCATGGCCGACGGGGCTACCATATGAGCTCCGCTTCTGGCGTGACTGACGGCGGTCTCGGCCAGCCTGCGGAGGGTGGCGTCGTTGTCCACCGATCCATCTTCCCTCAATATGCCGCAGTGGCCGTGGTCGGTGTACTGGCAGAGACATACGTCTGTTGCTACGAGAATAGAGTCCCCGTATCGTTTCAACATGTCTGAGACGGCTCTCTGGACCGGAGCCTCTCCGTCGCTGGCTGATGTCCCCCTGGGGTCCTTTTCTTCCGGTATTCCGAAGAGAAGGAACCTCTTTATGCCCGCCTCCATCGCTGGTTCCACTACCTCGCAGAGTCTGTCGACGCTGATATGGTCGACGCCTTGGAGAGACGATATGGGGGTCTTTACCCCCTTCCCCTCGACGACGAAGAGGGGAAGCATCATGTGTTCAGGTCTCAGGATGGTCTCGCGGACGGAGTCGGCAAGCGCCCCGTTGCCTCTCAGTCTTCTTAGCCTGTTGTGGGGATAGCCGCATCTGATCTCCTTCAATTTACAGTCCTCTTTTCTTCATCTCGGCGAAGACCTCTTCCACCGCTTTTACCGTGGAAGTCACGTCCTCTTCCGTGTGGGAGGAGGATACCATTATGGTCTCGTAGGCGGAGGGGGCGAAGTAATGCCCTCTGCTTAGCATTCCCGAGAAGAACGCCGGGTAAAGGTCCACCCTTCCGGCCTTGACTTCATCCAGGTTTTTAGGCACGTTCTCGGAGAAGAACATGCCCACCAGCCCTCCCAATCTGGTGGTGCTCATTGGGAAACCCCATTTTCTTCCGCCGTCTCTAAGTCCTATCTCGAGAGATTCCGCCGCTTTTTCAAGCGCCTCGTAGGTTCCCTCCCTGGACAATTCCTCCAGCGTCGCCAAGCCTGCCGCCATGGCCAGAGGATTGCCGGACAGGGTTCCCGCCTGGTAGATATCTCCTACAGGGGAGAGGCGGTCCATAATGTCGGACCTGCCTCCGAAGGCTCCCACCGGAAGTCCTCCTCCTATTACCTTTCCAAGACATGTTAGGTCCGGGACGACGTTCTCGACCTGTTGGGCCCCTCCCATTGAGTTGCGGAATCCGGTTATGACCTCGTCGAATATCAGAAGGGATCCGTGTGTTTCTGTGAGCTTCCTTAAACCGTCCAGGAAACCGGGAACAGGGGGGACCAGCCCCATGTTCCCCGCCCATGGTTCCACTATGACGGCGGCTATGGTGGATCCCTCCGACTCGAACAGTGCCTCCGCTTTGTCCAGGTTGTTGAAGGGGAGCACCAACGTGTCTTTTGCGGTTCCCTCGGTTATCCCAGGACTGGTCGGAACGCCGAAGGTCAAGGCCCCGCTACCTGCAGCCACCAGGAGAGAGTCGCTGTGGCCGTGGTAACACCCGTCGAATTTAACGATCCTGTCTCTGCCGGTGCAACCTCGGGCCAGCCTAAGGGCCGACATGGTAGCCTCTGTTCCGGAGCTTACGAAACGGACTTTCTCCATGGAGGGGAATACCGATTTCACCGCCATCGCCAGCATTACTTCCTGTACGCAGGGGGCTCCGAAAGAAGTGGATTTTTCAGCGGCGCTCTTTACCGCCTCTACCACCAAGGGGTGGGAGTGACCGAGTATGAGAGGTCCCCAGCTGCATACGTAATCGGTGTAGCGGTTCCCCTCCAGGTCATAGACCGACGATCCCTCGCCTCTGACCAGAAACAGAGGCTCCCCGCCGACGGCCTTCCAAGCCCTGACCGGGCTGTTGACCCCACCGACCAGGTGTTTGCAGGCGGTGTTGAACATTTCTTCGTTGGTCATCACAAGTCATCCCTTTCGTCTTTGCAAGGAGGTCAGGCATTCTATCAGTCCCTCTATGGAGGGATCGCCCATGACCTCCGGTTCCATGGATAGAGTCTCCCGGATTGCTTCGGCGCAGTGCGCCCCCCAGGCCACAGGGATTATTCCCTCACTAGATCTTCCGAACCTGGCTGCCCAGGCCTCTACCATGGCGGCGCTTCCGAATACGACGCAGTCCAACCCCGATTCATCCCAGCAAAGAGGATAGATATCCTCTCCCGGGAGCTCGGCTCTCTCCATCCTGTAGGCCGAGGATGTGAGCACCGTCGCCCCAACCCTGCGAGCCGCCTGGACCGGCAGATCGGAGGCCCTCTCGTTTCGGAAGAAGAGGATCGACTGACCGTATGAGACGTGTTTTTCTACCGTGTCGGCCAAGCCCTCGGAGGTAGGGATCTCTGCCTCCAGGTCCGGATGAATCCCGATGTCGTAAAGGGCCTTGGAGGTCCCCGGCCCGATGGATATTATTCTGCCGCCTATCTTTCTGAGGTCCGTGACCTCAGAAAGCAGTGAAACTCCTCGAGGGCTTGTGAGGACCAACCAGTTGGAGTTCCCGATAGCTTCTTCATTCCAGTTTTTTTCTAATTTTCTGAGATTCACCAGGGGGAGACTGTAACAGTCCGCCCCGAGGTTTTCCAGGATCCTGGCCGTTTTCCAGGATTCCGGTGCGGGGCGTACTATGCCTATCTGGAGTCCCTTAAGCGGTCCTGAAGCCGGGGTCAGTCCAAGAGCGGAAGATTCTCCTACCGCTATGACCGTTGGACTTCGTAGCCCCATGTTCCTCATGTCGTCCAATCGGAAATCGGACCTCTCCTGGCGTCCCCATCCTCCCCAGCGGATGGCGGAACAGCTTCTGTCGCCGGGTTCTCCTTCTTTCATAAGCTTTTCGGCTATACTGTCCGCTCTGGAGGCTCCCATGTATATGACTCTGGTTCCTCCTGCCTCGGCCATCCTTTGCCAGAGACGGTCGTCCTCTTCTGCAAGGTCCTTCCTCCTGTGTCCGGTGACCAAGGTCGCGGTCTCCGCCACCCCCCTGTGGGTCAAGGGAACGCCCGCAGCCCCCAGGCCGGATACTGCGGCTGTGACCCCCGGCACGTAGCTCCAGGGGATGCCCTCTTTCTGGAGGGCCAATGCCTCCTCTCCGCCTCTCCCGAATACGAAGGGGTCTCCTCCCTTGAGCCTTACGACTCTGTCCGAGATTCGTCCCAGCTCTACCAGCAGTCGACAGATATCGTCCTGAGACGTCGAGTGGCTGTCCTTTCTCTTCCCTACGTAGTGGAAGCTACATGTCTTCGGTGCAAGCTGGAGCAGGTCGGGATGTATCAGCCTGTCGTAGACCAGGTGTTCCGCCAGAGAGATCCTCTCTCTGGCCTCTTCCGTGATCCATCTAGGACCACCGCATCCCGCTCCGGTCAGGTAGACGGTCATGGTTTTTCCTCCAACATGGAAATGGCTTCGGTGGATGCCTTTATGGATAGGGCAACGTCTCTGCCCAGGTCTCGGGCGTCGTCGTCGGAGCGCACGGCCAGCGAGCCTTCGAAATCGATGTGTCTTCCGTCGTAAGAGAGGGTCTGAGCTCTCAATCTCAATTCGCCGCCGACCCATTCGGAGAGAGCGGCGAAAGGAACGTGACAGCCTACCTGTAGGGATTCCAGCAGCTCTCTCTCCGCAAGGGCCATCAGCCAGGTCGGACGATGGTTTATCGCCCGGAACTCCTCGGCCAGTCTCGAACCGCTTCGTGCCTCGACGGCGATTATACCTTGACATGGGGCGGGGAGAAACGGGAGGGTCGTCGCCCCCTCCGGCGATATCCCGAGTCTGTCGAGCCCTGCCTTGGCCAGTACTATGGCGTCTGCGTCTCCCGACTGGAGTTTCGCCAGCCTGGTGTTGACGTTGCCCCTTATGAGGGTGTAGTCGAGGTCCGGTCTGGTGATCGCAAGCTGCGCTTTTCTCCTTAGACTGGAGGTCCCTACCACGGCCCCTGCCGGGAGTCCCTCAAGCCCCCCTTTATGGTTGGAGACGATTACGTCCGAGGTCGATGCTCTGGGAAGTACCGCCACCAGTTCCAGTCCATCTGGCAGAACGGAGGGAACGTCCTTTAGGCTGTGAATTGCTCCGTCTCCCTTGCCCTCCATGATCGCTTCCTCCAGGCATTTGACGAACGCTCCGTTTCCTCCGAAAGCGGATAGATGACAGTCCTGTTTTTCGTCGCCGCAGGTCGACATGGTCTTTATCTCCACCGGCAGTCCCTTTTTAGCCAGGGCCCTGGCGGCCTCCATGGTTTGAGCTCTGGCGAGGGCGCTCTTGCGGCTGAAAAGTATAGGTCTCTCCCTGTCGGACTCCATCCAACTCTGTATGTTCATCCGCAGATCCGCCGATGCCGACGGCGACTTGCCGAAACTGCCTACTCCTACGAGATTGGTCTCGGTACGGAACTGAGCCGCCAGAGACCAGTCTCCCAGTTCGCCTGCACCACAGCAGTCGACCAGACATCGCGCCTTCGATGCCGTGGGAAGGATCTTTTCCGTGTCCTCCTTGGCAAGGGCGATCACCGCCAGCCTATGGGATAGGAAATCATCCGCCGTTACCTCCCGGGCGTGCCACTTTATCAGCCCCTTGGAGGCCAGGCTCTGAAGCCCGGACGTTGCGGTCGGGGATATCAATGTGACAGGAAAGTCGGCGCTCAGTATGGTTCTTACCTTTCTCTCCCCGACGCAGCCGCCTCCTACGACCAGGATAGGTCCCACTCTGGAGTCCAACGATACCATCAGTGAAAATCTACGGTTCACGATCTTTCCTCCTCCGAGAGGGCTCTCCATATCCTGGACGAATGAGGGCTGTTCATCTCCAGGACCGGGGACAATATGCCCTTAGCGACGCTCCAGGCCATCTGTCTTAGGATTTCCTCGGAGGCACCGGTTTTTTGAGCGGTCCGAGCGGCCCTTTCATCGACTATATGGCCCACCCTCATCATGGCCAGCCGACGGTAGGTATCGGTCCTGACGGTTGTCAGATCCGCCCACAGAGCCTGAGCAGCCTCGTCCGTCTCCTCCTCCAGTTTGCCGAGATGTCGACGGTAGTCGTCCAGAATCTCCAGGGTCCGGTCTTTAAGTTCGTCCACCGAGATCCTCTTGAGTCCCGGAACCTCTACCTGAGGGATCGCTCCCATGTCGATTATCCAGGGACGGTTTCCCCCCGCTATCTCGGATAGCAGCGGTTCTGGGGAGGATGTAGCGAATATCAACACGTCCGAGGTCTCGGTCAGATCCTTCCATCTCTCCCAGGGTATCCAGTCGGCTCCGGCCTCCTCCGCCAGGGATCTTCCAGTTTTTTCAGTTCTGTTCGATACGGAGAAGGGAAGTCCCATCGCCTTTAGCACCTTCGCCGTCTCGGTTCCCATGTCGCCGGCTCCTATCAGGGCTATCCTGGGGGAGGGCCAGGCCGGATGGTCCTTGATGGCTTGGCCCATAAGCCAGGGTATGGACGGAGCCCTTCCAGGATGATACTCGGTTCTGAGTATCCCAGCCAGGTTGAAGGATCTCTGAAATAGCCTGTTCAGTATCCTCCCGCAAAGGGGAGAATATCTATCGTATTCCTTCTTGACCTGGGATACCACGAAAGACTCCCCGCATGCCATGCTCTCCAATCCGAGAAGGACCCTCAGGAGATGTTCCACCACGTCCTTACCCGTCAATATATCGGCGCAGGAGGGAATGGAGTCCGAAGGGAGCTCACTGCCTTCCGATATAATCCCGTAGAGTTCGGTCCTGTTGCAGGTGTGGATGGGGAGCAGCTCCGAGAGCGGCCCTCCGTCCAACATTAAGCGCAGGGTCTTTTCGTCCTCCCAGAGTCCAGCTCTGTCGGCCAATTTGCTGTTTTCGTAGTTGACGGAGAGACAGATGAGCCTCATAGAGAGGTCGCCTCGGATCCCTTCCGTCTCAGCAGAAGGATCGAAAGGTAGTTCTCACATGGAGACAGGGCGTCCTGTCCTATCGATATCTCCTCTTCAGGAAGTCCTGCCTTGACTATTCGGACCATCTCGTCCCATGGTCCGGTGGATCCCACCAGTCGTTGTAGTTCCTCTCCCAGCGCCGAAGGTTTGTAGATGGCGGCGCAGTCGGTATGTCTGAGGCTTTCCTGGAGATCGGAGAATGAGGCCGTTCCGGGAAGTATCGACAGCCTTTCTTCTCCCATGGCGAGAAAACGACTTGTCCTCGACGCCGCCAGAGCGTGGGCGGATATTCCCGGTATAAGCTTAAGTTTCATGTCAGGATCCAGCTTTTTCCACTGTTCGTACAGCCAAGCCACGGTCGCGTAGAGGGTCGAATCGCCTATAACCGGAAGGACCACGGTCTCGGCTTTTTCCCACAGTGGCCTTATCTCCTCAAGTTGGGTCAGTATGGTCTCGTCTCTCTCGTCCTCTCGTCCCTTCATGGGGAAGACCAAAGAAACCCAGTCGCGGTCCACATGTCCCTTCACTATTCCGCCGGCTACGCTGTTTCCTCCCTCTTTCGATAGAGGGAGGAGGGCCAGGTCCGCCTTTTCTATGGCCTTTATAGCTCCTAGGGTCACTAGATCGGGATCCCCCGGTCCGACTCCTATCCCAATAAGAGTTCTTGTCATGTTCTTTTCTTCCTTTCAAAGTGGTACCCTCTCGTATCCACCAGACAGCCTTTCCTGGCGACGGTGTCCTCGCCGGGAAGAAGAAGCAGCGTTCTCATGTCTATATCGGAGGACGTCAGCTCGGATAGGTCCATCACTTTTCTGGACTCTCCGGGCCGTCCTACGTCCCTCATTAGCCACACGGTTTGCCCGTCTCTGGTCGAGTAGGCCTTCTTCACTCCCTCGAGTTTTACGTCCAGATCCCTTCTGACCGGGTTGTAAAGGGCAACGGTGAGCCCCGTGGATGCCGCTCCAGACAGGGCTCTTTCTATAGACTCCCAGGGCTGTAGATAGTCGGACAAAGAGAGCATTATAAGTCCGTTGGAGTAGGGGGCTCCTGCGGAGGCTCCGGCGAGCTGGGCGGCGGATAATCCCGGTATAACCTCGACCGGCAGTTCCTCCGCCATGTTTCTGGCCAACCCTGCCATGCCGAAAAGAATGGGATCCCCCCCCGATACGAGGGATACCCGAAACCCCTTCTTGGCCAGGGCCATGGCCGACGCCACTCTGGCCTCCTCTTCTCCCATGCCGTATCTTTCCACTTTCTTCCTCTTCAGCCATTCCTCCGGTAGCTGGTCGACGTAGAGTCGGTAGCCTACCACGGCGTCCGAGTCGTCTATCGCTTCCTTAGCCTGAAACGTCATGTACTTTCGATCCCCCGGACCGGTCCCCACGACGTAGAGTTTTCCCTCGATCCTGGCCGGACGGTGCCCCAGTGCCACAGTGGTCCCTCGCTCGGCCGATCTTGGGCCTATAAGTCTTCCCGCCGAGGCAGCGCAGGGTTCAGCGACTCCGGGCAGATCGAAGTGGGCTGTGGCGGCGGAGGCGGAGAAATTACCATCGATCGATCTAATCTCCTCGTCCTCCAACTTAGTCAAAGGTACTCCAAGTTCCTCCGACAAGGAGAGGAGCCCCTTTTCTCTCGATTTGACCGTCGAGGTTCTTATCTCGCCTAAGGAATAGATGGAATATCCCTGTTTGGAGAGGTGACGTAGCAGAGTCTCCTTCAGGATCTGTCTGTCCACTCCTTTTCTGCAGCCCATACCGGCCACCAGCGACGGAGGTATCAGCTGTACCTGGTGGGATCCGAGGGAAAGAGCTCGGGGCGACACCAGTACGTCCGCCTCGTCGGGGGTTTCGCAGGGGAGGTATCCCTCCGGGAACGGAGGAGTTTCCTCGTTTTCGTCGACCCAGAAAAGCAATTTCCGCCCGTCCAGAAGGGCTCCGTTCGTCTGGACCAGGGCCTTTCTGCCTTCGAGTTTCCATCCCCATCGAGAGCAGAGCAGATCCGGAGCGGCGACGTTCATCCTGTCCGTGGATGTCGTGGATACGAGATGGGCTCCCAGATCCGACGCCAGGGAGCGGGCCAGGTCCGACCCCCCTCCAAGGTGGGCTCCGGTTAGTGGCAGGACCAGCTCTCCGTCCTCCGTGACCACTATCACCGCAGGATCCGCCTCTTTATCCCTGAGCAACGGGGCAGTAACCCTGGCGGCCACTCCGGTGGATCCTATCATCACCACGGCGTCCGATCGATGCCAGATTTCGGACAGAGATGCTTTCAGCTCGTCTCTCCTGGGAGTTATAAGTTTACCGTTCAGAGCTTCGGCGCATCTTTTCCCCACCGATTTCCCCCTAGCAGAGATCGCGAAGACCGCTATATTCAAAGGGAACCCTCCCTGAATCGGTGAGAAAAGCCGCTGTTGTAGAGCAGGCTGGAGGCTTCTCCTGGGTCTAGGCATTTGCCTACAACTATGAGAGCCTGATGGTCTATTCCCCTTTCTCTCATAGCCTCGGCAAGCCCGGAGAGGTCGGAGCGAACGATGGTCTCGTCGTCCCAGGAGGCTCGGTAGACGCAGGCGGCGGGGGTTTTAGGATCGAGCCCCCCCTCTATCAGTTCGTCGGTAGCTTCCTTCACTTGCCCGGCCGTGAGAAAGAGCACTATGGTCGAGCCGTGAGCCGCCAGTTTATCCAGCGACTCTCTCTCTGGAACTGGGGTCCTTCCTCCCCGTCTGGTGCATATCAGGGTCTGGGTCTCTCCCGGAACTGTGTACTGGATGCCCAAAGCGGCGGCAGTCGCCTGTAGGCTGCTTACTCCAGGTACGAATCGAACTTCGATCCCTCGTTCCTCCAACAGCCTTTTCTGTTCCGCCACAGCTCCGTAAAGGCTGGGGTCTCCGGTATGGAGTCGAACCACCGAAGATCCGGTCTCCGCGGAGGCGGCCATGGCTGACACCTGTTCCTCCAACGACATGAAGGCCGAGTCCATGATTGTGCAGTCGTCCCTGCATATCTCCAATATCTCCGGGTTTACCAGGCTGCCGGCGTACACGACCAGATCCGCGGTCTTTAGAAGCTCGCTTCCCCTTACCGTTATTAGGTCCGGTGCGCCAGGTCCGGCCCCGACGAAGTTCACCGTTTTAGCTTTCTCTATCATAAGCAGTTCCCCTTCCGATCTCCCCACACTATGAAGGCGGGGTTCCAGGCTTTAAGCATCCATCCCGCCTTGGTCCTCCGTCCCTCCGAGGGGGCCAGTTGCCACATGGAGGGCTCTATCGACAGGGACTCCAGGGCCGTTAGGGCTTCGTTCGCCGTAGAGAGCATGTTGGCCGTGATGATTATTCTTCCGTTCTCTTTGAGTTTAGATAGACCGGCTCGGATTATGGAAGTAAGCCGCCCTCCGTGTCCTCCTATCGTCAGGCCGTCCAAGGGGGGGAGGGAGGAAAGATCCTCCGGCGCTTTTCCACAGATCAAAGTCACCCTGTCCGTCAAGCCCATTTTAGACAGGTTCCTGGACGCCAGATAGAGAGCCTCCTTCGATGGGTCCAGAGAGAAGATCTTTCCCGGTCCCACCTGTCTCGCCAGCTCCGCCGTTATGCCTCCGCTTCCGGTTCCCACCTCTCCCAGGACGGATCCGTGGAGGGGCTGCAACAGAGATGTTACGATCGCCCTTATCGGGGCTTTGGTCAGAGGTATCGACGGCTCTCTGATGAAGGAGTCGTCCGTAAGAGGGCCTCTCATGACAGCGGCTCCAGAAGGACCAGGGTCAGAGAGGGCCAGGAAGATCGATCCTCTTCGGACAGATCTGATAGGTTTGTCGATTCGACCCTTTCGTCGTCGGTCCCCAGGTTCGACATGGTCCAGCACTTTCTATCCGATGCCCCTATTTTTAGAAGTTTCGAGGCAACCTCCATCGGGTTGTTGAGCCCGCCGGTCAGGATAGCTATCGGGCCGGTCTCTTTTTGCAGCCCGTTCAAGGAATCCAGAGGTCTTCCGTGGACGCTTACGAAGGTTCCTTCCTGCCAGGATATTCCCAGTCTGGAGAAGGCCAGGGAGATCGAGCTCAGTCCCGGTATGATCTCGTATTGATCTTCCGGAAGGGATGCGGCCAGGGAGCTGCCCAGACTGAAGAAGCAGGGATCTCCGGAGACCAGGACGGCCAATCTCTCGTTTCGACCTCTCTTCGAGATGATTTCAAGCGCCTCCGACGGAGATCCCGACAGGGTCACCGTTTTCTTGTCCGCCATGTCGGAGAACATCTTCAGAACTCTCGGGGATCCCAGGAGGGTGTCGGAGCCCTCTATTGCCTTTAGGGCTATAGGAAGGAGGTAGTTCCTGGATCCAGGCCCCACCCCTACGATGTGAATTTTTTCCATGATTTCCCCTCCATGACGTCTTCAGGCCAGGTGGACAGGATCGTTCCCTCCAGGTCGGTTAGGGCCGTGGCTATCTCCATCTCTCCCTTGAGGAACTCTGTCAGCCGTTCCTGAGATCGTCTGGATATGTGGCTGAATGTTTCCTCAAGACCCTCTCGGATTATTATGGGAACCGCCGCCTCGGCCAGTTTGAGGTCCAATATCTCTCGAATCACAGATTGAGATGCTCCAGAGGCTCCGGCCCATGCCGCTACGGTTTCCAGTCTTCCGTCTCCCGATTTGTAGTTAGTGTCGAATATACCCGCGGCCAGCTTGGTAAGCTTGCCGATATGTCCCACGATGAGGGTCTTCTTTATCCCCTCGGCAATACATCGTTCAAGCGTGTAGCCCACCTTGTCTCCGGTCTTGACGATCTTCTCCGCCGGGATATCGAATCTCTCTTTCAGGAGTTTTTCCCCGATATACCCGAGAGGAAGGAACAGGGGGCCTTTTGCGACCTCTTCGGCTGCCACCTTGACGTAGACGTCGATGGACGCCTCCCAGGCCGCGGTCGACTTGGGTTCCACTATGCCGGTGGTGCCTATAACGGAGATTCCTCCCTGGATCCCCAGCCTGGGGTTCCAGGTCTTTTTCGCCAGCTCCTCGCCGTCCGGAATGGAAACCTCCACTTCCAGTCCCTTGCCGTTAGGCGTCAGAGCGGAGAGGTCCCGTAGGATCATCTTCCTGGGAGTGGGGTTTATGGCGGGCTCTCCAGGAGGAATAGGTAGGCCTTTTTTGGTGACTTTGCCGACGCCCTTGCCCCCTATGACCGTCACGCCCGGGAGGTCCGATATTCTCACGGTGCAGCAGAATCTGTGCCCGTCCGTAACGTCAGGGTCGTCTCCGGACCTCTTGATCACGCAGCAGGAGGCCCACCCTTTTCCTATCGCAGCGTCCTCCACCGGGACCTCCAACTCCATCCCGTTTGGCAGTTCCACCGTCACGGTGTCCGTCGTCTCTCCAGTCACGGCCATGTAGGTGGCCGCCTTGGCCGCGGCCTGAACCGACGTGCCAGAGGTGAATCCTCTTCTGAGCCCTCCGACGGATCCCAGAGATTCGAATCGGGCCGTCATGGTCTGAGGGCCAGTTTTATAAGGGCGTTCACTATCGCAGCTGCGACGGGGCTTCCTCCCTTGGGCCCCGGGGCGGTTATGGACGGATAATCGAGCTCTATCAGTTCCTGATGGGACTCGGCGGCTCCGACGAACCCTATGGGCATTCCGATTACCAGAGCGGGGCTGGCCTCCTTCGCCTTTATCCTGTCTATGATCTCGAAGAGGGCGGTAGGGGCGTTGCCTATGGCGACGATGGCTCCTTCCATGTGGGGAAGTGCCTTCCTCATGGCCATCTGGGACCTGGTGGCATTCTCAGTGTTTCTGGCCATCTCGGCCACTTCGGGATCGTTCAGGAAGGTCAGCACCCTGCCGCCCATGCTCTCCAAGCCGTCTTTTCTTATTCCGGCCCGGACCATCTCGACATCGGTTATAACCGGCGCTCCCGACCGGAGGGCGGATAACCCCGATTTTATTGCCCCTGCGTGTATGTACAGGCTCATGCCGAAATCCACGTCGGCCGTGGCGTGGGCCACCCTGGTGACGATGGCCAGCTCCTCTTTCGTTCCGTAGAAAGGGCCCATTTTTTCCTGGAGTATCCTGAAGCTCTTTGCCTCTATGTCGGCGGGAGCCATGAATCTCTGAGTCATGTTTTTCCTCCTAATCTAATAAAGGCAGACCCTCGAGGGTCTGCCTTTTACCGGTCCGAACCTCGCGGAGCTTTCTGCCTTCGTCTTCTTCTCGCGATCTGGCTCCCCCCTGCGGAGGCAGGAGGATACAGTGGCGGGTCCGCGCCGGATTTTCACCGGACTTTCCGAAAAGAGACGTCTACGTGTCTGTCTGAAAATGATAGGGCTTCGGCCCGGTTTGTCAAATGTCCTATGCCCTTTTTTCTTGCCATCTTAGAGCGGTCTCAAGAAAACTCTCTGGGACCGTCCTGTCGCTTCCGAAATGGATGTGGAGGTAGCTCGCCAGTACGTTGTTTTTCGCCAAGCCCTCCTCTGTCGTCCTGTCTCCCTTGGAAAGCCTCAGGGCTATGGGAGCGTCGTCGGGGCCATCGTAGGACGACCAGTGAAACACGTGACCGCGGATTCTTTTGCCCTTTGGACCCAGCAATGTGTCCATCAGGGTCTCCCCATCGCAGTATCCCAGGGCCCTGAGCCTCTTCCCCATGGACATTCGGCCGGGAAAGACTCCCGCCATGGAGTGGACCTTGCCCTCAGGGGTCTCTATGGCCTCCACCAGATACATCAGACCTCCGCACTCGGCGAGGATGGGCATTCCCTCCTCGGCCTTCTTCTTTACGTCCTCTCTCATGGACAGGTTCGTCTCCAGAGCCGGAGCGAAGAGCTCCGGGAAGCCTCCCCCTATGTAAAGAGCCGATGCTTCTGGAGGTATCTTTTCATCGTCTATCGGGCTGAAAGGCACTAGATTCGCTCCCATGTGAGTCAGTATATCCAGGTTGTCCTGATAGTAGAAATGGAAGGCCTTGTCCATGGCCACGGCTACATCGATCCTCTCGGGAACGGAGGGGTAGGGGAACAGTTCGGATCTGTGGCATGGGAAGGGACGGGCTTTTCGGGCCAGAGACAGCAGGGCGTCTAAGTCCACGTTATTCTCCACTAGCCCTGCCAGATGCTCCAGATAGGAGGAAAAATCATCTCTCTCCCATGCTGGGACGAGTCCTAGATGTCTCTCTGGAAGATCCAGGGCCTCGTCTCTAGGGAGATATCCCAGTACCTTCACCTCCGTGGTCGATTCTACCGCCTCTTTTACCATTTCGAAATGTCTCGGACTGCCTATTCTGTTGAAAATGACTCCCTCTACTGAGACAGAGGGGTCGAAAGACGCGAAGCCTCGAACGACCGCAGCTGCGCTTCTGGCCATGGACCTGGCGTCCACAACCAGGACAACGGGAGTCTCGCTTAATCTGGCCAGACTTGCTGCGCTTCCCCTGTCGTCCACTCCCGTTGCTCCGTCGAAAAGTCCCATCACGCCCTCGATGATGGATATCTCCGATCCCTCCGATCCACGGTGGAAAAGCTCCAGCAAAGGGTCTTTCTCCAAAAGCATGGAGTCCAGGTTTCTGCACGGTCTTCCTGATGCCGCCGAGTGGAATCCCGGGTCGATATAATCCGGACCGGTCTTGAAGGTCTGAACCGACATCTCCCTAGCCTTGAGGGCCGCGGCGATTCCCATGACTATCGTTGTCTTGCCTGTCCCGCTGTGAGTTCCGGCGATGACTATCCTCGGGGTTGTCATCTCTCTATGCCTTCTCTTGCCTGTACTCCCAGGCGATAATGGTGTTTTATATCCACCATCTCGGTTACTACGTCGGCCCTGTCGATTATGGCCTGGGTCGCCCCTCTTCCCGTCATGACGAGCTCCACCGACTCCGGTTTCGACTTCATGAGGTCCAGCAGCTCCGACTCCTCTAGCAGGCCGGAAGACATCGCTACCAGTATCTCGTCGGCTATAACCAGATCGTAGCCGTCGTCGATAGCTTTTTTCAGTCGTGTCAGCCCCTCTTTTGCCGCCTCCCTGTCTCGCTCCGTCATGGGTGACCCTACATTTCTCTCTATGCCGTAGGTTTCGGTGAGGACCTTGGACGAGATTTCTCGAAGGATCCTTATCTCGCCGGAGCGATCGCTCTTCAGAAATTGACCGACGTAGACGGAATATCCCGCCCCGAGGGCCCTTAGAGCCTGTCCTACGGCGGCGGTAGTCTTGCCCTTTCCGTCGCCGGTGTTTACCGATAGATACCCTTTTTTCATGGTATATGGCTCCTTTCGTTTTTTCTCTTCCTCGTTTACACTTCCTTTTGGGAGGTGAGATTATCGTGGAAGAATTGGAGTACGGTTCTCTGGAGTGGTGGCATCAGACCGTCAATATAGGAGTCCTACAGGAGATCCTGGATAGATTCGCCCAGATATTGAACTGTGGTGCGGTTCTCACTACGGCCTTGGGAGTTCCGATAACCACCCCCAGCAATTTTACAAGGTTTTGCCGTCTCATGCGGTCCACCGAGGAAGGTCGGAGACTGTGTTGGGAGAGCGATGCCGCCGGTGGAAGGGCTGGGCTGGAACAGGGAAAGGTAAGAATATATCGCTGTCATGCGGGATTGATAGATATGGCTCTCCCAGTGGTAATAGAGGGTCGTCTGGCCGGGGTGGTGCTTTGCGGTCAGGTAAAGCTTAGACACTATACCCGTCAGGAGGTGGAGGAGCTCGCCGGAGTCGGTTGGCAGAATCTCTCCAACCGGGACGAACTGGTGGACCTGTTCATGGAAGCTCCGGTTGTCCCCAGGGAGGTCATAGACCAGGGAGGAGAGCTTATAAAGCTGGTCTCGTCCCACGTCGTGGAGCTATGCGAGCGCCGTTTGGCGGAGAAGAAGTTACTCGTAAAGGACCTGGTCCTCATGAGGGAGAAATGCGATAAGCAGTCTCTCGAGAGAAACCTGAAGATCAGTCAGATAAAGGCTCTCAGACATCAATTGAACCCCCACTTCATGTTCAATACCCTCAACGCCATAGTTCGCCTCGCCATGTTCGAGGATGCGCCTGAGACGGAGTCCTTGGCCTACAGATTTTCCCAGTATCTGAGATATGTCTTGAGAAGACAGTCCAGAGAGGAGCTGGTTCCCCTTGCCGGAGAGGTGGAGTGCGTCGAACATTTTCTCTCTATAAACAAGATAAGGTTCAGCGACCGGTTCGACTTCGATCTCCACGTCGGTCCCGGAACCAGGGACGTGAGGGTACCCTTCATGATATTGCAGCCTCTGGTCGAGAACGCCATAGTGCACGGAGTGGAACCCTCGACTGACCGATGCCACCTTTCCGTCGAGGCCTCCATAGAAGAAGGTTCCCTTGTGGTCACCGTTTCCGACGACGGAGTAGGATTCGATTGTTCCAATTTCTCACCCGGAGTCGGGGTGTCGAACGTCATGGAAAGGTTGGATCTTCACTATGGGAAAGATGGATGTCTCCGTTGGTCCTCCTGTCCCGGTGATGGAAGTAGATTCGAGGTTACCATGCCTTTGAGACGAGGGGAGGAGATGACGGGATGACGGGAGATATCTTCAAGGTCCTGGTGGTGGAGGACGAGCCTCTTGAACGGAAGGCTCTGTCGATTCTCCTGGAGAGGATGAAGGACCCTCTCGAGATAAAATCGGTCGGAACCGCCCCCGAGTTCGAGGAACTCTGCGGGGCCTGGGATCCCGATGTCGTCCTTCTCGACATACACATACCGGGAGGGGACGGTTTAAGCTCTCTCAAAAGGCTCAAGGAAGACGGTTTTCTAGGGGACGTCGTGTTGATCACGGCTTACGACGTGTTTCAATACGCCCAGAACGCCATGGGACTGGGGGTCAAGTCCTTTTTGGTAAAACCCGTCACGGGGGAGCGTCTCCAGGAAGAGCTCGACAGGGTCTTGCGGGACGTCAGGGAAAGACGGCTCAGAACTCTGGAGATAGATCAGCTTAAGACCTTCATAAAGAACAACAGAGGCTCATTGGCCCTTAGGATGATACAGGATCTGCTTCGTTCCGGTCAGGTAAGCGAGGGAATGATGGACGTCATGGCCAGCCTAAGATTGCCCCCTTCCAGACCATGTCACCTTTTCGGGGTGATCTCCGTGGCGAGCGAGAGAGGGCTTGGAACCGACTCGCTCTTCCTGTGGGACGATTTCGACAAGGCTCTGGGAGAGGAGGTAGTGACGGTCCCGTGGGACGGGTCTCTGTCCTTTTTTCTGGTGACCTTCGAGGAGGCGTTGTCGGACGTCGACCGTTGGCTTTCCCGTTTCCTTGAGGTAATACTTAGAAACGACGCAATGGCGAACGTGGCTTACGGAGGACTTATAGACCGACTGGAATCGATCCCCTCCGCCGTTACCAGGTTGGAAGAGGCCCTCGAAGAGAGTTTGCTGGAAGGGATGGGGAGGGCCGTCATGGTGGAGAACAGCGTGGACGACCCTCCTACGCCGGATTACGATTTCGATCTGGAGACTGTGCAGCAGCAGTCTGTGGAGGCTTTTCTGAACAATAGACCGGATCTTCTCTCTTCCGTCAAGGAAAGCTTGGATGTGTTGATAAGCAACTCGTCCCCTTCGGATCTCAACATGGTCAAGTTCATGGTGACAGGTCTTTTAGGACAGGTATGTCATGTCTTGCTTCGGCTGAAATGTGATGCCGGAGCGGTGGCTGGATGGAGCAGGCGGCAGATGCTTAATCTCATATCGATACAGACTCCCATGGCTCTTACCAAAGCTCTTCCGGAGGCCTTCGATCAGGCCTGGACAGTGAGGGAATCCGCCAGCGATCCTACGGTCATAATGGTTCAGCAGGCGTTACACTATATAGAGGCCAACTACGACGACGTTACCCTTGAGAGGGTGGCCGACGCAGTACACGTCAGTCCCAGTTATCTGAGCAGGACCTTCAGACGGGTTCTTGGGGATCGTTTCGTCGACAAGGTAAAATCGGTGAGGATGGATCGAGCCAAAGCCCTCTTATCCGACGGAGTCTCCGTCAGAGACGTGGCCATCTCGGTGGGGTACGGCAACATCGCCTATTTCAGCACCATCTTTAAGCAGTCGACCGGGTGTAGCCCCAGCGATTACAGGAAAAAAAACTGAAGAGCAAACGATCTACGAAAGCGCCGCCCTCAGAGGCGGCGCTTTCGTTTTTTTGATTACTTGTCGTCGCTTCAGAGAGACGAAGTTTTTTCATCCCTCGTTCAGCTTCATCTTGTGGCGCTATCGGTCAAAAACTCCGCCCTCTCTTTGAATGCTTTCAACTTCTCCCTCCTATAACATCATATGGACGATTAGTTTCCGCGAGTGTTCAGGAAGGAGGATGCCCAGTGTCCGAATCGGGCAAGTTACCCCGTTCCATTCAAGAGTTCGTGCCGGGAAAACAGATCACTTTGGCTCACGTGGTCAGGAATCCCAGATCCAATCTCTGCGAACGCATAGGAGTCGACAGAGGAGGAGCCCTGGGATTGATGACCATAACTCCAGGGGAGGGCTCCATCATAGCGGCAGATGTCGCGTCGAAAGCGGCGGTCGTCGAGGTCGAGTTCGTGGACAGGTTCACCGGTTGCGTGATGATATCCGGTGAGATATCTGCGGTCGAGAGCGCCCTATCCAGTGCCGTATCGGTCCTCAGGGACGCCTTGGGATTTACTCCCGCCGAGGTCACGAGGACATGAGTCGACCATGGCGGGTTATGGTCATCGGTTCCGTCGATTCCGGCAAGACCACCCTTTTGGGAGTCCTTTCCGATAAGGCGGTTAGGACGGTAAAGACCGAGTCCATCGATTTTTGCGGCGATTTCGTTGACACGCCCGGGGAGTTTCTGGACATCCCTCTACATTACAACTCCCTGATATCCACATCCTCCAAGGCATCGGTCGTGCTGTTGTTGGTGGATCCCACCAGGAATTGTCCCCCTCCTCCGACGTTTTCGAGCGTGATATGCGCCCCGATCGTGGGAGTTGTCACCAAGTCCGATCTGGCGTCTTCGGAGCAGATCGAGAGGGCGAAGAAGTCGCTTCGTCGAAGCGGAGTGAGGGAGAGCTGTGTCATCTCCTCCGTCACAGGGGAGGGATTGGAGTTTTTGAAGTCCACGATGGAAAGGTATCGACCGACCTCTTATGAGGACGGAAAGCTAAAACAGGAGGTGTCATCGGAATGAATGCAGAAGCGTTGGGCATGGTCGAGACCAGAGGATTGGTAGGAGTTATAGAGGCTGCCGATGCCATGGTCAAGGCGGCTAACGTCCGTCTCGCCGGATACGAAAAGATAGGGTCGGGCTACGTGACCGTTATGGTGAGAGGCGACGTCGGGGCCGTCAAGGCTGCCGTCGACGCCGGAGCCGCGGCGGCCAAGCGGGTCGGAGAGGTCGTCTCCATTCACGTGATTCCCAGGCCTCATTCGGATACCGAGAGGATCCTGCCCAAGATAGAGGGCTAGCGATAACTGACTGATAGGAGGAGCAAAGGGATGGAACAGGATGTAATGAAGAAGGTTATGGACGAGGTTATGAAAAGGCTTGGAGAGGGTGCCGCTCCTGCCGCCGCTCCCGCTCAGGAGAGCAAGGCAGTCGAGGAGAGTTGCGGTTCGTTCTGCTCTCCCTCCGTTGGGGTCACCGAGTTCGTCGGTCTTGCCAGAGGACACACCATCGGTCTGGTTATCGCAAATGTCGAGAGCTCCCTTCATGAAAAGCTCGGGATCGATCCCAAGTACAGGTCCATCGGAATCATCTCCGATCGCATCGGGGCCGGACCTCAGATAATGGCGGCCGACGAGGCCGTAAAGGCCACCAACACCGAGATCGTCGCTCTCGAACTATGCAGGGACACCGAGGGAGGGGCCGGACACGGATGCCTGATCCTTTTCGGGGCGGAGGACGTATCGGACGCCCGTAGGGCCGTCGAGGTCGCCCTGAAAGACCTGGATCGCACTTTCGGCGACGTCTACGGATGTGCGGCCGGTCACCTCGAGTTTCAGTATACCGCCAGGGCCAGCGACGCTCTCAACAAGGCGTTCGGAGCCCCTGTCGGAAGGGCCTTCGGTCTCATAGTCGGAGCTCCTGCCGGAATCGGCTTTGTGATGAGCGACACCGCTCTCAAGGCTGCCGAGGTAGAGCTTCTGGCCTACAGTTCTCCCGGCCAGGGCACCTGCTGGACCAACGAGTGTATCATCGCATTCACCGGGGACTCCGGTGCCGTCCGTCAGGCGATCATAGCCGCCAGAGAGATGGGACAGAAACTTCTCGGGGCTTTCGGAGAGGCACCTGCGACCGACACCACTCCCTACATTTAATGTCGGTCTTTAGCTACGGAGGTGACAGCGATGGCAGATAAAAGAAGCAAGAGATTCGAGATCCTGGAGAACCGCCCGGTTCATCAGGACGGATTCATCGGAGAGTGGGTAGACGTCGGCCTCATAGCCATGGATAGTCCCAACGACCCCAAGCCCTCGGTGGTGGTAAGGGACGGTCTGATAGTCGAGATGGACGGACGTCCCCGTAAGGAATTCGACATGATAGAGCAGTTCGTGGCGGACTATTGCATAGATCGGTCCGTCGCCCAGGAGGCCATGTCCAAGTCCTCTCTGGAGCTGGCCAGGATGTTGGTGGATATATCGGTCTCTGCCAAGGAGGTCCGCAGGGTTTTCTCAGGACTTACCCCTGCGAAGATGGCCGACGTTATCGGTCAGATGAACATCGTCGAGATAATGATGGCAATGCAGAAGATGAGGGCTCGTCAGACTCCGGGCAACCAGGCCCATATCACCAGTGCTACGGACAACCCCATCATGCTCTGTGCCGACGCGGCGGAGGGAGCCCTGAGAGGGTTCATGGAGGAGGAGACCACCGTGGCGGTAGCACGCTATGCGGCTCTCAACGCTATTTCCCTTCTGGTCGGATCCCAGACAGGACGTCCCGGCGTTCTAACACAGGACGCTCTGGAAGAGGCCTTCGAGCTCCAGATCGGAATGCAGGGACTGACCAGCTATGCCGAGACCGTCTCGGTCTACGGTACGGAGAGCGTCTTCGTGGACGGAGACGACACCCCATGGTCCAAGGCCTTCCTAGCCTCCGCCTACGCCAGTCGAGGAATAAAGATGCGATTCACCAGCGGAACTGGTAGCGAGGTCCAGATGGGTGCGGCAGAGGGACGGAGCATGCTTTATCTGGAGGCCCGGTGCATCATGGTCACCAAAGGTGCCGGCGTTCAGGGACTTCAGAACGGATCGATATCCTGTATCGGGGTTCCCGGAGCCGTTCCCAGCGGTCTTAGGGCCGTGGCGGGAGAGAACCTCATAACCATGATATACGGTCTCGAGGTCGCTTCCGGAAACGACCAGACCTTCTCCCATTCGGACATGCGTCGTACCGCTAGGACAATTCCTCAGATGTTCTCCGGTGCGGATTTCATCTTCTCCGGGTATTCGGGCGTTCCCAACAAGGACAATATGTTCGCCGGCTCCAATTGGGACATAGAGGACGTCGACGACTATCTTACCCTTCAGAGAGACTTCCGTGTCGATGGAGGACTCATCCCCGTAACGGAGGACGAGGTCGTGGCCTGCCGTAACAAGGCGGCCAGAGCCCTTCAGGCGGTTTACGACGAGCTGGGATTCCCTGCCATCTCGGACGAGGAAATCGAGGCGGCCACCTACGGTCACTCCAGTTCGGACATGCCCCCCAGAAACATCCCCGAGGACCTCAAGGCAGCAGAGAGGGTCATGACCGAGATGATCAACGGTATCGACATCATAAAGGCCCTTTCCAAGAGAGGATTCCGAGAGGAAGCCGAGGCCCTGGTCAGGATGATGAAACAACACGTCTCAGGAGACTATCTCCAGACCTCGGCCTGGGTCGATAGGGAAGGCGGGGTCTGGAGTGCCGTAAACGACCCGAACTCCTACCAGGGACCCGGCACGGGATATTCCATGTCGGAGGAGCGTTGGAACCAGCTTAAGAACGTGCCCTGGGCCATAAAGGCCGAGGACGTTTAAGGAGGGACTTGGGAATGATAAACGAAGAATTGGTCCGTAAAGTCATAGCCGAGGTCCTGCAGGAGGTCGCTGCCTCGGAGAACGTGGAGTCTGCCTCCGTCACGGCAAGACCGTCCGCTCCCGCCGTAAAGGCCGAAATCTCCATGGAGATGACCGAAAAAGAGAGGGCTACCCGTGGCACAGATGCCAGAGAGGTTGTAGTGGCCATACCTCCCGCATTCGGAACCGAATTCGACGCCACCATCGTGGATGTCTCCCTGGCAGACGTGCTCCGTCAGGTCTTTGCCGGAATAGAGGAGCAGGGCCTTTCCTGGAGACTCGTCAGGGTCTATCACACCGCAGACGTGGCGTTCATCGCCCATCAGGCGGCGAAACTCTCCGGGTCGGGAGTCGGTATAGGGATCATATCCAGAGGTACGACCGTCATACATCAGAGAGACCTGGCCCCTCTCAACAACCTGGAGCTGTTCCCTCAGTCTCCCCTATTGGATCTGGAGACCTTCAGAGCCATAGGCAGAAACGCCGGCATGTACGCCAAGGGAGAGCAGCCGGTGCCGGTGGCTACTAAAAACGATCCTATGGCCAGGCCTAAATTCCAGGGAATAGCCGCATTGCTGCACAACAAGGAAGTCAAGGCACTGGATCGCTCCAAGTCTCCCATGGAGCTTCAGGTCCGGTTCAGGTAGGGAGGGATGACAGTGGAGATCAACGAGAAGCTTATAGCCGAGATGGTCCGTCAGGTCCTACAGAGTGGAGGAAACCAGGAAAAAGGGGCGTCTAATTCGCCTCAGGAAACTTCCGTAAAAGACCGAAAGGTATTGTCCAAGAACGATTACCCTTTAGCGGTTAAAAGGCCGGAGCTTTTGGTCGGGCCCAGAGGCAAGGGGTTCGACGAGCTGACCTTGTCCAATATAGAGAGCGGAAATGTGGCCTTCGAGGACTTCAAAATAACCCCCGATGCCCTGGAATATCAGGCTCAGATAGCCGAGGACGACGGATGCCATCAGATAGCCGTCAATCTTCGCAGGGCCGCGGAGCTAACCAAGGTCCCAGATTCCAGGGTGTTGGAGATATACAACGCCATGAGACCCCATAGATCCACGAAGTCCGATCTTTTGGGAATAGCCGACGAGCTGGAGAAGAACTACGGTGCTATGGTATGTGCCGAGCTTCTTCGGGAGACCGCCGACGTATACGAACGCAGAAAGCTTCTCAAAGGCGATCTGCCTACCGGATAGAGGTAGATCATGGCGATCGTCGCTGGTATCGATATAGGGAACTCCACGACCGAGGTCGCCTTGGCGGAGGTGTCGTCGGGGGACGGTAAGACCTTCCTAGCCTCCGCTCTGCATCCGACTACGGGACTCAAGGGAACGGTCCAGAATCTGAGAGGCATAAGGTTGGCCTTGGGCAAGGCCATTGAAGCCGCTGGTTGGGATAGAGGGGATTTTGGCAAGGTAGACCTGATTCGACTTAACGAGGCGGCTCCGGTCATAGGGGACGTCGCCATGGAGACGGTCACTGAGACTGTCATCACCGAGTCCACCATGATAGGTCATAACCCCTCGACTCCTGGAGGTCTCGGAATAGGCGTAGGGGTGACTGTGGCCTACGATGATCTGCGGAACCAGGCTAGGGACGAGTCCGTAGTAGTAGTCATTCCGGGCTCCATCGATTTCGAGGCCGCAGCTGGGGCTGTCAACGAGGCTATCGATAGAGGCGTAAATGTCAAGGCTCTGATATGTCAGAACGACGACGGAGTGTTGATATCCAACAGGCTGAGTCGGCCTCTCCCTATAGTGGACGAGGTCTCTGCAATAGACAAGATTCCTCTCGGCATGGACAGTTGCGTGGAGGTAGCCGGTCCCGGGAGGGTAATAGAGGTGCTTGCCAACCCCTACGATGTGGCCACCATCTTCGGTTTGTCTCCCGAAGAGACCAAACAGATAGTTCCTGTGACCAGAGCCTTGGTGGGAAATCGATCCGCGGTGGTCATAAGGACTCCCATGGGAGAGGTGAAGGAAAGGTCTATCCCTGCCGGAGAGATATCCATAGATTCGCCTAACGGCAGAAAAAACGTGGACGTCGAGGCCGGGGCTGAGGCCATAATGAACCTCCTATCTGTCTGTCACCCTATTACGGATATCTTCGGTCAGCCCGGCACCAACGTCGGAGGGATGATGGAGAGGGTCCGTACCACTATGGCGAAGTTGACCGGGCTGTCGATAGCAGAGATCCACATACAGGATCTCCTGGCCGTCGATACCATGGTCCCTCAAAAGGTCGTAGGAGGTCTGGCCGGAGAATTTTCCCAGGAGAACGGGGTGGCTCTGGCTGTCATGGTTAAGACCGCCAAGCTTCCGATGCAGGCGGTCGCGGAGGCTGTATCGGAGGACATAGGGATAAAGGTCGAGATAGGCGGGGTAGAGGCCGACATGGCCATCAGAGGCGCCTTGACGACCCCCGGAACCGATCGCCCTATCGCCATCCTCGATCTCGGAGCCGGCAGTTCCGACGCCTCTTTCATGAAGTACGACGGATCGGTCGAGCTGATTCATCTGGCAGGCGCGGGAAACATGGTCAACACCGTCATATGCAGTGAGTTGGGGATCGAAGATCCCGAGCTGGCCGAGTCGATAAAGAGATATCCGCTGTGCAAGGTGGAAAGCGCCTATCACGTCAGGCAGGAGGACGGCACGGTCCGCTTTTTCGATAGACCTCTTGCTCCGGACCTTTTCGGGAGAGTCGCTCTGGCTATATCGGACGATATCCTACAGCCCATTCCCCTAAGAGTCTCCATGGAAAAGGTTCGGATGGTCAGGAGAAAGGCCAAGAAAGAGGTCTTCGTGACCAATGCCTTGAGGGCGTTGGAGCATGTGGCTCCCGCCGGGAACGTAAGGATGATAGATCACGTGGTCCTGGTGGGTGGGTCGGCCAAGGATTTCGAGATCCCCACCATGGTAACCGATGCCCTGGCCAGATATGGGGTGGTCTCAGGCAGAGGTAACGTTCGAGGTTCGGAAGGTCCGAGAAACGCCGTCGCCACCGGACTGGTCCTCTCATACAGAGGTACGTCATGACGTCCTGTTTGAGGATAGATGAGGACGACAGGCCCGCGATCCACCTTTACGTGTCTCCCGAGACGGAGGAATCCGCCGTTTCTCTGGTGGCGGCCGGAGCGGAAGAGGAGGGAATACCCCTCCGTTGGATCTTCGGAAAGGGATCGGCCTCGGATCTGGCCAAAGAGGGCAGTCTGTCTTCTCCTCTTCAGGTTGGGGCGGGGCTGGATTCTCAGGGAGTAGCGGTGACCTTCGCAACCTACAGAGAGCGAAGAGCTTATCTGGAGGAGAGTTTCGAGGAGTTCGATAGGTCGCTGCTCCTCCGATGGCTGGGACAGGCCGCGGCCAGATTCGTGAAAAAAGAGCCTCTGCCGGAGTGGAGATGCAGGTCGAACCGGGAATCGAACCGATCCGGCGAGGATGGAATCGAAGCCATTGTGGCTCAGGTATTGAAGAGCCTTAAGAGGACGGAGGCGATGCACCGATGAACGAACCTAGAACGGCTATGGGGTTTATCGAAACCGTCGGTCTCGTTGCGGCCATCGCTGCGGCCGACGAGGCCCTTAAGAGCGCCAACGTGAAATTGATCGGCAGAGAGAATTCCAGAGGAGACGGCATGGTCACGGTGAAGATCGCCGGAGACGTCGGAGCGGTCAAGGCGGCCATATCGGCGGCGAAGGCTGCGGTAAAGCCCTTTGGAACTGTCGTGTCCGCTCAGGTAATCCCTCGTCCTGCTGTCGGGTTCGGACCGGTGATGGTCTATAACGACGATACCGAATCGGCGGCGGACTGGCTCTTTGAGGTGGCTCCCGATGAAACTACCGGTAAGGTCGTGACTGTCAATGGAACTCCCTCGATAGGGGAAAAAGACCGATGGGAGGCGGACATGGAAAAGGCCTCTCAAAGAAAGACGAAAGGACGCAGAAAGGCGAGTAGTCGTAAAAAATCTAGCTCCTCTAAAGAAGGGGCATCCAAGGAACCCCAACAGGGTAAACCCGGTGGAAGAAGGCGCAGGAAAACCTCTTCCAACAAAGGAACGGTGAAGACCGACGTCCCCGATTCAATCGAAAATGAAATGGAAGAAAATAAGGCCGAGATAAAAAAGGTTGAGGAACCGCCAAAGAAGCAGGCTAATTCCGATTCTGAGAAGAACTCCAAGACGGAAGTCGGTAAGTCTAGTAAGACGGAGAACGAGAAAATTCAGGATAAAACATCCGACGACGCCTCCGGGCCCGTCGAAGGATAAGTTCGAGAACGGGAGGAATCGTTATGGGACAGGAAGCATTGGGATTGATCGAGACTAGAGGGCTCGTAGCAGCTATAGAGGGAGCGGACGCGATGGTCAAGGCAGCCAACGTCGCACTAATAGGCCAGAGGCTCAGCGGAGCCGGATTGGTGACCGTAATGGTACGAGGCGATGTAGGGGCGGTAAAAGCTGCGGTAGATGCCGGTTGCGCCGCGGCTAGCAGAGTCGGAGAAGTCGTCTCCACTCACGTGATTCCCAGGCCTCACATGGATACGGAGAAGATCCTTCCAGCCGGAGGAGTAGATACCCTCTCCGCATCGAACGACTAGGCGGTGATGTGCGATGGCGATTTCGAGAGAGCTGGTGGACAAAATAGTGAGCGAGATCCTCCAGAGCTTGCCCGAGTCGCGTGTCGAGCATGATCCGGCTCTCGTAGTGGCCGGGGTCAGCAATCGCCACGTTCATCTTTCCAGGAAAGACGGCGATAGGCTTTTCGGTTCCGGTCATGAGCTTACTCCCATCAAGGATCTACGTCAGCCCGGACAGTTCGCCTGCAAGGAAACGGTTACCTTGGCCACAGCAGGAGGGGTTTTGGAATCGGTGCGTGTCCTTGGCCCCTACCGTAAGGCTACTCAGGTGGAGATCTCCGCGTCCGACGCCAGGCGGCTCAGGATCAAGGCTCCCTTGGTAAAAAGCGGATCCGACCTTCCCTGTGATCCCGTCACGCTAATTGGACCCGCCGGTTCCATGACGGTAGAAGTCGGGGTGGGCATAGCCTGGAGACATCTGCATCTCACTCCTCCCAGGGCGGCGGAACTATCCCTGAAGGATGGGCAGGAAGTGTCTGTGGAGGTGCCGGGAGACAGAGGGATCGTTTTCAACCGCGTCTGGGTGAGGGTCAGCGATTCTATGGAGGTAGAGTTTCACGTGGACGTGGACGAAGCTAATTCCTGCGGCCTTTCCACCGGCGATATGGTCAGGGTACTCGGATCATGACCTCTTGGCTTACCCCCGAACTCTCTCTTTGCGGACAGGTCTTTCGAGAAGGGACGGCAGAAGGAGAAACCCCCGGGAATATCTGTCTCGGCTTCGATCTGGGAACCACCAATATGGTACTGGTGGCCTTGGACGAGGAGGGCTTTCCGATAGGAGCGGTTATGGAGCCCTCTAAAGCCTCCGTCAGAGACGGAGTCGTGGTCGATTATCTCGAGGCGATCAGAGGAATGAAGGTCTGTCTCGACCGGCTTTCGAGGGGGATCCCCATCGACGAATCCATTGCGGTGGGAGCCGCCGCTTACCCTCCTGGGATATCCTCTAAAACCGCCAAGGTCTGTGCCAACGTGGTGGAAGCTTTGGGATTCGAGTGTGGAGGGCTGTACGAGGAGCCCTCCGCCGCGGCAGAGGCGTTGGGCATGGCCGACGGTGTGATCGTCGACATAGGCGGAGGATCTACAGGCATGTCCGTCGTGAGGGATGAAAAAGTGATATTCTCCTCCGACGAACCTACTGGGGGTACCCATATGACACTTGTTCTGGCTGGAGCCTTGGGCGTCGATTTCGACAGGGCAGAGGAGGAAAAGAGAAAAAACAGGAATAGATATGCCCCTCTTTTGAAACCCGTACTCGAGAAGATGGCGACCATAGTCAGGGACGAACTGGAGGGATGTCCCGAGTCGGATGGACTTCCGGTAGTCCTGGTAGGGGGGGGAGCCGACATCGTCGGAGTGGAGGGCGTGATGGAATCGATAATAGGCCGTCCCGTATCCATGGCCCCCGAAAGTCTTTTGGTTACGCCGCTGGGGATCGCCCGTTCTCTCTGGAGGGACCGTTATGGATCTAAATAAAACGGTTGACATGGTACTGAAGAAGCTGTCGATTCCCAGAATAGGGGTCCTGTGGCATTCCAGATCCCGCTGGGAGGGCGATCGTGGCTTTGTGGACTGGGTCCATTATGTCGATGGAGGCCCGGGCCCTGCCGATCCCTGGTACGACCTGAATTCAATGGACAGACCGGAAAACGAGGGGTATTCCCTCGACGGCCTAATGGTCCTATCAGCTCCACCCTCTCTTTTGAGGGAGTTGGTGACCTTTCCCGAGACCTCCGGTGGGAGACTCATAGCCGGATGTCTGGGAAGAAATCTGCCGGTGGTGCTGGATGTCACCTCTCTCAGGGGATGGAGCGCCTGGCAGGGCCCAATGGGAGAGAGACTGGCGAGGGCCATGTCAGATTTGACTTTTTTGGGATGTTCTCTCGTCGGCTGGGGAGCCGACTCGGTGAAAGACTCCGGTCTTACGGATAAAAGGGACGAGGGAGTAGCCCTGTCAGATCCCGGCTGGTACAGCTGGTCCGAGATAGCTTCGTCGGTGAGGCCTGGAGCGGTTTTGCATTTGGGGAGTGGCGTAAAACTTACCGATCAGGCCAAGGATAGGCTGTCCGCCATAGGCGTGACCCTGGAGGTGAGCCGACGTTGTTGAGCTACGAGCTTATAGTCAAGCCGTCAGATACGGCCAAGAGGATGATGTTAAGACGGGTCCCGTCCAGCGAGAAAAAAAGGATAGAGACGGCTCGCTGGGGCGCTGTACTGCTTTTACAGGGACAGGTCGCCGAGCTTGTCGCCGCGGTGGACGACGGGGTTAAAAGGGCCTCCGTTGAAGCCGTGGAGATCCTGGGTAACTGTCCGCAACACATACAGACCGTCGCCCTTATCGGAGGGGTCTCCGAGTGTCGTGCGTCCCTTGACGGACTGAAGGAAGGGGGACGACTGAAATGAAATTGGGCAGGGTCGTAGGCAACGTGGTAGCTACCAGAAAAGACGATCGACTTATCGGACATAAACTTCTGATAGTTCGTCTCCTCTCCCCCAAGGGGGACGGCGATCTAGGCCCTTCTGTCAAGGGAGAAAACTTTATTATAGCGGTCGATATGGTTGGTGCCGGCATAGGAGAGGACGTAATAGTCTGTTCCGGTAGCTCTGCTGCTAAATCCTCCGGTGTTCCGGATGCTCCTATCGACGGCGCTATAGTCGGTATCGTCGATTCTGCCGACGTGGACCCAAGAGAGGTCGGTTAGGCAGATGACCAGACTCTACACTGGAGGAGGGGACGGAGGCACTACGTCGTTATTGGACGGGACCAGGGTTCAAAAAGACGACCCCCGAATCGATCTCAACGGGACCCTCGACGAAGCTCAGGCAGCTATAGGAATGGCCAGGAGCATGGCTCCCGGGAGGTTTTTATCCGATATGGAGGAGCTGGAACACACCCTTTTCCTCCTGATGGCCTACGTGGCTCGAGGGGACAGGGACATATCGTCGCCACCGGCCGATCTGTTTGAGAAAAAGATAGACGGACTCGAGAGCCTTTGCCCTCATGATAGATCTTTCGTCAGGCCGGGAAAGTCCCCTTCCGGTGCAGCGCTTCATCTGGCCCGCACCATAGCCAGAAGGGCGGAGAGAGAGGCTCTACCGTTGCTTCGTCGTCATCTGATAGACGAGGACTCGTACAGGCTGATAAACCGCCTGTCGGATTACATCTTTGCTTTGGCCGTGGCATGCGACGAGGAATCGGTGGTCGAAGAGATCACCCGAAAGGTAATAAAGGAGCTGATAAAGATGCCTTGCAAAGATGGTGAAGATCGCCTCTCCCTTAAGACGGCTCTTGATCTCGTGTCAGCCGCGGAGGATAGGGCGTCGCAGATTTCGGTCCCTATGGCTATCACCGTCTCGGACGAAAAGGGTCCTTTGGTCTTCCATAGAATGGACGGAGTTTTGCCGGTCAGTATAGGACTAAGCGGTAAAAAGGCCAAGACCTCCCTGGAACTCCGTAAAACCACATCCGAGGTCTACGATCTGGTCCAGCCGGGAGCTCCGCTGTACGGACTTCAGTCCGATCCCGATCTGTGTTGTTTCGGCGGAGGCATCCCTTTGACGGATAAAGAGGGCAGAGTCGTAGGAGCCGTAGGAGTCAGCGGTGGATCCGTGGAAGAGGATGTCGAGGTAGCGGAGGCTGTGGTATCCCTTTGGAAAGAAAAGGAGGTTCGATGAAGCCGATGGATGAGAAAATGCTTCATGAACTCGTCTCTGCCGTAGTGAAGAGGATATCCTTCGAGGATGTCGTCAAGGACGGTGGATTCTCTCCGGCCTTCGAGAAAGTAGACGATGCCGTCGAGATTTCCGTGAAGGCGCAGAGAAAGTGGCAGTTCGAATATTCACTGGACAAGAAGAAATTAATCATAGATTCTCTCAAGGCGGATCTTCTCCCTCAGGTGGAGGAATTTTCGTCTCTGGCCTTGAAGGATACGGGCATGGGGAACCTGAAGGACAAGATAATGAAGAACCGTCTCGCCATAGAGAAGACCCCCGGCCCCGAGTTCATCCGTACCTCCTGCACCACCGGGGACGAAGGTCTGGTGCTGGAGGAGCACGCTCCATTCGGTGTGATCGCTTCGATAACTCCGTCCACCAATCCGACCGCCTCGGTCATAAATAACACGATCTGTATGCTCTCCGCCGGGAACAGCGTCGTGTTCGCCCCGCATCCTGGAGCTGCCGAGAGCAGCATCGATATGGTCCAGCGAGTACACGACTCCTTGATCTCCCACGGCGCTCCCGAGGGCATAATCACGGTGTTATCCCGCATCAGCATGAAGAACGTCGGAGCCCTCATGTCCCATCCTGCGGTTCGTCTGGTATCGGCTACGGGAGGTCCCGGCGTAGTCAACGCAGCCCTCTCCTCAGGAAAGCCCGCCGTAGGAGCCGGCCCGGGGAATCCTCCGGTGGTGGTGGACGAGACCGCTCACGTTGAACAAGCGGGCAAGGATATAGTGGCGGGGTGTTCCTTCGACAACAATCTTCCCTGTACATCCGAGAAGGCCCTGATAGTGGTCAACTGCGTCGCCGATCAGCTTAAGAGAAAGATGCTGGAGGAAGGTGCCTTCGAGCTGAAGGACCCGGCGAAGATAGAGGCTCTTAAAGAGGCGGCCCTCAACGAAAAACGAACCGATCCCAACAAAAAGTTCGTAGGCAAAGACGCGGTGTGGATCTTGGAAAAAATCGGCATAAAGGCGCCTGGGAACGTCAGACTCATCCTCGTAGAATGCGAGCTGGACGATCCCATAATCCAGGTCGAGATGCTGATGCCCGTCCTCGGGATGGTGAGAGTTCCCGATTTCGATGCGGCTCTCGAGGCTGCTATAAAAACGGAGCACGGTTTCAGGCATTCTGCCCTGATCCACAGCACCAACGTCGATCATATGAGCGTTATGGCCAAGGTCATGGAGACTACCATGTTCACTAAGAACGGTCCTTCCTTCTCTACTTTGGGCTTCGGCGGCGAGTGTCCCACTGCATTCACCATAGCAACCACCACCGGGCAGGGACCGACCACCCCCCTTTCGTTCTGTAGACTGCGCAGGTGTAACCTCCACGGTTCGTTTAGGATCGTCTGATCGGATGTGTCTCGAATGACTGCCCCCAATCTACTGGATAAGATCCTGGCGGCAGGGGTTGTGGGAGCCGGAGGTGCCGGTTTCCCCACCCACGTCAAGCTCTCAGCCGACGGCGTACATACGTATCTGATAAACGGAGCGGAATGCGAGCCGCTATTGAGAAACAATATGGCCCTATTCGACGAAAAAACGCCTTTTCTCGTCGAAACCGCCCATAAGATCGGATCCATTCTTGGCGCCGAAAGGGTTACCTTCTGCGTGAAGAGAAAGCATGTCTTCCAGATAGACAAACTCAGGCTGGCCGGGGCCGATGTTTTCGAGATGGACGATTATTATCCGGCAGGCGACGAGATAATCATGATTCAGGAGGCCACTGGATTGACAGTTCCAGAAGGAGGCCTTCCTCTTCAGGTCGGAGTGGTGGTCAACAACGTGGAGACCCTGTACAACCTGGGGCGAGCCGTGGAAGACTCTCCTGTCACCAGGACTTGGGTTACCGTCGGAGGTGCCGTCGCCAACCCCGGGGTCTGGTCGGTTCCGATAGGAACTATAGCGTCGGAGCTTGTTGCCCTGGCCGGTGGGGAGACCATCTCGAATCCGGTCTACGTGGACGGGGGACCTATGACGGGAACCTACAGAAAGTCGGCGAAATTCCCTCTAGGCAAGAGGTCCAACGGGATACTGGTCGTCCCATCCGACTCGGCATTGGTCCGCTACGAGACCATGCCGGTGGAGACCATGGTCCGTCAGGCTCGGTACGCTTGTTGCCAATGTACCCAATGCACCATGGTTTGTTCCAGAAACCTTATAGGTTACGAGCTTGAACCTCACAAGGTGATGAGAGCCATGGCTTATCCGGAGCAGAGGACCCCGGAGATACTGAAAATGGCTATGCTCTGTTCCGATTGCAATCTGTGTAGCGGCCTCCATGGTTGTCCTATGCAGTTGAGTCCCAGAAGGATCAATCAATTGCTGAAGGCCTCTTTCAGGGAGAAAAAGGTCAACTTCTCCTTCGACAAAGCCCTGGATGGACCGGACGAGAACAGACCGTATCGACTGCTACCGAGCAAGCGGCTGGTAAGGCGTATAGGACTTGCCAGATGGGATGTAGATTGTCCCTTTATGGGCGAATACGCTCCTCTCCGTGTGGATATAGCGATGGGGCAGCATATAGGGGCTCCCTGTATCCCGATCGTCCAGGTAGGACAGGCGGTATCGGAGGGGCAGACCATCGGCGTCGTGCCGGAAGGAGGAGCGTTAGGGGCGCCGGTTCATTCGTCGGTTAACGGATCTGTGGAATCGGTTAGCGATAGCTCGGTGGTCATAAAAGCCAGGAGGGGGTGATGGGGTTGGTTTTCCGTGCCATTGGGGCCATCGAATTGATAAGCGTGGCGAAGGGGTTTTTGGTGGCTGACGGTATGGTCAAATCGGCGGACGTTAAGCTTCTGGCCGCCAGAACATTATGTCCTGGAAAGTTTATCGTCATAGTCGCCGGGCAGGTCGGGGCGGTCTCGAGTTCATTGGAGATGGGGCTGTCGATCGGAGGCGAGGCAGTTTCCGATTTCACGTCCATACCGAACGTCCATCCTGCCGTATTTCCAGCTCTTATGTGTTCTACCGAGTTGGATACGATGAAAGATCTAGGCGTGGTGGAGACCATGTCCGCCACTTCGGCGATAGAGGCCGCCGATGCCGCAGCCAAGGCGTCCAAGGTCAGCTTGATAGAGATAAGGATCGGTCAGGGAATGGGAGCCAAGGCTTTTCTGTCCTTTTCAGGGGAGATCTCCGACGTCCGTTCCGCCTTGAAATCAGCCAGATCCGTTGTGGAGGACAGAGGACTCTTGGTAGATGCGGTCGTCATAAGCGCCCCTGACAGGCAGTTGAAAGACGCTATAAGGTAAGATTTTTATCCCTTCTACGATATGTAAAAAAAGACGATATAGGGAGGTTAGACCGTGGAGAATCTGTTCGGACTGGGGCTATCCCTGGATTCCTATAGTTGGTCCCTTCATAGGAGCAGGGCTTTCCTATGCGATAGTCAAGGCCATAGGGGTAGCTTTCGTAGGATAGGATGTCTGACAGCCCTGGATATCGGGTTATAGTATATTGTATAATTAGATTGATCGAAAGATAACGAGAGGAGGTAATTTAAGTGCAGAAAATACTTATCGCTCCCGGTAGGTACGTCCAGGGAGCCGGCGCTTGCTCGCAGTCCGGTGCTCAGGTGGCAAAGCTTGGAAAGAAGGCTTTGGTCATAGGGGGCAAGAGAGGACTAGGGGCAGTCGAGAAGACCATGAAGGAGAGTTTCGAGGCCAGCGGAGTGGCCTTCGTCAAGGAGTCCTTCGGTGGAGAGTGTTGTTTCAAGGAAATCGACAGGGTAGCTTCCGTAGCCAAGGATAAAGGTGCCGATTTCATCGTCAGCGTGGGAGGCGGCAAGGCCCACGATACGGGTAAGATGGCCGCTTTCAAGCTGGGTATCCCGGTGGTTGTGGTTCCCACCATAGCGGCTACCGATGCTCCATGCAGCGCTCTCTCCGTGGTATATTCCGAGGAAGGTGTCTTCGAGAGTTATGAGTTTCCACCCAGTCCCGATATGGTCATAGTGGATACGGAGATAGTGGCTAAGGCTCCGACCCGTCTTTTAGTCTCCGGGATGGGTGATGCTCTGGCCACGTGGTTCGAGGCCGAGGCCTGTTACAAGACCAGAGCTTCTAATATGCCAGGAGGAGCCGCTACGGAGGCGGCCATGGCCCTGGCTAGGCTCTGTTACGATCAGCTTCTTGAGTATGGCTACGAGGCCAAGTTGGCTTGTGACGCCGATGTCGTGACCCCGGCCTTGGAACGAATCGTTGAGGCCAATACCCTGCTTTCCGGTATGGGGTTCGAAAGCGGGGGGCTGGCGGCGGCTCACGCCATCCATAACGGAATGACTGCGATAGAGGAGATGCACCAGATGTATCACGGAGAGAAGGTCGCCTTCGGAACCCTCACTCAGCTGGTCCTTCAGGATTCCCCCAAAGAGATTATGGAGGATGTGCTGGATTTCTGCTCCTCCGTAGGGCTCCCGATCACTCTGGCCCAGCTTGGCTTGAAGGACCCCACTCCCGAAAAGATAATGGCGGCTGCCGAGATGGCTACTGCCGAAGGGGAGACGATACACAACCAACCCTGCAAGGTTACCGCATCCGATGTCGCTAACGCCATGATGGCTGCCGACGCCCTTGGACGCAGCTGGCTTGCCCTGGATAAATCCTGACCCCAACCCCCTCGGGGTACGACCACATATCCTGATATGGAAGACGGGCAGCGTTTTTCGCTGCCCGTCTTCTCAGTCGGATAAAGTGTATTTGCATCGGAACGAGAGAAACAGGTCCAGGTAGTCCTCTAGATATCTCGTCATGAGGAAGTTATTTCTGACCTTTTCCCTGCCTTTTTCGCCCATGGACTTTCTGAGTTTTTCGTCTCTCAGGAGTTTGATTATCCTGTCGGCGGCCTGATCGACCGTGTCTACCAGATAGCCGTTGACCCCGTCGTCTATCTGGTGTTTTATGCCACCTACGTTGCCGCCTATCACGGGAGTTCCCTTCCACATGGCTTCGGTGACGGTAAGTCCGAATCCCTCCCTCAGGGATTTCTGGACCACGACGGCCGCCCTGCTCTGTACGGCGTTGACTAGGGCGGTGTCCTCGACGCTCAGCAGGACTATCCTATCGTCTTTATGGTCCAGAAGGGAGGTGTAGAGTTCCATACCCTCAGGGTCGTCCGTGGCGGTGTTGCCCAAAAGGACCAAGGTCGCACCTTCCTCTTTTCGTACTTTCTCGAAGGCCTTTATGACCCCTTGGGGATCCTTCCATCGATCGAACCTGGATACCTGTGCCACTATAGGGAGATCTCTAGGTATCCCATAGTGGTCCAGTCTCTCGTCGATCTCCTCCTCCGTCATAACCCGGTTTTTTATGGAAAAAGGGTCTATGGCTGGCTTTATGAACCTTAGAGGAATTTTTAGCTCCTGTCGATACTCGGGAAGAGATACCACCGCTCCGTCGTATTTTTCTATGGTCGGTCTGAGATACTTCCACAGTTCACCATTGGGGTGGGACAGATCGACATGGCAGACCCATATCCAGGGACCTCTCTTTCTGTAATGATTTATGAGAGGTAGAGGTTGAGGGTCGTGGACTACCACGAAATCGTGTTCCAGGTGCATTCGGACCGAGTTTTGCTCCACGACCGACTCGTAGATCTCGTCTTTCCTGTCGCTTAGGTTGATCTCCGCACCCTGGAGGGCATTATGCATCTTTTTGGTTACCCCGAAGAAGTCCGGAGATCCTACTATAACTCGCCATCCCGTCTCTATCCCGGCGTTGTTCATCAGGACGGTCATGGCGTTCAGCAGCTCCGCCACCCCTCCGCCATAGTATGTGGAGTTTATGTGAACGACTTTTCTTCCGCGAAGTTTCTCCGCTTTCGCCGCTATCCGTTCCGTAGCCTCCGATCCGATGTACGGTTCGTAGTCCTCTATGGATGGTAAATTAGGATATATTTTCATTTTTTGCCTCCTTGGTCTTATGTCAATTGCGTTGCTGGATTCCGGTGATAGAGGGAAGTTCCCTGTAGGGCCAGTCTTCCAGTCCCGTGCCGTAGGATGCCTTGAGGATTTTATCGGTCCACCAGAATATGTCCTGCCTCTTGACGATCCTTCTGAGCTTGGACATCCTGTGTCTCTTTTCGTTTTCGTCCATGGAAAAGACCTTTTCCATGGCATCGGCGGTCTGCTCGTCGCTGTAGGGATTTATCAAGAGGGCACCGTCCTTGAACTGTCTTGCGGCTCCTGCGAATTCGCTGAGGATCACGGTTCCCCGGTTGTCCCAGTGGGAGGCGCAATACTCCTTGCACACCAGGTTCATCCCGTCCTGGACGGAGGTCACCACTATGGCGTCGGAAGCGGAGTAGAGGGAGACAAGGTCGTTCCTCTCCATAGGACGATAGCGGTATACGACGGGAGTCCAGTCGAGGGTAGCGAACTCTCCGTTTATCCGGCTGACCAGGAGTTCTATTTCGGTCTTAAGCTCTTTGTATTCGAGGATCTCCTCTCTGCTTGGTATCACTATCTGATACAGAACGACCTTTCCCCTGAGGGAAGGGGTCCTGCGCAACATCAACTCGAAAGCCCTGAGCTTGTTGGGCAAACCTTTTGTGTAGTCGAGCCGGTCCACTCCCAAGAATAGAAAACGGTTTCCCAGCTCTTCCTTAATGTGTTCCATCCTCTCCACCGACTCGGGTCCTTTCGACATATCGGAGAACTCCCTGAAGTCTATCCCGATCGGGAGGGCTCCTGCCAGAACCCTTTTACCCATGGAGTGGAGCTCCACTATTCGACCATGACCTCTCTGTCTGGTGCTGCGGTCCAACTGGCGTAGACATTCGGAGAAGTGCCTTCTATCCCTGGGAGTCTGAAAACCTATCAATTTATAGGACATCATCGCCGAGAGAATTTCCTCTCTCCAGGGAAGTTTGAAGAATATGTCCGGCGAGGGAAAAGGTATATGGAGAAAAAATCCCATCGACCGGTTAAGTCGCAGCCGGGACAGCCTCTCTCCGAGAGGGATCAGTTGATAGTCGTGGATCCAGATGAAGTCGTTAGGCGCGGTGTGTTTGGCGAGGACCTTGGCGAATTTGTCGTTGACCGATATGAAGGATCGGTAGAATCTGTTTTCGAAGCAGCATCTACTCTGTAGCCCATGGAACAGCGGCCATAATATGGCGTTGGAAAACCCGTAATAGTGGCTGTCTACGTCTTTCTCGGACAGAATCACCGGGGTGAGACGGAATCCCCATTCCTCGGATAGGGGGCCTAGCAGGTTTCTTATAGCTCCCAGAGGGGCCGGTTCCCTGTTTCCGGGCCATCCGACCCAGAGTCCTCCACGATGCCTCAGCAACGGGCTCAGAGCGGTAACCAACCCTCCCGAACCGGGTTTGCCCTCCCAGACTCCCTCGGAGTGGTTGAGTTTTACCGGGAGTCTGTTGGAGACTACTACCAATCGGCGATTTTTTCCCTCTATATCCATTGCAGGTCACCTCCTGTAACCTTTGAGCTTTTTCTCCAGAGTCTTGAAAAAGGCCAGGACTTCCTCCGGCGGATGGAGGCGGATAGCCGCTTCTGTGTCTTTCTCTTTGTCGGAGACCAGTATGGGAAGTCCTCTCCCCGACAGGGAGCGAAAAGCGTCCTCGTCGGTTTTATCGTCTCCCAAGTAGCACGCCGGTCTGTGGGGAAATTTGTTTAGTATCGATGACACGGCGTTTCCCTTATCCTTACCTCTCTGCTTGGCTTCGAATCCTCCGTCGAAACGGTCTATGATCCAGCGATCGATGGGGAGAGCCTTTCTCCACAGGGAGACCACTTCCATGGCTTTATCCCGCGATTTTTCGTCGATATTTCGCAGGTGAATGGCGATGGCCGTGGTCTTTTTCTCCACGGCTTTCGCTGGTAGTCCCTTAGTCAGCCTCTCCAGTTTGTCCAGGGTTTCCGAGTCCGGGGATATCAACGTTCGTCTCTCTCCGTTTGAGGAAAGATGGACGGATCCGTGCTCTCCGTATATATCTATAGGACGTTGTATGGAGAGGAGTTTCTTCACCTCTTCGGGGTCCCTTCCGGTGATTACGACTACCGGACAGGCAAGGGTCTCCAGAGTCTCCACCACTCCCGGCCAGGGCTCTGCCCTGTCTCTGTCGGATACGAAAGGGGCTAGAGTGCCGTCGTAATCGGTCATCACCAGGCAATTTCGGGTTATATTCATGGATAAGTAGAAGTTTTCGAGATGATCGGGGCTTTTTTTCAGTTGGCATCCTTCCTTTCATGTACAATCTCATGTGTATTGCCTATAAGGGTGAAGGTCGAAACGTGTTTAATTATATATCGTTTTGGGATTTTATGCAATTCATGCGCAACTCGTGAGGTGAGATCATGGATCTATCGGGACTTCACAGACTGTGTCGTCGAGACAAAAGGGGAGACTACGTTCTGGATAGGGTAAAGGCGGCGGAGGAGCTAGGCTCCCTGCCTGGGCGTCTTTCCCTGGAGGGGCTTTTGGAGAGGATGAGAGGCTGGTGTCTCTCCATGGGCATCAAGAGAGACGGCGATAGTTTTTCATTCAACGACGTTCACGAAGGCCTGCCTTTCTCCGGATCTGCGACCCGTTTTCAGGACGAGCTCAGCGTTCTTCTGGTCGTCCCCGGGAGAGGTCGTCAGAGATACCGTATTCCCGGTCTTTGGGGGGATTATCGTTGGTCCGTCTGTTATCAGGAACCGCTGTTGGCCGAGTGGAGAAGCTACCCCAGCGGCGAGAGATGGTGGGGAGCGGTGGGACGGGACTCTTGCGACGAGACCGAAGCCAGAGAGAGGTTTCGCTGGCTTTCCAGCCGTAGGCAGATCCATCGGGCCCGGTTGATTCACGACGGCAAAATAGTGGATGAGTATGTCTCCACAAAAGGACAAAGGTGAAACTTTACTTCTAGAGGTGATTTTATGAAGGCCAAGACCCTGATGTTGCAGGGGACCTCCTCCGATGTAGGTAAAAGCGTTCTCGCCACCGGGCTGTGTAGAATTTTTTACAGGAAGGGGTATTCGGTGGTCCCCTTCAAGGCCCAGAATATGGCTTTGAATTCCTACGTGACCATGGAAGGAGGGGAGATGGGGCGGGCCCAGGTAGACCAGGCCAGAGCTGCCGGAATGGAGCCCTCGGTGGATATGAACCCGGTGTTGCTAAAACCGGAGGGCAATTCCAAGTCTCAGGTGGTGGTGATGGGACGTCCGATGGTGACATTGTCCGCCATGGACTATCATTCGAGAAAGGTGGAGCTTTGGCGTTCCGTTACCGACTCTTTGGATCGTCTTGGCGAACGACACGATCTTATAGTGATCGAGGGCGCTGGCAGTCCGGCGGAAATCAACCTCAAGGCCAACGACATAGTCAACATGAGGGTGGCCAGACATCTAGGATCTCCGACCCTTCTCGTGGGGGATATCGACAGAGGAGGGGTTTTCGCCTCCCTCTACGGCACTCTGGCATTGCTTGAGGAAGAGGAGAGAGACCTGGTCCGAGGATTTATCATAAACAAATTCAGGGGCGATCTTTCCTTGGTCGGATCTGGTCTGGATATGCTCCTGAACCTGACGGGGAAACCTACTTTAGGAGTCATCCCCTATCTTAACGACCTCGGGGTAGCTCAAGAGGACTCTGTTTTTCTGGAGGAGCACGACTGGCTTTCCCGAGGAAGCTTGGACTTGGTGGTAATAAGGTATCCCAGAACCTCCAACTACGACGACCTGGACGCTTTGGCCATGGAGCCCGATGTCGGAGTTCGCTTGGTGGATTCCCCCTGCGATATGGGGCGGCCTGACGGGATAATATTGCCGGGAAGCAAGAGCACCGTGTCCGATCTGCTTTGGATGAGGGGAAACGGTCTGGAGGCGGAGATCCTGGCCTTGGCGGGATCTGGCGTACCGGTCGTTGGGATATGCGGAGGTTTTCAGATGATGGGGCGGGCCATTTTGGATGGAGACCGAGTGGAGAGCTCCGATGAGTGTGTAAAGGGCATGGGGCTTCTCGACTCGGTGACGTCCTTTAAGGCTGAAAAAAGGACGGTTCGGACCAAAGGGACGGTCCGGGGCAAGCTGGGCTTTTTTGGAGAAGTTCAGGGGATCGATGTTGAAGGATACGAGATACATATGGGACGGACCGACTCGCCTATGAAGGATGGGCTGTTTCTCCTGGAGAACGGCGACCTTGACGGTGCAGCGGATTCCGAAGGGTTCCATTGGGGCACCTATCTTCACGGGGTTTTCGATTTGCCCGATTTCAGACGATCGTGGCTTAGATCCATCGGTTGGAGGGAGTCAGGCCAGGGGATTTCTCTGGAACAGCACAGGAACAGGGCTTTTGATCGTCTGGCCGACCATATGGAAGAGCACATGGATATGGGCGAGCTCAGGCGCATAGTGGGGCTATGAGGGCTCTGGTCTCCTGTCCCGGAACCTGCGGAGAACTCTATCAGGGATGGCCCGGAGGAATCTGCAGTTTGATATCGTGTCCCATAGACAGAACCACCTATCTGGAGGTGGAGGTTAACCCCGGAACGGGCGAGATATCAGTCCCGGAGGGAATGGATAAGACCGGGGATGTCCTTAGGCTGGCCTCAAACCTTTGGCGATGTCGACATCTGGATGTGTCTGTACGTAGTTTTAAAAGACTGCCGGTATCCAGAGGATATGCCAGTAGCACCGCCGACATGATATCGGCACTGTACGGCCTTGCTGTCTGCATCGATAGGATCGTATCTCCCGAGGAAGTCACTGAGATGGCCGTGGCGATTGAACCCTCCGATGGAATCGCCTGGTCTGAACTGGTGTTGTTGGATCATCGTTCATTCTTGAATTATACGGTTATCTCGGAGGTGCCTCCTTTAAAGGTGGTTCTCTTCGATCCGGAGGAAGAGGTCGATACGGTGGAGTTCAACCGACGGGTCCATCCCTTAGAGGGCGTCGACTACGACGGGATACTTCACGATCTGATAGGTGCATTGATAAAAGAGGACTGGATCGCTTTGGGTAGGTCCGTTACCGCCAGTGCCAGAGCGAATCAGGATGTTTTGTTCAAGCCCTGCCTGGAGGAGCTTATAGACGTGGCTTTGTCCGACGGAGCTTTAGGTGTGACCGTCGCCCACAGCGGGTCCATCTGTGGTGTGTTGTATCCTCCGGATGCGAATCCCCGTTGGGCTGATTTGCACTGGCCCGACGGGGTTGGACCTCCTCGGCTTACCAAAATGGTCCCCGGAGGAGTTCATGTGTTGGGGGTAGCTAGATGATCTTCGATCTCATATCGCTGACCGTGGCCGTTCTGTGGGATGTTTTTCTGGGAGAGCCTTCAAACGCCGTTCATCCGGTGTGCTGGATGGGATCTTTCGTCGATTTCCTCTGGAGAAAGAGACCTGGAAGATGTCTGTTCCCTTATGGGTGTCTCATAGTCTTGTCCGGTATTTCTTTGGTCATGGTTGTGGTGTCGGCTGTGTATAGTCTGCCTCTCGTGTTTTCCTTGCCTATTTCCGTCTGGTTTCTGAAGGGGACTTTCTCCCTTAGTGGTTTGCTGGAGGCGGGAGGATCTATTGACCGGGCCCTGAAATCCGGCGATTTAAGCCGGGGCAGACGCCTTTTGGGATATCATCTGGTGAGCAGAGAGACCTCTAAACTTTCCTCCTCCGAGGTGGCAGGGGCCGCGATCGAATCGCTGGCGGAGAACTTCGGCGACGGCCTGGTTGCCCCTCTCTTTTTCTTCGCCCTTTTCGGACTTCCCGGGGCTTTAGTATATCGTTTCGTAAATACCTGCGACTCGATGTTGGGATACCGTGGAGGGGATTTCGAGTCGGGGGGCAAGTTCGCCGCTAGACTGGACGACCTTTTGAACTGGATTCCCGCCAGGCTGGCTTCTCTCCTGATTTTGGCTGGGGCCGCTATCGTAGGAGCCAACTGGAGGGGCGGCGCGATCTCGGCCTTAAGGGACCACGGTAGGACCAGTAGCCCTAACGCCGGTTGGCCCATGGCCGCCATGGCAGGAGTTATATCGGTCGTCTTGGATAAAAGAGGGGTGTATCGTTTGAATCTTTCAGGAAGAAGGCCCGTGTCGAAGGACCTTAGAGAGGCGATGTCCATTCTCATGGTAGCCCAAGGTCTGGCTCTGGCCTCATTTTTTATGTGGATATGTGTGGGTGCGTCGTGATTCCTAGACCGGTATCGGATCTCGACGGATTGGGGCCGGTGGTTCACGGCGGAATAAACCGTGGAAAACTGGACTCCATGGGGTTGGGCGTCGATGATATCCTGGATTTCAGCGTCTCGATCAATCCACTGCCACCTCACGAGGATGTTTTGAAGGCGTCTCGTTCCGCCGAGTTGGATATCTATCCCGACAGGTCGGCCTGGGAGTTGAGGGAAAGACTGTCCGATCTTCACGGAGTGGACAGTCCCAGGGTTTTGGTCACCAACGGAGCCTCCCAAGCGATATGGCTGGTGTCTATGGCATATTTGAGATCCGGCAGGAAGACCTCTGTCGTGGTACCGGCCTACGGCGAATATATTCAGGCGGCTTCCGCCCTGGGAGCCTCGGTTTCCCGATGGGATTTCGGAGATTTAATGACAGGCGATTCCTCCGGTTTCAGCCGTTCGCTTCACGACAGAATCCGAATCGAACCTCCTGAGGTGCTATGGATCTGTTCTCCCAATAACCCGACGGGATACGCCCTTTCAAGGTCGCAGATCGAGTCCATTCTGGATATATGTAAGGTCGGTCCGACCATGGTGGTCCTAGACGAAGCCTATCGCAATTTCATGGAGGATCCTCCTGATTTGGAGGATCTTCTCGACACAGGCAGGCTCCTCATACTGAGATCCATGACTAAGGACTACGGTTTACCTGGCGTCAGGCTGGGGTATGTCCTGGGTTCCTCAGATTCCATATCGGCTATGGAGAAGGTCCAGCCTGACTGGAGCGTGGGGGCCCAGGCCCAGGCTGTGGGGGTGGCTCTTCTGCAGAACCGGGAGTATTACGAACGACAGTGGGAGCTTTTGAGGATCGAGAAGAAAAGGCTATCCGACGGTCTGAAACGGATTGGCGTAACGGTGATCTCAGGAGAAGGCAACTTCCTGCTCTGTTGTCATCGTCGTTGGTCCGAACTCAAAACGTATCTGTGGAACAAGAGGATACAGCTCAGGGACTGCGGTTCCTTCGGGCTGAAAAATTATTTTAGGATAGGTATAAAAACCGTCGATATGGACGATATGCTTCTAAAGGAAATATCGTCTTTTTTGCTCGGAGAGGAGGCTTTAGGCTGAACATGGGAAATATAATTTTGGTGTTGGGAGGAGCTAGAAGCGGTAAAAGCGGATTCGCCCAGAGCTTGATATCCGACCAGGAAAGACATAGTCTTCGAGCTTCCATCTTCTACGTAGCCACCGCCGGGATAGAGGACGATGAGATGGCTCGTCGGGTGGCCCGTCACAGGGCGGATCGTCCGGATAGATGGAAGACCTTGGAGGCCCAAAACGACGTGGTGGGAACGCTTGAGGAAATTCCTTCGAAAAGTATAGTCCTTTTGGACTGCGTTACAATGATGGTCACTAACCTCATGTTTTCTCGTAGAACAGAATGGGACGGTCTCTCTATGGAGGACGAGAGGTTGGTAGAGCAGTTCGTACTGGGAGAGGTGGACCGTATGTTGGAGGTCTTTAGACGAAGGGATCTTTCCGCCGTTCTGGTCTCGAACGAGGTAGGGCAGGGGTTGGTGCCTCCCTATCCTCTGGGGAGGATCTTCCGGGATATTGCGGGATGGGCTAATCAGAGGATCGCAAAGGAAGCCGATAGCGTCTATCTTATAACCGCCGGTATCCCCCAGATCATCAAGGAGGCTACGTCATGAGGTTTCTGTTGGCCCTGTCTTTTCTGACATGCATCCCGGTTTCGTTGAAAAGGACTATGACTGAGGAGGATCTGGGTCACGCTACGAGATGGTTCCCTCTGGTAGGTGCCGTTATAGGCTTGATCCTGTGGGGTGTCTTCCGTATCTCCTCATCCGTATGGGGTGCCTATGTGGCAGGAGCCTCCACCCTGGCTGTGTGGGCTGCCTTGACCAGAGGGTTGCATCTGGACGGTCTGGCCGATACGTTCGACGGACTAGGCGGCGGAGTCACTAAAGAGAGGGCATTGGAGATCATGAAGGACAGTCGGATAGGAACCTTCGGTGCCGTAGCGATATTCTGTCTCCTTACGTTGAAGCTGGCCGTTCTGTCGTCTATGGGATCCGAGCTATCAGAATGGATCTTCGTGGCTCCCGTCCTCTCCAGGTGGTCCATGGTCCTGGCCGTCGCAGGTTTCTCTACCGCCCGTAAAAACGGTCTGGGACGCCGTTTCAAGTCCTATTGCGGGGTTACCGAGATGGTGTTTGCATCGTTTTTGGGCCTCGTTCCGGTTGTCGCCCTCACGGGATGGAAGGGACTGGCCGTCATGGGCGGGGCGGGATTGACGATGTGGTTCGTGGGATATAGGATTTCCTCCTCTCTCGGAGGTCTCACGGGAGACAGCTACGGCTGTATCTGCGAGGTCGTGGAGCTTTTCGTCCTGTTGTCCGGTACAGCCGTGGCGTCTCTTTAGGTTATAATCGGAAAATATCGTCTCGGATAATAGTTGTCTTTAAGAGAGTCGTCCTACCTCGGGCGTACCGTTCTACAGTCAGGAGGAGATCCAGAATATGTCGTTCGTCATTCGGATCAAGGGTTTTTCCGATATACACTGTGAGATGCCGTTGTCGGGGCAGGGAGTGTTGGCTTCCACCGGACTATACAAAAACAGGAACATAGTCGCCTGGCGGGTAAATAACTATCTTCGCCCCCTCGAGTGGGTCGTCGACGGAGACGCAGACGTCGAATTCGTCGATACCTATTCCTTCGAGGGGACCATGGTCTACAGGAGTTCTCTGGGTTTTCTGCTTGTCCTGGCCTCGAGGAAGGCTTTGGGCAAACCTATCTTTATCCGTCATTCGATCTCGGAAGGTCACTTTTGGGAGCTGGAGGACGAGGATATAACCGAGGAGGACCTGGCGTCTATAGCGGAGACGATGAAGGATCTGATCGGTATGGATATTCCGATAACCAGGGAGGTCGTCTCGCTCGATAAGGCCTGTCGAATATTCGAGAGACAGGGAAACCCGGAGAAGGGGAGACTTTTCTCCAGGGTCTACATGGATCCCATAGAGGTATATCGTTGTCTCGATATGTACGGTTTTTTCTATTGCCCTCTGGTTCCGTCCACGGGATATCTCAAGAATTGGGATCTTAAGCTTCTTGCTCCGGGAATGGTGCTTCAGTTTCCCACTGTCGCCTATCCTACATCCTTGCCGCCCTTTCAAGCATCCAGGAAGCTGTCCGGTGTTTTTCTCGAATACGCTAACTGGCTCAGGACGATGGGAATAAGCACCATGGTCAACCTTCACGACGCCATAGCCGCTGGAAGAGGGCAGGAACTGATATTGATATCCGAGGCCTTCCACTCCCAGAGGCTGAGCAATTTGGCCTACGATGTGGTGAAAAGAAATGCAAGGGTCGTCTGTATAGCCGGTCCCTCCGCGTCGGGCAAGACCACCCTGTCTAAAAGGCTTAAGATACAGCTTCAGGTCTGTGGAAAGAGACCTGTGACGGTGTCGCTGGACGACTACTTCGTGGACAGGGAGAGGACACCTAGAGATGAGAAGGGCGACTACGATTTCGAGGCTTTAGAGGCTCTGGACCTCGAATTGTTGAATCAGCAGCTGAAATCCCTGATAGAGGGGGAGTCGGTACAGCTTCCTCGTTTCGATTTTCTCACCGGAACCCGTAAGGAAGGTCGTTGGTTGAAACTGGACGGGGACGACATCCTTATAATAGAGGGCATCCACGGATTGAACGACCAGGTTACCCAGTCCGTGCCTCGGGACAAGAAGTTTCGTATCTTCGTGTCTCCTCTGACAGGGGTAAGCCTCGATAGACAGAACAGGACAAGCACGACGGATAACCGTCTTTTCCGAAGGATGATAAGGGACCACAGGACCAGGGGGCATGGACCGGAAGCCACTCTCAAGAGGTGGCCGTCGGTCATAAGAGGGGCTCAGAAGTATATCTTTCCGTATCAGAAGCACTCGGACGTTATGTTCAACTCCGCCCTTCTTTACGAGTTGCCTGTGTTGAAAGGCTATCTGGAGCCGCTTTTACAGACGGTTCCCGAGGGGTCTCCCGTTTTCGGAGAGGCCAGGAGGCTGTTGTCCCTGCTGCGATTCGTCCCTCCTCTCCCGTCCGATACGGTTCCCAACGAATCCATCATAAGGGAGTTCATCGGCGGCAGTCTTTTCGAGGACTGAGGATGGGGCGAACCTTTGGCCTCCTGATCTGTCTCCTGACGGTCGTCTTTTCTTCTCGGTCATGGGCTTCCGATATCGATGGGCTCTCATATTGGAAGAGACTTGAGCCGTCTCTGTCGGCTTATATCCCCTGGGCATCGGAGGTCGTTCTCTCGGAGGACTGCGTTCCATCAGGTAGTGTTATGTGGATCTGCCACAAAGGGGCCCATCTTCTTTTCGGAGTGGACGAGAAGGCCAGGCGTCTTTTCGGATGCTGGCCCGTCGCGACCGGTAGAAACATCGGTCAAAAGCGTAAGGTCGGGGATATGAGGACTCCCGAAGGTCTTTTTCCCGTCCAGAGCGTTCACGATGCGTCTTACTGGCAGCCCTACAGGGATAAAAAGACCGGCGATACAGTAGGGTACGGGCCCTGGTTTATAAGGCTCAAGACTCCGCCATGGAGCGGGATAGGTATCCACGGTACCGACGAAGGACATCTATCGGAGATCGGTACCGACGCCAGCCACGGTTGCATAAGGATGAAGAACGAGGATCTGTTGAGGATAAAGGAAGTAGTCAGGCCGGGACAGAAGGTCCTGATCGTTCCCTGAGGGAGTGAGCCTATGGCTAAGGTTACTATGGCCGATGTCGCCAGAGAGACGCAGGTAAACAAGGCAACGGTTAGCAGAGCGCTTAAAGGCGATCCCAGAATATCCCTGGCTACAAGAGAAAAGGTCTGGGAAGCTGCAAAGAAACTCGGCTATCGGGTAGACACGGTTGCCAGAGGACTTTCCAGTCAGAGAACCGACGTTATCGGGGTGGTCCTGCGCGACCTGGGGGAAAGCTGGGTGGGATCCTTCCTCTCCGGAGTGGAGAGGGTTCTGGCCAGGCATCGTATGGAGATGCTGGTAAAAGAGGCCAACGATCTGGATGCCTCGTCCAGGTCCGCATATCAAAGGTTGTTGGATAGAAAGGTGGATGGCGTCATATGGGCATCGGATGCGCCTTTCCCCTCCGGCGAGGATGGCATTCCTTCCGTGATCGTCGGTAATGGGGAGGGCGATCCCTCCATGAGGGTCCTTCTGGACGAGGAGGCGATCTCCCGAAATGTCCTCTCTTTAGCCGAAGGACGTCCCATCTCCTATAGAGGCGGAGATCGTCCCTTTTTCCCTTTTCTGGAGGGGCTTTCCTCTATCGGAAAAGAGGCAGGGCTGGTCCTCTGGGATGGGACTCTTCCGTCTCTAGGTGACCTGGCTGAAGGGGGCCTGGTGTGTGGGGATCGCTCGATTTTGGCCTCTCTGATGGTTCCCCACCTGCCCTGGCCGGCTTTTGATATGGGGCATCTTTCCGCTAGAGGTCTTATAAATGTAGTAAGGGAAAAGGGAGTCAGACCTAAAGAGATAAAGGTATCGTCCGGCATCGTGGGGGTGGAGAGAAGCGATTTGGGATATTGAAAACCTATCTCAACTCTTGACGAGTAGACGGATGGACCTTATAACTGGAGTCAGTATATCGTTTCGAGGAGATGAGGACGAAAAATGGATCAGGAAAACCAGTGTAACGGGAATTGCGATAGCTGTTCCAGCAAGGAGAGCTGTCCCGATTTCCCTAAGCCTACCAAGAAAGACGTCTGCAAGGTAATAGCGGTGGGTAGCGGCAAGGGTGGTGTAGGAAAAAGCTCCGTAGCAGCCCTTCTTGCCGTTGCTTTGGCCAAAAGAGGGGATTCCGTCGGAGTTCTCGATGCTGATATAACGGGCCCGTCCATACCTAAACTGTTCGGTATCACCGAACGTCCCAAGGGAGACGAGTCGGGAAAGATCGTCCCTCCCAAGACCGAGAAGCTGGACATATCGATCATGTCCATGAATTTGTTGCTGGATGATCCCAAGGCTCCGGTCGTATGGAGAGGCCCTCTTATTGGAGGAGTCGTAAAGCAGTTCTGGGACGATGTGGAGTGGGGTAAACTGGATTGGCTTGTGGTGGACCTCCCACCCGGAACGGCGGACGCCCCTCTGACAGTGATGCAGACCATCGCTCTCGATGGGATGGTCATAGTCACGACACCTCAGGAACTTTCTGCTCTGATAGTCGGGAAACAGGCCAGGCTCGCAGAGATGATGAAGGTTCCGATACTGGGTATAGTGGAGAACATGAGTTATGTCGAATGTCCCAAATGCGGAGAGAGACTCAATGTGTTCGGTCCCAGTCATTCCGAGGAAATAGAAAAGGCTTTCGGAATAGCTACGATAGCGAAAATCCCCGTGACCGATGGCTTCGCCGCCATGGGCGACGATGGAAGTATCGAGAGTTTTTCCGACGAGGCAGTTCTTGGGGCCCTAGTGGACGGGATCCTTTAATTTAGAGAGATCGACCGAGGGTCTCCCATTAGGGATGACCCTCGGCCTTTTGATTGGCTGTATTTGTGTTTCCTACAGGTGAGAATTCTTCTTCCTCCGTCAGGTTCTCCTCAAGCTTTTTCATTACAGTGTGGTAGTCTACCTTTTCATTACCGCTACAGTGGTATAGGCTGGTAAATATCACGGCAGAGACCGAGTCCTTTTCCTCGAACTTATCCCTGATATCGTCCGGTAACTTCTTTAGTTTGGATGCGGCTATCTTTGCTCCGGCGTTCGGGGTTTCCGGCAGGAGTATCAGAAAGTATCCGCCTCCTATAAAAAATCCGAGGTCGCACTCTCTTGTGTGTCTTTTTACGAATGCCCCGTACTCGTTGAGGATTTGCTCTTCCCATACTTTATCGGCTGATTCCTCTCCGTCGTAACGGAAGGATAACCGGATCATCACTATGGAAAGCCACCTTCTGTATCTTACGGATCTTTTTATCTCCGATGGGGCCATGATATCGGCATATGTATGGGAGTAAAGGCCTGTGGGATCGTGTATCATGTCGTTGTTCTTCGTATCCTTGCTTGATTTAGGGGATTCGATCTCCTCTACCAGACATATAAGTTTGGACTCGTCTAAATTTTTTCTCAGGACTTGCCAGCCTTTGCCTCCTATATCCACGCGATCCATGTCCTCGGGAAATATGTTTTTAGCGCTTTGCCCCAGCAGAAATTCTTCGCTTACATCCAGCAGTCGTGCCATGTCATCGTTGATGGAGAGGATGTTTCCATCCAGGTCGGTGTCCAGCGATGGCAAGGGGATTCTCTTCGAGATGTCTCTCTTTTCCTCTACAGCTGGGGTGTTATCTTTGTTCCTGGGGCTTAACGCGGAAGCCACCTTTTGCAGGAGCGATATCGTTCCTGCAAAAGACATGGCCAATCCTATCCAGGAAAGACCGTAGGGAGCACCCATTCCGAGGGGCAGAACGAGTAGAGCTATTCCTTGAGCCAGTAACTGCAGTGGGAATAATCCCAGAGTGATCTTCCTCATGAGACATATAGCATACCCCGAGGATATCGAAAGATATATCAGGGCTACGAATAACCAAAAAGTAGCCCCCATATATAACCTGTTGGAGGGGTCGGAAAAAGGAAGCAGAGCTACGATTACCATTATCGTAGGGATTGGTGGGACGGACAACCACGACCCCGAGTTTTGTCTAGCCTTGTCTTGGGGTGACATCATATATCCATATTGGTGCCCGAGGAGGCCCAGACCACGTCTGTATAGCGGCTGGCCATTTGACTGGCAGCGTAAAATCCGGTGCAATGGCAGGGACGCCATCTCTCGACGGGGGCGTCGTCGAAGAAATGAACCATGGCGGACCATTTATCGGAAGTCATCCCTCCTAGGTGCATACCTCCTATGACGGTGTTGATAGACGTTAGATCGAACTCCTCCATAACGTAGCGCAGGATATTAAGTACTCCGGAATGAGCGCATCCCAGCACTATAGAGGGCCCTTTCGCCCCGAAAGCAAGCAGCGACATGTCGTCGTGAAAGGGATCCTCTGCCCAGGATTCTCCTTGCGGAACGACCAGCCTGGAGGTCCTGAGGGTTAGGTTCGGATCTCTCTTTTCCGCCGGTACCGAGAATGCCCACAGATTGGGAAGAATCTCCGTTGGTCTTTTTACCGGTCGAAAATCTCTACGTTCCAGATCCAAATCGAGCCCGATGAAACATTCTCCCCGAGCGGTTCTTCTGTAGTGGGGAGCCATAATGGACGAGCTCCCCCATATAGGAAGGTCTGGACGCCGCCAGAGCAGCTGAGGGGCTCCTCCGCAGTGGTCGTAGTGACCGTGGCTCAGGGCCAGTCCGTCTATAGCGTCTATAGATACGTTTAGTTCCGATAGGTTGTGCGTCAGGGAATGTCCCTGTCCGGTATCCCATAGCAGAGAACCTCTGGGGGTCTCGAGAAAGAAGCTTAGGCCGTGTTCGCCCCACAGGTTGGACGAGCCGCATAGATTGTCCACGATTACCGTTATACGCATATCCATATCCCCTCGTTCCATCGTTTGATCCAAACCAAGAAGTCATTATCTCATATTTCTCGGAATAGATGATTTTACGTGCCTATACATAACTAATCATACATCAGACTATGGTATTTTGGAGGATCTCGGGTACAATGGTCAAGCGACTCCTCCAGAAAAAGAACAAGAAAGTAGGGACCTTTTATGAAACTCGGAATAGTGGGCTTGCCCAATGTAGGCAAGAGCACCCTTTTCAACGCTATAACCTCCGCTGGGGCGGAGGCCTCGAATTATCCTTTCTGCACCATAGAGCCGAACGTGGGAGTTGTCTCCGTTCCAGACGAAAGGCTGAGCGTGCTGTCCAAGATGTTCAATTCGGCGAAGATAACCCCTGCTACAGTTGAGTTCTTCGATATAGCTGGTCTGGTTCGCGGAGCTAGCAAGGGAGAAGGGCTGGGCAATACGTTTCTCTCTCACATTAGAGAGGTCAACGCTATAGTTCATGTCGTTCGTTGCTTCGAGGATGACAATATAGTTCACGTGGACGGTTCGGTCGATCCTATAAGGGACATAGAGACGATCGAATTGGAACTGGTTCTCTCCGATCTTGAGATGCTGGAACGGCATAAGACCAAAACGGAGCGAAACGCCAGAAACGACAAGTCCCTTCGTCCATATCTGGAATTGGTCGGCAAGGTTAAGGAAAACCTTGAGGCAGGCAAGATGGTCCGAGCCATGGATCTTACAGATGACGAGAGGAAGGAGCTAAGAGGGCTTGGCCTCCTTACTGATAAGCCCGTTATCTACGTGGCGAACGTCTCGGAGGACGATGTCTCCGATTCGGAAGGTAACGTCCACGTCAAATCATTAAAGGAGTATGCCGACAGATTCGACTGCGAGGTAGTCACGATATGTGCCAGGATAGAGGCAGAGGTGGCTGAGCTGCCGGAGGAAGAGAAAGGGGAGTTTTTAGCCGAACTGGGACTTGCGGAATCCGGTCTGGATCGGCTGGTCAGGGCTGGCTATCGTCTGTTGGGGTTGATATCTTTTCTCACCGCCGGAGAAAAGGAGTCCAGGGCATGGACCATAAAGAGAGGCTATAGAGCACCTCAAGCCGCAGGGACGATACATACGGATTTCGAGAGAGGCTTCATAAAGGCTCAGGTTGTGGCATACGATGCACTTATACGATGCGGAAGCCTGGCCGAGGCCAAGGCCGGCGGCCTGGTTCGCATGGAAGGGAAAGACTACGTAATGCAGGACGGAGACGTGGTCGAGTTTAGGTTCAACGTTTAAAGAAGGGAATGGTAGATATGCAGCAGATCAGTTTGGATGAAATCCTATCGGTCGTACTGTCCAGGATGGATGGTCTTGCGGCCTCGGAAGAAAATCTCAAGAGCAAGTTCAACATAATGGGGAGGGTGTTATACCGCAAGGGGTTGCTGTCCGATCAGGACGTGATCGACGCTATAAAGGAAGAACACCGACTTCTCGTCGAGTTAGGAGCGTTAAAAGAAGAGCCGGACGAAGAGATGGTCCAGGCCATAGCGGATAGCATGCTTCAATGGCTCAAGGGAGACGTGGAGGCCATAAAAGAGAGCATGAAGGTCTACGAGGAAAAAATGCGCCAGGCCATAGCCAAAGAGGAAAGAAAACCCCGCATAGACGTGGCTCCTTCTTCGGCGCTCAAGCAGCTGGACCAGATGAGCGGCAATAAAAAAGGCAGCAAGCTGATCCTGTAGGACCATGAAGGAGAGCTGGTCTGTCCGGTTGCTTGGCAAATGGTTGGAGGTCGGCGTCAGAAACAGGTATATGTTCTTTCTGGACGTCCTTTTTTGCATCTTTGCTACGTGGCTGGGGTTTGCCCTTAGACTCTCGTTTTTTATGGACCATTTTTACGGAGATATGGTGGTCTCCGGTTTTATCTTCGCCGGTGTCTGTGCAACGTCCTTTTATTTGGGAGGGGTATATCGCATCTATTGGCCTCAGGCCAGTCTAGAGGAATTCGCCCTGCTTTTGCGGTGTTTCCTGGTAGGTTCTTTGATATTCGTTCTCTGTCATCTCCTCCTACCGTTCATGTTTATTCCTCGCTCCTCTCTGGCGATAACCCTTCTGAGCTGTTTTCTACTGGTGGCGGCCTATAGAGCCTCTTGGCGTTTCTTCGTAGCTGCCCGTCACGGTCAAGATTCCTGTATCAGAACTGTCATAGTCGGAGCGGGAAATGCCGGAACCTCTCTGGCCAGGGATCTGCTGCGTAACGGAGACGAACTTTTGCCGGTGGGGTTCGTGGACGATGACGATCAGAAAAAGGACAAGGTCATCGCCGGACTTCCTGTGCTGGGTCCGGTTTCGGATCTGGAGAACATTATACTGGACGAACGTATCTCCGTTGTTTTGGTCGCCATACCGTCGGCATCCAGAAAAGTCATAGGAGAGATGCTGATGAGGCTTTCTTCCTTGGGTGTGGAGACCCGGGTTTTGCCGAATCTCAGGGATATCGCCGGAGGTATAGTTACCACCACCATGCTTCGAAAGGTACGTCTAGAGGATCTGCTGGCGAGGGATCCGGTCGAGCTGGACAGTAGGGTCATAGCCGACGTGGTTCGTCAGAGAGTCATCCTGATAACCGGAGCGGGAGGATCTATCGGCAGTGAGATATCCAGACAGATATGTTCATACGGATCTTCTCGGGTTCTCCTTCTGGGTCATGGAGAGCACTCTATATACGGGCTTTGCGAGGAATTCAGGGAGAAGAGGGTCTCCGTCCCTTACGAACCAATCATAGCGGACGTAGCCGATTCGGATGCCATGGAGGCGGTTTTCTCCAAGTGGTCACCCTCGGTAGTCTTCCATGCTGGGGCCCATAAGCATGTCCCCCTCATGGAGGTTAACCCGAGAGAGGCGCTCCGAGTTAACGGAAAGGGAACATGGGTCTTGGCCGATCTCTGCGGACGATTCGGGGTGGAGCGTATGGTCATGGTTTCGACCGATAAGGCTGTAAATCCTACGAGCGTTATGGGAGCGACCAAGAGAGTTGCTGAGATCATGGTACAACAGGCTCAGTTGGATTACCCCGATACCAAATACATGGCGGTTCGTTTCGGGAACGTCCTGGGTAGCAGGGGCAGCGTAGTCCCTAAGTTCGAGAAACAAATAGAATCCGGCGGTCCTGTTACCGTGACCCACCCTGACATGAAGCGTTATTTCATGATTATACCGGAGGCGGCCGGATTGGTGTTGCAGGCCGGTGCCCTTGGAAAGGGCGGAGAGATATTCGTCCTGGACATGGGGGATCCCGTTAAGATAGTGGATCTGGCAGAGACCCTCATCCGTCTTCACGGCTATTCCCCTGGATCGGACATAGCCGTCGATTTTACGGGGGTCAGACCGGGAGAAAAACTGTTCGAGGAGCTTTTTTACGATCCGGACTTCGTCGACAGAACTGCTCATCCGAAAATCTTCAGAAGTCATCTTTCGGATAAGCAGCTGTCGTACGATCCGATCATATCGGAGGTGGATGGATGTTTATCCTGCAGGGGCAGCTCTACGTTGTCGACCCTGCGTAAGCTGGTCCCAGAGTTCAACCACCCTTAGCCGGAGGATTCCTCCGGCTTTTTTTATTTCCCCATCCGTATGAGTTTTTCTATCTCCTTAAGTAAAGGCTTTATCTCTTTCGAGCTTGCCTGCTTGTTGAGTATGTCCGCAGGGGAGATTTTCTTGCCCCAGTAGAGTTCGTTCGCGCTAGGGTCGTGATTTATGGTGGCTCCTTCCAGCGATAGCCCGGCGAAGAGACCTTTGCTCATAGAGTAGCTGTATATGGGGGTATTCATGTTTATGTCCGTCGCCGCAGAGGTCCTCCTTCCTACCGGTCCCGCAGCTACGGCTACGTCGCCTCCCAATGTGAAGGTATCTCCTCTGAAGGCCTTCAGACCGTCTTCGTTTACGACCGCAAGCACCAGTGCCGTAGACTGTACTCCTATCTGAAGACCGAAAGAGCCCCCCGCTATGTTGAAAAAGGACGGTCCGTACCATTTTCCGGTCTTTCTGTCGTGCCTAAGCAGAAGCCCCTCACCGTACTGTCCCCCTAGGACGAAACCGGCCTTTACCACCGAGGGGAATATGGCGACCGCCACTCCCTTATCTATAACCTCGCCCATCGTCTGAGCGTCGTCCTGTTCCGACATGTTTCCTATCGTTTTTATGGCTTCGTTTATGCGATGTTCCGGTGTCTTCCCTGCCCACAGAGGACAGGACAACGATAGTGTCAGAAACGTCACCGCTATGGCTAAGATGTTTTTCCCTGCTTTAATCACTGGTATTTCCTCCTTTGGATTGGGTTATATCATGTTCTGAGGCTATTATACAATGTGCGAGCTCTACAATGGACCATTCCCTCGGTCTGCTGTGATATAATGTTGCCGAAATCAAGGAGACCTGCGGTGTGCGTGATCATGTCCTACGTCTTGAGCCAACACTCGAGCCATGTAGGGCTGAGTCCGAACCGGTTTATGAGGCGGTTTTCCGCTTCAGACGCCCAGGCTCGGTAAGCCCCTTTCTAGGTAGGATCGGGTCAAGACAATCATGACACGGCACTGCGGGCTACCAATTTTATACGGCGCTGAGCTGTGCTCGGCGCCCTTTTCGTATATGCTGGGGGAGGCCTGTTCATGTCCAGTTCGCCTTTATGGAATCCTTTGAAAGGATCGGGGGTGATCTTCGATTGGGATGGTGTTTTGGCGGAGACCCGATTGGATTTCTCCGGTATCAGAGAAAGATATTTCGGCGGTAAAAGAGCTGCCATACTTGAGGAAATGAGCCTCATGGACGAGGAAAAAAGGAGAGCTCTTTCCGAAGAAATCAGGGCTATCGAGCTCGCCGGAGCGGAAAAGGCGGTTCCGGTTCCGGGATCCAGGGAAGTGGTCGATCTTGTATCAAAGGCGGGAATACCTTGGGCGGTAGTCTCTCGGAATTGCCCGGAATCGATAGAACTTGCTGCCCGTACCATAGGTTTTAAGCTTCCTGTGCATACCTTTCATAGAGAGAGCGGCCCGATAAAGCCTTCGCCTGAGGCCCTTTGGATGGCTGCCGAGGCTATCGGATCCACCTCCACGGAATGTACCGTCGTGGGAGATTTTGTGTACGATCTTTTGGGTGCGAGGAGGGCCGGGATGAGGGCGGTCTTGGTGGAAAGGTCCTCTGTAGACTGGGGGCACTGGGCCGACGTCTCCTATCCCCGCATGACCGATTTTCTATCGGCATTGATGAACGAAGATCCGATAGTCCCCTGGGAATACCATGGTCTAGTCTCTGAAAGAGGACTGTCGTGGTTGACGTCGGCTTGGAATGTCTCGATTGCCCTCCCTGAATTATGGGATGAGGCGATCCTAAATAGTCTGATGAACCTGGCCGGTTTGGGAGTGGGACGCTTTACGGTAAAAACCGGGACCTTGGCCTTCGACGAGTGGAGGGGGCTGCCATGGCTTTCGCCGAAAGATCTGGAGCGTCCGAAAGCTTTCGTGCTTGCAAGAATCCTTAAAAAACGATATCCGAAGGTCGTCGTGGAGGAATGTGAAGAAGGGCTCTCATTGTCCTCCCTGGAAGGCGATCTCGTTAACGGTTTGGAGAGGCATCTCAGTTGATTCAATGGGAGATCCCTCTGGCGGAGAGGATGCGACCGTCATCCTTAGATCAATATATCGGACATCTCGACGTAATGGGGCCCACCGGATCCCTAAGGGTTCTGCTCGAAAAAGGCGTGGTCCCCTCCTGTATATTGTATGGGCCTCCTGGAGTCGGTAAAACTGCGTTGGTGCGTCTGATGGCCTCGGTTACCGATAGAGAGCTTTTCGAGATAAACGCCGTCTCCGCAAAGGTGTCTCAGTTGAGAGACCTCATAGAGAAGGCCGCCCGTTTTAAGGCTCTTTCCGGTCGTTCCGCCGTGGCCTTCGTCGATGAGATATACCATTTCAATAAAGGACAACAGAACGCTCTTCTGCCTTCGGTGGAGAAGGGCGATGTCGTTTTGGTCGGGACTACAACGGAGAATCCCTGGTTCGAGATCAATAAAACCCTTCTGTCCAGATTGTTGGTCTTTTCCTTGAAACCTCTAGAGAAGGACGATTTGGTCGGGATAATGAATAATGCTCTTTCCGATGAGGAAAAGGGGTTGGGAAAACTCGGCATGAAATGGGAGGACGGCGTTTTGGAGGAGCTTGCCTCGAGCGCATCCGGAGATGCCAGGCAGGCTTTGACCAGGTTGGAATATCTTGTAAGGGTAATTTCAGCCTCCGGTGGATCTCTCCTCTCGCTGGATAGAGTCCGTAAAGAGCTGCCGGCGGCGTTCGTTCGTCACGATAAAGACGGCGACGATCACTATGAGGTAATATCGGCTTTCATAAAGAGCATAAGGGGGTCCGACCCCGACGCGGCGGTGTATTGGCTTGCCAGGCTTCTGGAGGCGGGGGAGGATGTCCGTTTCATCGCCAGGAGGATGATAATATCCGCGGCGGAGGATATCGGTTTGGCCGATCCTATGGCGTTAATATTGGCCACTTCCGCTGCTAAAGCCTCGGACATGACCGGCATGCCCGAAGCTAGGATAATTCTATCGGAGGCCGTGATTTACCTGGCCGCGGCACCTAAAAGCAATCGAGCTTACGATGCCGTAAATCAGGCTATTTCCTCCATAAGAAAGGGGGATATACAAAGGGTCCCCGATCACCTCATAAACGGTAATCCCGATTATCGATATCCTCACGATGACCCCAGACACTGGGTTCCTCAGTCCTACCTGAGGGAGCCGCGCAGATTTTACCGACCTTCGGAAATGGGGGCCGAGGCGAGAATAGCTCAGAGGCTTAAAAGGTACTGGCGGAGGTTCCGGGACGGTCGGGACGGGGAAGTTTAGGTTCCAGGATGCGGTAGACCGTGAGTCCGACTATCTCTTTCCATGCCAGACTTGAATCTCTTAAAGCTCCGGCAGTGGGTATCCATTTTAGCGGATCCGAATCCATGTCGTCTGCCAAGGATCCTATCGCATATGGGTAAACTTCAATATCTGGCATCGCCTTTTTTGCCATCCATAGTGATCTTTTCATATGGAAGGAATTTGTAACCAGTATGATCCGATCGATTCCCTTGCGTCTCAGTATCGAGGCGGAATATGTCATGTTTTCCCACGTAGTTCTTGAGTTTTCCTCCAGCATTATCTCGCCCTTATAGCCCCATTTTCTGATAGATCGTTCCATGGAACGGGCTATGGATTCGCTTTTGTCGTAGCTTAATCCTCCAGAGAGGAGTATCGGATATCCTTTTCGTCTTGCGAGCGAAGCTCCCTCTATCAGGCGCTGGGTCGTAAAAGGCCCCGGTTCGGTCTTTCCGGAATTTTTTCTGGTGAAGCCTCCACTGAGTATCATTACCACCGGTATAGGTCCCTCCGGGGGGAGTTCTTTTCTGTAGATCTCTACCTGTCTCAACAACAGGTGACTTGTTACAGGTAAGGACAGGGACAACAAAAACACGACGCTTAAGATTATGATGGACGGTACAAAGCAGAAAAGGGGCCCTCTCCGACGGTTTGAAATCGTCAAGAAGGTCCCAATGAGTATCGTAATGGATAAAAATACTAAGGGGGTAGTTGCGGCTCCCAGTAATTTATAGACGAAGAACATGATTTTAAGAGCGTATAGCTCCTGGATGGTTCTGGAGGTACTCTTCGACTCCGCTTCTGGTTAGGTTTATATGCTCTTTCATCTCTTCTCTTGCCTTTACTCCGTCTTTTACTAATATCGCGTCTATGATGGCGATATGACCCTCCGATAGTGCTTTCAGATAATTCCTCTCCGCCAGAGAGTAGGGACGATAGAGATTTATCATGTCCAGGATATCCAACAGGACGCCCTTGAGGAAGCGATTTCCAGAGGCCTCATAGAGAAAATTATGAAATTTTCTGTCCTGCACGAGGTATTCTTTTGGGTCCGTGTCGTTGTTCATGTTGAAGAATATATCTCTGAATTTTTCCAGGTCCTTTTTGGGAGGCGATTGGGCTATTAAAGTGACGGCAAACATCTCCAGGTTTGCCCTCAGTTCGTATAGTGCCGATGCGTCTTCCAGGGTTGGAACGGTTACGAAAGCCCCTTTTCTGGGAGTCAGTGAGACCAGTCCGGTTTTTGCCAACTGACGAATAGCCTCTCTGACCGGGGTTCTCGATACCGCCATCTTGTTTGCAAGTTCTACCTCGGAGAGCTTTTCTCCCGGTTTTATGATGCCTTCCACTATAGCTTCTTTTATCTTTTCATACACGATCTGTCTTAGATCAACGTTTTTGGCCGGGAACAACGGATTCTCCCTGGTCATGAACACTCCTCCCTAAATATCAGATGCGGTGTTCATTATACAAAAAACAGAAAAAAAGGGAAAGTCTTATTTTCCTTCTGCTGGGAAGAACTCTTTTTGATACCACAGAATGAGAGCATATATGGCGTCGGAAAGCCTGTTTATGTAGGCGAATATATCCAAAGGCAGTGTACCTGAACGAAGCATCCTTACCGCTTGGCGTTCAGCTCTTCTCGCTATGGTTCGAGCCATATGGAGCGTCGCACAGACAGAGCATTCTCCCGGCCTTATAAACTGAAATTCCCCTTCGGTAAACATCGAGGAGACTTCTTTGATCATATCCTCCATCCAATCGGTCTTGGGAGGTTCCATGCCCTCGCATAGGGCCATGCACCCCATAAGGGTATAAAGCTCGTCTTCTAAGCGTTTTAAGTTTTCGTTTATGGGTTCAAAGGAGCACATAGACCTAGCTAGGCCTATCGATGCCTGACATTCGTCGATGGTTCCGTAGGCCTCAACCCTGGGGTCGTCCTTAGGGACCCTCTCTCCGTTGCAGAGGCTGGTGTTGCCCTTGTCGCCGCCCTTAGTGGTTATGGTCATCTTGTACATAAGACAAGCCCACCTTTCTTTTATGATACCAATTGTTATAGCAGAAAAACAGATAGAACGAAACCTAGGAGGTTTCGAAATTGCTGGATTTTCTATTCTTATTCGTTGTGCCGAAGAATCAAAATAGTAGAATATGCCATAATATCTCTGTCGGCATAAGATCGATGATAAAATATCGAATAGTGCTTTATTTTACCTACCGTCACATTTTATATTTTAGGGGGAGTTTTAGTGGGTACAAGAAAAGGTCTATTATGTTTGCTTGTCGTCTCCGCCGTCTTGGGAGCGGCAGCGGTTGTCTCCGCTTTCCAGCCGGTCTATATAATGGCCAGCGGTAACATGGGGGGGACCTATTACAGTTTGGGGGGCATCCTTGCCGAGACCGTAAACGAGAAACTTCCTGGCGTCAGGTTGGCGGTTTTGCCTTCCGGTGGATCTGCGGAAAACGTCGATCTTATGGAAAAGGGACTGGCCCAATTCGCCTTGATCGACAGCTTTGCCGTTATGGCCTATCAGGGGCGTGATCTCTACTACGAGGCTCCACAGACCTATCTCAGAGGTGTCGTGCCGCTTTATCCGGAGGTTGCCAGGATCTTGGTCCCGAAGGGTTCCGACGTCGTGACCCTGTCCGATCTGGCGGGTAAGAAGGTGGTCCTGGGCAAGAAAGGCTCAGGAGTCCTCATTACAGCTCAGCAGATTTTGATGGCCTCCGGCTTACGTCAAGATCAGTTGGAGCCGGCCTACCTAGGGATGGGAGAGGGGCTTTTGGCTTTACGGGAAGGTTCGGTGGATGCGGTGATTTTCGTCGGCCCTCTCGGTGGAGGATCCGCCATGGAGCAGGAAACCTTGAAAGAAGCCAGAATAATAGGTCTCGACGATAAGACGAGAAAGAAACTCATGGATACTGCCCCTTACTGGAAGGAGTTCGTCGTTCCTGCCGGGACTTTTGATGGACAGACCGAGGATATCAAGACGGTAGGAGCCTGGACTGTCCTGTGTTGCAGGGAGGATCTAGACGATGACTTGGTGAAAAGGGTCGCCGAGACCGTGTACGACAATGCCGAGGATATCTCTTCATATATTCCCGGATCGGTCAAACTTAGCCCAGATAACGTCGACGAGGTCCTCATTCCTCTCCACGATGGAGCGAAAAATTTCTTCGACGGGAAGGGCGCTCTGTAATATGACTTTAGAGTTTGATCTCATCGGGACAGTAGCGGTGGCTTCCATCGTGCTGTGGTGTGGCCTGTTTCTGCGTAGAAAAGTAGATATCCTCAGGGAATATAATATTCCCGCCCCTGTTATCGGCGGCATAATCTTCGCTTTGCTTCGTTGGGGCTTGATGGGGAAGATAGATTTTTCCTTCGATATGACACTTCAGTCTCCTCTGATGATAACTTTCTTTACTACAGTGGGGCTAGGAGCCAGCCTTAAGCTCCTCAAGAAGGGAGGCCCGCAGGTACTTCTCTTCTTGGGATTGGCCTCGGTTCTCGTCTTCTGTCAAAATCTGGTGGCGGTCGTAATCTCAAAGCTTACCGGACTTCATCCGTTGTTAGGGTTGCTGGCAGGTTCTGTCACCATGTCGGGCGGTCATGGAACCGGTGCTACTTTTGCGAAGACCTTTACCACCCAATACGGTTTGGTTGGTGCAATGGAGCTCGCCATGGCGGCTGCGACCTTCGGTTTGGTTGTAGGGTCGATAATAGGTGGTCCGGTGGCCAGAAGACTGATAAGAAAATACGACCTCAAACCTAATATGGACGACGAAAGTGACGGTATTCACGGGGAAAGCGGACCTCTTGATTCCAGTGGGGATCATAGTGGGGTTACGGTTAACGACGTATTGCTGACCATCCTTCAGATATCGGTGGCTATGTACCTTGGTTCTCTGGCTTATTTCAGGTTAATGGGTATGGGGATCACCCTCCCGACCTATCTGTGTGCCCTTTTTGTAGGCATAACAATTCGGAATATATCCGATTTCTCGGGGGCATTCAAGGTTCATCTTAAATGCATCGATTACATAGGGGCAGTCGCTCTGTCGCTGTTTTTGGCCATGGCCTTGATGTCCCTCAAACTGTGGCAGCTTATGGACTTGGCCGGTCCTATGGTGGCCATTCTGCTGGGAGAGATGCTCCTTATGGCCTCTTTCTCGTACTTCATTACATTTCGCCTTATGGGCAAAGATTTTGAAGCGGCCATAATGGCTGGTGGACACTGTGGTTTCGGGATGGGGGCTACTCCCAATGCCGTAGCCAACATGGAGGCGCTTTGTTCAAATTACGGTCCCGCTCCGAGGGCTTTTTTCGTGATACCGATAGTCGGAGCGTTTTTTATCGATATAGTAAATGCCTTCGTGATCCAGGGTTTCGCTATCTTTCTATCGTAACTTTTGAGGGTAAGCCCCTCTTGGAGCTGGACAGATTAGCGGTTCTGTGGTAAAAAATAGCCTACGTGCCGGAGTGGCGGAATGGTAGACGCAGCGGACTCAAAATCCGCCGGGGGCAACCCCGTGGGAGTTCGAGTCTCCCCTCCGGCACCAACACCAATATGGTATTTAAGCCCTCCCGAGGAGTTTTTCGGGAGGGCTTTTTATATCGGTCAATATTGAGTCGGATAAGATCTTGTGTTATCATTAAAAACATCTCTTTTTGAAGAGGCATATCTCTGGATAGAAGGAAGTGTCTGTTTGTTCAATCCCTTGGGGGACCTGAGGACTGTGTCGCGGTCGCGATCGAAGCGGCCTCTGATCAGTCTGCTCTAAGATTTTCTGTGTAGCCGTTTCGATCGCCGGAGACAAAGTGTTTTCTCTGGAACGTCCCCTTTGTCGGGGATGAGCGATCGAAAAAGGAGTACGTCAAATTGGACCGATATTTTGTAAGAAAAGCCGATTTTAGTAAGGATATCGACGATCTTCGCGACTTTTTCAACCGTGTTTTCGAGCCCGAAAAAGTCGGCGAGTTTGCGTCAAATCTTATGCGCCATTTTCCCGGAATGAGCGGCGACCTGTGGTTCGTGGCGGAGGAACGGGATAGTGGCGATATAGCCGCGGCCTGTGCTCTGTTGCCATGGCGATGGCGTATGGGGAAGATCCGGCTCAAGGTAGCCGAGATGGGCATCGTCGGCACCGGCGAGGCCCATCGGCATAGGGGATTGATGCGTCGTCTTCACTCCGAGCTGATGGATACGGTACGGAGAGAGTCCTACCATCTGGTGGTGATCCAGGGTATCCCAGGATTTTACGATCGTCTGGGGTTCCGGTTCGCCCTGCCTCTGTGTTCTCACATAGATCTGCCGTTACACGGCATCCCAGGGGGAGGTTCTTCGGATGTGTCCGTGCGTTCCGCTACGGTGGACGATATTCCCTTTCTGATGGAGGAGGACGAGCTCTTCGGATCCTCTAATTTTGTATCCGCCCTCAGAGGGCCCGAGGTATGGCGGTATCTCTTGAACGAAGGGCAGTCGACCGAGTACGGCTCGGATTTTCTCGTAATAGAGGCCCCGACCGGAAGGCGATCCTATGCCAGAATCTCCAGACAGGGGTTCGGCAAGGGGCTCATCGTTAGCGAGGTGGGAGAACGTATGTCCCACCAAATGGCGGTGGGTTTTATGAACTACTGTCTTCGATTGGCCGAAGAAAGGGAAAAACCCTACGTTCGTCTGGACCTCCATCCGGAGGCTTCCATATCTAGGCTGGCGATCGCTTCCGGCGCCTCCTCGGATGAGACCTACGCTTGGCAGGTTTCCATCCCCGACGTAAAGAGGCTGTTGACCGTGATGGTTCCAATCCTTGAAGAAAGGATTTCCTGCGGGGTTTTCGAAGGCTATACCGGACGAGTCCGTCTCGATTTTTTCGATGACAGTTTGGATCTGGTCTGGATCAACGGTAAGCTGGAGGATATTCGCGCCGGAGGCGACGGAGAATGCGACGCCCATTTTTTCATCCATAAAGAGCTGTTCCCGGCCCTCTGTCTGGGGCATCGGACCTGGCGGGAGCTTCGAGCCAACAGACCCGACGTCTTTCCAGCTCTGTCCAACGTTGGTCCCAGGACGGGCCGTTTCGGAGATTTAACCGGAACGTTTATAGACGAGCTTTTCCCCAGGAGGCGTTCTTGGGTATACGAGCAGTATTGACGTAAAATCAGGGCCCCGAGATCTTCTCGGGGCCCTGATTTTACGCGTCTGTGCCTCTTATCTTACTTTCCTAGAGTCTCTATCAGATGGCGTAGAAGCTTCGGGTAGGATTTCAGGTAGAAAGGCAGATGAAGCCTCTCTGTCTCTTTGTGTGCGTCCTTGCCTACCGGTCCGAAGTTTAGTACCGGTATGGATAGCTTCAGCAGCTCCTCCGTGGGGAAGTCGTAAAGAGTCTTCCCTCCCGGCATATTTTCCTCGAAGGCTTTGGCGTCGGAATGGTCTCCTGTGAAGCCGCAGTAGCTCAGGTCCGAGACCCCCTCGAACATCGTACGGACCTCCAGTTTAACGCCCTGTCGAAGGCTTTCCAGTACCAGTTCCTTAGCTGCTTTTCTCGGAAGTTCGTCCTGAGGTAGCCTTTCCTCGTTCACCCTGTGAGGATACCAAGGAGGAAGAAATCCCACTACCGCCAGAGGGCCTCTGAGTCCCAGATTGTCCACCACTTGGGATATTACCTTCAGGCCTTTAGCTCTCTCGTCGTCTTTCTTCGGACAGCTGGCAATTATCTCAGAGACTATGTCCTCTACCGATCGTCCGGTTTTCTTCTCCGCCAAGCTCATTATCTCTCCAACCGTGTATACCCGAGCATTAAGCCTTTCCTGAGGGGCCGCCATGCCGTTTTCTCTGCGGTATGTGGCTTTTCTGCTCTCATGTTCAGTTATCGAGTCGTTCAGGGCCTTGAGGGCCGTGTCTTTAAGCAGCTCGATTATCTCTCCTGGCATCTTGGTGGAGGTGAGATAGCTGAAGGCCATCGCGGATCTGGACAGGATGGTGGCGGAGTACTCGTCTCTCATGTCCTCTATCTTCAGAGCGGCGAAGGGAGGATAGACGTTGCCGCCCAATCGATCGGACAGTGCGATATTGCCATCCAGACTCAGCCCTATTCGGGAGACGGTGGGGCCTACGCTGAAACCGTCGTAGTACTCTCCGGCATGAGCTTCCTTGCCCAGGCAGTAGATGAAGGGGTTGATCTTTCCCAGGCTTCCCAGGTATATGGTCGGTTGGGCGTCCTCTCCGGTGGCGAAGGTCGGTTCCAGGTCGACGCAGCATAGAAAACTCAGGCCCTCCTCCTGGAACTTGGCAAGCCACCTCGCCGCTCCTAACATTCCGGCCGAGTTATTCTCTTCGTCGGGAACGAACAGCACTGCCACGTTGGATTTCAGATCCTCTGTCTTTTTCGACAGCTCCATAAGAAGCTCCGTTCCGGTGCAGACTCCCGACTTCATATCCGCTACGCCTCTTCCGAAGAGCCATTCACCGGAGCGGAGGTCTTTGGCTGCATCTTCTCCCAGCTCTTCCGGGTCGAGTTTCTCCGTGTAGCTCTCGGGATCGAAGGCCAGACCTTTCAACGGACCGAAGACGTCTACCGCCACGACATCCATATGCCCCATCATGAGTACCGTTTTATCCGTCTTTTCCGAAGCTCGGACCATGGCGAACACTATGTGTCTGTTAAGGCTGTCTCCTTCAACGGGTAGGAGTCTGAGATCATCCGGGTGGGCTTTGAAGTACTCCTCTTGGGATATCTCGTCGTACAGTTCCTGGGCTACCCGATTTTCCTCCTCGGAGGAGGGAGAAATGCTGGGTATCCCAACGATTTTTATCAATCTTTTGTAGGTGCTGGAGTTATCTTTTTTCACCATGTTTTATCCTCCTAGAAGCGTCCTCCCAGTACCAGCCTGGGCAGCCAAAGCGATAGTTCGGGAATGTAGGTCACCGCCACCAGGGTGGGAAGCCATGCGAACAAGATAAATATCATCGCTGGCCGGAGCATCTGAGATACCGGGGTGTTGGCTATTCTACCTCCGAAATAAAGGGTGGGTGCGGTGGGAGGGGTTACGTTTCCAAGCCCAAGGTTGACCCCTATTATTGCGGCGAAATGTATGGGGCTTATGCCGAGTTTGGTTACCACCGGTAGCAATATGGGGGTGCACAACAGCATGGCACTGACGTCGTCCATTATCATGCCTATTATTATCATGAATAGGTTTATCATTAGCATTATGACGTACTTATTGCTCGATATTGAGGTCAGGAGGTCTATTATCATGGAGGGCAGTCTCTCCTGGACGTAGATACGGCTCAGCATCATTATGCAGAACATCATGAGCATGACGACGCCGGTGGTGGTGGCGGTCTCTATGACGACCTCAAGGAAGTTCTCCTTGTTGAGTCCCTTATAGATCAGGAATCCTACAGGCACGGAGTATAGTACCGCTACCGCTGCGGCCTCTGTCGGAGTCATAATCCCTCCGTATATGCCCCCTAAAACTATCACCGGCATTATGAGGGCAGGAAGAGCCTTGCCAGAACGGTCCCACAATATCTTCCTTTTTTCGGTACCTGTTATGGGAGGGGATACATGGACGTTGGGATCGTCCTTGAGCAAGACCAGGTTTATGATCGATAGCAGAACCATGAGAAGAAGTCCCGGCCCAACGGTAGCCAGGAAACATGCCAGAACCGACTGCTGTCCCACCCAGGCGTAGAGTATCATCTGAGAACTGGGTGGTATCAAAAGACCTAGAGGGGCAGCACAGGATACCAAGGCAGCGCTGTGTCCCATGGGGTATCCGTTTTCCCTTAGCCTGGGGAACATGATTGATCCTATGCAGGATAGGGTGGCTGCACAGCTTCCGGAGATGGATCCGAACACGGCGCAAGATACAACCGCTACCACGCCTAGTCCGCCTTTTATCCTCCCTACTAACACCTCGACCAGCTTTACCAGCGAGCCGCCTATACCTCCTCGGTCCATAAGCCCGCCTACCATGATGAATAGAGGTATGGCGAGAAGGACCAACGAGCTCATCTGGCTGAAGCTGTAAGGCAGAAGAAAAGATGGATCGTAGCTGTGGGAGACCACCATGAACAGAGTGGACAGCATGAAACAGAAAGGTACCGGAAGCCCCAGCAGGAGAGTCACTATTATGAGGATTAAAGCTATGGTTATCGCCATTTTATTTCCCTCCTAGGGTAAAAGATATAGGGACTCATGATGTGAAGGCTCCTTTTTTATCTTCTTTTCCGAAGGACAGAAATTTCCCCAGGTCCTCGAGAAAATAGACCAGCGAGTAGAAACTCATAAGTATGTAGCCCACAAGAATCGATACCTGAGATATGAATATCGGTATCCTGAGTCCGGTGGTCCTTGGCATCCATTCGATGCTGTAGAGCACCATGTCCACCGCCCACCAGCTGAATACGACGCATAACACCGTCATGGTGAGCCTGACCAGGACGGATAGAAAAGCCTGTGCCCTTAGGGTCAGAAGCTGAGGTATTATGTCCGCCTTGACGTGGCTTTTATCGTAGACTCCATAGGAACTCCCTATGAGATAGAGCCAGAACGCCGCAATGACCACTATCTCCTCTATGCCGAACAGGTCGGATTTGAAGACGTACCGCAACAGCACCTCGAAGCACATTATCAGAACCACGAAGACGCTGGTGAGTACCATGAGGACCTGCTGGAACCGTATAAGCCCCCTCCATAGAGGGGAGTTCTTTATCTTTTCGACCAGTGCAAGCATATATTTATCCCCCTCGATAATAGGAGGCCGACGAGATAGCCTCGCCGGCCTCCGATAACTCACGACCTAGAGGTCTTTCTTTATTTTCTCCAGTGTTTCTTCTCCGTAGGTCTTTGCCAGTTTGGGCCAGGTGGTTGCTCTGATATGTTCCGCCAGAGCGGCTCTCTCTTCGTCGGAGACCTCTATTATCTCCACTCCGGCTCCTTCGAGTTTCTTCTGGAACTCCAGATCCTCAGTGGTGCTGTCGGCGAAACTCTTATCCGCCTCGACGTTAACCGCGTCCAGAAGGGCCTTTTGCTCCTCCGGCTTCATCGACTCCCACAGTTTCTTGTTGATTATGTAGGCAGTCTGATCGAAGAGGCAGTTATAGGGTATGTAGTAGTCTATGACGTCTCTGAAGCTGAGATAGTTTATCTGGGACGACCCGCCGATCCAGCCGTCGCAGACGCCGGTCTGAATGGCGCTGTATGTGTCGGCGTAAGGTATGTTGGTCGTCCGGAATCCCATGTCCTCGGCGGTTTCCTTGTAGACCGCTACAGGGGCGACCCTTATCAGGGCATCTTTATCGGCAGATGGATCTGTGGGATTCGATGGCTTTTTGGCTATGCCGACCCCGATGAATCCGTCTCCGTAGAGCCTTAGAAGCTTGACTCCCAATTTATCCAGCGACTTGTCTATGATGTTGTAGACAACCGATCCCGGCGAAAGCTGTTTTTTCATTTCCTCTCCTGTGGAGCCCAGGAAGGGAAGGGAGCCCACCTCCAGCATCACGTCGAACTGACTGGGAAGGAAGATAAGCCCCATCTCGATGGAGCCTCGACGAATTTCCTCGAATACCTGTGTGTAGTCTCCAAGCTGGTTGGCGGGGAATACGTCGAGTTCTATCTTTCCATCTGTGGCTGCCTCGAACTTGTCCTTGATGGCGTAAAGAGACTTCGTCCCTCTGTACTCCGGTGCGGATATGCCGGCTACCTTGAATTTATCCCCCTTGGCTTCGGCCATGTCGGGAATAGCCGTGGTGCAGAAAACCGTCGCCATGATTCCCAATAACGCTGCTGCTAAAAAACCTTTTCTCATGTTTTCGCTCCTCCCTGTTTTTTCTCGATTTGAAACCTGAACCTCTTTCCCCTTTTGTAGATCCCTCTGTTTCACCGTCTTAACTGCATCTGCATGCCTATCTCGTCCGCTCCGTCTTTTAGCCTTTGGAGCCATATGGGTATGAGGTCATCCGAGACCGCTTCCCTAGGAGCTCCCACCGATAGGGCACAGTGGACCTCTCCGTTTTTGTCGAATATAGGCACCGACAGACACCACTCCCCCAGGCTGAAACTCTGATCTTCCACTGCATACCCCTGCGATCTTATAACCTCGTATTCCTCCAGAATTTCCGAGATCGACGTCACAGTGTAGGGTGTCACCGGTTTTAGATCCAATTCGTCGAGCAGTTTTCTAATCCTGTCTCTGTCCTGATATGCCGCCAGCAATTTCGCCGAAGCTCCTGCGTTTATGGGAACGCTTTTCCCGATGAAGTCGTTGGCGTCGTAGATTCCGCCGGGACGACACTTTTTGCAGGCCGGATATGCTCTATCCCCCTCCCATATACTGATGTAAACGGTTTCTCCGAGAACTTGGCATAGATGGGACAGCACCGGTTCCGCCAGATCCTCGATCCCTATCAGTCTGGAATAGACGTTTCCCATCCTCAATACGATGGGTCCCAGATGGTACTTTTTGGAGGAATTCTCCTGAACTACAAAATTCTTTTCCCTGAGGGACGATAGGATTTTGTACAGACCGCTTTTACCCATTCCAGTGGCGGAAGCCATCTCCGACAGCGTGTAACTAAACGGTGGATCCGCCAGAAGCCTCAGGATATCGAGTCCTTTTTGCAAACTGCTCAACGAGACACCCCCCAAGATAGCTATCCAAATAGGAAAATATATTTCCTTTGTAGAAACCACCCTAATTACACTAGCAGAGGTTTTTGAACTTGTCAAATAGTTCAGAAATGATGCCTAAAAAGGTGCCCTTAAGTTGCTTTGCAGGGGGGGAATCCGTAGGGATTTATCTCGAGTAATTCCTCTTCCTATATGGATCCTCTGTTCGACGGGACTGACATGGAAAATAATCTTGCCCAACCCGAAATATTCATGCATTATATGAAGTCTAATGGAGTGTCGGAGAGATGGCTGTCAAACTGTTCCGTACGACCTAACGAGCTGTTTTGCTAATACGAAAGGAGATTCTGCCTTTGAACGGGAACGACTGGGGATATTACGATAGAAAGGCTTCGGATATCGCTCAAACTTATGACGAGGCGACGGAAGGGATATCCTCTTGGTTCACCAGAGCCTTCTCCGAGGGGGGGAAGGTCCTGGACGTGGGATGCGGGTCTGGAAGGGATTTAGATCGCCTCCTAGCCGGGGGATGGGACGGTTTTGGGGTGGACCCTTCCGAGAGGTTCCTCCAGGAGGCTTTGAAGCTATATCCCTCTCTGGAGGGTCGGGTCGTCGTGGATGGGTTGCCCGATCTGGCCTCTCAGACTGATCTTTCCTTCGACGGAGTGCTCTGTTCCGCAGTTTTGATGCATCTGTCCGAGGATCTCCTTGAGAGGTCTCTGATCTCCCTATCCAGGGTGCTTCGTCCCGGTGGAACTCTTCTGGTTTCCTTGCCGTTGGATGGAGGAGGAGTTCCTGTTAGAGGAGTGGACCGAGACGGTCGGTTCTTCAGCGGAATATCTCCCCATCGATTGGGAGCTATGGCCATTCCAGTGGGGTTTTGTCTTTTGGATGAGACACTGAGCGAGGATTCTCTGGGACGCCGGGGCAGAAAGTGGTTTACCGCCCTTTATCGTCTGAATAGGCGATGGGACCGATCATGCGGAGTATAGGCCGTTGTGTTATAGTTTTTAGGAAAGTTGCTTTACCTTGTAAAAGAATTGGAGGGCTGAATTTGTCTGGAAATATAAGAAGCGAGATAAAACCTGGCATGAGGGTAATGGTCGTACAGAAGCAGGATCAGAGAACCGGAAAGCTTACCGAAGGGATCGTCCAGGATCTTCTGACGAAAAGCCCCAGCCATCCCCACGGAATTAAGGTTCGACTGGAAAGCGGAGTGGTCGGAAGAGTAAAGGAAATAGTGAAGGACTGAACGGCGGCATCTCTCTTTTTAGGGAGTGCCGTCTTTTTTTGTTGCGTTATAATGGTGGAGTAAAAGACTTTAACCCGGAGGCTCTATTCATGGGCGATAAAGATGTTGTGATGAGGATAACAGGTCTTGACTTGGACGAAGCCGTATCTCAAGGGCTCCTCTCGACGGAAAACAGAGAGGAGCTCGAGGCTTTTTTAGTCGAACGTTCGATCGATAGAGGAGAGGGTCTGGGATTCGTTAGTTTGGCTTACTATCTTGGAGCGATGGTGGTCGTATCTGCTTTGACCTGGTTTGTTGCCGATTCCTGGGATCGTGTAGGAGGCTGGGGCCTTAGCGCCATCGCTTTAGCGTATGGTTGTGGCTTCGCTGCGGCGGGATTTCGATTTTACGGCCGTAGCGACACGAAGACTCTGGGGGGGCTTTTGATAACCATGTCGGTCTGTCTGACCCCCCTTTTCACCTACGGACTGCAGAAGGGTACCGGACTCTGGACGGGGTCTGCTCCAGGAGAGTATGTCGATTTTTTCAACTGGGTGCGGTCCGGTTGGTGCGTGATGGAGATATCTACGGTCCTGGTCGGATTGATAGCCATGAAATACGTGAGCTTCCCCTTTCTGGTAGCTCCGGTCTCCTTCTCTCTGTGGTTCCTCTCTATGGATATAACCCCTCTTTTAGGTGTCGACCATAGGGTGGTCTCTTTGGTGTTCGGGATTTTTATGATTGGTTTCGCTCTTTGGTGGGATCTGAGAGAGGACGTGGAGGGACGGGAATACGGTTTTTGGCTCCATCTCTTCGGTGCCGTAGCGTTCTGGGGCGGACTCTCCACCATGGACGGAAGGACAGAGCTGAGAAGGGCTCTATATTGTCTGATAAACCTCGGATTCGTCCTGTTCTCACTGTTGGTGGATCGGTCGATATACCTGGTAGTGGGAGCATCGGGTTTTTTCGGTTATCTAGGTCACCTTGCCTGGGTGGTCTTCAAAGACACCCTCTATTTCCCTTTCCTGCTGGTCCTGTTCGGTTTATCCGTTATGTGGCTCGGGCTGTGGTATCACAAAAACAGGAAATCTTTGACCCTGTGGATGGAATCCAGAATGCCTGATTGGTTTTTGAGGATTCGAGAGATCCGCGGCGATTCGTCGTCATGGTGATCCCATGAGATTGCTGCATACGTCCGATTGGCATCTGGGGAAGTCCCTTTGCGGCAGGAGGAGAACGGAGGAGCAGGCAGAGTTTCTGGATTGGCTTGCCGGCCTCATACTTAGAGAGTCCGTGGATCTGTTGCTTGTAGCGGGAGATGTCTTCGATACCGGGACTCCCGGAAGCGGTGTACAACGACTTTATTACCGTTTTCTGTGTTCGGTTGCCGAAAGTGGCTGTAGCGTCGTCGTGGTGGCCGGTAACCACGATTCTCCGTCGTTGTTGGACGCCCCTTCCGACATATTGGGATACATGAACGTTTTCGTCCTTGGCGTCGCAGATCCGGAGAGAGAGGTCGTCTCCATAGTCGACGGAGACGGCGAGGTCATCGCTCTGGTCGGTGCTGTTCCCTATCTCAGGGAGAGGGACATTCGGCGTTCCTCTTGGTCCGACGATCCCATGGACCGCGATAGGGCTTTGGCGTTGGGGGTAGAGGAACATTACTCGAGGATCTTCGAGACCATGAGGAAAAAAAGCGAGTCCTCGCCCGGTGTACCCAGAATAGCTATGGGGCATCTGTTCGCCGCCGGAGGCAAGGTTAAGGACGACGACGGAAGTCGGGACCTCTACGTCGGAGGGTTGGGCCGAGTTGGAACGGATATCTTTCCCGATTGGTTGGACTACGTCGCCTTGGGACATATTCACGGAGCCCAGATAGTCGGAGGGCGAGAGAGATGTCGCTACAGCGGATCTCCTATGCCCCTCGGCTTCGGAGAGTCCGGTATGGAGAAGTCTGTGTATCTGGTGGATCTGGAGGGACCGGATTTCTCCTGTAGAGCCGTCCCTGTCCCGTCCAGGACGGAGGTTATCTCCCTGAAGGGAAACAGACATGCCCTTTCCGAAGGACTTTCGGAACTGGTCCTTGTCGGACGACCCTGTCTGGTAGAGGCCGTCCTTTGTGATGATGTTCCTTTCTCCAGCCTGAGGGAGGATCTAGAATCGATAGTCGACGGTTCGTCGGTAGAGCTACTAAGGGTGAAGGACGGTACAGGTATAAACGGAAACTGGAGTTTCGAGGTCTCCGGCGGATTGGAGAGCATGACGGAGGAGGACGTCTTTTTGAGGAGGCTGGAGGGCGTCTCCTTAAAACAGGACGTAAGGGATATCTACGTTGCTATGTTCCGTGAAGTCCTTCAGGACATTCTGGACCAGGATGGAGATGAGACGACGTTATGAGACTCCTTCGACTTCGATTCAAAAACCTCAATTCATTGGAGGGACGATGGTCCATAGACTTCAGGGATCAGAGATATCTTGACGATTGCCTCTTTGCCATAGTGGGTCCCACCGGTTCTGGCAAGTCCACCGTTCTCGACGCCCTTTGTCTGGCCCTCTACGGCAGGACCCCCAGACTGAGCAGGGTAACCGGTTCGGAGAACGAGATAATGAGCAGAAAAACCGGGGAGTGTTTTGCCCAGGTCGAGTTCGAGGCTGGAGGAGAGTCATATCGCTGTACTTGGAGCCAACACCGTTCCAGGAAATCTCCTTCCGGAAAGCTGCAACAGCCGACTCACCTACTGTCCCGTTCGAATGGGGAGGTCTTGGAGTCCGCTTTGAGTAAAACTTCCTCTGCTGTCTCCGATCTGACCGGCCTGGATTTCGATCGCTTTACCAGATCGGTTCTGCTTGCCCAGGGCGGTTTTGCCGCTTTTCTGGACGCATCTCCCGGAGACAGGGCTCCTCTCCTTGAGAGGATCACCGGGACGGAGATATTCAGTCGAATATCCATTGCCGTTCATGAGAGAAAGAGGAAGGAGGAAGAGGTCCTTAAGGATTTGAAGAACCGTCTTGCCTCCGAGGTGGAAGACGGTCCTTCCGGCGAAGAGGTGAAGAGAGATCTTGACGGTTTGGAGATCGATATAGAGAGGATCTCCTCGGATCTGAAGGAGATGGAGTCTCGGATTGGCTCTCTTCGGGAAAGAGAGAGACTGGAGTCGGAGATAAAAAATATCGAGCTTTTAATCGCGGACCTGGAGGAAGAGAGACTCTCCAGAAAGATCGACCTGGGGCGTCTGGAGAGATATAGGAGCGCTCAAACCCTAGCCGCTCCCTACGAAAGACTTTCCTCCATCAGGGAACGTCTCGCCGAGCTGGATTCCTCCCTCCTGGAAATAGATAGGTCCATAGAATCCGCTTTCTCCGAGGTAAGGGCCCGGAAGGAAGAAAGCGAACGTCTGTCGTCCGACATCAGAGAGATGGAGATCGAGAGAGAGCGATTCATCCCTATATGGCGGAAGGCCAAGGATATGGACAGCCATATCGGATCTCTCCGTTCCTCCCTGTCCGAGAGGGAAAGGGCAAGAGACGATGAGAGGAAAGGCCTGTCTAAGATTGAGGAGCGGATCCTTGACGTAGAGAAAGAACTCGAGGCTTTGGAGAAGAGCAAAAAACTCTGGAGTCTCAGGATGGAGCGGATGGAGGGCTGGGATTCTCTGATCCCTCGGCTTTCGGATATAGAGGAACGGTTGAGGAGGTTTAGGGTACTGTCCTCCGAGCTGGAATCCCTGGAGGGACGCCTCCCAAGATTATCTAAGGAGGTCGTCGAAAGGTCCTCCGACCTCGATCGGTCCAGGTTGGAACTGGAAGGTCTGACCGACGAAGTCGAATCGCTGGAGAAATCCAAGGTTCGTCAGGATTCCCGTCTGAAACGTCTTCTATCGGGACGTCCAATTGCGGAATGGAGGGCCATGGAAGCCTTTTTCCGTCGTTCAATCTCGCTTTTTGAAGGAGAGTCCAGGTCTGTCGAACTGGAAAAACAGATAGTTACGTTGAGGACCGATCTCAGGAAAAAAGAGGCGGATCTGATGGTTCTTGCGGAAAAAGCAGGTCTTCTCGATTCCTTGGTAGAATCTTTGGATAAGAGAAGGGAAGATAGAGCGAGGACCCTTTCGATGGAGGTGCAGAGGGGCTCTCTGGTCGACGGATGTCCCTGTCCTCTCTGCGGGGCGCTCCATCACCCCTATTCGTCGAAGGTACCCGGTTTCGACGATGGATTGGACGAAGAGTGGCGTTCCAGAAAAGCCGAACTGTCCCGGCTGAGAGACGAGAAAATCAGGCTCGAGACTACGGTCGAGACTTCGTCTGACCAGCTTAAAGGGATGGAATTGGAGAGATCCGAGCTTCTGAGGTCTATCGAAAGCGAGAGATCTGCCCTGATGTCATCGGCGAAGTCCTTGTCCTTATCGATTCCTTCCGACGAAGGCAAATCCCTTCTTGAAAAAAGACGGCTGGAGAAGAGACTCAAGCTTTTAGATAGGATATCGGAGATCAGGGATGAAAAAAGAGGAAGGCTGGAGAATCTCAGATCCTCCATCGGAGAGAAGGAGAGGGCGGTTCATCGTATCGAGCTATCCCTGTCCGAGTTGGAGAATAGTCTTCGCGTCGCCAGAGAGAAAAAAAGTCGACTTGTCGGAGATCTCTCCTCGATAAAAATCTCCCTTGAGGCGGACCTGTCTCCTGTCGGTCTGGACATAGGGGACGATCTGGAGACAGAGATCTCCGAAGGAGCTTTAGAGTTCGAAAAAGTGAGCAGATCTCTTGATTCCTTGCTGGATAGTCAGACCGAGCTTCTTGCCGATAAGAGGGAACTGGAGGCGGAACGATCCTCCCTCTCCAATCGATTGAAGGTTATCTCTGAGGGGATAAAAGAGAGGGAGGAAGAGATCGCCAAGCGGCTTGTCGAGAGGAAGACATTGTTCCCGGGGAACCCCGATGTTGCCGAGGAGGATTTTGATGCAAGGTTGAAGGAGCTTTCCTCGGAATTGGAGAGAGTTAAACGTTTTTTGGCGGTTTCGGAGAGACAGCTTGATTCTTACAGAGAGTCGAGGGGGAATATATCGAAGGAAGCGGCATCGATGAAATTGGAGCTTGCCTCGGCCGAGGTCGCCTTTGGAGAACTCTGTAGAAAGGCAGGCCTTTCCGGTGAGCCCGACTTCGTAGCTTCCTTTCGCGATCAGGACGACATGGAGGAGCTTTCTCTTTGGATGGAAGACTGGAGAAACAGAAAAAATACCGCCGAGACCAATCTAGCCGATCGTAAAAGCAGAAAGGCCTCCATAGGCGAATTTGACGGGGAAGATCTCCGGTCTGTCGAGGCGAAGGCGGAGGCTCTGAGGTCCGAAAGGGACCTTAAACTGGCAGAAAAAGGTCGGCTAAATGCCGAATTGGACAGGATAGAAGAGATGGAAAAAAGCAGGTCGGAATTGAAGTCCAGACTTAAGGAACAAGTTTCGAACGTCGAGCTTTGGCGAGGGCTTCACGGTCTGATAGGGTCCGCCGACGGGAAGAGATTTCGGTCTTTCGCCCAAGGGATAGCCTTCAAGACCCTAATCTCCCTCGCCAACGGCGAGCTTCGAAGGATGACGGATCGGTATGTCTTGCTTCCCAAGGAGGACGAGCCTATGGAGCTCCTCGTCAAGGACTTCTATCAGGCCGGCGAGATACGGTCTACCAGAAATCTGTCCGGAGGGGAGCGCTTCCTTGTCAGTCTATCCCTAGCCCTGGGGCTCTCCGATATGTCCAGTCGTAAGGTTAGGGTTGACTCGTTGTTTCTGGACGAGGGGTTCGGCACATTGGACGAAGCCGCTTTGGACCAGGCTCTAGAGGCCTTGTCGGAGCTTCGGCGGGGCGGTAAGCTCATAGGCGTGATATCCCACGTCTCTGCGATAAGAGAGAGGATCGGGGCTCGGATAAGGGTGGAACCTTCGGGAGGAGGCAGAAGCCGTCTGAGTGGTCCAGGAGTTTTACGAGAAAAGTAGATAGAAGGAGGAAGGTCATGGCTGGAGAGTCGTTGCGATCGTCGGTTTCGTTGCCCACGGATTTGACGTATCTGGAACCCCTTGAGGGATTCGTCAGGGGACTGTGCAGGGTCGCGGGGTGCGATCAGAGGGACACGTCCATGGTAGCGTTGGCGATCGAGGAGGCGGTCAGCAACGTCATCCAACATGGATATGACCAGGGCGAGACGGATGTCTTCGACGTCTCCTTCGATGTGGGCGCTGCCGGCATAGTTGTCGAGGTCCACGATAAAGGACTTCCCTTCGATCCCGAATCGTTTTTTTTCAAAGAGCCTCTCTCGGGGGGAGCTGCTCCGGAGAGAGGGATAGGCATAAAGTTAATGAAGGGCGCCATGGACAGGGTGGAGTTCGTCAATCTCGGCAAGGGCGGAAAATTGGTCAGGATGACCAAATACTTTCGTCACAGGAGGATAGACAGTTATTTCACCGATGGGGAATTGGTCGATTCACCTGAAGAGGAGTCTTTTTTGGGGCCATTTGAGGTTAGAGTCATGAAGTCGGAGGAGGCGCTGGAGATATCTCGCTGTGCCTATCGAGCCTACGGTTACAGCTACAGGGAGTTCGTATATTACCCGGAGAGGATAAGAGAGCTCAACGAAAGCGGAATGATGAGGTCCTTCGTCGCAATCGATTCCAGAAATTCCCTCGTGGGACATCTGGCCCTTTCGTTTTCCGATCTCGATTCCGTCATAGCCGAGATGGCTGCGGCTTTCGTAAACCCATCCTGTCGGGGCCAGGGAATTCTCGGGATGATGAACGAGATGGTCATGGCGGAGGCGGAGAGATCGGGTCTTCAGGGATTGTTCGTCCACGCAGTGACCAGTCACGTAGCTTCACAGAGGGGAGCAGCCAAGTCCGGTTTCATGTCTACCGGGATTCTTTTGGGGGCGTTGTTCTCAGACTTGAACTTCAAGGCCCTGGCTGGAGAGGTGAGACAGAGGGAGAGTGCGGCGATTATGTATCGTCCCCTGTGCCATCGTGTGGATTACGATATCTGGGTTCCCGATAGATACGTGTCCATCGTATCCGCCATAGTCGCTTCCTGCGGGGTGAACGGGAAGGTCCGATCGTCTCCAGTCTCCCTTCCGGAGAGAGCCTCTAGAAGAGGAGAGGGGAACAGAGCCTACAAGGTGGGGGAGTTCAACTTCGGGGAGATAAGAATAGTGGATTTCGGCCAGGATTCTTTGACTGATCTGCATCAAAGGCTGAGGGAGTTTCGCAGGGATCGGCTAGACGTCGTGTACCTTTATCTGGACGCAGAGGTCCCCGAGGCTGTGCCCTTCGCCGAGGAATGCCGCCGAATGGGATTCGTGTTTTCCGGATATCTCCCGGGAGAGCTGAGGGGACACGATGCCTTGATCCTTCAGTATCTAGACGAAACGTCTTTGGATCCGTCTAGGATAAATCTCGCCGGTAAGATGGGGCAGGATATACTGGAGTATATAGTTGCCGAGATGGATGAAAGGGAGGAGTCTCTATGAGAGAGTTCCCAGCGGTGGATGCCTACAGTTGTATCGATAAAGCCTTTGGCCGTACCGAGGAATCGGATAGGCTTTTTCTCGAGGCAATCAGAGAGAACTACCTGTTTCAGCTCAGTTGTCAGTCTTACGTCAGAGCTCTTATGGAGAGATACGATTTTTCTCCTGAAGATCTAAAGGGGCCGGAGGATGTATTGAAACTCCCTCCTGTTTTCGTGGATACCATGAAATACCATCGTTTTATCTCTGTTCCGGAAAAGGACGTTATCATGACACTGACCAGTTCTGGGACCAGCGGGCAGGTTACCCAGGCGTTGTTTGACCGTCCCGGTGTGGAGAGAATACAGCGTATATCCAGTAAGATATTTAACGATATAGGTTTTTGTTCGTCCAGACCTGCGGGGTATCTCATGTTCAGCTATGCCAGAGAGGACGCCCAATCCATCGGCACCAGTTGGAGCGATGAGCAGGAGATGAAGTGCGCTCCTGTTTCAGAAGAGAAATGGCTGCTTCGCAAGAACGATGAGGGAATATTCGATTTCGATCCCGAGGAGGCTGTTGATGCCCTTGCGGATATGGCCGAGAGGGGACCTGTGCGTCTTCTCGGTTTCCCCTCCTTTATATTTCAGACCCTGGATGAATTAGATAGGCAGGGAAGGTCTATCCAGGTCGATGGAGACAGTTTCGTCATAGCCGGTGGAGGCTGGAAAAACCATGCAGGGGTGCCTATGACGCAGTCCGAGTTTGCCTCCGAACTGGAGAGGAGGATAGGACTTCCCAAGGAGAACGTCAGGGACCTCTACGGAATGGTCGAGCATGGCATACCCTATTGTTCCTGTCCGATGGGCCATCACCATGTTCCCGTGTTCTCCAGGGTGGCGGTCCGTCATCCTGTGACCATGGAATTTATGCCTCACGGGGAGGAGGGCCTGCTTCAGCTGATATCGCCTTGGAATGTCGCTCAGCCGAACTGTTCTATACTGTCCTCCGATCTGGTCCGGGTAGAGAAAGACTGTCCTTGCGGTATTCCCGGCGAATATATCGCTTCGATAAGAAGAGGCGGTAAGAAAAAACATAAGGGCTGTGCCATTGCGGCCCAGGAGATACTGGATAAAGTACGCGCCGATAGGGAGGGACGATAATCATGGAGAGCATGAGACATTTTCTTTTCGGAGAGTGGCGGGAACTCCCGCCCGATCTGCCTCTCGACGAGGCCCGCAGCGTCTTTGAAAGTAGTGCTATGGCGGAGCGGCTGAAAAAATTCTCCTCCATATCGGTGGATGATGTCATATCCCTTCTGGATAGAGTGGGAACCAGGCTTACATCCCCTGGACCGTACAGGGATAGGATTATGGATGCTATGCCGGACGTTACGGGGTTTTCACCTTCCATGGTCGAGATAGGGTTAGATGTCCTGAAAGGGCTGCTTTCCCGGGGGTCACTGGAGGAGCGCCTGGCCTGCCTAGGGGATCGTAGGGTTCTGGATTGTTGGACCGAGAGCGGAGGCAGCCCCATAAGGGCTGTCCCTCTTGGGTGCATATGCCATATAGCGGCGGGCAACATCTTCCTTGGATCGATCGATTCTCTCGTGATGGGTATGATAACCAAGAATTTGAATGTTCTCAAGATCTCCAGACAGGATCCGATATTCCCTTTTATATTCCTCGAAGCCCTGCTTGAGGAGGACCGTGGGGGAAAGATCTCATCTTCTATAGCCATTACCTCTTGGAGTCATTCCAACGAGGGAATAATGGACCTTGTAGGTAGGAGGTTTGACGGGATACTGCTCTTTGGAGGAGAGGAGGCCGTCCGTTCCTACAGATCCATGGCGTCTCCGGGAAATGAGGTGCTGGCGTTCGGGCCCAAGATCAGCTGGGCACTGATACGGGAGGGTCTTTCCGAAGAGGAGCTGGACGAGGCGATCAAAGGGTTCGCCATGGACGTATCTCTATGGGAGCAGAGGGCCTGCACCAGCTGCCAGAATATCTTCGTAGAGGGACGCGACCTGGTCGACAGAGTCGCCGAAAAACTTCATGAGGAGCTGTCCTCTCTGGAGGAGTCGATCCCGCAGGATAGGCTTTCTATAGACGATGCCGTGGATATACTCAGGGAGAGAGAACAGGCTTTTTGGGATCAAGTTCACGGTAACAAGAAGCTCTTTCAGGGATTGGGACATACCGTTGTGTTAGGTCAGGGCGCTAGGCTTTTGCCGTCTCCTTTAAATCGGACCGTTTTCGTCTCTGCCATAAGGAACATCGGTGAGCTGGCGAAGGGAGATATCCTCGATATGGGGTATTACATGTCGACCGTAGGTTTGGCCGTTCCTGATGTTCTCATGGACGAGACGATAGAGACCCTTCAAAAGCTTGGAGTTCGGCGCTTCTGTCTTCCTGGGACTATGGGGTTGGGTGCCGACGGAAAAGCATCTCACGATGGCATTCATATAGCACTCAGTTTGGTGCGGCTTATAAACAGGGAGGATATCTCGAGAGATGGATTGGGGCTCAACTGGGTTTCTAAAGACAGACGAACAGAGTTGCTCCTGGGAAGGCTCAATCGGGTTCTCTCCGAGGCCATGAAGGCACCTTTCTATAGGGAAAAATACAGGGATCTGTCTCTTCCTCTGAAAAACCTTTCAGCCTTTGCCGAGCTTCCCTGCATGGAAAAGAGTGACCTGGAGAAAAATTCTTATCCCTCCAAAGATATGTTGACCGATCCAGATTTGGGAGGATACGTTTTCTCCTCTGGTGGAACCTCCGGTCATCCCAGATCGCTTCGCTGGACTTCGTCGGAGTTCCGAAAATCAGCGGAGGTGCTGGGAAGGGGATTTAGGACTCTCGGAATAGGTCGGGACGATGTGGTGGCGAACTTGATGGTGGCCGGTCCCCTCTATACAGGATTTTTGGCGGTCAACGGAGGGCTGGAGGAAACGGGATGTACGGTGTTGTCTATGACGGCCAACCAGTCTCCGAAGGATACGGTCGATCTTCTGGTCGAACTGTCTCCTACGGTCGTGATGGCCATGACGAGCGCTCTGGTGGAGCTTGCCGAGGAGGCTTTGAATAGGGGAGGGATCCATCTGGATCGAATCTTCTACACGGGAGAGACCATGGGCAAGTCGTCCATAGCCTTGCTGGAAAAGGCCTTTTCTCCCAATCGTGTAGGTTCTCTGTCCTATGGGGCGGTGGAGATAGGTCCCTTGGCGTTTCAATGTCCTCATTGCAGACATGATGAATTCCACGTGGACGAGTCTTGGGTTTACGTCGAGATAGATGACGATGGCGAGCTCTACGCTACCACCCTGGAGAGGACCCTTCAGCCGATAATAAGATATAGATTGGGCGACAGAGCGGAGTGGATAGGCGAGGCCTGCGATTGCGGCAGAAAAGCCCCCCGTTTCAGGCTTATGGGCAGATCTGACGACTCGGTTCGTCTGCTCTACAACGATCTTTACCTTAAGGATCTGGATGACACTGTATCGCTTTTCTCCGGGCTTTCTCCGATCTATCAGGTCGTGGTGGAGGATGGTTCGAAGGGACCGGACGTCTCTATAGCGGTAGAAGGAGACGCTTGTTCGATCGAAGAGGAGTTTCTCCGGGTTCTTAAGAAAAAATCGTCTCAGTTCGACCATCTCTCCGATTTCGGATGTCCGGTCAAGCTGTCGGTGGTACCCAGAGGTACGATAGAGAGGCTTGGAAGGACGGGGAAGGTTCGCCGCATAGTGGATCGGAGGATCCGTTGAGGTGAATTTTAAGGCATTGACAGGGCACCCTCTGGTCAGATTCGGGGATTTTAGGCGGTTCTTCCTGGCTCGCTTCGTGTCCTCCATAGGGGATAAGTTTTTCGCTATAGCTCTGTCTTGGTGGGCCGTCAACGACGCGGGCCCTAATGGGCCGATGCACCTCGGGTTTCTCATGGGCATAACCTTATTACCTGCGGTGGTGTTGGGGCCGATATCCGGGACCTTGGCGGATCGATACAGCCGTAAGACCTGTATGATCGTGGCCGATTGTGCCAGATTGGCTGTTATGTCGGTCATGACGGGGTTGTTGATAATCGGGGAGATGTCTTTGCTCTTGATGTACCTCTCGGTGTTGACCCTTTCATCCTTTATGCCTCTCTTCGAGGCATCTGCCAACGGATGTCTCGAGGCCTTGACCGACGAAGAGAGCCTGGCTGCTGCCGCGGCGGTGAACTCATCCGTTGTCGAGCTGTCGAACGTCCTAGGTGCGGCCTTAGGCGGAGTGGCCCTGGCTACTTTGGGCACCGCCGGAGCGTTCGGCGTGGATGGGGGGACGTTTCTTCTCTCTTTATTGTTCATCGTGATGATAGGGAATCCACTTCGTCCCGAAAGGTTGCCGGTCTCCTCTATAGAGGGCGGTATGAAAGAGCTTTTACTGTGGCTGCGAAGCAACGGCGACGTTTTAGGGTATCTCTGTCTTTTCGGAGGTCTCAACTTTTTTGCCGCTCCGCTGATGGTGTCGGTCCCTATGATGGTCAAATACGGTTTCGATGGCCCTGTCTCCTGGGTGGCCTTTCTCGAGGGGAGCCTCGCCCTTGGATCGGTGGTGGTGGCGATGTCAGTGAGCTTCCTTTCTCCCGGGTCGGTATCTCGAAGGGTTTTCTGGGGTATCCTTACGACCGGTCTCGCGATGGCCGCTTTCGCCTCGTCTTCCGGTTTTGCCGGAGGAGTCCCGTCGGTGTTCGTCGCCGGGGGAGGTCTGGCTTTGGTAAACGCCGCTGCTATGGGATATTTTCAGAGAAGGGTTCCCGACTCTATGAGGGGACGTTTTTTTGCCGTTCTCACCGCCGTCGCCTATTCGGTTATGCCCGCCGCCCTTGTGGTGAACGGCGTGGTATGTCAGATATGGCCTGTAAGGGCGGTTCTCGCGGCTGATGGAGCGATAGTTGCCTTGATGGGAGCTTTGGTATGGCGGGTTCCGGGGGCAATATCCGGTAGAAACTGATCGGGGTTTTCCCATTGTGATAGTATAGAGAAAGTATCGGAGGGAGATGATCCTATGACTTTACTGCGGGTGGATAAACTCAAGGAAGGTATGGTCGTAAAGGTAGATGTCGTGGCTCCCTCCGGAAGGCTGCTACTGCCGGTCGGCACGAATCTTGAGGATAAACACGTCCGATTGCTTAAAAGCTGGGGAGTAGTGGAGGTCGAGATAGAAGGTGAGCCCCAGCCGGAGAGTTTGCCCAAATTGCCTCCTATGCCCAAAGAGGCCATGACCAAAGGCGCGAGCTATCTGGATCATCTATATTCTCTCTGTGGTAGAGGATCGCCGGTGTTAAGGGAGATGTTCCGTATCTCCACTGTGAGGATAATGGCTCTGATAGCCGAAAAGGGTATCTCGGTGGTCCCTGATATATCTCATATGGACGATCTGGACGATCCCTCTCGTATCAAGTCGCTCGATTTATCTATCTCTCAATTGTTAGGAAAACAAAACAAGCTTTTTTCTTTTTCCGAGACTTACCGTCAAATCGTCGAGGTCCTTAGGTCTCCCAGGAGTTCCTCAGCTCATATAGCTCAAGTCGTGGAGAAGGACACCAGCCTGTCCGCCAAGCTCCTCAGAATAGTTAACAGTGCTTATTACGGTTTCCCCTCAAAGATAGGATCTATCCAAAGGGCGGTTACCGTGCTTGGAGGTAGGGAGCTTACCACCTTGGCGATCGGAGTGACGGCCATACGCTATTTCTCTGGATTATCTCAAAATGTCATAGATATGGACCGTTTCTGGCGTAATTCCGTGGCCTGCGGTGTATTTGCCAGACTTCTGGCCGGAGAGAAGCATCTCCTATCGGACAGCCATTTTTTTCTGTCAGGGCTGCTCCGCGACATTGGCCTGCTTCTACTGCTGGGGGAGTGTCCGGATTTCATGGGGAAGCTCTTGGATAGAGCGAGCTCCAGGAAAATGTCTCTGCCGGTGTGCGAGAGAGAGGCATTCGGATTCTCTCATTCCTTTTTGGGAGCCGCCTTGCTTTCGGAGTGGCAGGTTCCACCCTATCTCATAAGTACCATAAAGTATAAAGATAATCCCTTGGCCTCCGACGATGTGTCGGAATCGTCTATTTTGCACGTTGCCGATGTGTTGTCCTTTGCGATGGGTTATGGTTGGAGTCCTATAATTCCGATTCCATCGCTGGATCAGGACGCCTGGGATCACCTTGAGCTGTCTCATAACGTCTTGGATACCCTTACTGCCAGGGCCAACAGACAGATAAGCGAGATCGTAGGAAGCTTCATAGACTGAATCGGAGAGATTGCATGATCGATCTTAAAAAAAGACTCGACTATCTGGAAAAGGAAAGGGATAGGGTCATAGCTTCCCTGGACTCTGTGTTGAGCTTCAACAGTCGATCCTCCATGATAGGGGAATCGACGACGCGGACCGGGCTTTTGACCGACGCTTCCGCTAAGCTCCGGCGATTATGTCATTTTAGATGTGTGTCTTTCTACCTCGTGGATAAAGAGGATCAGGATTTTTATCAGGCTTTTTGCGACGATTCCGAGTGGCGAGATTTCGTCGAGGTCGAGAGAAATGGACTGGTCGACGATGGAACCTTCGCATGGGTTCTGGGAAGGACTCAGCCTACCGTACTGAGCTCCAGCGATGGCAGTTATAGTTTGATGTTGTGCTCTCTCTCCACCGTGTCTCGAATAATGGGTATGTTCGTTGCCGTAGTCGATCGGGACAAGGGTTGCATGGACGACATCTCTCTTTCTTTTCTGGCGTTGATATTGAACATAACGTCCATTTCCCTTCAGAATCTTGAGCTTTATGGTCTCGTTCATGAGCTGAACGAAGATCTGGAGAAAAAGGTGTCCAGCTTGACCGAATCGGAAAAAAGGTTGACCAATTACCAGCGTAATCTAGAGGATTTGGTCAAACGTAGGACCGCTGACTTGGAAAACACCCACGACGAACTTCTCCTCGCAAAGGAGAAGGCCGAAGCAGCCAACGCCGCCAAAAGCGCTTTCCTCGCCAACATGAGCCATGAGATTCGTACCCCTATAAACGTAGTACTTGGTATGACCAACCTGGCCTTGGAGTCCGCAGATATCCCAGACGGTCCTAGAGAATATCTTGAAGACGCTAGATTGGCCGGTAGAGAGTTGCTGAAACTTATAGACGGTATCCTGGACCTGTCTAGAGTCGAGTCTGGAGAGATGAGCCTCTCCTTGGAATCCTGCGATCTTTACGAATTGTGTCGTTCCGTTATGGATATGACCAGGGTGAGAAATAGTTCCGACGAGCTTGCTATAGAGCTCGTTTTCGACGAGTATGCTCCTAGATTGGTAAAATGCGATACGTTACGTATGAGACAGGTACTTTTGATCTTGACGGAAAACGCGGTTAAGTTTACGGAGAGAGGTTCCGTGACCTTGGTAGTCTCCATGGTTCGTCGTGCCGAGGGAGAGGCTACGATTCGTTTCGCCGTGAAGGACACAGGCATAGGTATATCTGAGGATAAGAGGGACCATATATTCGGTACCTTCTACCAGGTAGATGACTCCCGATCCAAGAGGCATAAGGGGGCTGGTCTCGGTCTGTCCATAGCCAAGCAGATAGTGGAGATCATGGGAGGTCGCCTGTGGTTGAAGAGCGAGGAGGGAAAGGGAAGCACTTTTTTCGTGGACGTGCCTCTTCCCGTCTTGACCAATGAGTTCCATCCTCCCGCTGTGGGGGGTGGTTCGGTTGTTACCTCCGATGATATGGAGACGCCTCGCGATTTGACAGTCCTGTTGGTAGAGGACAATATGTTGAACCGCAAACTGGCGGAAGCCATGATGGCAGAGCTCGACTGGACCATAGACGTCGCAGAGGATGGCTTCAAGGCGGTTGAGGCGGTATCGGCTAAAAGGTACGATCTCGTGCTTATGGACGTTCAGATGCCCGGTATGGACGGACTTGAGGCGACCAGAAAGATAAGATTCATGGAGAAAAGAGGAGTTATATCCTATCGTCCGATAATAATAGCCATGACGGCCAATGCGATGAAGGGTGACAGGGAGATATGTATGGAGTCGGGAATGGATGATTATCTATCCAAACCCCTCAGTCGGGATTTAATGATGAAGACTATTACGTCGGCTTTGATATCCGGGGGATGACGATGGATCGATCTAGAGTGGAATTGAAGAAATGCGCCATATGCGACAGGGCCTTTTGGGGTGGCCCCGAGGATATGGCCTGCGGATCCTGTCGAGCGGAATACGAGAAACTCCGGGAAATGGTGAGAGAGTATCTTTGGCATCAGCCCATGCAGAAGGCTACCTTGGAGAGGATAGAGACCGATCTGGGAATCCCCCCCAAGGTGGGCAGGATGTTGCTGAAAGATCCTAGATTCGCTGGACTCAGCGATGAAGATATAGCCAAGGATGGTCTCGAAAAAGAAAAGAGGAAGTTTAGACATGGTAGGTAGAATAAAAAAAATATTGTATTACGCCAAGCTTTTTATGTTTGGGACGTTTTTAGATAAACGTAGTGCCGTCGTTAGAAAAGAGGCCTTCGACGAGAACGACGATCTTATGTTGCTTCTCTTCGGCGATTATCTTGGTATACCGAACCCCATCTCCTATTATATGCTCGAGCTATTGCCCTATGTGGCGTCCGATATGGATGCCTGGGAGAGGCGTATTCAGAACAGAAAGATGATCTTGGCCGAGAAAGCGGCTCAATTCGATTTCGATTGATCTTAGGACGGAGGTCTAAATATGTATCGTAGATATACCTTCTTCGGAGGAAAGGGCGGAACCGGTAAGACGACCTGTGCCGCCTCCTACGCTCTCTCCTTGGCACGTCGGGGCGTAAGGACCTTGGTGGTGTCGACCGATCCTGCTCATTCTCTGGCGGACGCAATAGGATCTCCGATTGGGAGCGAGGTCGTGGAGGTTGAGAAAAATCTCTGGGCCCTGGAGATAGACGCGGAGCTTGAGGCGAAGAAATATATGGAGTCCATTCAGCAACAGATGCTTCATATAGTCAGTGCAGCGATAGTCGAGGAGATAAAACGTCAGCTTCGTATCGCATATCTCTCTCCCGGTGCGGAAGAGGCGGCCATATTCGACAGGTTTATCGATTTGATGGAGGAGGCGGGGGATAAATACGACGTAATAGTCTTCGATACCGCTCCTACCGGCCATACTCTCAGGCTTTTGACCCTTCCCGAGGTGCTGAAGGTCTGGATCGACCATCTGATAAAAAAGAGAACCAAGGCCATGGATCTGATGAGACTGGCGGCCAGATACGAGAAGGAGCTTCAGGAAAAGCTCAAGGACGATCCGATATTCAACATTCTCTCCCGTCGTCGAGATAGATTCCAGAGAGCCAAAGATCTGCTCACCGATCACGATAACGCAGTCTTTCATTTCGTTTTGAACGCGGAAAAGATGCCTATTCTCGAGACGGAAAGGGCTATAAAATTGCTAAAGGAGTTCGATATAAAGGTAGGCTCCGTGGTGGTCAATAGGATCATTCCCCCTGAAGCCGGGGCCTTTTTCGAGAAGCGCAGAGAGGCTCAGGATGGATATCTCAAGACCATAGAGGAACGGTTCGGAGTGTATGGTATCGTTCGTCTGCCTATGTTGGAGTCCGACATTCAGGGAGTGGAACAGCTGGAATCCATATCCGAGTCGATAAAGGAAGTGGAGGAGCTATGATAAAGAGGACCGGTTTTTTAACCGGTCCTCTTTATCGAGGAATAGCTTTAACGTTCCTCTCTGTAAAATGGGGTGCCTAGGGCTGCTGGAGCCCCGAACAGTATCCCCTTTCCTTTTTTCACGGATATGACCAGCAATACCGTTATAGTCAGTATGTAGGGCAGCATAAGGAGGAGGGGAGCCGGGATGTTCGTTCCCGCCGCCTGTATCCTGAGCTGACAGGCCTCGACTCCTCCGAAAAGATAGGATCCGAATGCCGCTCTGGCTGGGTGCCATATCGCGAAGATCACCAGAGCAACCGCTATCCAGCCTCTGCCTGCGGACATCCCCTCTGTCCACATGTGGCTGTAGGATATGGACATATAGGCTCCTCCTACGGCAACGACTCCGCCTCCTATCAGTGTGGCCGCGTAACGTATGGCCGCTACGTTCAAACCGACCGAATCGGCGGCCCGGGGGTTGTCTCCTACCGCCCTTAGGTTTAATCCGGTCTTCGTCCTCCATAGAAACCAACACATGAAGGCGACCAATGCATAGGATATGTAGACCAGTGGATCGTGGTCGAAGAAGACCGGCCCTACGAGGGGGAGCTCGCCCAGAAAGGGTATAGTTGTCTTCGTCAGTCCCTTGATGGTCTCTCCTACGTAATTTATACCGAGTATGGCGGTTGTCCCCGTTCCCAGCATGGTCAAAGCCAGGCCGCTGACCACTTGGTTCCCTCCGAGGGTTATGCAGACTACGGCGTGAAACAGGCTGAAGAAGGCTCCTATGCCGAAGGCTGCCGCAACCCCGAGCCACGGGTTCCCCGTGGACGATGTGACGGCGAAACCGGATAAAGCTCCCAAGAGCATCAATCCCTCCAACCCGAGGTTCATCACTCCGCCCTTTTCGGTTATTATCTCGCCCAACGTGGCGTAGAGGATCGGGGTTCCGCTTCTGACCGCTGCGGCCAATATGGGTACGATGATCTCCACGTTAGATCTCCTCCTTCACCAGGACGATTCGGTATCTTCGGAAGAACTCTCCAGCCAGTATAAAAAACAGGATGCATCCCTGAACCACTAGGGTACTAGCGATAGGCAGCCCCATCACGATCTGGAGGGATTCGCCTCCGACCAGTAGACCTCCCATGAGGAAGGATACGATCGCTATGGCCAGAGGGTTCAGCCTGGATAACCAGGCCACTATGATGGCGGTATAACCGAATCCTCCGGAAAAACCATGCTGCAACCTGCCCTGAAGCCCGGCGACCTCGCTCATCCCGGCCAGTCCGGCTATGGCTCCCGATATGAACATCACCACAACGACGTTTTTGACGTAGTCTATTCCGGCGAAGGTAGCTGCCTTCGGGTTTTCTCCTATGACCCTTATCTCGTATCCCCAACGGGTCATCTTGAAGACCCACCATGCCAATAGAATCAAGGCCAAAGCTATGAAGATGCCCGAGTGGACCCGCCCCCATCCTATAGGTACCAATTTGGCCGTCTCCGGGAAGGGCGCCGTCATGGGAAATCCCAGACTGGACGGATCCCTCCAGGGACCGTAGACGAAGTAGTCCATCAGGTGTATGGCGATATAGTTCATCATGAGGGTCGTTATGATCTCGTTGACGTTCCACCGAGCCCTTAAATAGCCGGCGAAAGCGGCCCATATGCCTCCTGCGATAATCGCCGATATGCCCATTATGGTCATCATGGTCCAATGGCCCTCTACGGGGAAGTATCTTACCGCGGCGGTCGCTGCGATAGCTCCCATGAATATCTGCCCTTCCGCCCCGATGTTCCATATCAGCATCTTGAACGACAGCATAAGGGCTATTGCCGTCATAGCCAGAGGTATGGCCTTGACCATACACTCGCTAAGGCCGTAGCTGTCGCCAAAGGCGGAATAGTACATTTCCCTATAGGCTTCGATGGGAGAGACCCCCATCATGACGAGAAAGACTCCGCTTGCCAGAAAGGCCATCAGAAGTCCTCCGACGGGAATAGCCAGGTCCAACCAAAGAGGTTGTCCTATCCTTTTCTGCCTTTTTATCCTCATGCCTTGGTCCTCCCCAGTTCATCCATCCTGGTTCCGGCCATCATCATGCCTATCTTCTCCACCCCGAACGACGATGGCTCGTCGACGATCCCCATTATCGAACCTCTGTACATCACAGCCAGGCGATCGCTCAGAGCCAACAGCTCGTCCAGGTCCTCGGATATCAGAAGAACGGAGGCCCCTTTCTCTCTCTCGTCCAGAAGCTGTTCCCTGACGAACCTGGTCGCCGCCACGTCCAACCCCCATGTAGGATTCATCGCTATCAGGATCTTAGGAACGTCGCTGAGCTCTCTACCGAGCATCAGTTTTTGAATGTTACCTCCCGATAGATTCCTGACAGGGGTTCCCACCGAGGGCGTATCCACGTTGAAGTTCTTTATGATGTTCAAAGCGTGTTTGATAACTATCTTCCAGTCTATGATAACGCCGTGAGCTACTGGGCTTCTCCAATATCTCTTGAGGGTGGAGTTTTCCCCTACGTCCATGTTGGAGACCATGCCGGTTCCCCGTCTATCCGCAGGTATGTAGCGAACTCCCGCGTCTATCAGTTCTCTGGCCCCTTTCCCGGTTATATCTTTTCCGCCGAGGAAGAGATTTCCCGAGACCAGCCTTCTGAGACCGGCCATGACCTCGCACAGTTCGGTCTGTCCGTTTCCGGCGACTCCCGCTATCCCCAGTATCTCCCTTTCCCTGAGGTCGAAAGATACCTGGTCCAGAGCCTTGAGACCTCGATCGCTGAGAGCTGTGATCTCGAACAGGCTGTATGTGACGTTTCCTGGGGAAAGGTTTTTTTTATCCATCTCCAGCGATACCCTTCGGCCGATCATCATCTCGGCTATCCGTTCCTTGCAGGATTTGCAGGTGTCCACCGTGCCTATGAGTTTCCCCTTTCTGAGGACGGTGATCCTGTCTGAAATTTCCATTACCTCGTCCAGTCTATGAGATATGAAGATCACGCCTCTTCCCTCGGAGGTCATTTTCTTTACGGTGGAGAATAGATTTCTGGCTTCCTGAGGGGTGAGGACCGCCGTTGGTTCGTCGAGTATCAGGACCTTGGCGTTTCTGTATAAGGTCTTGAGTATCTCGACCCTCTGCTGTTCTCCTATGGAAAGCTGCCATATCAGGGCCTCGGGATCGACGTCCAGGCCGTATTGACGGGATATTGACTCTATATCGGATATGATCTTTTTTTTCGGAAGTATCTGAGGAAGGTCGGCGGAACCCAGGATCATGTTTTCCCATACCGTCTGAGAGGGGACCAGCATGAAGTGCTGGTGTACCATACCTATACCTCTGGCTATCGCGTCGTGAGGGGATCCGAAGGAACACTCTTCTCCGTCGATCTCGATAGACCCTCCGTCGGGACGATATATGCCGGAAAGTACGTTCATCAGGGTGGATTTCCCGGCTCCGTTTTCCCCTAAAAGCGCCATTACCTCCCCCGGTTTGACCGAGAGGTCCACTTCGTCATTAGCTCTGATGCCTTGAAAGGATTTTACGATTCCTCTCATATTGACCAAAGGGCTTGGTTCCGACGTCGTCATAAAAAGAGTCCCCCCTTGCACGGTATCATGGATATGAGGAAATAAAGCGAGGGTGCTCTTTTATGAAGCACCCTCTTGTTATGATACACTGAAAACCTATCTCGGCGAATTAATTATGAATGAGTCTATTTGGGAATGGTGCCTTCGACGCCCTGCACGAACCAACTCATTCCGAGCATCTCTCCGTCGGTCATCTTTGCGTCCTCGGCGACCTTCAGCTCGCCGTTTTGGTCCCATATGGGTCCCCAGAAGACGTCCCATTCCCCGGATATTATGGCCTTTTTCCTGGATTCTACCGTTTCCTGAAGGGACTTTGGCACTGCTTCGTTGAACGGGGCGAGTTCTACCAATCCTTCTTTCAGTCCCCACCATACCTGATCGGGAGCCCATACTCCGTGGGCTATCTGTTTGACCGTGTAGTCATAGTATTTTCCCCAGTTCCATATAGGAGAGGTCAGGTGCATCTTCGGTGCGAACTTGGACATGTCGTTGTTGTATCCTATTACGTATACTCCGGCTTCTTCGCAGGCTTGAGGTGCTGCTCCGCTGTCGGCGTGCATACCTATGACGTCGGCGCCAGCGTCGATGAGGGCCTTGGCTGCCTCTTTCTCCTTGCCTGGGTCGAACCAGGAGAACAGCCATATTATTTTTACCTTGACCTTGGGATTGACGCTTCTGGCTCCAAGGGTAAAGGCGTTTATGCCTCTTATGACCTCCGGGATCGGCTGAGCCGCCACGTAACCGAGTACGTTGCTCTTTGTCATGGCTCCGGCCACTATTCCGGAAAGGTAGCGGGCCTGATACATGCGGCCGAAGTAGGTTCCCATGTTGTCCGCCGTTTTATATCCCGAGCAGTGCATGAAGTAGGTGTCGGGATGTCTCTTGGCTACGTCGACCATGAAGTCCATGTAACCGAAGGAGGTTCCGAAGACCACGTTACATCCCTTTCTCACCAGGGTCTCGATGACTCGGGCGGAATCAGGTCCTTCCGGGACGTTCTCCACTATAACGCTCTTAGGCAGGTCGGGGTTGTTCTCGTGCATATAGGCTCTTCCCTGATCGTGCATGAAGGTGTAGCCTCCGTCTCCCACTGGCCCTATGTATATGAAGCCGGACTTTATGTCCTGAATTGGGATGGCTTTCATGGCGGCGGTAGCGGTGCCGATCATGAGAAGCGCGAGGGATAGGGCGATGATGCCTGTCAGTAACCGTTTTTTCACAGTCAATACCTCCTCTACGTATTAACGAGACGAAGCCCGTCTTTGCCAGAGTATATCACGTAAGGACGATGTATATCCATGAATACAGTTACCCTGGTTTTACATTTTTCTCGATTTGGGTAAAATAATGGACAGGCAAAACGCTTCCCTCACAGGGGAGACTTTTTATCTTTGGAGGAAATGCCAGATGGGTTCGGAGGAAAGATACCACAAGACTTTCTCTGTATCGTGGGAACAGATTCAGAGAGACTGCAAGGCCCTGGCCTGGAGACTTTTGGACCGCAAGTGGGAGAGGATAATAGGTATAGCAAGAGGGGGACTCATCCCCGCCGCCATAATAGCTAGAGAGCTCGATATAAGGCTGGTCGATACCGTATGTGTATCCAGCTATACCATGAAGCGTCAGGGCGAGCTGGAGATATTGAAGCAGATCGACACGTCCAGCAAGGGCGAGGGGTGGCTTATCGTGGACGATCTCGTCGATACCGGCAAGACTGCGAAGGTTGTCAGGGATATGTTTCCGGAGGCTCGGTTCGCAGCGGTTTATGCCAAACCGGAGGGAAGGCCGTACGTCGATACGTACATAACCGAGGTCAGTCAGGATACCTGGATACTGTTCCCCTGGGACGCCGAGGCCCAGTATTCGGATCCCATAAGCATGAGGCAAAAATAACGGTAAAACGGGACGTAGGTTCGGCCGAACTACGTCCCGTTCTTTTACTCCACCAGTGTGGGAGGAAGTCTATCCCCCTCCTCGGGTACCATGCAGATGAAATGGAAGTCGCAATGTTCCTTGGCCTGGAATCTATGGTGCACCTTCGGAGGTATGTAGAACCAGCCGCCCTCCTTGAGTTCGAACGTCTGGTCGTCTACGATCGCCGTAGCCTCTCCTTTCAGGATCAGCCCCCAATGAGGCCATTCGTGGCAGTGAAGCGGGTTTCCCGTTCCCGCTTTTATGGTGAAATAGCGTACCACGTGTCCTGGCCAGTCGTGGACTTTCGGGCTGAATACGATTCTTTTTTCCATGGTGGGACCGCTGGCGTCGTCCAGCGTTATGTCTCTTAACGATCCGGTATATTCTTTCATGCTCCAAATCCCCCTTCGAGTAAGGTCTCTCGAAAATCAGTATAACAGAAAGCTCCCTTTCTCAGATTGCGGAAGGACAGCCGGAGGAGCTTTTTCCGGAATCGTTGGAGATGATCTCGGCCATTATTGCCACAGCTATTTCCTGAGGGGACCCGGCTCCGATTTCCAGTCCTATGGGGGTATGGATTCTCTCTAGATGTTCTTTGGATACTCCCTCTTTTTCCAGTGTTTCCCACAGGGTGGCGGCCTTCTTTTTGGAGGAAAGCATGCCGACGTAGGATGGATTCCTGCCATCCAGGAGTTTCACCACGTCTCCGTCTTTTCCGTGGGCCCAGGTGCATATAACGACGGAGACTCCCGGTTCCATCGGGAGGGTGTCGATGGCCTCTTCGAGAGGCAGATTCACAAATTTAGAACAGCTCGATGGAGCCGTTATCCCGTCTCTGTCGTCCCAGAAAATCACGGAGTAACCGCAGAGGGAGGCTATGGTTCCCACCGCCCGTCCCACGTGTCCTGCTCCGAATATGACCAGATCTCTTCTCCTGCCTATCGCCTCCATGAAGATGGCGGTGCTGCCTCCGCATATAAGCCCCTCCGTATCGGAAGATTCCGCCTCCAGCCGGTATTCCATCATCTCGTGAGGACGGTCATCTGAGAGCAGCTTCTGCGCTTTCGATATGGTCTCTCTTTCCAGAGCTCCACCTCCGACCGTGCCGATCGTGGTGCCGTTTTTTTCGACCCACATCTTCGAACCTATCCGACAGGGGGTGGATCCGTTTTTCGCCACTACCGTGCAGAGTACTCCGGGGACTCTCTCTCTTATAGACCTTTCCATCGCTTCGATTATCTCTGGGGTCATATCGTTTCTCCTTTTATGTTATTTGGGGGCTCCAGTTGGATCTGACCAGTTTTACCCCTTTGGAGCCGTAGTCCAGTACGTGGATCCCGCAATAATCCTGTTCCATGGAAAAGACGGTTCTGAGGGAAATTCCGATCTCCTTCCATAAAATGGTCCTGAATACACCCAGATGTCCGAAAACCGTTAGTGACCTGCGGTCTGTCAGCCTTCCCCTGATGGCAGGTACGGTCCTCTTTGCGAGGTCCTCGAAGCTTTCTCCCTTGGGAGGTCTGAAGGTCTCTATCTCGGTCCACCTCTTGTCGAGGTCCTCCGGGCATTCCCTTGCCAGGTGGGAGAATTTCTTCATCTCCCATTCTCCCAGGTCGATCTCCCTGAGATCCGGAACCTCCAAAGGCTTAAGGCCCGCTTCTTCGGCGGTGTCTAGACATCTGATCATGGGACTGGATACGACGAAGTCCGGGGAAATTCTACCGATGACGTCGGACAGTTCTTTCGCCGATTTCCTACCTTTCTTTGAAAGAGGAAGGTCGGTGGCGCCGTAGAGCGTCCTTTTCTCCTCCAGTTTTGGTTCACCATGGCGTATCAGATAGACTCTGCAGGTCATCTCAGTTCCTCCATGCCGTCCCTGCCTATCGCTTTAGAAAAATCATCCAGCATCTTTTTCGCTTTTTCCAGCCTTCTGGCCGCGTTTTTTCTGGCTTCCGGCCGATCCTTGAACTTGGCCAGCATCCCGGCGAGCCGTTCATCCGGAGAGCATATTCTGTCGTCGCAGGTGAGCTTGTCCGCCAGATAGAGCAGGGCGCCTTCGTCCAGAACGCCGTCGTAGGGGTAGTCCATGTGCAGTTCCACCAGACTAGCGACCGACGGAAATCCGTGAGAACGCAGTGCTTCAGCTCCGACTTTTCCGTGTTTTTTCTCGGTGCGACAGAGGTCGTGGAGGGATGCTGCCGCCTTCAATAAAGGCAGGTCGAGCTTTGTACCTCTCTCGATCAGGAGATTGGCCATCTTGAGGGCGGTCTCGGTAACCTGCTTTTCGTGTCGTATCACCCTCGTCGGGGTTTCGTACATAGTTTCGAGGGCTCTGATCTCCTCTTCGGAGGGGATCGTTCTATTCGAGGCCATTGAGGAAAGGTTTACGTGATCCTCTCTGTCGTCCATGTCGCAGAGTATGAAGCGATCCGCCACGGGAATTTCGGAGCTCTGATCTTCCAACAGATTCAAGGCCCCCCTCAAGCCCATTTCTCCGTTCCAGCCCAGGATTTTCGAAACGGCTTTCCTGTCTATAATGGGAGGATGGCCTCTTTTTCCGAGAAACGTGGGGTAGGCGACGGTAGAACTCCCTGCCAGACCGGCGAGTCTCGATAGAGTAGCGGCCTTTACCATAGGGATGTCGACCGGAAGGAAGAGAAAACGATCCCAACTTACAGGCATGGCCTCAAGGGCCTTTCGGACCGATGAGAACATCCCATCTTCGTATCGTTCGTTGTGGACCGTCTTACATCCGAGCGCTTGGGCCAAGGGATCGATCTTTTCTCTCCAGTGTCCAGTGACTACTAGGATCTCCTCGATACCGGCCTGTCGAAGATTCGATACCACCCATTCCATGGCGGGAAGTCCCAGTATCTCCATGGTAGCCTTGCAGGCTCCCATTCGGGAGGAATATCCGGCGGCTGGAACTATCGCTCCCGTTTTCAACATGATTTCGGACATAGATGATTTAGCCCCAAGAGGGCGCCTGTCCCCGATATGGTGGTGCCAAAGAAGATGATCTCCTTGTCTCTTCTCTCGTATATTTCGACTATCGAGTCGATCGTATCGTTTACCAAGGTGGAGCCGGTGACGAGACAGAGGTCGACCTGGTCCGCCATTCTCTCCATGTCCTCGTCTCCGTTCCAGACCTCTACTCCATATCGGACTTGACCTATGTTGGCAGGGTTCAGGTCGACGATCTTTACCCTTTGTGGTCCCAGTTTCTCCGAAGCGTTGCGCAGCATAGCGGGCTGGTACCCTACTATGCCCAGGATACCGTCAGGTGGCAGTTTCTCCTCTATCAGGTCGGCGATCTCAGATCCACAGGAGTCGGGCTCCGAGTCCTTGCAGTGGACCGTGTGCCCGCATATGCCGAGGGCTGACGACAGGGCGTTGACGGTGCCTATAATAAGGGCTCTCGATCTATCGTCGTCTGGATTCATAGTCAGTACGTCCGAGAGAGTCCCAACCCAATTGGATGGACTGGAAGTGAAGGACTGCCCATGATGACCGTCTATCTCGACGTCCATTAACTTCTCGACGCCTCTCTGTAGGGCGAAGTCCTTGTACGGGGACGGGTCCCCTAGGGCTTCCTCCACTCCGAGAGCTCTGGCGGTTATGTTCGAGCCGGTAGGGTAGCTACTCTCTCTTATCACGTCGTTTAGGTTTTTAATCGCCGATGCCAACAAGGTCATCTTAATCCTCCTCGTGATCTTTCGCCTTTTTAGAATTGCACTCGTCGCATATTCCATATCCCATAAACTGCTTCCCCCTTATGGTCCAGCCCTCCGGAAGGCTTATGTTGGGTATGGGTTGTTCCTTTAAGCATATCATTCTTCCGCACTCGGTACAGATTAAGTGAGCGTGGTTTCCTGGGCAACCTACAATTCCTTCGTCGTGGATGCAGTATCTCCATATTCCGTCTATGCCGAGTATGCGGTGGATCATTTTCCGTTCTTCCATAGATTTTAGGTTTCTGTAGAGGGTAACTCTATCGAAGGGGGCTAGCTCGGGATCCGATTCGAGATCGCAGTGAGCCATGGGCTCTCCCTCTTTGGCTAATCTCTGCAGGATAGCTTTCCTACAGGGAGTGGCCTTGAGCCCGAGCTCGTTGAGTTTTCTTCTGTAGTCCATGATGTCAGGCTCAACGGGATGCGAAGCCGCAGTTGGGGAAGTTGCAGATCTCGCAGTGTCTGCAAAGTCCGCCGACTCCCCATCTTCTGGTCTCCTCGAAGGAGGGGAGTTTTCCCGTGAATACCCGGGGCAACAGAAGATCCAGGGAAGTCCACGTCTCAAATACCGCTCCCGCCGGGACTCCCAGTACGGGCAATCCTCCCTTTCGGGCGAGCATTATATGGCATCCGGGAAGGACGGGTATCCCCTTGAAGATGGTCTCGTCCGTAGTTGTCTCTATAGCGGATGAGGTGACGTCGTCGGCGTCCACGCTCATCCCCCCGGTGCATATGATCGCTTCTGCCCCTATATCGACCATGTGATTTATCGCCTGGACTATGACCTCCTTTTCGTCGGGAACTACGGTCTGTTCTATAATTGTTCCTCCGTATTCGGCTATCTTGACCTCCAGTTTCGGTCTGAAAGCGTCCTTTATACGTCCCTCGGCCAGCTCTTTGCCGGTGGTTACGAGCCCTAACTTTAAGGGAGAAAAGGGTATCACCGATATGGGGGACGCTATCTCCTCCGCTCTTTTCACCTGTTCTTCGTCGACGACTAAAGGCAATACTCTGAACCCAGCCACGATCTCTCCCCGTTTAACAGGAACGTTGACCGGCAATGTAGAGATTATCCAGCTTGGATCCAGGTTGATCCCGTTTATCCCGTCGGTGTCGAAGTGGAGCAGACCGTCTCTTTTCGCTTTCAAAGTGCATTTCCCCTCCGACGGCCCCGATCTAGAGACCCCATCTCCAGTCAGTATCCTAGAGAGTCTCACCGATGCATCGTCCTCGTGAACCTCCTGCGGTTCGAGTTCCAGTACCGTGAGATGGGCTCTTCCCATGGACTTAAGGACCTCAAGGTCGGATTCCTCTACGACGTGCCCCTTCTTGAAACGAGCCCCCTTGAATCCTCTCTGCGGTGATATCTGAGTGAGGTCGTGGGATAGAGGATGGCCTATGGCCTTTTCCAGGGGCAAGGTTTTTTTATTCATGGTAGATTCCTCCGATTCTTGAATATGATCGATATATTCCTCGGCCTTATCGCCATCGCCACGGATGAACCTTCCTCCGTATCTAGCGAGGTGTATGAGGTCGAAGGGAATTCCAGCTGCCAGCTAGTTCCTCCTCCGTCCACGTGTAGATGGCACACGTTGCCTATGACGTACCTCTCCAGCACCGTTCCTCGCACTATATTTTCGGAGAAGATAGGATCCATCGGTATGTCCGGATATAGCAGAGATATATTGTCGGGGCTTATGAAGGCAGAGGCTGGGCCCTCATCGTTTATCGAAGGCGGGAGCATTAGCTTCCCTCCGTTCCAAAGGAAACGCATACCTCCGTCGCCTCTCACCACCGTCCCCTCCATAGTGGTTCCCCATCCCAGGGAATGCCATCTTTCCCCCGTCCCGGATAGCAGTTCCTCCGACCTTATCTTGCCGGTGATCCTGCCGTCCTTTACCAGAAAGATGCGGTCCCCCAGCGAACAGACATCCTCTATCTGGTGGGTAACGTATATCATGGGAACGGAGGTCTCTCTGTGAAGCCTTTTCAGCTCTCTTCTCAGAGATCTTCTGAGAGGGGTATCCAAAGCGCTGAACGGTTCATCCAGGAGGATCAGATCCGGCTCGGAGGCCAGAGATCTGACCAGGGCGACCCGTTGTCTTTGCCCTCCGGAGAGTTGGTGCGGAAACAGGTCCTTCTTTCCGTCTAATCCCACCTTTTCGAGCCATCTACTCGCCTCTTTATTAGCTTCTTTTCGGGGCATCCTGTCGTCCATGGCGAAAGCCACGTTTTGTTGGGCTGTCATGTGTGGAAAAAGGGCGAGATCCTGAAACACCATGGATATTCTTCTGGTCTTCGGGGATGTCCATGAATTCCCGTCCGACAATATCCTGTTACCAAGGATCAGTCTGCCTCCGCCGTTAGGCTTGATTAGTCCCGCCAGAAATCTCAGGGTCATGCTTTTTCCCGCTCCGCTGGGTCCGAAGAGGACCGAGATCTCCTTTTCCATGGAGATGTCGACGTCTAGGTCGAAATCTCCTACGCTGTGTCTGAAGGATGCGTCCAGCCACGTCACGATCGGTCTTCCATTCTTCTAACGAAAAGCAGGCTGGCTACGCCGACACATGCCAGCACAGCCGCTGCGGCGTTCGCCTTTGCGAACTCCAGAGACTCAACCTGGCTATATATGTACAACGGCAAAGTCTGCGTCCTTCCCGGTATGTTCCCCGCTATCATCAGGGTAACACCGAAGTCACCTAACGCTCTGGCCGATGACAAAGCCAACCCGGCCAGTATGTACTTTCGTGCCAGAGGAAGGGTTATCCTGTAGAATATCTGCCATTCTCCCTTCCCCATAGTCCGTGCCACCTCCTCCAGAGAGTTGGGTACGGAGAGGAAACCGGTCCTGGACGCGGATATTATCAAAGGCATCGACGGAATAAGGGCCGCTATAGAGGCGGCGGGGAAGGAAAAGAGCAATCCCATCGATCTCATGGCAGGTATGCTGCCGAGTGCCATGAGCAGATAGAGTCCCAAAACCGCCGGAGGTAGCGCTACCGGAAGCATCAGGGCTGTTTCCAGAATCGGTTTGCCTGGAAAATCCTTTTTAGCGAGGAGCCAGCCCGAGGACGTGCCGATTATCAAGAGAAGGGGGACATCTACAATCAGGACTTTAAGGCTTATTGTCAGGGATTGGATCAATTACGTCCCTCCAGAGCGAACCCCCACTTCAGCCAGATAGGGTCGACTTGTGAGGAACGGCAAAAAGACCAGAATTTTTTTGCCTCGACCCCGGCGGAAGGGGATAGACCTCCTACCTGAGGCAGAGTGGCTCCCTCCATGACGGTAAACGAACCTTCGGCCTTCAGAGCTGCGCTCTCGGGGATAAAAGCCCATTCAGCCGCACCGCTTTTTACTGTGATAATCGCCTGAGGGGCCGACTTTGCCGGTAGGATTTTTTTTCGATCGAGCGAGTTCCACATATTCAGTTTTTGTAGGTGTTTTTGGGCAGCCATTCCGTAGGCGGTGGTATCCGGATCCGGTATGGCTACGGTTTTCTTTTCGAGATCGGACAGATTCGGTTTTTCCGTCCCGGGACTCCACAGTACCAGTTGTCCGATGGCGAAGGTGTGGATGTCCATCAGAAGGTCGCGACTCTCCATCCACTTTGGCCATCTCGGTTCCGAGAGCAGTATAAGGCCATACGGGGCGTTGGCGTCGGCCTGTTTTGCCAGGGCTCCACAGGGTCCCTTCACGATGGAGAGAGGCTCGTTCCCTTCCGATACATAAAGCGTCATGACCTCCTCGACGCATGGTGCTATTCCGGCGGCCACGGCCACTATCTCCCTGTCCGTAGCTGTCGAGGGCACAGTTGAGAAAAGGAACAGAGCGATTGAAACGATCGAGACAATGTTTCTCTTAGTTGACTGCTTCACGTAGCAGGACCTCCTTCGATGTTTCCCCCGAGCGTTATTTATGGGAGATGCTATATAATGCAACCTAGTTGCGATTATATTATACACCGAAAAAAAAAGGAGGATCCTATATAATCATGTCGAAAATCGAGGCTATATGTATTAGCTCCAAACGTAGGGAACCGAAGAGATCCGTCCCCTATGCCTCTTTCCTGTACGGTGGTATAGACGGGGACTCTCACAGAGGTATCTCCAAGAGAGAGGTCAGTATGTTGAGATCGGAGGATATATCGGCTGCGGAGATCCAGGCCGGATTCAGCTTTCCCCCAGGTGTCTTGGCGGAGAACCTTATAGTTTCGGGGTTGCCGAAGGATCTTCCTGTAGGGACGGAGCTTAAAATAGGTACCGTGTCTCTTTTGCTTATAGAAATAGGAAAAAAGCCGGGAGAACCCCATTCCTATGACTATAGGGGATGGTGCCTCCTTCCCGACGTAGGTTTTTTTCTCAAGGTCGTCGAAGAGGGAGTCGTTAGATTGGGAGACGAGGTCCTCTTGAGTTTTCCGAATTAAGTTGAAGGGTATTCACCGCAGACAACTTTTTGGTATGATGGTTCGATAGATGAGTCGATGTTTCAGAGAGGTGGTGATTTAAAGGGGAGTCGCCATAGTGGGATTTTTTCTATCTGTAGCTGATGTATGTCGGGGGTGGCTCGACTCGTTCAGGCTTTTTTAGTGTTATTTATGGAGGGCTTTTATGTCTAAGGAAACGACCAAAAAAGATGGTTTTTTCGTAAAGGTCATTAAGGGTATCGAGGTAGCGGGAAACAAACTGCCCCATCCTTTTTGGCTGTTCATGGGGCTCTGGGCTATAGTCCTGGCTCTTTCCGCGGTTTTTGAGGGTGTCTCAGTCCAAAAACCGGGTACGGAGGATACCGTGGCCATAATGAATCTGCTATCACACAAGGGGTTCGATTGGTCCGTGAGAAGCATGGTCAAGAACTTCGCAGGATTTCCACCTCTCGGGTTGGTCCTGGTCATGATGATCGGTCTGGGGGTCACCACGAAGTCCGGATTCCTGGAAAACCTCATGAAGAATATCGCCAAGGTGCCGGAAAAATTCATTATCTTAGCGGTTTTCCTCTTCGGAATTTGCGGTAACCTGGCCTCCGATGCGGCTATAGTCATAGTCCCCCCGCTTACGGGAGCTCTTTTCTTCTCTATGAGGAAGAACCCTATATTCGGTTTGGTAGTCGGTTACGGTGCTGTGTGTGCCGGTTTCACCGCGAACTTGTTCATAGCCGGTACCGATCTGTTGCTGGCGGGAATCTCCACTACCGCCTATCAGATAGTCAAGCCCGGTGCGGAAGTCTATCCCACCGCCAACTACTTCTTCATGGTGGTGTCAACCTTCGTGATATCCGGCTTGGCTTCCATCTTCGTCAGCAAGTTCATGATGCCCTCTTTCGGCCAGTGGGACGAGAAATTCGAGCACTGTCAGGCGGCCGAGGAGATGCAGCACGGTGGCGGAGGATTCGAGGTCTCCGAGCAGGAAAACAAGGCCTTCCGGTCCGCCATGATATTTACCGCCGTCTATTGGATCGGCCTCATCTCTTATGCCATGGTTCCTGGTAGCATACTGAGAGATCCGGTAAAGGACGTTCTGATTCCTTCGCCCTTCATCAAGGGCCTTGTTCCTATTCTGCTCCTCTATTTCATCCTGGTCGGGGTCATCTATGGTAAGAAGGCCGGAACGATAAAGACGGCGAAAGAATTGGTCAACTCCATGGTAGAGGGAGTGGGAGGTATGGCCAGTTACATCGTCATAATCCTGCCCATCGCCAACTTCATAGCGGCTTTCTCCAAGTCGAATATGGCTATCGTGATGGCGGTAAAACTGGCTGAGGGGCTTAAGAACGCCGGTTTTACCGGATTCAGCCTTCTAGTGATGATAATTCTTTTCTCCACTTTCGTGAACCTCTTCATAACCAGTGGATCTACCAAGTGGGCATTTATGGCTCCTGTCATAGTTCCGATGCTCTATTATCTCGGGTATTCCCCTCAGCTTGCGCAGCTTTTGTATCGTATCGGTGATTCTTGCACCAACTCGATAACTCCCATGATGCCCTATTTCCCTATACTCCTGGGTTTTGCCGCTAAGTACGATAAAGACGCCGGTATAGGGACGATCGTATCCAGAGGGATCCCCCTTTCTATATTCTTTGCCGTTGCCTGGATAACTCTCTTGGCAGTGTGGTACTTCCTTAATCTGCCTCTCGGACCTGGAGCGGGTATCTTTGTAGGTTAATCTAAGCGGTTTTCAGTGGTAAGGACGAGCCCCCCCGTTTGTTGGAGGGGGCTCGTCGTGCTAAAGTGGTTTGGAATAATAATAAAAGACCGCTAAGGAGCTGAGGCGATGGAACGAGGCATAGAGTCCAGTTTTGGAAGATATCTGAACTACGTCAGGATCTCCGTGACCGATAGGTGTAATTTCCGTTGTCGATACTGTATGCCGTCCAGAGGAGTGCCGACCTTGAGCCACGAGGAGATAATGAGCTATGAGGATATCCTCTTTCTGGCTAAGACCCTATCTTCCATGGGGGTGAAACGGTTGAGGTTCACTGGAGGGGAGCCTTTTGTAAGAAAGGATTTCGTTCCTTTTTTGGAGAGACTGAAATCGGAACTCCCCGATTTGGCGGTGGCTGTGACTACCAACGGCTCTTTGGTGAAGCCCTGGGCCAATAGGCTGGGAAATCTTGGTCTAGACGGTATAAGCGTAAGCCTCGATAGCCTCAAGCCCGATCGTTTCAGGAATATAACCAGGCTCGGAGATCTGGGATCTGTGATAGAGGGTATCGAGGCCTTGGTCGATAGCTCGAATGCAGTGAAATTGAATACGGTTATGGTGAAGGGGTTTAACGACGACGAATTGCCGGATTTGATCGATTTCGCCAGAGAGAAAGGGGTCCTTTTGAGACTGATAGAGTTCATGCCTCTCGATTCCGAAGTGTGGCTGGAAAACGCTTTCGTATCCGTGGACGACATGATCGATGGCCTTCCCGACGGGGAGCTCTGGATCCCGGAAAGACCGTCCGATAGCGTTACTTCCGGGCCTTCCGTGTATTACAGAAATCGAACAACGGGGCAGAGATTGGGTCTGATAGCTGCCGTATCCCATCATTTCTGCGATCGTTGTAACAGGCTCAGAATAACCTCCGATGGAGAGGTTAGACCTTGTCTTTTCGATGTTAGAGGTCGCAGCGTCATGTCCGCGCTCAGGGACAGATGCAGTGAGGCGCTCGTTGAGACCATAGCGGTCGCTGCCCTCGATAAACCCGAATGTTGGACCAAGGTCGCCCGTGGCGAGAGCCATATGTCCAGGATAGGAGGTTGATAACAATGTCGAAGTTCACCCATGTCGACGACGAGGGACATCCCCGGATGGTGGATGTAGGAGGAAAGCCAAGGACAGACAGGACCGCCGAGGCGGAGGGATGGGTTCTGATGTCCGATAAGGTCCGTGATGCAGTGGCGGAGGGAGGAAACAGGAAGGGAGATGTATTACGCATTGCCGAGCTTGCGGGGATCTCTGCGATAAAAAAGACCTCCGACCTGATCCCGCTTTGCCATCCTCTCAGACTGGATCACGGTGCCGTTATCTGTCGCCTGGATCCAGGCAAAGGTGTCCATATAACCTGCAAGGTCAAGGCCGGAGACGTGACTGGAGTGGAGATGGAGGCTTTGACCGGTGTCTCAGTAGCCGCGCTTACGGTCTACGATATGTGTAAAGCGGTCGATAAGGGTATGGAGATACAGGGAGTCAGACTCCTGAAAAAATCAGGCGGTAAAAGCGGTAAATGGACCAGGGACGGCTTAGAGAGGAATGGCGATCTACCGGAGATAACCGTGGCCGTCCTGACCGTGAGCGACAAGGGCAACCAGGGAGAGAGAGAGGACCGATCCGGTCCGGCTCTATGCAGGGCTGTAGAGGAACTCGGATACACCGTACAAGATAGGGCTATAGTACCGGACGAGAAGGATGTTATAGCGGACAGAATCGTAAAATGGGTGGACGAGGAAGACGTCCATATGGTCTTGATAACAGGCGGAACCGGTCTCTCCTCCAGGGACGTAACGCCGGAAGCGGTCATGTCCATAGCGGACAGGGAGGTGCCCGGACTGGGAGAGAGGATGAGATCCTATTCTCTCAACTTCACCGATAGAGCGGTTTTGTCCCGAGGATTGGCCGTCACTAGAGGTGGGTCTTTGATATTGGCCATGCCCGGAAGCGTAAGAGGAGCGATCCAGTGTTTTCAGGCGGTGGAGTCTGTGATCGGTCATGGATTGGAGACTTTAAGAGGACGGAGTGGGGATTGCGGTAATTGAACCGTTGCATATCGGAAATATTCGATCCAATCCATTGACTTTCCCTATGGCAGGGGTCGTCGGTTTTCTTGACACCGAGGTCGCCGAAATATACGATATTGACATTAAAAAGACAATGTCATGTCTTAGTCAGAGGAGGGGGCAACTTGAGTTCAAAATGGCTTTTTCCTTCCGATATCGATGAGCTCGTCGGTTTATTGGAGAGAGATAATCCCCTGGTTCACGGAGGGGGAACTGGAATTCCTAGAGGTCGTGTTAGGTCCTCCAAGGTAGTGGTCGATCTGGGTAGGATGGGATGGAACCGTTGCTACGAAGATGGAAAAAATCTCCTTTTGGGGGCGACCTGTACGTTTTCTAGGACGGTAGAGCAGCTGTCGAGAATTCGTCCCGGACATATCCTGGTGTCCGCCCTTAGTCGGGCGGCCTCTACGCCTCTGAGAAACAGGATTACCCTCGGTGGCAGCGTGGCTTTCTTCCCCCTGTGGTCCGATCTCATGGGGCCTCTCTTGGCTCTAGGGGCATCGGTGGATTTGGTCGGAACGGTATCGGGGCGTTATCCGATAGAGCATTTCGTGTCCAACAGGGGGCTTTTCAGGGGGGCGGTGATTAGATCTGTCGTCGTTCCCGATCTTCCTGTGGATAGCTGGTATTACAGAGAGGTTCGCGTCGGTTTCGATTACCCCGGTTTCACGATGACCCTGTTGGCCCAGAGGGACGGAGACATCCTGGCAAATTTTAGAGGTGTTTGCGTGGGAACCAAAGAGCGGTTCAAAGTTTTAAAGGGTGTATCTGAGAGTCTCAAAGGGATCCGTTACGGCGATGTGGACGTCAACGCCGTGGCCGAAAAGCTCGAGCTGGATTTTCCGGATAAAAAATCCGGAAGCGGAGAGTATTTTGGTCAGGTCGCCAAGGTCTGGTTCGAGAGAGGCCTGGCGGAGCTCTTGGAAAGGTAGGTGGCTGTCTTGGAAGGACGTTTCGTGATAAACGGGGTTGAGAAGGTCCTGTCGTTCGAGCCTGACGCTACTTTGCTCCAGGTCCTTAGAGACGGTGGTTTTACCGAGGTTAAGAGAGGTTGCGATACCGGTGAATGCGGTGCTTGCGCCGTCGTCCTTAACGGAGACCTCGTGACATCCTGCAAGGTTTACGCCGCCTCGGTGGTCGGTTCTGAAATACTTACGGCAAAGGGGTTGGGTACGGTACAGAACCCCCATCCTATTCAACAGGCTTTCGTTGACGCCGGGGCGATTCAGTGCGGCTTCTGTACTCCTGGCATGGTTATGGCTACATATGCGTTGCTGTCGAAAAACCCCTATCCCACCGATGATGAGATCAAAAGGGCCTTGGATGGCAACAAGTGCCGTTGCACCGGCTACGTGAAGATATTCGACGCGGTACGATTGGCAGCTGAAAGGATGAGAGATCATGGATAGGGATTTTTCCTCCGTAGGTCACGACGTTGAGAAGATCGACGGTCTGTCCCTGGCGACGGGAACGGGACGCTATACCGACGATTTTGATGCTCCTGGAACCCTTCACGTGGCGGTGCTGTACTCTCCCCATGCTCACGGGATCATAAAGAATATAGACGACTCGGAGGCTTGGAAGGTGCCGGGAGTGGTGGACGTTATGTCCTATAAAAACGCCTACGACGACATGCCTAAGGTAGTTCATACCACTGCCGGTCAGGGGTTTCCCGAACCCTCTCCCTACGATTCATGGCTTTTCGACGACAAGGTCAGATTTGCAGGCGACAGGGTAGCGGCGGTAGCGGCGGAGACCCTGGATATAGCCAGGCAGGCGGTATCGAAAATAAAGGTGGAGTACGAGCTGCAGGAACCCCTCTTCGACCCGGAGAGAGCCATGGACCCAGGTGTCCCGGTGGTTCACGACAGGGACGAATATATGCCGATCCCCGTCCCATACGACCCATCCAAGAACCTGATGGCGGAGAAGATCTTCTCCATAGGAGATGTGGAGAAGGGCCTGGCAGAGGCCGACTTCGTCCTGGACCAGGTCTATCGCACCCATTACGCCCATCACTGCATGATGGAACCCCATTCAGCCTTTGCCCTTTTCGACGAGACCGGAAGGGTGATCGTCTACTCGTCCACCAGCGTGCCGTTTCACGTTCGTCGAATAGTCGCCCAGGTGCTGGATTACCCCCTTAGGAAGGTTCACGTCATAAAACCCCGGGTGGGAGGAGCTTACGGCGGCAAACAGGAGGCCTTCATAGAGCCCCTAGCGGCCAAGTTCGCCCTCCGTACCGGTCGTCCGGTGAAGGCGATACTGTCGAGGGAAGAGGTTTTTACCTCGTCCAGGACGAGACACCCCATGAGGGTCCACGTCACGGCAGGGGTGATGAAGGACGGGACCATCACCGCTCTCAGAATGGACGACCTGATGACGGCTGGAGCCTATGGTCCTCACGGCCTCACCGTGCTTTGTAACGCAGCTTCAAAGGTCCTTCCCCTTTTCAACAAGGTGGAGAACGTCGAGTTCATCGGTCGCACCGTCTATACCAACCAGCCGGTGGGAGGAGCTTACAGAGGCTACGGTGTTACCCAGGCGACATTCGGTTTTATGCAATTCATCGACGATTTGACGAGAAAACTCGACGTGGATATCTTGGAATACATCAAAAAATGGCATATCAAAGAGGGGGAGGGCTCTCCCGTGTTCGAGGCTATCGGAGAGGGCAAGGCAGGAGTTCCTCAGGTCATAACGTGCTGTAAACTCAGCGAGTGTATCGACCGAGGTGCCGAGGCTATAGGGTGGTACGAGAAAAGGGGCAGACGTATATCCGATAGCCCTGGAAAGATCCGTGGGGTAGGTATGGCGGTCTCTATGCAGGGATCGGGAATTCCGCTCATAGACATGGGAAGCGCCTACATGAAGTTGAACGAGGACGGCTCCTGTAACCTCCTCATGGGGGCGTCCGATACCGGAACCGGATCCGACACCGTGATGTGTCAGATTGCCGCGGAGGTGCTGGATATACCTACAGATATGGTGGTCCCGCTTTCCTCCGATACGGACGTCACTCCCTTTGACGTAGGGGCCTATGCGTCCTCCGGTACCTACGTATCAGGAGGAGCAGTAAGGGCCTGCGCAGAGGATTTTCTTAAGAACATAATGAAGGTAGCTTCCGTCATGTTGGAGGTTCCGGTCGAAAGACTGGAGACCTCCGGGGGTAGGATATGGGATCGCGACAATCCCGATGTCTCCACCGACTTCGGAGCGCTGTGCTGTTTCTCCCTCTACGGTGCCGGTGAAAACATGCAACAGATTCAGGGGTACGGATCCTACACGTCTCCGGTGTCACCGCCTCCCTTCATCGCCCAGTTCGCCGAGGTGGAGGTGGATACCTTCACCGGCAGAGTAGAGGTGCTGCGTTTCGTCAGCGCCGTGGACTGCGGTAAGGCTCTCAATCCTAAGATGGCCGAAGGGCAGGTCGAGGGAGGAGTTCTCAACGGTATAGGTTACGCCTTGACCGAACAGTATCTCTTCGACGACAAGGGAAGAATGACCAACCCGGATTTCGGAAACTACAAGGTCTTCGGATCCCTGGATGTCCCGAAAATCGAGACCATTCTGGTGGATTCCTACGAGGAAACCGGTCCTTTCGGAGCTAAATCCGTCTCGGAGGTATGTATAAACGGACCGGCTCCGGCCATCGCTAACGCGATATACGACGCCGTAGGCGTGAGAATATTCGACCTTCCTCTTACTCCCGAGAAGATCCTAGCCGCCTTGAAAGACGTGGATCGCTGAGAGCGAGGTCTGCTCGACGGGGGCGGTCAAAGACCGCCCCCGTCGAGTTGAGGTATTTTCCTCGAAAGGGGGAATGTCACAGTGGATCAAAATCGCTATATCATCTCTAACGGCGTAGTGGCCGACGGCAGAGGCGTCTTCTATTACAACGGATCCGTTTTGGTCGATAGCGGTAGGATCGCCTCCGTAGGCCCTCTCGACGACCTGGAGATCGAGGGTCTTCCGGTTTTGGATGTGGGTGGTAGGTTGATACTGCCAGGTCTGGTGAATATGCACCATCATCTCTACTCCCATTTTGCCCCCGGTCTGGCTCCTCACGGTCCCTCGGAGGGCTTCGTCGAAGTCTTGGAGGACCTATGGTGGCCTCTTGACGCCTCCATGGACGAGAGCTCGATTTATTGGTCCTCCCTGTGTGGCGCCATGGACTCGGTTCGCCATGGGGTGACCACCTTTTTCGATCATCACGCTTCGATGAACCTGTCGGAGGGAGTGCTTGACGTGATAGACCGTGCCGTCGAAAAGGTCGGATCTAGGGCGGTCCTATGTCTTGAGGTATCCGATCGTCTCGGCAGGGAGCGAGTAAAGAATCAGTTCGAGGAAAACGTCCGATTTTGGAGCTCCCATCGAAACGATACCGCCAGAAAGGGAATGCTTGGCATTCATGCCAACATGACCTTGTCGGACGAGTCCATGGCCTTTCTAGGACGGCAAAAACCCAAGGAGATGTCTATCCACGTCCATTGTGGAGAGGGACGTCCCGACTACGATTTCTGCGTAGAGAAGGGGTATCACGGACCGATCCATCGGCTGGACTCGTTTGGACTGATTTCCCCGGGGTCTCTGTTGGTCCACTGTATTCATCTCTCGGAAAGGGATTACCGCATATTGGAGGAAATCTCTCCCGCTGTGGTGACAAATCCGGAGTCGAACGCGAACAACAGGGTGGGACGGATGGATAGAGGCCGCATAGGGCGTTTCCTCTTGGGGACCGACGGTATGTCGGGAGATATGGTGGCTTCTCTTCGTTCGGCTTTTCTGCTTGATCGTCAGGCCCCGAGGCTCTGGGAAGGCTTGAAAGACGCCTTCTTCGACGAAAGGTACGACTATGTCCGTCGTTTTTTTCCGGATCTCAGAGGCTTCGAGATAGGGTCAGCCGCGGATGTAGCCGTTTTGGACTATGTTCCCCTTACCCCTGTATCAGAAGATAACCTCTTGGGACATCTCATATTCGGAGCCAAGGGCGGAAACTCGTTCATGACGGTGGTTGACGGAAAGATCCTCTGGCATGATGGAAAATTCACCGACAGTGATTTGAACGATGTCTCTTTGGTCTCGGAGGCTCGAAAGGCTGCTTTAAACCTTCACGGCAGATTCGAGGCGCTGGACTGGAACGGACATCTCAGGTGATTCGATAGGCTTACCGAAAGGGAGGGTAAATATGGCAGATTTGACCGTTAAATTGGGGAAGTTAAAGTTCATAAATCCGGTGCTTCCCGCAGCGGGCCCCAACGTCATGAGGTTGGAGCAGATGTTGGAGGCAGTGGAGAGAGGGGCTGGAGGCATAGTGACAAAGACGGTGTCCAGAGAACCGGCCGTCTACCCTAAACCCTGCATTTCCAAAGGACCTTGCGATGGTCTTTTGAACTGCGAGACTTGGTCCGATCGTCCCTGGAGGAGCTATATAGATGACTATGTCAAGGTCAAGGAGACCGGTGTTCCCCTGATATGCTCCATCGGCTACAGCCCCGAGGACGTGGCTGAGCTTGGCAAGGCGCTGGAGGCGGAGGTTGGTCCCGACGTGGTGGAGTTCTCAACCCATTACGTCGGCAAGACCCTCGATCCACTGAAGCGTGTGGCCGAGGCCCTTAGAGGGTCTGTATCCTGTCCTGTATGGATGAAGGTATCTCCCAGTACCCCGAATATACCGGAGATGGCCAAGGTCATGTCCGATTATGTCGACGGATTCGTTGCGGTCAACTCGGTAGGTCCCGCTCTGGATTTCGATATCGATAAACCTAAGCCTCGGTTGGGGACGGAGGACGGCCACGGTTGGCTTTCCGGCCCGGCCATCACCGGCGTCGCTCTTTATGCGGTCTATCAGATATCCCATTCTCAGGATAAACCGGTCGTGGGGGTAGGAGGCATCAGGACCGGAGAGGATGCGGTCAAGTTCATCATGGCAGGGGCTTCTTTGGTCGGAATATGTTCCGAGGCGATACGCAGAGGAACCGGCATATACGGAAAAATAGCCTCCGAGATATCCGATTGGATGGATCGAAAGGGATATGGCTCGTTGGACGATATTCGGGGTCTATATGCTCCGGTCGAGGCGGGCGATTCGAGATGATCGGAGGCCTCGATATGGATGGACGCAGGGTGGTGGGGAAGCCCGAGCCGAGGAAGGACGGTTGGGATAAGGTAACGGGCAGGGCTCTTTTCGTGGACGATATACCTTTGGATGGATGTTGGTATGGCGGAGTTCTTAGGTCGACCGTTGCCAGAGGAATTCTCAAGGGGATCGATAGAGATCCTTCCTTCGACTGGTCCAAGGTTACGGTCGTGACCGCCGCGGACCTGCCCGGGGCTAATATGGTGGCCTCGGTGCGAGACGACTGTCCAATATTGGCGGAGAACCGAGTTTCCTACGTTACGGAGCCTATCGCCTTGGTGGCCGCCCCGGATAGACTATTGCTCGAAAGGGCCTTGTCTTGCCTGAGACCGATCATAGAGCCGGACGGGGATCCTGTGGTCGACGTGATGGAGGCATTGAAGGCCGAACGGATCGTATGGGGAGAGGACAACGTCATACAGCAGTTCGATATCCGTCGAGGAGATCTGGCCGCCGGTTTCGACGAAGCTGATTTTATCTTCGAGGAAACCTACAGCACCCAGCATCAGGAACAGGCCTATCTGGAGCCACAGGGAGCCTTCGCCGTGCCCACTTCCGACGGAAGGGGAGTCGAGGTCACCATATCCTGTCAGTGCCCTTTTTACGTGCATAACTCTTTGTCCAAGGGGTTGCCTCTTGATCCGGGGAACATAGTTGTGAAGCAGTCCACCACGGGAGGAGCCTTTGGAGGGAAGGAGTTTTATCCGTCTTTGGTTGCCCTCCATGTGGCAGTTCTGGCATTGGTCTCGGGTAAAACGGTCAAGCTGATATTCGATCGTGAGGAAGATCTGTCATCTACCTCCAAAAGGCACCCATCGGTCACCAGAATTCGCTCCGGTCATAAGAAGGACGGTACCTTAACCGCCATGGACGTGGACTTTATCCTGAACGGAGGGGCCACCACCACCTTGAGCGTGGTGGTACTCCAGAGGGGGGTCCTCCACGCGACGGGGTGTTATCGGGTCCCGAACGTCAGGGTATTGGGAAGGGTGGTAGCCACCAATCTACCCCCCAGCGGAGCCTACAGGGGTTTCGGTGTTCCTCAGTCGGTCTTCGCTGTGGAGCGTCATATGGATCTTGTAGCCTCCAGACTCGGGATCTCTCCTGTCGACATCCGTAGAGCGAACATGCTCAACGTGGGGGACATGCTGCCCTGCGGACAGGTTCTGGATCAGGTCGCAGCTAGAGAGGTCATGGATAGAGCCCTGAAGAGCTCGGACTACTTCGAAAAGGTGAAGAGATATTCGGAGGAAAATTGCTCCGGATCGAAGGTGCTTAAAGGCATAGGGACGGCGGTATTCCTTCACGGAGGAGCCTTCACCGGGTCAGGAGAGGAGTATATAGACGGCGTCACAAAAGTCGTCTTCGTTCCCGGAGAGGTTCCGGAAGACGGGCGGGTCGAGATAAGAATAGGCAGCACCGAGATGGGCCAAGGAGCTGCCACTGTGTTGCCCCAGATAGTCGCTGAAGGCCTTATGCTGGATCTCGAGAAGGTGGATTACATGGACCCCGATACCTCCGCCGTTTCGAACAGCGGGCCGACAGTAGCCTCTCGTACCACCGTCGTCGTAGGGGCCATATTGACCAGATCGGCCCAGGATATGATAGATAAGCTGAGGGATTTTATAGGGGAGAGAGAAAACTCGATCGTCTCCTACGAGGACGGTTTATTTCGTTTCGATGGAGGAACGATATCCTTTATGGAGGCGGCCCATAGCTATTCCGAGGTCAAGGGCGAGCTCGTAGGGTGGGGCAGATATCGTTCCACCGGAAGCCGCTGGGACGACGATACGAATAGCGGCGACGCCTATCCTTCCTACTCCTGGGCTTGCGACGTGGTAGAGGTGGAGGTGGACAGAGACACCCTCGAGGTAGTCCCCACCAGGCTTTATGCCGCCGTCGAGATTGGGACGGTTATCAACCCGGTCCTGGCGGAGGGGCAGTATGAAGGGGGGACTCTTCAGGCTCTCGGTTACGGTTGGCTGGAGGATATGAAGGTTAAAAGAGACCGCATAGATGCGGGGTCTCTGAGTAAATATCTTATACCGACCACGATGGACACGCCGTCCTTCCAAATCGAATTCTTAGAGGTGCCATACGAATACGGGCCCTATGGAGCCAAGGGGTTGGGCGAGCTCCCCCACGACGGAGCCGCTCCTGCCTTGGCCCAGGCGATAGGGCATGCATTAGGGATATTCCCCAAGGACATCCCGGTGACCCCGGAGAGGATCACCGCCATGTTGACCTCAAAGGAGGAACGGCGATGAGAATCGCTTTGTCTATAAACGGAGAGAAACTAAACTTCGAGGTGAGCCCTCTCGACCGTCTCCTGGATATACTTAGGACCTACAAGGGACTGACCGGGACCAAGGAGGGCTGCGGAGAGGGGGAGTGCGGTGCCTGTGCTGTCATTCTGGACGGCCGACTGGTCAACTCCTGCATGATCCCTGCAATGGAACTCCACGGCAGCAAGGTGCTGACAGTAGAGGGGCTTGAAGGGGAGGGCGATCTCCTGCAAAGGGCATTCGTGGAGGAGGGGGCGGTGCAGTGCGGCTTCTGTACTCCCGGGATGGTCATGGCCTCCAGGGCCCTGCTAGCCAGACGTCCCCATCCGACCAGGGAGGAGATCAAAGAGGGACTCGCTGGCAATCTATGTCGTTGCACCGGTTACGAGAAGATAATAAAGGCCGTGTCCAGGGCGGCCGACGAGGGATACGGCGAGATAGCTAAGGCCGATCTGGATTTTCAGGAAATGGAAAAACCCTCCGAGCCCGCTGGTCTTAGCGAGAGTGAAATGGATAAGGTTTTTCTTCCCTACGATCTTGATGAAGCCTGCCAGGTCTTAAGCCGTTTCGACGATGTTTACATGCTCGCCGGTACGACCGATTTCTACCCGGACCTTAAGAAAGGGAAGCCCGTTCCGGGGCGATTGATGGATCTTACCCATATATGCGAGCTGAAGAAGATAGACGTATCGGAGGCCAATGTGATTATCGGTAGTGGAGTTACCACCCAAAGGATAGCGGAAGATCCGACTATAGCGGAGTTTTTCCCTGCCCTCCGGGAAGCCGCCGATAGCTCCGCAGCGATCGCCATAAAAAACAGGGCCACTTTGGGTGGAAACCTGATGACGGCGTCCCCTGCGGCCGACATCCCTCCGGTTCTCATGATGCTGGGAGCGAAGGCGGTCCTTCGAAGTTCCTCCGGCCGAAGAGAGATTCCGATGGATTCTCTCTTCAAAGGCTACCGGGAGACGGTCCGTCGTCCCGACGAGCTCCTGGATTCCGTAATGATTCCCACCCCCAAAAAAGGAACTGTTCAGGTTTTTTACAAAAGAGGATCGAGAAAATCACTGACCATCTCCAGGGTAAACGTGGCCTGCTCCGCTCGACTGGAGGACGGAGTGGTGAGGGATATGAAGGTAGTAGCCGGGACGATGTCGATCTTCCCGAGCCCTTTGGTACAAGTATCCGAGATGGTCGAGGGGAAGCCGATAACGGCATCTCTGGTAGAGGCCGTTCGAGAAGCTGCCAGAGACGGAGTTCATCCGAGAACCTCGGAGGAGTACAGAAAAAACATCACCGGAAACATGGTAGCTCGTTTTCTGAGCGAGCTTGGTCAGAGGTTTTGAGGAGGGACGACAGTGGAAGCCGACGTTATCTTCAACAGGATGCTGGACGTTATAGAGAGAGACGTAGTGCCCCTAACCCGTAAAGGGGTGGAAGAAGGACACAAGGTTTTCGGTGCGGCGATCCTTAAAAAGGACGATCTCTCGTTGGTGGTCGCCGGGACGAACCACGAGCTGGAATGTCCTCTATGGCACGGAGAAGTCTATACCATAAAGAAATTTTATGAGATGTCGAACAGGCCGGATCCGAAAGACTGTGTGTTTCTGTCCACTCATGAGCCCTGCTCGATGTGCCTGTCCGCCATCGCCTGGGCTGGTTTTCCGGAGTTCTATTTTCTTTTCAGTTACGATGACACGAAAAACGCCTTCTCCATACCTCACGATATAAAAATGCTAAAAGAAGTCTTTGAATGCGATGCCCCTACCAGGGAAAATTCCTTCTATCGGGCTCATCCCTTGATGGATATGGTCCCTGATCTGGACGATCCCGACGACGCTAAAGAGCGTATCTCTAGGATCCAGTGCGAGTACGATTCTATGTCTTCGCTCTACCAGTCGAGAAAGGATACGAACTCAATCCCTTTAAAGTGAAAACGGAGGAGATCTCTTCCTCTTGCCAAGGATGTAGGCTTTCGTCTATACTGAATATGCTTTACAGCTGGTTAACGTCATTATGATGTGAGTCGCACGATAACGTCCAAGCAGAGGGAGGTCGGCAAAAGTTATGGAAGTCCTTAAAGTTTCCGCAAACTCGCAACCTAAATCGGTGGCCGGAGCTATCGCTGCGGTTATGAGAGATTCCGGTATGGTGGAATGTCAGGCCGTAGGAGCTGGCGCGGTGAATCAAGCGGTCAAATCGATCGCCATCGCCCGAGGTTACGTGGCCCCTAACGGAATCGATTTGGTCTGTGTGCCGGCTTTCGCCAAGATACTGATAGAGGGAGAGGAAAGAACCGCTATCCGTTTTCAACTTGAATCCCGTTAGTTACTCTGAACGATAGAAAAAGCGGCCCTAGGGCCGCTTTTTTAATTGGCGTTGTCGAGGTAGACGATGTATAATTTCTCGATAACGTTTTATCTTTAAACTCACGACACAGGAGGTAACGCTATGGCCGAGAGTATTAAAGCCCCTAGAGGAGTTCGGGATATTCTTCCCGATGATTCATGGAAATGGGGCCATACGTTGAATATGTCCCGAAAGATCGCCGATCTTTTTTCGTATAAAGAGGTCCATCTTCCCATATTCGAGCATACGGAGCTTTTCGCCAGAGGTATCGGCGACACCACCGACGTCGTGGAAAAGGAAATGTACACCTTCGAGGACAAGGGTGGGCGGAGCATAACCTTAAGGCCGGAGCTGACTGCATCTATGGTCAGATGTTACCTGGAACATTCCATGAACGGCGGAGCTCAGCCCGTTAAACTATGGGGATCTGGCCCGATGTTTCGCTACGAGAGGCCTCAAAAGGGGAGATACCGCCAGTTTTGGCAGCTCGATTTCGAGGCTCTAGGTTCTGATAGTCCTCTAGTGGATCTGGAGGTCATAATGACCGCCATCGAGCTTTTTAGAAATCTCGGCATGTCCAACTTGGAGGTGGTCATAAACTCGGTAGGATGTCCTGAATGTCGCCCTGCCTACAGGAAGGCTCTGATGGACTACCTTCGTCCTTACCTGGACGAGCTATGCGGTACCTGCCAGAACAGGTTCGACAGAAACCCCCTCCGAATACTGGACTGCAAGAACGACAGGTGCAAAGAGATCACCGACGGAGCTCCGGCCATATTCGAGACCCTCTGTGACGAGTGTTCCGAACACTTCAAGGCTGTGACATCCGGTCTCGATTCACTCGGTATCGTCTATCACATAGACAAGAGGCTGGTCAGAGGGTTGGACTACTACACAAAGACGGCTTTTGAGGTGCAGTCGGGAGATCTTGGTGCCCAAAACGCCGTCTGCGGTGGAGGTCGTTACGACAACCTGTCGGAGGCGATCGGAGGACCTCACGTGCCAGGCGTCGGTTTCGCCGCCGGGCTCGATCGAATAGTCCTGACGATGGAGCAGCAGGGGTGCGATTTCGGGAGGGAACCGACCCCGGATGTTTTCGTGGTCTGTGCGGACGAGATAGCTCGTTCTCTGGCGGTAGATGTTCTCTATCGTCTCAGAAGGGAGGGGATCTCCGCGGATATGGATTATCTTGGTCGAAGCATGAAAGCCCAGATGAAGTCCGCCGTCAATGGAGGATCCTCCGTGGCCTGTATAGTGGGCGGAGACGAGTTGGACAAAGGGGTCGTGACGGTAAAGGATCTCTCCAGGTCGGAGCAGAGCCAGGTGGAGTTGGAGAGTTTGACCTCCAGCGTGTCCCGACTGTTGGATCAGAGTACTTTAATAAAGCGGGGATGATTTAGACTATGGAAACAGGTGTTTTTTCGGCTTCCTGGAAAAGGTCCGTCTTCTGCGGCTCCGTAAACGGAAGCCATGAAGGCCAGGTCGTAACGGTAAACGGATGGGTCCGAAAACGTCGTGACCTGGGCGGTATTATCTTCATAGAGCTATGGGATCACACCGGGACGGTTCAGGTCGTCTTCAATCCTGAACTGTGTCCCGAACCTCACGATAGGGCTAAAGCTCTTCGGAGCGAGTTCGTGGTGGCTGTTAAGGGATCCGTAAGAGTTCGTCCCGACGGGACCTGTAACGACGATATGGCGACGGGACGATGGGAGATCATGGTCGACGATTTTGTCCTGCTAGCCCCGGCTAAACCTCTGCCATTCGAGGTAGGAGAGGGCACTGACGGAGTGGACGAAAACCTCAGGCTTTCTTATCGATACCTCGATCTGAGGCGTAACAGGATGCAGAGAAATCTGAGGGTACGCCACGATGTGGCCCGGTATACCAGAGAATTCCTCAGCGATAGGGGGTTTTGCGAAGTGGAGACCCCTGTTCTCACGAAGTCCACCCCTGAGGGGGCCAGGGATTATCTCGTTCCCAGCAGGGTCAATCCCGGTTCCTTCTTCGCCCTGCCTCAATCGCCCCAGATCTTCAAACAGATACTGATGATAAGCGGCATGGATCGATATTTTCAGATCGCCAAATGTTTCAGAGACGAAGATCTTCGGGCCGACAGACAGCCGGAGTTTACCCAGGTGGACATCGAGTTGAGCTTTCTAACGGAGGAAGATATATACGAGATGATGGAGGCCTACATGGTAGGTCTTTTCAAGGATGGACTGGGAGTTGAGCTCCAAACTCCCTTCTTGAGGATGCCCTACAGGGAGGCCATGGACCGCTTCGGAAGCGATAAGCCCGATCTGCGAATTCCCTTCGAGATCGTCGATCTTGGAGACGTGTTTGCAGACGGTGGGTTCAAGCCCTTCGAGGAACTCCTAAAAAGGGGGGGCTACGTCAGAGGAGTGGTCCTTCCCGGGGGAGCCTCTCTCTCCAGACGTCTGATAGAGCAGGTATGCGAGAGGGGCAAGGCGCTTGGAGCTCCTGAGATGGCCTATTTCCAGTTCAAAAACGGAGGGGTCAAAGGACCTCTTGCCAAGTTCTTGAGCGACGCCAAACAGGCCGATCTCGGAAGGATCTCCGGTGCTTCCGACGGAGATGTCCTGTACGTGATGGGTCATGAAGACTGGAGCTTGGTATGCTCTGTGCTGGGGCAGATCCGGTTGGAGATCGCAAAAGAGCACGGCCACGTAAAGGATTCCTGGGAATTCCTCTGGGTGACGGAGTTCCCCCTGTTCGAATGGGATGAGGAGGAAAAGAGATGGACGTCGGTACACCATCCCTTCACCATGCCGATGGTGGAAGATCTTCCTTTCATGGACAGGGCCCCTGGGTCGGTAAGATCTAGAGCTTATGACCTAGTTTTAAACGGAAACGAGGTTGGAGGAGGATCCATAAGGATCCACGATCCTGCTATACAGTCCGAGGTGTTCGGTTGTCTGGGCTTCTCGGAGAATCAGGCCAGAGAGAGGTTCGGCTTCCTTCTGGATGCCCTGAGCTACGGGACTCCTCCTCACGGAGGTATAGCCCTTGGGTTCGATCGATTGGTCATGCTTCTTACCGGATCCAACTCTATCAGAGAGGTCATGGCTTTTCCCAAAACCGCCAAGGCCCAGAGCCTCATGTCAGGTGCTCCCTCCGAGGTCGGAATCACCCAGATGGAGGAACTCCACATAAAATCAACCTTCGTGCCTAAAGGTTAGAGGGAGTTTTTTCGGGATCGTCACTGAACGGCGGCGGTCCCGTTTTTGTTATACTGTCCTTAGAGAGGGGGCGTTTCTTATGTTGGTCCGTTATCTAGGTCACTCGGCTTTTCACGTAAGAGGGGAGTCGGTCAGTTTCTTGATAGACCCCTTTCTTACGGGAAACCCTAAATCCGTAGGAAAAATCGACGATTTTGACGACGTCGACTACATCTTCGTGACTCACGGTCACGGCGATCACATAGGCGATACTCAGGAGATTGCGAGAAGAAGCGGGGCCACCGTCGTGTGTAATTATGAGATATCGGTTTATCTCTCTCGATCGGGAACAAAATGCCATGCTATGCATATCGGCGGTTCCTTTGAGTTCCCGTTCGGGAAGGTCAAGATGACCCCTGCCCTACACGGTTCGGATATATACTCTCCTGACGGGGTGATACCGGGAGGTGCGGCTGGAGGTTTTCTCATAGAGGTGGATGGAAGGAAGTTGTATCATGCCGGAGACACCGGCTTGACCCTCGATATGGGGTTGCTCAAAGAGGATGAAGTCGAGGTGGCTATTCTACCTATAGGAGGCAATTTCACCATGGACGTAGAGGACGCCGCAAAGGCGGCGAACCTCATCCGTCCCAATCATGTCATACCTATGCATTACGATACCTTCGAGGTGATAGAGGCCAGTCCGGAAGAGTTCGCCGTCGCAGTCAGCGGGACGGTGGACGTTGTGATTATGGCTCCCGGAGAGACCGTTGAGTTCCCCCTGGTCGAGGTTTTGGATCAGTAACGAAGGCCGAATACCGGGTGGTATATCCTCTCGTCGTGCAGACACTGTGCCTGGTCTTCCAGAGCCTCCTGGGCTTTTTCGCCTAAACTGATAGATAAGATTGACGTCAGGACGTGTACCAGGAAGATCGGCCCGATCAGGCTGCTTCCGAATGTAGGGCTGTTGTCGCTGACGTAGAAAGATAGATCGGCGAATCTACATATAGGGGCTGCGGGGCTGTCGGTTATGGAGACGATGGCGGCCCCGTTTTTCTTCGCCCTCTCTACCGATTCGGTTACCTGAATGGCATAGCCTGGAAGGTCGCAGGCTATCACCATGTCCTCCGGTTTTATTCCCCTAGCCTGTTCTATAAGGGTCAAGGATCCCCTCTTCATCAGGATCCCGTTTAGAGCCATCTCCCTGAATCTGGAGAACATGGACTCGGCCACCATGGACGAGATCCCCCAGCCGGTGCAGTATATATTTTGTGCTTTTTTGACGATGTCGCAGAAGAGGGTTATCTTGTCCTGAGAGAGCTGATTCCACGTGTCGTCTAAATTAGCGTGTTCCATTTGGTGGATTTTATCGGGAAGGTCGTTCTCATCGTTCATCACCCGATTCAGCCTCGCTGCCGGATTTACCTGCTCCAAAACGGCTTCTTTTAGCGCTTCTTTCAGATCCGCGTATCCCTCGAACCCCAAGACCCTGGCTACCCTCACCATCTGGGCCTTTGAGACCTCCAGACGGTCAGCCACGTCTCCTATAGATATGAAAGCCGCCTCCCTCATGTGGGTCAAGAGGTATTCCACTACCCTTCGTGCCTTTGTAGGCATGTTGTCAAGATGGGACCTCAATAGGTCCTGTAACTGTTGAGCCTCCAAAAAAACACCTCCATCCGAAGAAACTTGTACTCTAGTACAGTTTAAGACGAAAGGATAGTTTAGTCAATTCTCTCGGTCGAAACAACGAAATCGCCGCTTTGTCATAATGTTCTCGTTTTCGTCGAGTCAATCCAACAGTGCCGATATCACTTTCTCTATCTTTTCAACCTCTTCTTCGGTAATACGTCTGTTTTTATACCAGTATTCTGCGCCCGAGTTCCGGTCGAAGATCTCCTCCAGGTAGATCCTTTTCCCTTTCAAGTGATCTCCTGAGGGGATTAGCGAACCCGGGTCCACCTTCAGTATGTCGCCTAGTTTCCCGAGCAATTTTACCGAGGGGGTCTTTCTGTTGCCCTCGAGAGCTTGAACGTAGGTTCTGCTTATGTCGGCTTTTTCAGCCAGCTCCAACTGGGTCATTCCGAGACTTTCCCTGAGCAGCTTTATCCTGAGCCCGGTGCTTCTAATCTTGGATCTCTCCTTCCTGGTTCCCCTCTGCCATGTAAGAGTTGTATGCATCGTCGAAGAAGTCATATTCCAGTTTCATGGCTCTTCTGTAATGACGCCGTGCTCTCTCGGGATCCGTTCCGTGGCGGTCGACCAGTTCCGCCAGGGTATTCGTCAGGATCCTGAACGATTCGGAGGAGTAGGTGTCGATCCATTCCATATAGCGTGATTTGGAATGGTCCCCTCGCTTCAGCTCGGTTCCTAGAAAAAGGTACAACGCATCGCAGGGAAGTGTAGCCGCTGCTATGTCTCCGATCCCTTCCGTGGCCGCTACCCTCAGCAGGAAATCGACGTAGTTGGACGTAGCTTTGGAGGGAGGGCAGTTTAGGGGGAATCCCCATTTTTTTGAGTAGGCTCCATGGAGCTTCAATTCCTCGAAGACTCCGTTGAGGAGGGAGACGAATACCTCCATGGTCTCTTCGTCTTGGCTTTTGGATATTCCGAAGGCGAACGCCTTTGCGTATGCCTTGAGATAGAAGGAATCCTGGGAGAGGTAACCTTGGAAGGTCTCCAGTTTTAGAGATCCCGTTTTGAGTTCCCGTATGAAAGGATGATCCAGACAGGCTAGAGCTATGTCCATGTTTTCGTCAAAAAGGACCGTTGATAATGCGACCATAAATCGACAAATCCCCCTTTTTCTAGAGTTTTGATGTGCTTAGAATGACTCTAACCGAACCTTCCGTTCTTGCCAAGCCTTTTATCCCATGTGATAATCTTCGTTGGATGAAAAGACCTGTAGACGTCGCTGAGAGGAATGGTATCCTATGGATTTTAGAGAATTGGAGACTTTTATAGCTATAGTGGAAAAAGGCAGCATCTCCGCTGCGGCTGCCGCCCTAGGCGTCTCCCAGCCTGCGGTCAGTAAGAGAGTCGCCAGGCTCGAAAAAGAGATGGGAGCGACGCTGTTTGCCAAGGGGCATAAACATTCGAGCCTGACTTCTGAGGGGTCGGTTTTCTACAAGTCCGCTTTGAGGATGCTGGACTGTCGAAAAAAGACGAAGCTTCAGATAGCTGAGATCTCCGAGGAGCTTTACGGCTCGGTCACAATAAGCGCCAGCTCTATTCCCGGAGATTACATCCTCCCCACTTTTCTCGTGGAGTTTATCGAACGTCATCCGGGGGTGGATGTGAAGGTCAGAGTCGGAGATTCTCAGACGGCTTTAGAGGATCTGTCGTTACGCAAGGCCGATCTGGCCATTGTCGGCACCGATCGCTCTTTGCCCGGATTTTCCAGCGTTCCTTTCCTGAATGACGAGCTTGTGCTGGTGGTGGGAAGAAGACATCCTCTTGCTACGAAAAAGAGCGTCGGACTGGAGGAAATTGCTTCGTTGAAGTTGGCTGGCAGGAGTTCTGGATCGGGAACCAGACAGATATGGGAGAGAGCCTACAAATCCGTAGAGGCTGGATCGAAGGATATTCCTCTGCAATTCGGTCACGCTTTAGCCGTGGTCAACGCAGTGGCCAGCGGCGCCGAAGCTGGCGTGGTATCCCGGGTGGCGGCGGAATCCAACCCGGACGTGGCTGTGATAGCTTTCGAACCTCCGGTCAGGAGGCCTTTCTACATGGTCTACGGCCTGTGCGAGACCAAGGCGGTGGAGTCTTTGGTGTCCTTCCTTATGGAAAAAGCGGAGAGCAGGGAGGTCTGACGATGGAAAACGAAGCGGTGAAAAAGGTAAGATCTTTTCTGGATTCCAAGGGCTACGACGGAACGATCTATCATACCGACGACACCATATTTACTGTGGAGGACGCCTCCAGGGCAGTAGGGGCTCCTCCAGAGGAGATATTGAAGAGCCTCGTTTTCATGGTGAGCGGCGATCCTGTTTTGGTGCTGATGTCCGGTGATAACAGGGTCGATCCCAAGAGGATTGCCTCGGTCATGGGAACAGCTAACTCGAAGGTTAAGATGGCTCAGCCGGATTACGTTTATTCCAATTTCGGCTATAAGGTGGGAGGCGTGCCTCCTGTGGGGTATCGGCCGTCTCTTCCTGCCCTGGTGGACGAGGAACTTAGTAGATTTGACGTAGTCTGGGCTGCTGCCGGTACTGATCACGACTTCTTTCCCATCTCGCCTGAGCTCCTGTTGGAATATACGGAGGGGCGAATGGTATCCTTGAAAAAATAGTATCGTCCATATAGAAAAAAGACGAGGGGAAAAATCCCCCTCGTCTGCGAGGTCAGCTTCTTCTTTCCGGGATAAGCGCCTCGAAAGCGTTTATATCCCTTCTGTTGAAGTGCTGGGAGTATATCGGTTTCAGAAATAGCTCGATGTTTCTCATGGCGATTGCCTCCATGATGTGACCGCCTATTACCTGATGATCCGGGGAACTGAAGACTCCGTGGAGGTGGGGATACATTCCGTCTCTCCTGAAGCTTATGTCTCCCGAGAGAGAGATTAGCTCCATCGTCCCGTCGTAATTTTTCTTGAGATATTCTTTTCCGGTAAACCATCCGAAGGTCACGGATGAGATCATTCCTAGCCCGGAAATAACTACGGCGGAGTCTACGTTGCTTCCCTGGCAGGCCGTGACGATACAACCGTGAAGGTTTTCTCCGTCCTCTATGTGAAGCGCCAGGAGTTCCTCCGTTCCACAATACTGCATGATCTCGCCCCCTTTTTTGTCTCATGCCTTTTGACCGGTTCCTCTTGGCTTTATTGTACTATATAGAGGGCGTTTTCCCAAAAGTATCCAAGTCATATCTTTCTATGGAGGGTCTACATGTCTTCTTATCTCAGCCTTGTAGCGGTGTTCTTGGTGGGAGTAGCGGCGGGATTCTTGAACGTCACGGCGGGAGGGGGAAGCCTGCTGAGCCTTCCTATGCTGGTTTTTACGGGGCTTTCTCTTCCTATGGCCAACGCGACCAACCGTATCTCCATATTTTTCCAGAACACTGTGGCAACCACGAGGTTTTACCGGTCGGGGGTCCTCTCCGTCCGAGAGGCGCTGTCTTTGGCTGTTCCTGCTACGATAGGATCTGTGGTCGGCACATCTTTGGCTATAGAGTTAAATCCTAAAGTCCTTCAGATATCCATATCGATTTTGATATCCGTGATGGCTTTTCTTCTTATGTTCAAGCCGTCTATGTGGGAAAAGGAGAGGAGCAGGGATGTTCCCAAGCCTGCTTTGTTTCTCCTCTTTTTCGGAATAGGGGTTTACGGCGGGTTCGTTCAGGCCGGAGTGGGGTTTATCTTCCTTTGGGCTCTTTCCGGGTTTGTCGGCCATGATCTTGTTCGATCAAACGCCCTCAAGGTTGCGGTTATCCTGTGCTATACGTCCATCAGCGTGGCTATGTTTGCAGCGAAGGGATTGCTGGACCTTAAGGTCGGTCTGGTTCTTGCCTGTGGCTCCATGCTAGGCGGGTATTTAGGGGCCCGTTTTGCCGTGTCCAAGGGTAGTCGGTGGATTCGATGGATGGTTGCCGGTGCTGTTATCGTAAGCGCCTTCAAGATGATGTTTCAGGCCCTTTCCGCTTGAAACAGGAAAAGATACTAGGCCGACCTTAAGGTCGGCCTAGTATCATCTTTGACAGAATATGTAATCCTGTAACTCCGGTCCGGAAAGACCTGCTCCTATGGCCACCGAAAGTTTCAGACGAGCTTTTTCAGGAGACAGATCTCCTCCGTTCAATACCCCCATATCGAAGAGCCGACTGGCGGACCCCTCGAAACAGTATCGATTTACGACTCTGCCGGCCGAACATCTTGAGGTAAGCAGAACCGGGACCGATGATCTTACCAGCGCCTTGACGGAGGGAATCCAGCCGGGGAATATATTTCCGTTCCCGAAAGCGGCCAAAACGACCCCGTCGGGGAGGTTGTCGGAAGACATGGTCAAGGCTGCCAACAGACGCTCTCCACCCCCCAGAGACGCCTGAATCAGCTCGACTCCTTTCGCCGGTGTTACGCCTTCGATTATCTTTCCTCTCTTCGGCGCTCTCCGGAGCATCACGTCCTCGCCGATAATCTCTCCAACCGGTCCCCTGTCCAAAGCGACGAATCCGCTTCTCCTGTAGTTGCTCTCCTGGGTAATCTCGGAGGCGGCGAAGATGCAGTCTTGTATACACACCAGGACCCCAGCCCCCCAACAGGCCTGAGATCTGGCGGATAGGAGCGCTTGGTATAGATTTACAGAGGAGTCCGTCCCTATTACATCCGATGGATAGGTCGCGCCGGTGAATATAACCGGTTGTGGATAGGCCCACATAAGATCGGCCAAGTAAGCCATTTCCTCAATGGTGTCTGTGCCGCAGGTGATGACGATTCCCTGTATTCCGTCTATCACTAGCTTGTTCAGTATATCCATCAGGTCGGAGGTCATACGTATGGAATAATGGCTGCTGGCCTGGTGACTCCAATCTACCAGATGGATTTCCTCTGCTATCTCGGGAGGCAGCCATTGGAGCATTTCCTCAGCCGTGACCTCCGGGGTATGGCCATTTTTGCGCTCGGAGTAACGCATTCCGATCTCTCCTCCGGCCATAACCAACGCTATTTTACCCCGATTAGGCAAGGTAAAAGCCTCCTGCCCTAGTACCCAAGGTCTTCGCCTACCAGGATGACGTGGGATTCCCGTCCCATGGTCGGGTTTTCCATTATCAGTAGGGCCCTACATACCGTCTTGGGAACGGGACAACCTACGTGATATCCCAGCTTGGCACAGGGAACATCTAAGCCGAGTCTGATGGCGTTCATTGGAGTGGCTACGTCCCTTACCCTTTGCATGGCCGACTCAACGTCGTGGCAGACCTTGTTTATCCCCACGACGTAGATTATTTTTCCTCCGGTCCAGCACATGCCAGCCAGCCTGTTGCCGGTGCCGTCGATGTTCACCATCTTCCCGTCTATGGTCATGGCGTTCGTGCTTGTAAGAAATACATCGCTCGAGAGCTCGTCCTTGAGTCTCTGCTTTTTTCCCTCGGCGGTCAGAGAAGGATCCCAGTGATGGTGTACCGTGTGTCCTTTTTTCTCCAAGGCCTCAAGGGCTCCGATCTCTCTTATGGTTACGGTACCAGGCACCCCTACGGATGCGCCCTCGGGGATGAGTTTTAGCACCGCTTTCAGTGCTTCTTCTTTGGTGCTTACGTATGCGGCTCCATAGCCGCGTCCCTCCAGAGCCTTAACGATCGTAGCTCCCAGACGATGTTTCCACTCTCTTCGGGTGTCGTCGAAAGCGGATGCCCGTTTTTCGCTCATGAATCCATACCTCCCAAATATCTGGTTTCGTCTCATCACTGACGATAATGGCAGAGTTTCAAGTAAAAGTCCAGTCTTGAAAAAGAGGTGTCAAGGTCTATAGCTTGACACTTTTCCGAGGCCGTTCTATACTATGTCGTCTCGTCGGGAGGGATTGCCGTGGATGCCAATAAGCTTGACAGGAGATTCTACATAGCAGGTCTTTACGACCTTTACGGCCCGGTTCTCACCGAAAAACAGAGGCGGATATACGAGATGCACGATCTTCAGGATCTGTCTCTCTCGGAGATCTCCGACGAGCTGGGAATAAGTCGTCAGGGGATATCGGATCAGCTACAGAGGGCTAGAGACCGTCTGGACGAGCTGGAGAATCTCCTGGGATTTTTCGAAAGATCGGCGGCTTGGGATGGAGTCTACGCCGATGTGTTAAGGTTGGTCGATTTGGAAAGGGACCGTCTTCCCTCGGATTTCATCTCCGAAATTAGGGCGATCCTCTCCGAAGTTGATTAGAGCGGCGAAGGGAGAGATTTGACCGTGTTCGACGCCCTGAAGGAAAGGCTTGACGGCGTTTTTGGTAAACTCAAGGGAAAAGGTAAGCTGACCGAGGGAGACGTACAGGAAGCCCTTCGGGAAGTTCGTAGAGCCCTCCTGGAGGCGGACGTCAACTATAAGGTCGTCAAGGGACTGGTCGAGAATATCCGTCGAAGAGCGATGGAGAGGTCCGTCCTGGATTCCATTACCCCGGGACAGCAGGTCGTAGCTGTTGTCTACGAGGAACTGATGGATCTCATGGGCTCCGAGCCCAAGCCTTTGACCATATCGCCTAAACCTCCGACCCTGATGATGATGGTGGGACTTCAAGGTGGAGGTAAGACCACCAGCACCGTGAAGTTGGCCAAACGGTTGAGTAAGGGACATAAACCACTTGTCGTGGCATGTGACCTTCGGCGACCCGCTGCGGTCGATCAGCTCAGGGTCCTAGCCGAGTCCGCCGGAGTAGGATTTTATGGTCCAGAAAAAGGGGAGTCGGACGTCCTCAACGTGATAGACGGAGCGTTGCGTTACGCCAGAGATAGATTGATGGACGTTATTCTCTTCGATACCGCCGGTCGTCTGACAGTGGACGATGAGATGATGGCAGAGCTGGATGCCATGAAGGCCAGGATAGCCCCTCATGAAATTCTTCTGGTCGTGGATGCCATGACCGGGCAGGAGGCCGTCTCGGTATCGGAGGCTTTCCACAGTAGGATGGACCTTACCGGAGTAGTTCTCAGCAAGGTCGACGGTGACGCAAGAGGAGGGGCGGCTTTGGCCGTTCTTGCTACTACCGGAGTGCCCATCAAGTTCGCCGGTGTCGGAGAGGGAATAGATGCCCTGGAGGTCTTCGACGCCAAACGTATGGCGGAGCGCATAATGGGCATGGGAGACGTCGTAGGGTTGGTGGAGAAGATAGAGCAGGCCACCAGCGAGGAGGACGTAAAGAGACTTTCCTCGTCTCTCAAGAAGAACAAACTGGACTTCAACGATCTTTTGGCTCAATTCGAGCAGATCGAGAAGATGGGCCCCCTGGATAAAGTTATGGAGATGATTCCGGGAGCCGACAAGATAAAGGAATTGAAGGACGGGGAGATGGATCCCCGTAGGATCGCCAGGATGAAGGCCATAATCCAATCCATGACGCCGGAGGAACGGAGAAGCCCTGCGGTGATCAAGGGAAGCCGCAGGCGAAGGATAGCCCAGGGATCGGGAACTACCGTTCAGATGGTGAACCAGCTTTTGAAGCAACAGAGCCAGATGAACGATCTCTGGAAAAAAATGGGTAAGGGGAAGGGACGAAAGAAGTTTCAGATGCCGAAGCTCAAGGGATTCGGCGGTCTCTTCAACTAAATAAAGTCACTCACGAGGCATGAAACCGGTCAACCGGTTCTATGACGTATCTATATCAGGAGGTGTTTCTAGACATGGCAGTACGTATTCGTCTCGCCCGTCACGGGCGTAAAAAGGCTCCTTTCTATCGTTTGGTGGTAGCGGACTCCAGAAGTCCCAGAGACGGTCGTTTCATCGAGCAGCTTGGTACCTACAATCCTATGACCGACCCCTCGGAGATAACCGTCGACAGCGACAAGGCGGTCAAATGGCTTCAGCAGGGAGCTATCCCTTCCGATACGGCCAGAGGGCTTCTCAAGAAGACTGGAGTTTGGGAGAAGTTCGTCGAGAGCAAAGGTAAGGCTGAGTAGTCGTGCCTGATTACGGTGCCCTGGTCGAGTATGTAGCTCGGGCCTTGGTCACGAAACCCGAGATGGTTCAGGTGTCATCTCAGCCGGTGGAGGATGGCACCGTGAAGGTTCTGGTGGATGTCGATTCCGACGATATAGGTCGCATGATCGGTCGTCGGGGGGCTACCATCAACGCTATTCGTCAGGTAGTACGGGCCGCTGCCGTCAAGTCCGGCGAGCGGGTCGACGTGGACGTTAGGGAGGATTAACGGTGAAGGGCGACGACCTCGTTGAAGTGGGAAAAGTAATAGCTCCTCACGGGGTCAAGGGTGAGTTTAAAGTTTTCCCTCTGACCGACTTTCCCGATCGTTTCGAATCCATGGACGAGTTGAATCTGTACGACGGCAAGGGGCGATTCATCAAGGCCGTCCCTATCTCCTCAGTTAGATTCAGACCGGATAAGGGCGAGGTTATGATAACCTCCCCGAAAATATGCGATAGAGACGAGGCTGAATCTCTGAGAGGTCTGTTGATAAAGGTATCCAAAGACCAACGCAGGGATCTGCCTGAAGGCGAGTACTGGATAGACGATCTCATCGGTCTATCCGTAATCGACGAAGGATCGGGCGAAACTATCGGTACTCTGTGCGATGTCATGGTGACCGGGGGATCGGACGTCTATACGGTTAAACGCCCGGATGGACGAAACATGATGATTCCCGCCGTAGGAGAGTACGTCTCTTCCGTGGATATCGCTTCTGGGGTGCTCAAGGTAAAGAACATCGAGGGCCTTAGAGATCTATGAAAGTAACGGTGATAACCGCTTTTCCCGAGTTCTTCCGTGCCTTTTTCGAGACCAGCATCGTCGGTCGCGCCGTCGAGAGAGGTCTCCTCGAAGTTGACGTGGTGGATCTCCGCGATTACGGAGAGGGATCCTACAGCAAGATAGACGATTATTCCTTCGGAGGCAAGGGAGGAATGGTCCTGATGGCCGAGCCTTTAGCCCTGGCTTTGGAAGGGTTGAAAGGTGATCCCTACGTGGTCTATCCCAGTCCCCAGGGGGTTCCTCTTACCCAGGAAACGGTGGAGACCCTGTTTTCCAAGGGGGACGTCGTCATAGTTTGCGGTCATTACGAGGGGATAGACGAGAGGTTCGTTTCGTCCCGGGTCGATCTTGAGCTATCGATAGGTGATTATGTCCTCACAGGAGGGGAATTGCCTGCCATGGTGATAATCGATGCGGTCTCTCGCTTGGTTCCCGGAGTGGTTGGAAAGGGACGATCCGTAGAGGAGGATTCCTTTTTCAAAGGCATGCTAGATACCCCTCATTTCACCAGACCGTCGAGCTGGAGGGGGCAGGACGTCCCAGACGTCCTGCTGTCCGGTAACGATGGGGCTATAGAGGACTGGCGTCGTAGAGAGGCGGTTCGTAGAACCCTCGAGAGACGTCCGGATCTTTTGAGCCGTTCCGGTCTTTTAGGGTATATGGATAAAAATGCGTTCCTCATGCTTCCTTTATCGGAGGTATCGTCTCCTTGGGAAATCCGTTCGATAGCTAGGTCCTGCGGTTTTTACGGTGTCTCCAAATTGCTGATCCCAGTAGAGGACAGGGATACACGGGACTCTGTGCGATCTTTGATCCTGAGAGAGGACCTCGGGGCCCTGGTAAAGCTTTTCCCCTCTGTGGCTAGAGCTTTGCGATGGGTCTCCGATAAGGAGAAGGCAGTTCCCTATATGGTAGGATTCAATGGTTTTAACTCGAGTGGTCTTTCCTGGCTTGAAATCAAAAGGGAGATCCTCAAGGTCTCCAGGCCGGTGATATTCATGGCCGGAGGAGACGAGAAGGATTGCGATGTAACTATGCGTCCTGTCGCGGGAGATGATCGATCTCGATCCGCTCTTCCGGTACAGAACGCCATTTCGGTTGTATTAGATCGCTTCTTCGGATGGCGATAAATCTTATATGTACACGACAGGGAGGGTTATGCATATGGATCCCAGAATTAGTCTGATAGAGCAGAAGTTCATGAAGCAGGATATTCCCCAGTTCCGTTCCGGAGACACCGTCAAGGTTCACGTTCGGGTCAGAGAGGGAAGCAGAGAGCGTATCCAGATGTTCGAGGGAGTGGTGATCGCCAGGAAACACGGCGGCCTCAGCGAGACTTTCACGGTTCGCAAGGTCTCCAGTGGAGTGGGAGTCGAGAGGATTTTTCCCCTTCATTGTCCCAGCGTGGAGAAAATAGAGGTTAAACGCCTCGGCAGGGTACGTAGGGCCAAGCTTTACTATCTGAGACAGAGAAGCGGTAAGTCCGCGAGAATCAGAGAGCGCAGGATCTAAACTTCTTTCGCGATAGGGGCTTGACTGACTGCTTGGGCCTCTGTATAATACGCACTGTCCTAATGCGGGGGTGGCGGAACTGGTAGACGCGCAAGACTAAGGATCTTGTGGGCATAGCCTGTGGGAGTTCGAGTCTCCCCCTCCGCACCACTAAAAGAGCAAGGCCGGAAGCTTAAGCTTCCGGCCTTTTCTTATGTGTACTCTCTCGGATTTTTACTCCAGAATATAGGCCTTCGAGATCACCACTGGCTCGATTGGAACGTCCTGGTGTGGTCCGAATCCACCGGTCTTTACCGTTTTTATGGCGTCAACGACCTCTTTGCCCTCCGTTACCTTCCCGAAAACCGCGTAGCCCCAACCACGAGCGGTAGGAGCACTGTGATTGAGAAAGTCGTTGTCCTTTACGTTTATGAAGAACTGGGCCGTAGCCGAGTGAGGATCCTGGGTCCTGGCCATCGCGATGGTGTAGGCCTCGTTTTTCAGCCCGTTATCGGCTTCGTTCTCGACTGGGTCTCCGGTTTCCTTCTGGCTCATCGTCTCGTCGAAGCCGCCTCCCTGGATCATGAAGCCGTCTATAACCCGATGGAAAAGCGTACCGTCGTAGAATCCCTCTTCCACGTATCTTAGAAAATTTTCGGTGGTCTTAGGTGCCATTTCTTCGTTTAATTCCAGGACGATATCTCCCTTGTTGGTCTCCAGTTTTACCATAAACTATCTCCTCCGTCGTCTTGATTGGCCTTATTTATCCGGTCCGGAAGTATTATGCCCTATGCCTACCCTACAGTCCAGAAACAGGTTCGATTATTTTTCGCCTTCCTCTCTGTCCAGAGAGCACCAATCCAGGTACATTCTCAGCGAGATCGATGGATGTCCGTATCTGTTTCTGCGGAGGGACGATCCCCGGTTGTACTGTATGGCCTTGGATGGACACCAATGAAAACAGGATAGACATCCGGTGCAGTTTCCAAGCCGAGGGACGACCGTCGACAATCTTCACGTTGTTTACGGGGCATACAGAAGCGCAGATTCCACATCCTGTGCATTCGTCCGTTTAGAAGAACTTCGAGTCCCCTTTGGGGCCGCTCTGAGGGCTCTGGAATTGATGAAGTCGGACAGAATACCTAACAGTTTATTCGGAGATCGGGAACCCTTTCTCGTCAATACGGCCTCGATGACTTTGTCCATGGAAACGTCACCTTTTTGGGCCAGACGCCTCAGCTTTTCTCCCGACGGCGGGTTGGAGAGAGGCGGGTAGTTCCCCGGCATCTTTACGGAAAAGGAGGCGTCCAGCCTTATCCCTCTTTTCTCCAATATCCTGCGGCACTATGCCTCGGCTCCCAGCGGCGTTCCGGCGCTGTCCAATACGAGGTATATCCAGCTGGACGTCTTCGTCCATCAGTCCCACCATATTGTGTATCTCGTGTTTGCCGATCCTCTCCGATAGCTTTTTTGCCAGGTGAAGCGTGTTTCCCGTCCCCGAGTAGACGTACATGAGGTTCTTCTAATTCCTCCTATCGAATACCTATGGTGATTTAGTCTCAGAATCTATCGATATATTAGTACATGATCTACATGATCGGTGAATTTTATAGCTGAAATACAGCTTCTCTTATGGGGTATAATGATCGGAATTCGGATACGAAACGGAGATGGAATGGATGGATAGTGCCGGGGTGTTTTTCGCATTGGGAGCGTCCCTGTGTTGGGGGACCGTTCCTGTTATATACAAGCTTGGAATGGGCAAGGTCCTGATGGAAAAGATGAACGCCATAAGGTCTTTCGGGTTTCTCGCCAGTTCCCTGATAATATATCGGCTCGCCGGAGAAAGTTCTATGGGAGGCGCCAGCTGGGTCATCCTAGTAGGGCTGGGGCTGGCGGTCCTTCTGGCCAACGTAGCAGGGGATCTGCTCTTTTTCATAGGTATCGACGCGGTAGGGGTTGGAAAGGCCACCGCCGTGACCTGTAGCTATCCCCTCTTCGTGACGGCTATATCGGTGCTTTTATTGGGGGAGTCGGTTACCTTGACGGCCATTTCCGCCACAGTCGTCGTAATAGTCGGACTCGTACTCCTTCGAAGCCGTCCGGTAGGACAGGAGGGGGGATCGGGGGCCATATTCAAGGGGGTTTCCGCCTCCTTGGGAGCCGCTTTCCTCTGGGGCGGAAGCCTGGTCGTGACCAGGTGGGCGGTTCTGGAAAGCGATCTTGGGCCAGCGGCCCTTAATCTGTGGAGGGCGATCTTCTTCCTCCCCATAGCCTGGGGATGGTGGGGGTGCCGCTATCTCTCCATGGGGAATGCCGATCGCCCCGATCTCTTCAGGACAGATCTCAAAAGCTGGGCAGCTTTGGTGATAGCCGGAGCTTTGGCCCTCTCTCTAGGTGGTTTTTTCATCACCAGGGCGATGATGCTTGCTCCTGCCTCTTTGGTAAGTCCTATAGCGGCCACCAGCCCTCTGATAGCCGCCATATGGGGCAGGTTGCTCTTCTCTGAGAGGCTGTCTCCCTCTCAGATGCTCGGTGTGGTGTTGATCATAGCGGGCTCTTTGGCCATAAGCATCTAGTTCCCAGTCCTCCAGCAGGCGACCATCCTGCCATCTCCCATGTATTTCATAGGAGGGGTTTTCTCGCAGACGTACATGGCTTCCGGGCAGCCTTTTCTAAACGGACAGCCGGTGGGGGAGGGGGTCCTGTCCTTCGACGTCCTCAGCACCATCTTCTCGTTCAACCTCGGCATGGCTCCGTAAAGTGCCTTGGTATAGGGATGGATCTGTTCGGATACGATATCGTCGGAATTCCCCGTCTCGCATAGCGATCCTCCGAAAAAAATCGCCGTCTTCCGGGCTATAGATCGTGCCAGGAGGAGATCGTGGGTGACGAAGATCAGAGACATACCGCGGTCCACCCTTTCTTGGAGTAACCTTATGACTTTGTTTCTCGTGGATATGTCCTGCATGCTGGTAGGTTCGTCGGCCAGAAGCAGTTCCGGGTCGTTGATTAGGGCTCTGGCTACCGCTATTCTCTGTCTCTGTCCTCCTGACAGCCCTTTTTTAACCTTTCGGTTCCCCAGGTTTTTCGAGTCCAGTCCCAGCCGCTCCATCAGTTCGACGGCGTATTTTTTACCGGCCTCTTTGTTGTTTTTAGGGTGAAGAAGGTCCCAGGGTTCTCTGACTGTATCCAGGGCAGAGAGGCCCGGCGGAAGTCCTCCATATACGTCTTGAGGAATGAACCCGCACCTTCTTCTGACGGCGATTGTCCCCTTTTTGTCCAGTTCGGAGATGTCTTCTCCGAATAGAGAGATCGCTCCGGAGGACGGAGGCTGGAGTCCCAGGATGGCCCTCACCAATGTGGTCTTTCCGCACCCCGACTCTCCGACTACGGCCAGAGACTCTCCCCGTCCCAGTTTTATGGAGAGTGGTCTGAGAGCTCTCACCGATTTATCCCCGCCTCGGTAGACGACCTCGAGCTCGTCGGTCTCCAATATGACGTCTTTCATCGTTCCATCTCCTCCTGAGCTCTCAAAAGGGACTTCGTGTGTTCGTCGGTGGGATGGCTCAGGATCTCCTCGACCGTTCCGTGGTCGACCAGTTTCCCGTGGCGTAAGACCGCTATAGAGTCGCATATCGACGATGCCAGGGCTATATCGTGGGTCACCAGTACCATGCCCATGTTTCTCTTCTTGACGGCTCTTCTCAGAAGCGAAATTACCTCAGCCTGGGTTATAACGTCCAGAGCCGTGGTCGGTTCGTCCGCCAGGAGGAAATAAGGAGCACAGGCTAGGGCAGTAGCTATGGCCGCCCTCTGTTTTTGACCTCCCGACAGCTCGTGAGGGTATCTCTCGTAGGCGTCTTCAGGCAGCCCTACCTCGGACAGCAGCCTTCTGACTTCCTTCGTGGATTCGCCGATAGGTATGTCCGAGTGCTCCAGCAGGACCTCTGCGATCTGATATCCCACAGTCAATACCGGTGTGAAACCGTTCATCGCTCCCTGAGGAACCAAGGAGATCCTGTCCCATCTGAAAAGACGCATATCCTCCTCGTCCAGGGATAGCAGGTCCTGTCCCTCCGAGGTGATGGTCCCTTTAACGAAGGTCCCTTTCGGCAGGAGCCTCAATATAGCCATCAGAAGGGTGCTTTTTCCACTTCCCGATTCTCCTACCAAACCCAGTATCTCCCCCATCCTGAGGGATAGAGACACATCGTCCAGGGCAGGAGGGTAGGGCAGAGGTGAATTGGAGTATCTGATGCTGAGGTTGGACAGGTTTACCATCATGGCGAACCCTCCTCGGATATTTTTCCGAAATCCAGGAATATAAGACAGACCAAGACTATCCCGAGCCCAGGAGGCAGGAGGAGCCACCATGCTCCGGCGGAAAAGGCTCCGAAGCTGTGGGCCTCGTGGAGCATCCTTCCCCATGAGATCACACGGGGATCGGAAAGCCCCAGAAAGGATAACCCCGCCTCGGCCAATATGGCGCCCGGGACCCCCAGGGCTACGTTTGCGGCCATTATAGGCATCGTCTCCGGCAGTATATGTCTTCTCAGTATATAACCCGTCGGAGCTCCTAGAGCTCTCAGCCCCTCCACGAAGGGGGATTCCCTCAAAGACAGGACCTGGGCCCTGACCGTACGGGCTGTGCCCATCCATGAAAACAGAGAGAGTATGACGATCATCTGTATCAACCCTTTCCCCCATAGGGAAGCGAGTACCATGAGTATAGGAAGGGTCGGTATGGACATGAATAGGTCGACTACCTTCATGATAGCCCCGTCTATCCAGCCTCCCTTGTATCCGCTGATCATCCCCACCGTCAAACCCAGGATCGATGCTATGGCCGTGGTGGCCAGACCTACCACGAGGGACACCTTGATGCCGAGAAGGAACAGCAGAAAGACGTCCCTTCCCCTTTGATCTGTACCTAAAAGTCCCCATCTCTCTCCGGGGAGGTGAAGGGTCAGATCGGAGGAGACGAGTTCTCCTGTGACCTCGATCCTATATGTCCCCTCTCTCGGGAATAGATGCTCCATAGGATCGTCGAAGGGGGATATGCCCAGGTTCAATTTGAACGACATGTCCCTGTTGTCCAGGTCGATCTCGTTTTTCCCTCCCGATAGGTCGATCAGCTTTGAGGGACCCTCAGGGTTTTTCCAGATTATCTCTCCGGAACGTTCCTCTGGCAGGACAACCGTGCCAGATAACCTGAATCCTCCCGGGGGCTGACCAGCCCATTCTATCTGTCCAGATCTTTTCTCATCGATATCCAACGTCACGCTGGGCGGAAGATCTCCGTCTATCCATAGAGGTTTCGAGAAGGGAGGGGCCACTGAGTCCACCGATAGGTCCACCACTGTAGGTCCTAAAAACCCCATGATCGATAATCCCGCCAGAGCCCAGAGGCTCCATCTTCCAGTTATCTTGAAGTTCATTTAATGGTCCTCCCCAGCCTTACCCTGGGATCCACCAGTTCATATGCGGCGTCGGCCAAGAGGTTGGATCCCACCGTAATCAAAGACAGCAGGTAGAAAGCGGCACCGGCGGAGGGGTAATCGTGTCCGATCACCGATTGCAGCAGGAAGGCCCCTATGCCATGAAGGGAGAACACCGCTTCGGTTATTACCGCCCCTGATACCAGTGATGGTATGGACATCAGAAGTATCGTCAGGATTGGCGGCAGTATGGATCGGAAGGCGTGTCGCCATATTATCCTCTTTTCGGACAGTCCCCTCGCTTTGGCCATCAGGATGAAGTCCTCCTCTAAAACCCGAACCATCAGGTTTCTGGCGTATAGAGCCCATCCCCCGAATCCCAGGAGGATGAGGGAACCGGCGGGAAGGACGAGGTGCCAGAGGTAATCGATCAGTATCTGGATGGGCTCCGTTGGCGGTGGAACCGACACCGATCCTCTGAGGGGAAATAGGGGAAGGCCGTAGGCCAGAGCCATCAAGAGCACCATCTGTACGAAAAAGGAGGGAAAGGAAAAGGACAGTGCGCTCCCCCATAGGACCAGTTTCTCCGTCCATCGGCCTTTTCTCGTCGCGGCCTTTACCCCAAGCCAGATTCCAGATGCGGCGGAACCTAACACGGCGATTCCCATAAGCGCTATCGTGTTGGGAAGCCTGGAGGCGATTTCCTCCCACACCGGCTTTCTCGATATGAAGGAAATCCCGAAGTCCAGCGTCAGGGTTCTTTTGGCGTAGGTCAGAAATTGACTCCACAGAGGACGATCCAGACCGTATAATCCCTTCAATTTCTCCTTGGCCTCGGGAGAAAAGCCGGGGTCTACGATGGACGATACCGGATCACCTGGCATGATTCTGAACAGCAGAAAGTTCAGGGCGAGAACCGCCAGCATTATCGCCGCGGCCCCCGCAAGTCTCCTGGTCCAATATCTTTCGCCGACTAATGGAGTCAACGGCGGTACCTCCTGTAATGTTCGTTCGACGAGAATCTCACGAACTCACCGGGCCTGTACTCCTTAAGAACGAAGGGTCCCGAGCCGATGAGCCCCCCGTCCTCCATGGGCTGCCAGCTTTTCCAGTCGTCTATCTTTCTCAGAACTTTAGCCGGGAGAACCGGAAGTCCCGCTATATGGTGAAAGTGCCAATAGCTGATCGAGTCCATCGTAACAGTCAAGGTCGATTCGTCCGGGGTCTCGACCGCCATAAGATCCGATACATTGTCGAAGAACCGTGGAATCTCGTTTTCCGCGATATATCGGATAGTCTCCGCCGGGTCGGAGGAGGTCAGAGGCGAGCCGTCCTGCCAGAGGAGCCCTTCCTTTAATTTGAAGGTTATCCTGGTAACCTCGCCGCCGGCGACCGTCACGGTCTCGACCTTCCAGGACTCGGCTAGTCCCGGTCGGTCTCCCAGAGTCGTGGGATCTATCTCGATGAGGGAGTCGTATATCAATCCCAGGACCTTCCACGCCGTGGCGCTGGAGGATGTGAAGGGGTTGATGGCTCTGGGATCGTCCTCCAGGGCCATCTTGAACCGATCGTGTCCGTCTCTGTAGGCCGACAGAAGGGTCCATATGGAGTCCACCGAGGTCGCGGTGGTAGCGACAGTTCCAGACCACCCCTTGCCTACGGCTCCTACGGACGAACGGCTGTATATAGGAACGACCGGAACCAGCTCGGAAAGGAGTTTCTGGGATTGGTGAGCCGCCGTCATAGCTGATTCTTCATCTGGTGCGTAACGCAGCCTTTCGATAGATTCGTCCAGAGTGGAAGATCGGACGCCGGGAAGATTGTATCCTCCTGGGACGTCCATCGACGAGTGATACAGAGAGTAGAGGACGTCGGGATCCCTGGTCAAACTCCATGCCATGACGTAGCAGTCGAAGTTTCTGGCGTCGAGCCTCGCCAGCATGGTGGAGAAGTCCATCGGTTCCGCCTGCGTAGGTATGCCCAGAGCGGTCATCTCGTCGGCTATGCGAGAGGCCAGTTCCGCCGTGGTGGGAGCCGAGTTCGCCGTGGGGGATAGTATGGATACGGGTTTCAGAGGATCTGAGGATTCGGGAGGAATTAACGCCCCTTCGTCGTTCCAGCTCCAACCGGATGCCCTCAGCATCTCTCTGGCTTTGTCCCTATCGTATTTCGGTTGGGATATCTCGGGATCGTGATAGGGAGACACAGGAGGTAGGTACGAATACAGCGGCTCGGAAAAGCCTCCGAAGAGCTCTCGTACCAGCCTTTCTCTGGGAATGATCGTGTTTATCGCCCGTCTAAGCTCGACTCTGTTCCATGGGTTTCTTCGGAGGTTCATCCCCATAGATAAAGCGTGAAAGCTTTTGGCCATGGACATCGAGATCCTGTCGTCGGCTCTCGAGAGCCTGTCGATTATCGCAGGGCTGGCTATGTCCCCTATCAGGTCGACCTCGCCCTTCTCCAAGGCCAGAGCCCTGGCGTCGGGGTCCTTGATCACCACCATGTAGAGTTCGTCTATCGATGGTCCCTGGATTCTATCCGGATCGACAGAGGCGTCTGCGATTTGGGTCAACACCGTTGCGGCAACTGTAAGGGCTAAAAGGCATCTTTTTCTCAAGACTTGCGTCCTCCTTTCTCTACGTTCTTTTTCCTCCGATTTTTCTGGCCCAGTAGACGAAGGGTGTATCGCAGGCTGCGACTATGAATTTCAACACATAGGTGGATAGGACGATCTCTCCCAGAACCCCTGTCGGGACCGTCCCATAGAATGCCACCAATGTAAATATGACGCTGTCCAGCGCCTGGGAGACCATGGTGGAAAGGTTGTTCCTGAGCCACAGTAGACGGCCTCCCGTGCGTTCTTTCCACCAGTGGAAAGCCCACACGTCGTGGAGCTGGGAAGCTCCGTAGGCCATAAACGAGGCCAGGGCGAGTCTGGGCATCAGCTTGAAGATCGTATTCAGTGCTCCTTGGGCGAAATCGTCAGGATGAGGGGTGAACCACAGAGCCAGGTTCATTATTATCGTCATCGCTATCAAGGAGAAGAATCCGATGTAGACCGCCTGCTTGGCGTCCTCCTTGCCGTGGTTTTCCGACAAGATGTCGGTGACCAGAAAGGCCGATGCATAGACTATGTTGCCAAGGGTCGATGTTATACCGAAAAGGGATACCATCTTGACTACCTGAATATTGGCCAATATGACCGATACCGGAATCCAGCACAGCAGGCCCTGTTTTCCCCAAAGTCTGTAGATGGCCATTATGCATCCGAAGTTCAGAAGCATCATGGCAAACCATAAAATTTCGTTTGACACGTAAATATTCCTCCCTGTTGTCGAATCGAATTATGTCGCTCATTTTAACCCATAAAGACGATAAGGTCTCTTCTCGGTATGTCCTTGATATTCCTTAGAAACATAAAAACGAACGTTGTGTTACAAAATCCCTACATAGAGGAACAGTTCTATACAAATAATTGACCTAAACGGTCCTGGTCGTTAAAATTTTTCACAGTGAATGCGTGGTATCCAGGTATCGACCCCCGTCGCGTTCTTGGCGGGTATTTTTGTTCGGGAGGGTGTTTTTATGTCCGTGAGAAGCGTTTTCAAGAGGGCGGGAGTTGCTGCAGGGGCTTTGGCTGTTTCGGCAGTTCTCGTAGGATCCGCCTTCGGATGTACCGCTATGATGGCGGGAAAGAAGGCCACCGTGGATGGTTCCACCATGGTCAGTCACACGGCCGATGGATGGTACGATCATAGGCTTCAGATAATCCCCGGTCGTAAATGGGATAATGGAGCCACCGCTCCGGTTTACAAAAACCTATGTTATCAGACGATACCTATCAAACCTCTGGACAAAGTAGGCGAGATACCTCAGGTCGAGGAGACCTACACCTACTTCAACGTGGGATATCCCTTCATGAACGAGCATAAACTCATGATAGGTGAGGCTACCTGGGGTGGCCGCGAGGAGCTCTACTGCGACAACGGCTGGATGATGATCGAGATGCTGGAGGTCTTTGCGCTCCAGAGAGCCAAGACCGCCAGGGAAGCTATAACTGTCATGGGCTCTCTCGCCGAGAAATACGGTTACGGAGACGCTGGCGAAGGACTCTGTATAGCCGACGGAGACGAGGTTTGGCTTTTCGAGATTGCCGGACCGGGACCTCTCTGGACCTCCGACAACGGTAAGCCCGGTGCCGTGTGGGTAGCAGCCAGAATTCCCGACGACGAGGTCAGCGTAATCGCCAACCGTTCCAGAATAGGCAGAGTTGACTTCGACGACGACGAGAACTATATGTACTCCTCCAATGTCAAGACCTTTGCCAAGGAGATGGGGTGGTGGAAGGAAGGAGAGGAGTTCCTCTTCAACAAGGCCTACATGCCAGCTGAGGACTATGCCTACTCTCCGGTGTGTAGCCGCAGGGAGTGGAGGGCGCTCGATCTGATGGCTCCTTCACTGAAGCTCAAGTCCACCGAGGCCCAGTACCCCCTCTCGATCAAGCCGGACAGGAAGGTCTCCGCCAAGGATCTTATGACCATAAACAGAGACCATTATCAGGGAACCCCTTACGATCTTGCCAAGACCAAGGCCGGAGGTCCCTTCGAATGCCCCGTGCTCTACAGGCCCAACAGGGATCAGAAGCCCGAGGGAACCGAGCATACCTACTGGGAGAGGAACATCAGCATCTTCCGTTGCTCCTACAGTCACGTAGCCCAATCCTGGAGCGACCTTCCCGATCCGGTGGGAGGGGTGCTTTGGTTCGGTTTGGACCAGCCTCTCACCACGGTCTACGTACCTGTGTTCTGCGGCGTGACTGAGGTCCCCGAGAGCTGGGCGACCGGCATGCGCCACAAGATGGATCGTAACAGCGCCTGGTGGGCCTTCAACTTCGTGTCCAACTGGGCCACGGTCAAGTGGAACTACATGATCGTGGATATCGCAGCCGAACAGGAGAAGTTCGAGAGCCGTTTCCTCGCCGAAGTGCCTAAGCTCAGGGACGAGGCGGCCGAAGTCTACGGTAAGGATCCCTCCAAGGCCGTCGCCATGGTGACCGACTATACCAACGAAGCCATGGAGGTAGTGGAGGCCAGATGGTGGGCGCTCGGAGACGAGTTGGTCGGTAAATACAGCGACGGTTACGTAATGACCGACGAAGGTTCCCAGGAAGGAGCTGGCTATCCTACCTGGTGGTTGAAGGATGTTGGATTCGGAGCCACGTCCAATCCATCTGATCCTAAATAAAAATCGTTATTGCTGAGCCATAGACGATAGGAGAAGGGGTTCTTCAGCCCCTCCTCCTGTCTTCATTTCCTCTTCATCCTGAAGTATCCGCCTAAACAGCTTTTTACGTCGAAAACGGTCACGAAGGCCAGGTGTTTGATCATCCTGGTTATCTCCGGGATGTCCTTTCTGTTGCATATTATCTTGATTATATATCTGGGGCCGTTCTTCCCCTCACCTCTTATCATCGTAGTGCCGAAACCTCTGTCTCTGAGGTCGTCTACGACCTTCAACGTCTCGTCGCTACAGGGTGCCATCGCCTCCAGCATCGTATAGCCTTTCATGAACTTGTCCTCCATAAAGGCCCCTACATAGTTTCCGAAGGCGTATCCCGTGCAGTATGCCAGTAGTTCCATGGTCTTGAGGGTGCGACCGCCCCCCAGTATGTGACTCAGCACCGCCATATATATCATAATCTCGAAGAAACCTATCATGGTGGCGGCTATTCTATGTCCTCTCACCAACTGGAGAATCCTGAAAGTGCCGAGGCTAACGTCGGTTACTCTGGCTAAGAATATCATTGTCATGCTGAGCAGAAGAGCGGTGTCGATCAATGAAATCACGGTCCTTTCTAGTGTCTTTTTCCCTTTTTCCTGTGCTATGCTTAGTCGTGAGATAAAGCTTCGATACGGAGGCATTTCAGCCTGCGTAAATACATTTTCGGGAGGTCTTTTATATGAGAAGATGCACCGTCCGAGTTGGGAAGCTATTTTTTGTCCTGATGGCGATAATGGCTTTTTCCATGCCATCTTGGGGCAAGGATGGAACCGCCACTATAGTGGGATTCAACGATATGCACGGGAAGATATTTTCCTACGAAGCCACGGTAAAGGTTGACGGCGAAAAGGTCAAGGAAGACGTTGGAGGAATAGCTAGAATGGCCTCGGTTATAAGGGAGATAAAATCTCAATCTCTCGGTAACGTCGTCGTGGCTCAGATGGGTGATACGGTTGAAGGTCCGCTTTTCTTTTTCTTTCATGGAAAAGCTGAGCTGGCCGGAATAGACGCGATACCGGTGGACGTTGGAATTCCTGGCAACCACGAATTCGATCTGGGAGCCGATGTGTTCGGCCAGTTCGTAAGGACCGCCTCCTTCCCCTTGATATGCGCCAACCTGGATACCTCCATAGAGGACTGCGAGCTGCCAGCTACCTGGACGACCACTCTGAAAAACGGTCTTAAGGTAGGGTTTTTTCGGTTTGCTCTGTACTGAACTGGCATCTCTCACCAGTCCCGGTCCTGATATCGCGGCCGGCCAGGATCTGATCGCCGTTTCCGAAAAATGCGTCGAGGACCTTCGAGAACGGGGATGCGATGTCATAGTAGCGTTAACCCACGTGGGGATCGACTCAGATAGGGCACTGGCCGGATCCGTCTCGGGAATACATGCCATCTTAGGAGGACACAGCCATACAGTGATGGAGTCTCCGGAGATAGTGGAGGGCCCAGATGGATGGAGGACCATGATAGGACAGGCCGGTGCCATGGCGAGATACGTCGGTTCCATGGCGGTAACGGTCAAGGACGGAGAACTCGACGTCGAAAGATCGAGCTGGAAGCTGATCGAGATGCGTCAATCTATTCCCAAGGCTCAGGACGTAGAGTCCGCAATAGAGCCTTACGGAGAGGAGCTTAAGAAAAATCTGAGTAAAAAGGTCGGAACCTTCGCTGCCGATATGGATGCCACCAAGCTTGTGGTGAGGGCCCGTGAATCCGCATTAGGAGACTACCTGGCCGATGGACTTCGTTGGAAAGCCGGAACCGACGTAGCCTTCGTGAACGGTGGAGGTATCAGAGGAGACAGAGTATTCCCCGCCGGAGAAATTTCCTACAACACGATAATGGAAATCTTCCCTTGGGGCAACACTATGCAGACCTTCTCTTTCTCCGGAGCGGAGCTGCGGGAAGTGATGGAGATATCCGCCTCGGCTCTCAAGGGGACGGACGATGAATACGATCCGGCCGTGAGGGCTCCTAGCGGAGCTTTTCTACAGATATCCGGTCTTAGAGTGGTCCTCGATCTCACCAAGGCCCCTGCATTGATAGACAACGATTCCAAGTTGATCCGTTCGGGAGCCCGGGTAGTCTCCATGGAGATAGAGAGGGACGGGAAAAGGATTCCTCTCGAGGACGACGAAATATACACCGTCGCCACCTATTCCTGGACCGGAGGAGGAGGGGACAAGTATTATCCTTTCGCCCGTAAAAAAGCCGCCGAATCCTACGTTACCGACTCGGACGTTTTGGCTGAGACCATAAGACACACCGAGGGGATAGTGGAAAAATCCGAGGACGGGCGCATTGCGGTGAAAAAATGAAGTCAAAGGTTTAAGGTCTAAGGGTTTCCTGAAGTAGTTCCGGTCTTTAAGCAGGTGTGCCATCGATGGCGCACTTGCTTTTTTTTGCGTCCTGTTGTAGGATATCCTGAACTTAAAATCATAGCTTGGTTTTTTAAGAAACCTTAGTTTTGTGGAGGTGCCTATGTATCAGGTCGCTTTAAGTCTGTCAGATGGAACTTCGAAGAGTTGCCTTTCGACGATCGATGGAGTCGATATCGAGGGGGAGCTTGTCTTCACCACCGCCTATCCGGGGTACTCTCAGTCCATCACAGATCCGTCCTATCACGGTCAGATTTTGGTGTTCGCCTTCCCCTGTATAGGAATATACGGATTGGACGAAGTGGATTTTCAGAGCTCCAGGCCTTGGGTTAAGGCTGTGGTCGTCCAGAGACTCCAGGATACGGAGGGGACTTTTGAAAAATGGTTGGCCAAATGGGGTGTTCCAGTCATAACCGGGCTCGACTGTAGGTCTTTGGTCCTGAAGTTGAGGGAAATAGACACTCCAATGGCCAGGATATCCGAGACGAGAGAGCCCCCCATCGTCGATACTTTGGGGGGTGGCCTCGTTTCCGAAGTCTCCTCTTCGGCGGTGCGAAATTATGGATCCGGTAGCACCTCTGTGGCTTTGATCGACTACGGCACGAAGATGGATATAGTCAGGCGTTTGGTCGACAGAGGGTGTTCCGTGACCCTTTTGCCTCACTCCGTCGATCCTCGTCTCGTCCTGAATGGAGATTTCGACGGAGTCCTGTTAAGCAACGGTCCCGGTGATCCTTCCCTTTTGCCCGAAGAGATAGGCGTTGTGAGAGAGCTGTTGGGTAAAATTCCTATTCTAGGTATCTGTCTCGGTTGTCAGATATTGGCTTTGGCTTGCGGTGCCGAGACCGTCAGGCTGCCCTACGGACACAGGGGAGGAAACCACCCGGTTTTGGATCTCCGTACCGGCAGAGCCATGGTGACCAGCCAAAATCATGGTTATGCCATAGATGAATCCAGTCTGAAAAATACCGATCTGGATATTTCTTTCCGTCATCTTTCCGATGGAACCGTGGAGGGGATCTCCGATCCCGCTCTCCGCATTTCCGGGGTACAGTTTCATCCGGAGGCGGGGGCCGGGCCTATGGACGGACTATGGATATTCGACGACTTCGTAGACACCCTGAGGAGGACTTGATCGATGGACGTTATCGAGAAAATACTGGTTATAGGTTCGGGGCCCATAAGAATAGGACAGGCCGCCGAGTTCGATTATTCCGGGAGTCAGGCCTGTCGAGCTCTGAAGGAGGAGGGATACGGCACGATCCTGCTGAACAGCAACCCCGCCACCATACAGACCGATACGTCTTTGGCCGACATGGTCTATCTACGTCCTCTTACGGTGGAGTCGGTGGAGGAAATTCTCGCTGCTCATAAGATCTACGGCGTTGTCGCTACCTTGGGAGGACAGACCGGCCTGAACCTCTGTGTGAGTTGTCAAGATATGGGTCTCTGGGACCGTTACGGCGTGAGAGTACTGGGAACCTCGGTGGCGTCCATCCTGAAGGCGGAGGGTCGGGAGTCCTTTAGAGACTGTGTTAGCTCCATCGGGGAGCCGGTGGTGGAAAGCGCCTACGTGGGATCGATGAAAGAGGCCCTGGCCTTTGCGGAAAAGACGCCCTTTCCCATGGTGATAAGGCCCGATTTTACTTTGGGAGGAACCGGCGGAGGAGTAGCACGGGATGAGTCTTCTTTGAAAAGAATAGTCGCAGAGGGGCTTAAGGCGTCTCCGGTATCCAGGGTCCTGGTGGAGAGGTATCTTAAGGGATGGCGGGAGATAGAGGTAGAGGTCGTCCGGGACGGGTCTGGGAATTCCTTGGCAGTCTGTGGTATGGAGAACGTCGATCCCATGGGGGTGCATACCGGAGATTCGGTCGTGGTATCTCCGGTCCTGTCTCTTAGCGACAGGATCTGGCAGACCCTGCGCTATTCGGCCCTCAGGATAGTGGATGCCCTGGACGTAAGGGGAGCCTGTAACGTTCAGTTCGGATTAGCTCCCGATGGAGATGAATACGTCGTCATAGAGGTCAACCCTAGGGCCAGCAGATCCAGTGCCCTGGCCAGCAAGGCGACGGGATATCCCATAGCCAGAATAGCCGCGAAAATCGCTCTGGGGCGTTCCTTGAGCGAGATGCCAAACCCTGTGACCGGTACGGGCAGTGCGATGACAGAACCGGCACTGGACTACGTTGTGGTAAAGGTTCCACGTTTTCCTTTCGATACGTTCGATACGAAGGACCGATCCCTAGGGACCAAGATGAAGGCTACCGGAGAGGTCCTGGAGATGGGGCTTAGCTTCTCCGAGGCTTGGATGAAGGCCATGAGATCCCTGGGAACCGAGTCCTGGCGTTTCTCCGTCGACGGGGTCTGTCTGTCCGACGAAGAGCTACAGGAAGATCTGACGATCCCTACCGACAGAGCGCTGCTTTCCTCCATGGAACTTTTCAGAAGAGGCTATTCGACGAATTGTTTGGCACGGAGGTCCTCTATCGCTCCTTGCTTTTTGAATTTTCTCGAGGAGATCGTGTCCATGGAAAGAGTCATCTCTTCTGGAGGGCGGCTGGACGAATTCGTCTTGAGAAAGGCCAAGTCCATGGGATTTTCCGACAGGGCCGTCGCCTACTGGGCCGGAGTAGAAGAGGGAGATGTCAGGGATCTTCGGAGGAAGGAGGGGATTGTTCCGGGGTATCGCGAGGTCGACGGTTGCGCCGGGGAATTCCCCGCCGGGTCCGGTTTCTGGTACGGCAGCTACTCCGCCGAAGGAGATGTTTTTTCCGCCCCCTCAGGGAGAGCTGTGGCGGTCCTCGGTTCCGGTTCCATAAGGATAGGGCAGGGGGTAGAGTTCGATTACTGTTGCGTGAAGGCTGTTGAGGCCCTTAGACGGAGGGGGATTCGGGCGATTATGGTGAACGATAACCCCGAGACGGTGAGCACCGATCACGATATCTCCGACGGACTCTACGTAGAGCCATTGACTGCCGAGGACGTCGAAGCGTTGCTCGATAGGGAGGGGATATCCTCGGTATTCGCCTCCTTCGGCGGGCAGACTTCGCTGAAGGTAGGTCTGGATCTGGAGGCCAGAGGTAAGGAGCTTATAGGAATCTCCGGCGATACGGTGATTCAGGCCGAGGATAGAGGTGCTTTCGTTTCTCTGCTCGATCGACTGGCCATTCCCTATCCTAAAGGGACTGCGGTACGAGACATTAAAGAGGGGCTGTCCTGCGGTGATGGCATCGGCTATCCTCTCATGGTTCGTCCCAGCTTCGTCATAGGAGGGGCGGCCATGAGAGTGGTCTACCGTCCTCAGGACTTGGAAGGGGTCCTGGAAAGGGCGTTTTCCGTCGATGCCGATCAGGAGGTTTTGATGGATCGATTCCTCACCGGCAAAGAATTCGAGGTGGACGTAATCTGTGATGGCAAGGACGTGTTCGTGCCGGGTATTTTCGAGCATCTGGATCCGGCCGGGATCCACTCAGGGGATTCTATGGCGGTGTTTCCCGATATCTCCTTGAACGAAGAGATGCGTTTGGAGATAGCGAATATCTGTGAATCTCTCGGGAAAACGATGAACATAAAAGGCCTTTTGAACGTTCAAATGGTCCTTCACGGCGGTCGGCTGTGGGTCATAGAGGCCAATCCTAGGGCAAGCCGAACTGTTCCCATAGTGGCGAAGCTCACGGGATTGCCCTTGGTGGATATAGCGGTAGGCGTGGGGTTGGGAGAGCCCCTTTCATCTTTCGTCGTTCCCGGAATTCATCGTTATCAAGGACCGATGGGGGTCAAGGTTCCGGTTTTCTCAACAGAGAAGATCCCAGGGGCAGAGGTGAGACCCGGCCCGAGGATGAGCTCTACCGGGGAGTCCCTGGGATTGGGCGAGTCTTTAAGCGAGGCACTGAGAGAGGCCTGGGTCGGTGCCGGGTGGTCCGTCCCCCGTAAAGGCAGAGTCCTTTTTTCCGTGGACGATGGCAAAAAGGCGGAGGCCTGTGCCATTGCGGCTCTTTTCGAATCCAAGGGATGGGAGGTGGAAGGGACTCCTGGGACCGCTTACTTTTTCTCCAGATGGGGGGTGAGTTGCCGTTCTGTCGTGAAAAAAGATGGATTGTCGGCCTCCTTGAACGATGGACGATGGGATCTGGTGGTAAACCTTCCGGGGCCCGATCTTGGTGCTATTAAAGAGGGAGCGGGAATAAGGAGAAATGCCATGGAAACGTCGACGCCCTGTCTTTTCTCGTTGGAGGCGGCGTCGGCTGTGGCGATGGCGTTAAACTTGACATAGTTGGTAGGGTATGCTAGTCTAGCATCGAAACACATTGGACTTTACGTCTATCTTCAGGAGGCGATGCCATGAATGGCAAGGTATATATGGATTATGCCGCCACTACCTTCGTTAGACCGGAGGTCGTGGCGGCCATGATGCCCTACCACTCGATTTCCTTTGAGAACCCTTCGTCGCTTTACAGCTACTCCGATGGGAACAGACGAGCTATAGAGGAAGCTCGAGAGGCGGTGGCCGACCTCATAGGAGCGTTGCCTGAGGAGATTTTCTTCACCGGCGGCGGTTCGGAGGCGGATAACTGGGCCCTTAAGGGGTTGGCTTTCTCTCGGGCCGGCAAAGATAAACGGCACCTGATAACCACCGAGACCGAACACCATGCGGTGCTCCATTCCATGGATTTTCTGGAGAGGATGGGTTTTCGTGTCACTTATCTTCCTGTAGATTCGGAGGGATTCGTCTCCATCGATAAGTTGAAGGAGGCCATAAGAGACGACACCTTGTTGGTCTCGGTCGCATTCGCCAACAACGAAATAGGCACTATTCAGGATGTAGAGGCGATCGGAAAAGTCTGTAGGGACAGAGGTGTACTGTTTCACACCGATGCGGTTCAGGCCGTGGTTCACGTGCCTATAGACGTGAAGTCTATGGGGATAGATATGCTTTCCATGGCGGCCCATAAATTCTATGGCCCCAAAGGTGTCGGGGCCCTTTACGTGAAAAAGGGGATACGATTGGAGAATCTCATACACGGTGGAGGTCAGGAGAGATCTAGACGGGCAGGAACGGAGAATGTAGCGTCGATAGTCGGTATGGGAAAGGCCGCCTCCTTGGCCTCGGAGGAAATGGAGTCTGATTCCCTAGAGATCTGCAAACTTCGTGATCGTCTCATCGATGGAGTCATGTCCACCATACCTCATACCAGGCTCAACGGTCCCGTGGGAGACAGGCGTTTGTCCAACAACGCCAACTTCAGCTTCGTAGGAATTGAGGGAGAGACCCTTCTGTTGGACCTGGACGATGCCGGGATAGCCGCCTCTACCGGAAGTGCCTGCGCGTCCGCTTCTCTCGATCCGTCTCACGTCCTAATGGCCATAGGGCTGTCTCACGAGATGGCCCACGGTTCTGTCAGGTTGACTCTGGGGCGGTCCAGCTCTGACTACGACGTGGCTCGACTCCTGGAGGTCTTGCCCTCCATCGTGGAGGGGAGAAGGGCGATGTCTCCTCTTTGGGACGACTACATGGCCCGACGGGAGGTTCTGTGATGCTATACAGCGAGATCGTGATGGATCATTTTAGAAATCCGAGAAATGTCGGGGAGATTGAGAATCCCGACGGGGTCGGAGAGGTAGGCAACGCCAAATGTGGCGACATAATGAAGATATATCTCAGGATAGAGGACGACGTCATAATCGACGTCAGATTTAAGACCTTTGGATGTGCCTCCGCCATAGCTTCCTCCAGCATGGCTACCGAGATGATAAAGGGCAAGTCCGTCCAGGAGGCCGCCGAGCTCACCAACAAAGCAGTAGCTCAGGCGTTGGACGGCTTGCCTCCGGTCAAGATGCACTGTTCCGTACTGGCCGAGGAAGCCATAACAAAGGCTCTCAACGATTACCTGGGCAAAAAAGGGCGTCCACTGCTTCCCGAGAGGAACCAGAATCAGCTTGCCCACGATCATGGCAACCGATAAGGGCTATAAAAAGAAAGAGTAGGAGGGGATTTCCCCTCCTACTCTTTGCATTCTATCTTTTCTTGAATCCCTTCAGGTAAAGCTCTCTTATCTCCGATATCAAGGGATATCTGGGGTTGTTGCCGGTGCACTGGTCGTCGAAGGCCAGCTCGCTTAGTTCGTCCACCTTGGCCATGAAATCCGCTTCGTTGACCCCTGCCTCTTCGATGGTCGAGGGGAGGTTGAGGTCCTTTCGTAGCTTCTCTATGGCGGATATGAGCGCCTCTATCTTGTCGTCGTAGCTCTTGCCAGGCAGCCCAAGGTAATCGGCCACCTTTGCGTACCTCTCTTTGGCCTCGGGGTACTTGTACTGGGGGAACGCCGCCTGTTTTCTCGGTGCAGATGTCATGTTGTACCTGATGACCTCGGTTATGAGTATCCCGTTGGCAACCCCATGAGCCACATGGAAGGCCGAGCCCAGTTTATGGGACATCGAGTGGCACAGTCCCAAGAAAGCGTTGGCGAAGGCCATCCCCGCCATCGTCGCAGCGTAGTGCACCTTTTCCCTGGCCTCGGGATTGGCCGCTCCGTCTCTGTAGGACGCCGGTAGGTAGGTGAAAAGGAGTTTCAGAGCCTCCATGGCTATGCCGTTGGTGTAGTCGGTGGCGGTGGTGGCCACCAGTGCCTCCAGGGCGTGGGTAACGGCGTCTATCCCCGATGCCGCAGCCACTCCTCTAGGCATGGATAGAACCAGGTCCGGGTCCACTATGGCCATGTCCGGAGTGAGCTCGTAGTCCGCTATGGGGTATTTAACCCCTTCCTTGTCATCGGTTATGACAGCAAAGGGAGTGACTTCCGAGCCGGTACCGGAAGTCGTGGGGATAGCGACCATTATGGCCTTCTTCCCCATTTTAGGGAACTTGCAGACCCTTTTTCTTATGTCCATGAAACGCATGGACAGCCTGTCGAAACGGACCTCCGGATGCTCGTAAAGCAGCCACATGATCTTGGCCGCGTCTATAGGAGATCCTCCTCCGAGGGCCAATACCACGTCGGGGTTGAAATCCTTCAGCCTCTCCAATCCCTTCTGGATGGTGGAGATGTCTGGGTCGGGTTTGACGTCTGCGAAGATCTCGATCTCCATGCCCATGCTCTCCAGATGCTTGGTCACCTTGTCCGAGTAGCCCAGGTCGTACAGCGGGCGGTCCGTCACGAGAAATGCCTTTTTACGGCCCTCCAGCTCATTCAACGACTCGGAAAGGCATCCGGGTTTGAAATAGACCTGGGAGGGGATGCGAAACCACAGCATATTCTCTCTTCTTTCCGCAACGGTCTTCAGGTTGATCAGATGACGGATTCCGACGTTTTCGCTGACACTGTTGCCTCCCCAGGAACCGCATCCCAGAGTCAAAGAGGGCTCTAGACGGAAGTTATAGACGTCTCCAATTGCTCCCTGGGAACTGGGCATGTTTATTAGGACCCTGCCGGTGGACATCTTCTCGCTGTAGGCTTTTATCCTGTCTCTGTTGCTGGGCTGGGTGTAGAGAACCGAGGTGTGTCCCATCCCGGCGAATATCACCAGTTTGGAGGCCTTTTCCACTGCGTCGGAGAAGTCTTGGGCTCTGTAGAGTCCCAGGACTGGAGATAACTTCTCGTAGCTGAGGGGTTCGTCGGAGCCTATTTTTTCTGCCTCTCCTATCAGGACCTTGGTTGCCTCCGGAACCTTGAAACCCGAGAGCTCGGCTATCCTGTGGGCCGGTTGGCCGACTATGTCTACGTTCAGCTTTCCGTCCTGAATTATAGTCCTTCTCAGCTTTTCTCTTTGGTCGTCGTTAAGTATTATGGCACCTCTCTCGGTGAACTCTCTGTACACCTTGTCGTATACGGATTCACACACGATCACCGATTGCTCCGAGGCACATATAAGTCCGTTGTCGAAGGTCTTGCTCAGGAGTATGGAGTTTACCGCCATCTTTATGTCGGCGGTCTCGTCTATCACAGCCGGGGTGTTCCCCGAGCCTACCCCTATGGCAGGCCTTCCAGATGAGTAGGCGGCCTTCACCATGCCGGGACCGCCGGTAGCGAGGGTCATGCTTATGGATCTATGGGACATGAGGTACTGGGATCCTTCGACGGAAGGTTCCTCTATGCAGGCAACTATGCCTTCCGGAGCTCCTGCCTTGACGGCGGCGTCGTGTATCAATTTTGCCGTCATTACGGTACATTTCTTGGCCCTAGGATGGGGGGAAAATACGATCCCGTTTCTGGTTTTCAACGCCAGCAACGCCTTGAATATGGCTGTAGAAGTCGGATTTGTCGTCGGAATTATTCCGGCCAGTACTCCCAGAGGCTCAGCTACCCTGAAGAAACCGTTGGTCTCGTCCTTTTCGACGATGCCGCAGGTTTTATGATTACGGTACTTGTTGTATATGAACTCGGAGGCGAAATGGTTCTTTATAACCTTGTCTTCCACTATGCCCATGCCGGTTTCCTCCGAGGCCGCTTTGGCCAGAGGAATTCGGGCTTGGTTGGCCGCCATGGCCACCTGGAAGAATATCTCGTCGACCTTTTCCTGACAGTATGTGGCGTATTTTTCCTGAGCCGCTTTGGTCCTGGATACCAGATCGTCGATCTCTCTCGGTATATCTCTGACGGATTTTTCGGTCGTTTTTGCGTCTTCTGGGATTTTTTTGGTGGCCATTTTTGTAGAACCTCCTTGAAAAATAGTATTAGGTAAAACAATAACTATCGTATAGCTTGATAGGTATTGTAATCACATTCACAAATAAGTCAAGGGAGATCCTTAGGGGTCAGAAGAGACAGATTTGACCGATAAAACGAGGTCGATTTTTGCTGCTGTAGAATTGAATACAGAGAAAAGTTTGCCTTCGATTCTTTTAAGTGTATAATCGAAATAGATACGTAACCGAACCATATCATTTTTCAGTGAGGTGAATCGATTGAGCGTAGCTGAGACAAAGGCGCAAGCACGTTCGGCGGAAAACTCACGGTATGAGGCCTTCCGGGGTAAGAGGTTTCTGAAACGTAAGGTTCTGGTTCGAGAAAGACTTAAGTTATTCGGTTTCGAGGTCAACACCGAGGTAGGGCAGGAAGAAAGCGACGTCGATAAGCGGTAATTCGAGGATTGAAAAAGGGGCCGGTTAAAGCCGGCCCCTTTTTCAATCCTCGTGGTATACTCGCATTTTTATCGGTTTTATCATGGATAGGGTTGTAAATAAATTTGATGAGAGAGGTTTTTTCGATGTCACATGAAGACAACTCCTTTTCGTATCGATCCATGGAACGCCTTTTTCGCCCCAATAGTATTCTGATAGTCGAGGATTCTCTAGGCGGCGGCGTAATATCAAGGTTGAGAGCACTTCTTCACGAGTGGGGTTTCTCCGGCGAGGTCGTAGCCATCTCGGAAGAGAACGCGACGTCGATTGAGGATCTGCCATTTGTCCCCGACCTGGCTATGATTCTTTCCTCTTCGGATTTCTCTTTGAAGGCCTTGGATATCTGTTCTCGCGTAGGAGTTCCCTATATGGTGCTATTCTCCCGGCTGGAAGGTTCCGGCCGGGATCATAAACCTATCCTGAAGAGGGTCCTCTCCAGAGGCACCAGATTTATCGGCCCCGAGTCTCAGGGGTTCGTCAATTTCGTTGATTCCATACCGATCAGTTGTTCCAGCGCTCTGGATCTCAGTCAGGGAGAGGAGGGACATGTGGCCTTAATCTCTCAAAGCGGAGCGTTGGGTTTTTCCGCTTTGGCCATGGGGATAGACTCAGGGGTTCGTTTCCGTTACGTGGTGACCACCGGGGTATCCATGGATCTGGACATGATAGATATCGGACGTTGGATAGTGGAGGACCGCGAGGTAAGGTTGATTATATTTTATATCGAGGGTATGTCTGATGGGCGGGCTTTTCTTTGTCTGGCTCAGGAAGCCAGGGCAAGGGGAATATCTGTCGCGGTAATGAGAGGCGGAACGTCGAAATGCGTCAGGGATAGGGTCTTGGACAGATATGGCTTAGGTTCCTCTACCGACGACGGTATATGGAGAGCTGTGGCGAAGCAATTTGGATTGGTGCTGTTGGACGATCTTGAAGAGCTGATAGATATGTCAAGAATTATAGGGGAAAGCGAAAGAGCCTCGGGCAGCAACGTGGCGATTCTGTCCCTTTCCGGTGGTATCGGGGTTATTCAGGCTGATAAGTGTGTTTCCCTAGGGCTGAACGTGGTGGGATTATCCGATAGGACCAAAGAGGAGCTGTCGGACGTGCTACCCTTAGGAAGCATATCCCAAAACCCTGTAGTCGTCCCTCATTCAATTGAAAATCCATTTTCCGTTTTGTCCAATGCGCTCTGTATTCTTCAAAGTGCGGATGAGGTCGATGCAGTTATAGTGGATGTTCCGATCATGTCCGCCGGAGGGGCCGAATTGGTGGCTGATGCCTTGATAGGTACGGTTCGCCCTGATTCGAAGCCCATACTGTGTTGTTGGTTGATAGACGATGCTCACGGTAACCACGCTTTGGAGAGGCTTCGTAGGAGCGGGATACCACTTTTCGATAGTCCTAGAAGATGCGCGGATGCTCTAGTATCCCTTTTGGGTATGATACAGACTCCGGTTCCTTCAGAGTTGGAATGTTCTCCCTCCGGTGCCTCCGTGCTGGATCTGTATCCGAAGGATCTCAACGAACACGATGCCACCGATTTTATCGGTCGCTACGGCCTCTCCCTGGTCAGACAGCGTTTCTGCCGTTCTTTGGACGAGACCCTGACGGCCGGTAACGAGATCGGCTATCCTGTGGTCCTCAAGGTAGTGTCCACCGACGTGTTCAGCAAGAAGGCCGCCAGAGGCATAGCCCTGAGTCTCAGGACGGAGGAGGAATTGCAGAACGCCTATGGCCGTATACTGGAGAGGACAGGACGCTCCTGTCCGGGGGCGGTCATAGACGGGGTGTTGGTGCAGGAGATGGTGGAGGAGGGCATCGAATGTATGATAGGGATGAAGAGGGATCCTGTCTTCGGACCAGTCGTCGCCGTAGGTTTGGGAGGGGTTCTCTACGACGTAACTAAGGACCTGGCCCTCAGACTAGCACCTCTGGATTTTTCCTCGGCTCTGGAGATGGTCGAAAGCCTCAGAGGGTATCCTCTTTTTTCCGGGTTAAAAGGGACGGAAACGCTGGATTTTAAGGCCCTTGCCGGTGAGGTGGTAAAGGTCTCTAGGCTATCCTGTGCCGAGCCGGACCTTCAGCTCCTGGATATAGATTCGGCCTTTGTGACCTCTGAAGGCGTTAAAATAGCCGACGTCTACGCCTTCAGGGCTAGAAAGGATGATGTATGATGTGGAGTTTCTTTGTCTCTTTCGCTTGGCTGGTATTGGGATACCTGGCAGGGTCTTTCCCTACCGCTTATCTGATTGCCCTACGCTTGAGGGGCATAGACATAAGGACCTACGGTTCCGGTAACGTTGGGGCGACCAACCTGGGAAGGCTCATGGGTAAGAAATGGGCTTTTTTAGTGGCTATAGTGGACATGCTAAAAGGGGGAGTCGCGGTGCTTATGATCCGGCTTTTCGGGGCATCCGATGTCACAGTGGCTATGGCTGCTTTCGCCGCCGTCATGGGCCATAACTACCCTATATGGCTGGATTTTAAGGGTGGTAAGGGGGTCTCTACCACCTACGGTACCCTTTTCTTCGTAGCCCCTCCTGGGTCGATGATAGCCGTTCCTCTCGGTGGACTCGTCTGGCTGATTATATTGAAGATTGGAGGGTATGTCTCTCTTGCATCGATCCTTTCGTTATTCGGTTTAGCGTTTATCCTTCCTCTTTGTGGAGTTCCTGCTCCTTTCGCCTTGTCTGCCTTTGGATTGGCTGTTTTATCTACGTGGAGACATAGAGCCAACGTTAAAAGGCTTCTCTCCGGTCGAGAGTCAAGGGCCCGATCTAAATAAGATCAGCGAAGCTCTGACCTATTGACTATTTTTGACCAATAGGATAGAATGTCGACATTATCGTATATGGATAGGGGGAGTTGTGGTGCGGAGCCTCACCGAGGTCATAGAGAGTCACATAATAGAGCTTCTCGAGGGAAACGACGAGGACGTCGTATCCCTTCGTAGAAAGGAGCTTGCTGAGAGGTTCGGGTGCGTCCCCAGTCAGATAAACTACGTTTTGAGGAGCAGGTTCACCCCCGAGCGGGGATATCTCGTAGAAAGCCAGAGGGGCGGTCACGGCTACATAAGGATTCTACGGATATGCTACGAGACCCCGGATGCCAGACTCCGTCATCTGGACGACCTGGTAGGAGACAGCATTACCGAACAGGAAGCTAAGAGGTTGTTGGCTTCCCTTCAGTCCAGAGGTCTTCTCGAACTGAGGGAGAGGCTTTTGATAGAGGTTGCATTGCGTCATGTGGACGATATGGGAGAATCGGTCTTCGATGTGTCTCCCTATAAGAGAAACGTTCTCCAGGCCGAGCTTCTCAAGAGAATGCTTCGCAGTCTGGTTCTTTCGTGATGGAGGGTAGTATGTGGCAGTTCTTTACAGAGAGAAGCAAGAAAGTCATACAGCTGGCTCATAGAGAGGCCCTCCGATTGGGCCACGATATGATCGGAACGGAACATATACTTATGGGGTTGGCTCTGGAAAACGGCGGGGTTGCCGCGCAGATTCTATCCTCTTTAGGGTTGCCTTCGGACGAGTTGCTAGTGGCGGTCGAGGCTAGCGTATCGCTTGGAGAACCCATAAAGAAGCCGATGGATCTCCCGTTGAGTCCCAGGGCCAAGAGGGTTCTGGACCTCTCCATAAGGGAAGCCAGGAACATGGGGGTCAACTACGTCGGCACCGAGCATATTTTGCTCGGTCTTTTTTCAGAGGGGGAGGGCATGGCGGTACAGGTCCTTAGAAATATGGGACTGGAACCGGCGGAGGGCAAGAAACAGGTTCTTCGTTTTCTCTCAGGAGGAGAGGGCGATGGCAAATCCTCGAACAAACAGGAAAGAAAGGATCGGAATAGAACGCCGATCCTGGATCAGTTGGGGATAGATCTCACCGAAATGGCGGAGAAAAACGAACTGGATCCCGTAATAGGAAGGAGCAAGGAAATCCGTAGGGTCATACAGGTCCTTTCTAGAAGAACCAAGAACAACCCCGTGTTGATCGGAGATCCCGGGGTAGGCAAGACCGCTATAGTGGAGGGTTTGGCCCAGAAGGTCTTATCGGGAGATATTCCGGAGAGCCTTAAGGAAAAGAGAGTCTTTCAGTTGAATATGGGCAATCTCGTAGCTGGGACCAAATACAGAGGCGAGTTTGAGGAGAGAATGAGAAAGTTGGTCGTTGAGCTGAAGGAGTGTCGGGACGTCATCCTCTTCATCGACGAGATCCACACTATAGTCGGGGCGGGAGGAGCTGAGGGCGCCATCGATGCGGCTAATATTCTGAAGCCCAGCCTCGCTAGAGGGGAATTTCAGGTCGTAGGAGCGACTACTCTGGAGGAGTATCGTCGTCACATAGAGAAGGATGCGGCACTGGAGAGGCGTTTTCAACCCGTTAAGGTGTATGAGCCCAATCTGGAAGATGCCTTTCTGATAGTGAAGGGGCTGAGGGATAGATACGAGTCTCATCACAGAGTGACCATAACCGATCAAGCCCTGGACGCGGCGGTAAAGCTGTCCTCGAGGTATATAACCGATCGATTTCTCCCGGACAAGGGGATTGATCTCATAGACGAGGCTGCGGCTCGTGCTAGATTGGATACGATGGAGCTTCCGGAGTCCCTGAAGAAAATGGACAAGGAACTTGAACGAATCAGGAAAGAAAAAGAATCGGCGGTGAATTCTCAGGCTTTTGAGAAAGCCGCCAAGCTTAGAGACGATGAAAATCGACTTTCCGACGACCTGGAGAGGAGACGTCGTGAATGGGTCTCTCGACAGACCAAGGAAGTTCCGGTGCTTACCGATGAGAGCGTGGCTCAGGTCGTATCCGAGTGGACCGGTGTCCCTGTGAGCCAGCTTACGGAAGAGGAGTCCAAAAGGCTCTCCCGTATGGAGGATGAGATCCATCGCCGTCTTGTCGGGCAGGAATCAGCGGTCTCGGCAGTATCCAAGGCTATCAGGAGAGCTCGTAGCGGACTTAAAGATCCCAAGCGCCCCATAGGCAGTTTTCTCTTCCTGGGGCCTACAGGGGTAGGCAAGACCGAGATGGCCCGTTCTTTGGCCGATTTCCTCTTTGGTTCGGAGGATGCTCTAGTGACCTTGGATATGAGCGAGTTTATGGAGCGTCACGAGGTCTCTAAGCTTATAGGAGCGCCTCCTGGATATGTCGGGCACGAGAGCGGTGGCAAGCTTACCGAGACGATAAGGAGAAGGCCCTACTCGGTTATACTCTTCGACGAGATAGAAAAGGCCAATCCGGACGTTTTCAACGTGCTTCTTCAGATTCTAGAGGAAGGTCGTCTTACCGACGGTCAGGGTCGGAAGGTGGATTTCCGAAACACAGTGGTCATTATGACCAGTAATATAGGGGCTAGAAATATCGTCAAGCGCCAGGGGTTCGGTTTTGCCACCGATAATCACGAAGGTTTTTCGGACTGGTCCAGCGTCTCCAAGAATATAGACGAAGAGGTTAGACGGGCATTTAGGCCGGAGTTCTTGAACAGAATAGACGAACAGGTAGTCTTCAGTCCCCTCAGCAAAGAGCAGATGCTTGGCATTCTGGACGTAATGTTGAAGGAAGTCAGGGAAAGGCTCTCTGAAAAGGGTATTCGACTTACCGTCTCGACCAAGGCGAAAGAGCTGATCCTGGAAAAGGGGTATCAGCCTCAGTATGGAGCTCGTCCTCTTAGAAGAACCATACAGAGGCTGCTTGAAGACCCTCTTGCGGATATGATATTGGATGGGAGCCTGATCGATGGATACACCTCCAGGGTTGGAGTCTCCCGTGGGGAGCTGTCGTTGCGTTGCGTTCCTCCCAAAAAAGGAGATCAGCGAAAGGTCACAGCGTAGGGAAGAGGTCGTTCTCTCCCTTCCGACGGTAGGTTCACGGTGATCCCTTTCCACCATAGCTGGCTCGATCCACCTCCGTCCATGTTTATCGCTTTTACGAGACCAGCCTGTCTGGCTATGAAGGCCGCCTCGGACAGTGTGGCGCCGTCGCTATGCCACGACGAACGACCGTCTATGACGATCCAGCATAATCTGTCGCCATCCCAGCCCGCTAAAGTCCTGGGGTGGCGTTTGTTTATTATCGAATCAGAAAACCACTCGGAGGAAAATGGTCCTTCCAGACCGAGGATCATAGGGCCCGCTTGAATTACCTGTTTGGCCTCGATCATCGCTTCATCGGACCAGATGGTCTGAAGCTTGATCTCAGCCGCATCGGAGAAGGGGCCTAATCCGGATGTCCTTAGATATAAAATATTCTCTTCCGGTTTCATGAAGTGGTTCGATCCGGCTGATCTCCTGGCCTTTATCGTTTTCGACCTTTTTAACAGAAACTCCGTCCCGTTTCCCTTGATAGAGGTGGCGAACTGTCCGAAATGAGGGGTATAAAAACCTATCTTACCCTCGGATGTCGGCTGATTTATGGACGATATCGGAAGACTCTTATCCCCGCATTCAACCGACAGCCGAAAGGATCCATCTCCGAAGAAGGCCATCTCCTGATTCCAGCCTACGGCGGACCTGTTCTTATAGGTCGGCGATACCGGGATATCGTCTATAACTATCGTGCCGACCGGCCTGTTTTTCCAAAAAAAACCGGCGTTTACCGCGGCCACCGAATGGGAATGTTCCCCGATCTCGCTCAGGGAGAGCTTTCTGGCTCCTATGGAAGGTGCCGTGGTTATGGAGGTTCTCGACGGAAGAGCCTTTATCATGCACCAGAAAAGAGTCCTTCTTCCGCCTCCAATCGGCAAAATGGAGACCTTTCCGAATTCTCTGGGCACTTTCTTTGCCAATAACCACGCCTGAGCATAGTTGCTATACGGTCCTATTCTGACCGAGAAAGCGCAGTCGGTTCTCTCTATATAGGACGGGAAATTCAGGTTCTTTAGCCTTTTTATCGTCGCTCTGGCCTTCTCCTCACTGGAGTTTTCCGACAGGGCTATCGCCCACCCTTTAGGCGGGCGGCCAACCCCCTCTCTGTGTAGAGAAAGGGTATAGCTCGAACTGTTCACACTCATGTCCCACCTTACCCCTGAGACGATGCTTTCTTTTAGCCATTCGGTCAGGTCTTTCAGATCCTCTTCGTTCAAAGTATGGGAAGGGGAACGGACCAGAGCGGGAGGCATCTTAGGTTCTATTTCCCCGGCTAGGCTTACGTATGGCTCCAGGTAGGGGGGCAGCTCTCCCTTCGTCTGGACAAGGGAAGCGGCCATTTTAGCCTCGTGATGCCAGCCCATCGCTCTGAACGAAAAAGCTATGGCCTCCGCTTTGCTGATCTCTATGTCAGGATAGAACCTGTCGGAGGGGAAAAGTATCCCCATGGCGAAGGCCGATTCCACATAACGTGAGCTTGGATGATCTTTAGGAACGTCGGAAAAACTTTTCCCGTTCCAAAGAGGAAGGCTAAGTGCGGATATTATCTCGGACAGAGCTTTCCCTCTGTTCACGGCGGCAGCCGGAGTGGATACAGCTAACGCCAGCATAAAACCTACCGTTATCTTTAAAAGATGTCTCAATGTTTTACCTCCCTGATGTAATCGATTATATTATAACCGGTTAAAATGGTACCATAGGTACAGCGCGTATGGACAGATCTACTCATCCTTGTGCTACAATGGCTCTTGATGTAAAGCTCTAGAGTGGGAGGTGTCGGCAGATATGGAGAAGAATCTAGAGGCCTGGATTCGAGAACCACGAAAAAAACTGGATCCCGATGCCATGGGTTTCCCCATCGTCTCCTCCGATGTCGATGACGATGCCTCTGGACAGTCAAAGGAGGGTTTCTCCTCTCCTATCGATTTTATAAAAAAGAGCGAGGCTCCTGCACACTCTATAGAAGAGATAGTCCCCGAGAATACTCTCGATTCCTTGGCTTCAGCGGTCTTTACAGACTTGGGGATCTCCGACTCGGTTGAAATCCCTCCGTCTCCGTCCATGGGGAAGGTCGACGAAGAAACGGAACAATATCTTGAAGAAGAGCTCGCCGAACCTCAATTGTCCTCCTCTTCAGAGCCCCCCCCTCTTTCTCACATGGAAGAAGGGGCTATAAGGGATATGGAGGATCGTATTCTTTTCGATGGGGAGCCTGCATTTATTCCCGAGGATATCTCCGGGGAGGAAGAGGATCCCGAGGGCTCTAAGTCCAATTTGCCTAAAAAAGGGGAGAAGACTTCATCTCGCCGTAAGTATATTCTACTTTCATCCCTCGCTCTCGTCGGAGGGGCCGTACTTTTGGTCTGGAATTCAATAGAAACTCCAACTAGAACACTCGAAGAGGCGGATCGGATGTATTCCTCAGGCGAGTTTGAAAAAGCTGTCTCTCTTTATGAAGAAGTCGAGATGGAGAGATCTCTTCCTCTCCAGTCCCTGATAAAAAAGGGAGAGGCTCTTTTGACTGCCGAAAGATATGCAGAGGCTTTGGATTCCTTTTACGGTGCCTTGGCGTTATCCCCTGAAAGCCCGGATATTCACCGAAAAATAGGATCGATCTTGTCCCATCTTGGTTCATCCGCTCAAGCGGAGAAGAGCTACAGGGAGACGTTGCGGTTAGATCCTAGCGATAACGAAACACGTCTCGAATTGGCACGGGTGCTTTTGGAAAAATCTCAGCCGTTGGATGTCCTTCAATTAATCGAAGAAGCTCCAATCGAAATATCTGGAGACGAGGTAAACTCGCTCAGATCGGATGCGCTGGACCTTCTGTTACCGGTGGAGGATGTTATCTCTGAGGATTTATCGGGAGATCTCTCGGTCTCTCCCGATGAGTTTGTCGCCGTGTCCATGGATGAAGTCTCCGAAGACTCGGCGGTCTTGACGGTAGAGGTTCCCATAGAGATAGTCGATGAAAAAAGCTCGGAGGATCAAAAGGAAAAAACTCAACCGATTAAGGCTGAAAAGGTCGTCGAATACGAGGTTGCTTCGTCTCCTAAAGTCGTTCCTCCTAAAAAAACAGATAGGAAACAAGAGAGAAGAGACGTAAAAAGGGTTGCCCGAGAAGAAACAGACAAAACGGAGTTATCCGGTCCTAGTCTTGAAGAACGACACTTCCTGGTCCTGTTAAGTTCCTCCCGAAGGATAGGAGCCCAGGATTCGGATATGTTGAGACGACTCACCGATAAGCGCGATGTGTCATCTCTCTTTCGGTTGGGGAAGGCCTATAATATGGCAGGCCGTTTCAGAGAGGCTTTGCTTTTCTTGGAGAAGGGGCTGCTTTTGAACGATAAAGACTCTCGTCTTTTACTGGAAGCCGCCTATAGCTGCTCATCCATAGGTAGAGATCAGGATGCTATGGCCATGGTGCAGCATGTCTTGACCAAGAAGAGCGGTGCATCGTTGAAGGGAGACCCTCCTTCCGTCTTGGTCTACAGATCGAGGAATAACTGGAATATCGGATGGAACGACGGCGATGGCACTGTGAAGGATGCCACTCTTTATGCCGAGGACGAAGGAGTGTCCATTCCCGGTCTGATAGTACCTAAAATCGGTCTCGATATGTACGATCCTTTGAAAAAAGCCATAAAACTTAACCCTGGTGGGAAAGAGCTATACATAGATTTTATGGCTCTTACGGTCAAAATCACTCCGAGCCCCCCTTCGAGGATCCTTAAGGCCTCCGCTATAGCTATGGAAGCCCACAGTCTTTTTGTCTCCGGACGAAAGGACGAGGCCTTGATTTTGCTCGATACTGTTGAAGAATTAGCCCCTTCGGTGGTTTTTTGGAAAGAACTGAGGGACAGCTTTTCGACGAAGATATAAAAACGGCATTTTCAATATACCCTTTTTCATCTATACTTTTTAAGGCGTTTTATTTTTTTACGTTAGTAACATATCGATATCAAGCACAGGTGGTGGTCGCAGAATGCAGACTCAGAAGGTCGAGGAGTGGGGGTTTCAGTATATCCAGCGCTACTCCATGTACCAGGAATTCGTGAGGAGAATGAAAAATCTTCTCCAAGATTTAATCGAAAGGGAGCATGTAAAGGTATACGCTCTCGAGGGATGGGCTAAATCCCCGGAAAGTTTTATCCGTGACCTTACGGAAAGCGGTAAGGCTCTTCCTGTCGATCCGTTTAAGGATATGCCCGACTTGGCTACGGTGAGGATTCTCCTCTATTTCCCCAGCGATGCTATCGCGGTGGAGAAGACGATACAGGAAGAGTTCCTGATAGATCTTCCGAGATCCACTACCAGCAAGGATCTTGAGGATCCCGATATATTCGGCTATCGCTCCATAGTTTATGACGTCTCTTTGAAGTCCGATCGGAGCAAGTTAAGAGAATGGGAGCGTTATCGAGACCTGAAGCTTCATCTTCAGGTCCGTACGATGTTACAGGAAGCCTGGGCTACCATCAGCCCTGAAATTGCGGGAGCTACCGATGTAGTAACCAAAGGTAAACTGAAGAGGAAGCTTTCCAGGGTAAGTGCCCTTCTTGAGGAAGCAGATGAAGATTTCCACTATCTGAGAGAGGCCGCTAAGGGATTGGCCATACCTGTGACGCCCGATCGAGCCAAGCCCATAATCGATAACTCTCCTCCAGAGGAGAAAAAGCCTTTGGATAAGGAAGATTTACGTAAGCTTTTCGAGGAATCCGACGGAGCTCTCTACTCACGGTGGTCTGAGGCTGCTAGAGAGACGGGTTTCCCAGGATTTGTCCCGGACAGTTCCTATCTGGAGGATAGCCTTGATTATCTGTGCCGTATCTTTAAGGCGGCCGAGTTCAATTCAGTATCCGAGGTGAGAGATTTCCTCTCGTCTATGGAAAGAGACGGCACCGGCATAGAACAACTTAAGACGGTCCACTCCGCATTCGAGGAAGAGATCTCCTCCTGGAAAGTGGACGGTTATTCCGCAGTGTTCCTGCTAGTGTTGAACATGAAGTGGGATGTTCTTCAGAACAAAGATCTCGTGGGGTTGGGCATAAAGATGGGGTCGGATAGGATCAAAGGCGTTTGATCCCGTTTGGTGCGGCCTGTATTACCTGTGCAGGAGGGCGGAAGCCCTCCTTTTTTGAAATGTCCAGGCCCGGCAGTAAGGAGGGTGTCTTTTGATCTTTAAGGATTTTCTACGGGGCCTTTTGGTCATCGCGGTCGTCCTTTTGATTTCCGATTTCGCATTGGCAGAACCCTGTCTCTCGAAGGTCGGAGGTCAGGAGGTGACCGAGGACGACCTTATTTATCTTTTATCCAGACGGATGGACAGCAGCATGGATGTAGCGGCTTTGGCTTGGATGGGAATGGACTCCAAGCAGAGAAAAAACTTTATTTCCCACGTTGAGGACGTCCTGTTTCTCTCCGAGGCCTCCAGGTTAAGGGGACTGGGGTTGAATCAGGACGTGGCGAGGAAGATCCGTTGGGACGGCATCAATACATTGGCTAAAGCTTACGTCGGCAGAATCGGTTTGACCTGGGATCTCTCCGAAGAAGCTCTTCGAAAGTACCACTCATCCAACGGTGAAAGGTATAGAGCTCCAGAGAGGGTTTTAGCCGAGGTTCGTCACTGTGGCGGTTCATACGACGGTAGTCTCGATACAGGAGAGCCACGGTGGTTCAGCTTGAAGGATGTCCCCGATGCCCTTAAGGATGTTTTTTTTCTCGATCTCAAGCTAGGAGACGTGCCTCCTGTACTTTCTTCCGATGGCGGTCTCTGGATAGCGAGGGTGTTGGAATTTCAGGGCAGTCGAGTCCTGCCTTTTGACGTAGTAAGGGACAGGGTTAGAGAGGACCTCAAGGGATTCTACCTGGAAAAAGAGCTACGCAGACTGAGGGGTAGAATCCTTCCCGTAAACTGATACAAAAGGTGTTGACAGGATCGACCTCCTAACATATAATTCTCCCTGTCGCCGCGAGGCGTCGATGTAAATTGATCGGGGCTATAGCTCAGTTGGGAGAGCGCTTGAATGGCATTCAAGAGGTCAGGGGTTCGAATCCCCTTAGCTCCACCATTGTTTTTTAGGTCCACTCTATAGAGTGGGCCTTTTTTTGTTCCTTAGAATTCTTCTTAAAAGCGTCGATTTTATGTGTCCAGCCTTGTGGTTTTCTATGCCATGGCTCTTATTGCGTTATTGTTTATGGGCTTTTTAGAAGTGGTATAGTATAAGACATATCTAGACTCACGACTTTAAGGAGGGGTGGATATGAAAAACTATGATTTGATAGTGATCGGGATGGGGCCAGCCGGTATGGCGGTATCCGCGATGGGGGTCTCGATGGGATTTAACGTCCTATCGATAGAGAGGCGTAAAATCGGCGGAGAGTGCCTTAACTGTGGGTGTATCCCCAGTAAGGCGTTGTTGAAAGGGGCCGAGGCATTTCATGGGCTTAAGAGGCTCTCCTCCTACGGGATCGATATCGACGCCGATATCCTCAAGGTCTCCCCTATGTCGGTGGTTCGGGATAAAATAGACGCTATAAACAGCAAAAAAACGATGAAGATGTTCGAGAAGGTCTCCCTGATATCCGGAGAGGCCGTTCTGGATGGACCTGATGCCGTAAGGGTGAACGGCCATACCTACAGGGGAAAGCGGATATTCATAGCTACGGGGACAAGCCCCGCCATCCCTCCTATACCTGGATTGAAGGATCTCCCCGACATTTTGACGAATGAGAATCTCTTCCAGCTTGAGGAGATACCCAAATCTATGACTATCATAGGCGGAGGTGCCATAGGCAGCGAGATGGGACAGGCATTTGCTAGATTGGGAACTAATGTGACCATCGTGCATATGGACCCCCATCTAGTGCCGACAGGGGACGAAGCTGCGGGGCACCTGCTTGAAAAGGTTATGGTGGAAGAGGGCGTTACCGTACGAAACTCCGCTTCGATAGACAGAGTGGAGAAGATAGACGGCAGGGTTTTCCTCTACTCTGGAGATGACGTTTTTGAGTCCGAAAAGCTCCTCGTGGCGGCCGGAAGGGTCCCTCGTATATCCGGTTTGAGACTGGACGAGGTTGGGGTAAACCACGATAAAAAAGGGATCTCCGTGGATCAACGTATGAGGACCAGCGTCAAAAATATATACGCCGTAGGAGATTGTAACGGGCAATATCTTCTATCCCACGCGGCTATGCACCAGGGTATGCTGGCTTTTATGGATGCCTTATCTCCGTTCAGTCTGCCTTGGACCCGCCGAGATCGGTATGTGGTTCCCTGGGCGGTATTTACGGAGCCGGAAATAGCTCAGGTAGGAATCACGGAGAAAGAGGCTTCAAAAAGAGGGCTAAATTACGATGTTTGCGAGAAGAAGTACAGTTCATATGGCAGGACAGTAGCGGATGGTCACCCGGAGGGGTTCGTAAAGATTATAGTCGGGAAGTCTGGTAAAATCCTTGGAGCGACCGTTATAGGTGAAGGGGCGAGTGAGCTTATTCAGGAATGGACCGTGGCCATTCAGGACAGGCGTAGGATGACCCATATCATGATGACCCAACATCCTTTCCCTTCTGTCGGAACCATCAACAAGATGGTAGCGGAGGAATGGATGATGTCGAAAATGAGATCTCCTATCCTTTGGAAACTTGCCCGTTTTATTTTGAGATGATCCGATAAGATCCGAATACCGGCTTGATCGTCGTAGGAAGGGTCTTGAAGGGGGATTACGATGGTTGATCCTGGGAGGGAGTTCAGAAAACTCCCGATAGAGACTTTGACGGCATTAGTGCAGTCTTTTCAAAGAGGATTCTATCGCTTTAACGAATCCATGGGCATAGACGTCCACTTTCGGAGGAGGGAAACCTCGCTTTCCTACTCGATCCCTTACGGCGTTATAATCGCCATGATAGGAGTGGTGGGAGACTGCAGAGGAGGACTTTCCGTAATACTGGATCAGGCCGGTTTTAGTCGTTACGTAGGGGCTTTGACTGGAGGCATTATCCGTCCTGACGTGGAGGACGCCATTGCCCTTAGTTCCATAGGGGAGATGTTGAATATGGTGGCAGGTAGGATGGCTCTCGAGATGAGCAAGGAGGGCTTCTCGGTAGATATAACTCCTCCTCAGACCTTTTGCGGCGAGAGGATCAGACAGGTGGAATCGGAAAGGACTGCTCATATAATATTGCCTTACCTTCTGAGTGAGGCAGACGGAGGGGATGGGGTGGCCCATCTGGTAATCAACAGCCCCAACCTATAGACTTAAAGGGAGTTTCCTTAAGGAAGCTCTCTTTTTTAAATCTCTAGCGTGTTTAGTTGTAGCGAAAGCCTTTAAAATGACTATCAAGCCATTTGATTTTATTGTCTCGATATGGTATAAATCTCGAGTCCGAGTTATTTGAAGGTGGGGTGTGTTAAAGAATGATAGAGGTTAAGGACGAAAAAATAGAGGATATGACCGATCTTTTGGTGGAATTTTGTGAAAAATTTAGCGGGTGGGAAGGGGCCGTTGCCAAGTTGGGAAGGCTTTCTCCCGCTCAGATGAGGACCATCGGTGTTATCGGTCGTAATAGAAACCTAAGAATGAAGGATATCGCTGAAAAGATGGAACTTACGACTGGTACGGTAACGGTCATGGTCGATAGATTGCAGGAAATGGGCTTGGTCGAAAGATGTAGGAACGAGATGGATCGTCGTTCCTACAGAATAGTTCTCTCCTCCAAGGGAGAGGAGTACTTTCAGCGGCATAGTCAGAAACAGCGTGAGCTGGTAAAAAGGCTGGCTTTAAAGCTTAACGACGACGAACAAGATAACCTGATAGGTTTTTTAGGTCGATTTTTAGAAGCTCTATGATAGTAATTAAAACATAACACGTCTTATCGATCTAGGGGGGAACGGTGTCTAACGCTGTTCCCCCCTCGGCTTTGAGAGGAGTCCTTGACACGAGAGGTCCAGATGGTCTTTCATCAGTTGGACGGACAGCTCCTCGTCGTGTCTGGACAGGGCGGATAATATGGCCCGATGCTCGTCGAGGCTAGGGTTATCGTGAAAATCAAAAAAATTCTCGTAGAAAACCATATAAACGTAGGTTCTGGATAACACGTTTTCTATGTACTCGGCAAGGACCACGTTGCCCGATCCCTCCGCTATTATGCTGTGGAACCTCTTGTTTATCTCCAAATAGCCCTCTAGATCCTTGTCCTCGAAGCTTTTTTCCTCTTTTTCTATCTGTTCCTCGAGTTTGCAGATCTGAAGCGGTGTTATACGAGTTGCCGCTTTTTTTACGGACAGTCTTTCGAGGTATTCTCTTACCTCGTAGGTGCTCTCTATCTCCTCTTTCGTCGGGGCGGTCAGTCTGGCTCCCCCGTTAGGAATCAACTGCACTATTCCTTCGTTGGCTAGTTTTCTCAACGCCTCTCTTACCGGTGTGCGGCTTACGTCCAGCCGTTTGGCTATGGCTATCTCAGGAAGCCTCTGACCGGCTTTCAATTTTTTAGTCAATATCTGGCTTCTCAGTTCATGGTAGACGTAATCTGCGGTCGTAGTGTAAAAGACGTTATCTCTCATGCGGTTCCCTCCCTGTCTGAACAACGAAAATCATACAAGAACCCCTCTGCATTTACAAGCTTTCTGGTGCTAAATAATTCTAAATACAGAGAATGTGTTGACAAGATAGAGCGTCAGTGTTATATACAAAGTGTCCAATGTATTCTATGTATACTTAAATTTTGTTATGACGATTGAGGAGGGGTAAGGGTGATCGATCTTAACGAGTTTTTCGGTATGAAGGGCAAGGTGGCGTTAGTGACCGGATCGGCTTCAGGAATCGGTTTGGGGATATCTCGTTTTTTCGCAAATACCGGCGTGTCCGTTGCTATGTTCGATATAAATGGCGATGCCGGTCCGGCGAGGAGTGCCGAGATCGAAGGAGATTCTGAGTTTTTTCTGTGTGACGTGACCGATAGCGGTAGTTGTTCTTGCTGCATTGACGCTGCCTTGGAGAGGTTCGGGCGTATAGACGTATTGGTCAACTGCGCCGGTGTCGCGAGACGAAACGATGTGGTGGGGTTGAGCGAGAGCGATTGGGATCTGGCTCTCGGGGTGACGCTGAAAAGCGTATTCCTGATGTCTAAGTTCGTGGTTCCCCATATGAGGAGACAAGGCAGAGGTCGAATAGTCAACATAGGTTCTGGGTGGAGTTTCAAAGGAGGGCCTAAAGCCGTTTCATACTGTGCTGCCAAAGGAGGGGTTTGGAACATGACTAGGGCTATGGCCATAGATCTGGGACCGGACAACATAAACGTGAACTGCGTGTGTCCCGGAGATATCGATACCCCTATGTTAAAAAGCGAGTGCGAGCAGTTAGGTGGGGTGTACGACGAGAACTACAGAGAGGAGTGTTCTAAAAGGCCGATCAAAAGGCTGGGAACCCCGGAGGACGTGGCCAAATGTGTTTTCTTTCTAGCTAGCGACATGTCTCCTTGGGTGACCGGAAGTAGTTTGGTCGTCGATGGCGGCGGGATTGCATAGATTTTAACTTCAGGAGGTCTGTCATGAAAAAAGTGTATCCCTATATACCGAACTCGGCACCGGAAGCACAGAAAGAGATGCTCGAGTATATAGGAGTCCAATCCATAGACGATTTGCTTGTCGACATACCGAAAGAACTTCGGATCAGAGGAGGTTTGAAGCTTCCCCGTCCATGTCTTTCGGAGGCGGAACTCCGTCGACATATGGACGGAATAATCGACAAAAACATCCCGGCAGGTAGGAGTATATCCTTTCTCGGAGCTGGTTGTTACAACCATCAGGTTCCGGCGGTGGTGGACGAGGTAGTCTCTTCAGCCGAGTTCCTGACAGCCTATGCTGGCGAACCCTACGAGGATCACGGGCGTTTTCAGGCTCTCTTTGAATATCAGAGCATGATGGCCGAGCTTCTGGACGTGGATGTCTGTAACGTCCCGACCTACGACGGAGCTCAGGCGGCTGCGACCTCGCTCAGAATGGCTTCCCGTGTTAGCGGTCGAAATGTGATCCTATTGGCTGGAGCTATCGATCCTGATCGCAGGGCGGTTATCGAAACGTATCTGGATCCGGTTCTTTCTGTCGAATATCTGGGTTACGACGAGAAAACAGGGCTGGTAAATCCAGCCGAACTGAAAGAGATTTTGAACGATAAGGTCGCGGCGGTATACGTCGAGAATCCCTCCTTCCTGGGGTCGATTGAGGAAAGGGGAGCTTCTATAGCTCAAATTGCTCACGATGAGGGAGCGCTTTTCGTCGTATACGTCGATCCGAGTTCTCTGGGTGTTTTAACCCCTCCATCTCGATACGGGGCAGATATCTCCTGTGGAGATATCCAATCTTTGGGGATTCACATGAACTACGGTACCGGTGGCGGTTTTATAGCTACTAAAGACGATCCTCGGATAGTCGAGGAATATCCGTCAAGGCTGTTTAGTCTGGCTCCCACCTCCGGAGGGGAGTGGGGCTTCGGAGACGTCCTGTGGGAGAGGACCTCCTTCGCCAATAGGGAGACCGCTAAAGAATTCGTCGGAACCCACTCCGCCTTATGGGGAATCGGAGCTGGAGTATATCTGGCTACCATGGGACCTCGTGGAATGGAGGATCTCGGACGGGGCATAATGCAGCGTTCTCTCTATGCTAAAAAACGTCTTTCCGAAATTCCGGGGGTCTCTACCGATCGTTTCGGATCGGTGTCATTTAAGGAGTTCGTCGTCGATTTCAATCACACCGGGAAATGCGTGAAAGATATCAACGAGTATCTGTTGGGTAAGGGCATATTCGGAGGCAAAGATATCTCCTCGGATTTTAAAGAACTGGGGCAGTGTGCTCTCTTCTGCGTTACCGAGATGATAAGCGCCGAGGATATCGATTTTCTCGTGGAGACTCTACGGGATTGTCTAGGGTAAGCGGGGAGGTCTCGATATGAATAAAACCGCTATGATCCGTAGATTTCACCAGGCGAGTTGGGATGAACCGATAATATTCGATCTCAGCGAACCAGGTCAGAGAGGGGTATTGGTGCCTGAGGCGGGGCCGAAGATAGAGGAATCCGTTGGAGATGGTCTCTCCGCCATCCCGGAATCCATGCGTCGCTCCGATATTCCGCTGTTGCCCGAGATGGGACAGCCTCAGGTGTTGCGACATTTCAACCATCTGGCCCAGGAGAACCTGGGAGCCGATTACAACGTCGACATAGGACAGGGGACCTGTACGATGAAGTACAGCCCTAAGGTCAACGAGATATTTGCAACTTCCTCTAAAATAGCCGATCTCCATCCCTATCAAGATGAATCAACCGTCCAAGGAGCTCTTGAGGTCATGTACCGCCTGGGGGAGTGTTTCAAGGAGATTTCCGGCCTGGACTGTTTCAGTCTTCAGCCTGGAGGTGGATCACACGGAGCTCTGGCGATGGCCACCGTAGTTCGTTCATATTTTAGGGATAGAGGCGAGGAGGATCGTAGAGACGAGGTGATAACCACTTTTTTCTCCCATCCCGCCGACGCGGCCGTTCCGATAGTGAAGGGGTTTAAGGTGGTCGTCCTTCCGCCCGATAAGGACGGTTTGCCCGATTTCGAAGCCTTTAAGGCCGCTTTATCCGATCGTACTGCCGCTATATTTTTCACCAATCCCGAGGACACCGGTATATTCAACGGTCGTATAAAGGATTTCACCGGTTTGGCCAGGAAATTCGGTGCTCTATGTTGCTATGACCAGGCCAATGCCAACGGATTGCTCGGTATCGCTCGGGCGAAAGAGGCCGATTTTGATCTCTCATTTTTCAATCTTCATAAGACTTTCTCATCCCCTCACGGATGTGGAGGTCCTGCAACAGGTCTGGTCGCTGCTAGGCAGTTCCTAGGGACTTACCTGCCCGCCCCTCTGGTCGTTAAAAAAGGAGACCGTTTTTCGCTGGACTGGGATATGCCTAAAAGCTGTGGGAAGATAAAGGCGTTTTACGGCACTCTTCCGGTTATCGTCAGGGCTTATGCCTGGATTATGAGCCTAGGAGCCGAAGGTCTGAACGAGGCCTCCAGGGTAGCCATTCTCAACAATAACTATGTTATGAAAAAGCTTCTCTCCATAAAGGGCTGTTCCATCTCCTTTCCCGATCATGCTCCGAGAATAGAACAAGCGAGGTACAGCTGGAGAAAACTCAAAGAGGACACGGGGTTCGGCACCGAGGACGTTCAGCGTCGTATAGCTGACTTCGGAACCCATTACTGGTCCAGTCACGAACCCTGGGTTATCCCCGAACCCTTTACAGTCGAACCGAGCGAGTCCTATTCAAAGGCCGATCTCGACGAGTTCTGTGCCATATTGGAACGGATCTCCCAAGAGTGTTACGACGATCCCGATACTATACGACATGCTCCGCATAATAGCACCATACACCACGTGGATCACGACGTTTTGGACGATCCCGATCTTTGGGCCATAACCTGGAGATCCTACAAAAAGAAATACGACGGCTATTTTGAGAGAAGGAAAGATTGATTCTCGGCCTTTGGACGTGGGTTTCGGTTCACGTCCAAAGGCCGTTCTTCTTTAGAAAAGAGGAGTGATGCTTTGAAAACCGTCGGTTTTATAGTCAACCCCGTCGCAGGAATGGGAGGGGCGGTGGGACTAAAGGGAACCGATGGCCCGGAGATCCTGGAGCGGGCCATCGCTTTGGGTGCTGTCCCTAAGGCGAAGGAAAGGGCGATCTCAGTCCTGAGAGGATTGATAGATCTCAATGGGGTTCGATGGATAACCTGTCCCGGTCCTATGGGTGAGGAGGCGTTTCTGTCTTTAGGCATGGATTTTGAGGTGTTAGGCGGCGATTTCGCAATTCCCACGACCGGTCGAGATACCGCTTTCGCGATCGAAAAAATGATCGAGATGAACGTGGATCTTCTGAGTTTTGTCGGAGGGGACGGTACAGCCAGAGACGTAGCGTCCGTAATTGGAGATCGAATACCGGTCGTAGGGATTCCCGGCGGGGTTAAGTTGCACTCCGCGGTTTTCGCGAAGACTCCGCTGAAAGCGGGGGAAATACTCGAGAGATATATCAGGGGGAGGATAGACGACTTTCGTCTTGCCGAGGTGATGGACATAGATGAAAAAGCGTTCAGAGATGGGAGACTGTCCGCCAGCCTTTACGGATATATGAGAGTCCCGGTATCACCGGAGGGCATGCAGTCTAAGAAGTCGGGAAGACACAGAGAGTCGTCGTCCTTCCGATTGAAGGAACTAGCCTGTTACGTCGCTTCTTCCATGGATGAAGACGTCATATATCTACTTGGGTCGGGGTCCACCGTTAAGGGGCTTTCAGACTATCTCGGTATCGACGGAACCTTGCTCGGCGTCGATGCCGTCATAGGAGGAAGGATGATCGGCAAGGATATGACCGAGGAAGAGATAAGGAAAGCGATCGAAGCTACCTCCCTCAGGGTAGCCATGATTCTCTCTCCAATAGGAGGTCAGGGATTTCTGTTGGGAAGAGGAAACCAACAGCTTAGTCCCGATATCGTTCGTTCCGTAGGAAAGGAGGGGATATCGGTTATAGCAACCCCTGAAAAAATGGAGGCACTTTTCGGAAAACCTCTGCTGGTAGATACGGGGGACCGAGAGCTGGACGAAGATCTGAAGGGATTTGTGTCGGTTATAGTCGGAGACAGCAGAGAGCTTATATGGCCTTTGGAATGATGGTTGAATGTGAACTTGGTTGGGAGGTATTTAAGGATGGAATCTGTCGGATACGGATTATGGGCGGTATTGCCGCCTTTGGTCGCCATAATACTGTGTTTCAGGACCAAGATGGTCCTTCCGTCGCTTTTTGCCGGGCTTTTTACCGGAGCGGTTATAGTATCGCACGGTAATGTCCTCGCAGGTATCGGATACTCTCTTGAGACGATCGTCGATAACATGGTGGATCCATGGAACGCGAGATTGCTGCTTTTTACTTTTTTCATGGGAGTAGGGATATCCTTCATATGGAGGCTGGGAGGCAGCTTTGCATTGGCGGATCAGGCCAAGAAGAGGATAAAGACCAGAAGATCGGTCTGTCTCGGTACCTGGCTTTTGGGAATGGGCACATCCATCAACGATTGTCTGGTCGCCGCCGTCGATGGCAACGTCTTCAGGGATATCTGCAAGGAGTACAGGGTCTCTTCCGAGAAATTTTCATACGTTCTAGATTCCACAGCCGCTCCGGCCGCCGCTCTCTTCATATCCGATTGGGTTGCCTACCAGATAGGGATGATTCAACAGGGATTGGATATCGCCGGAATAACTACCATAAAACCTGTGGAGGCTTACGTTAAGACCATTCCGTTCAACCTCTATTCCATATTTACGTTGTTTTTCGTTGGAGTTCTTATGTATACGGGCAAGGACTATGGACCGATGTTAAAGGCGGAGATGAGGGCTATCTCTACGGGTAAGTTCAACCGGGATGGAGCCGTACCGATGTTGGACGTAGGGTCTGAGCTGGGAGAACCTATAAAGACCAACCCGATGATTATAACATTCGTACTGCCCCTTGTAGCGGCTTTCGTGGTTATTCTAGCGGGGCTTTACTGGACCGGAAGGAGCGGAACCTCTCTTATGGGGGTTTTGGAGAATTCGGATGCGTCGATAGCCTTGCTTTGGGGAGCCTTTGCTATGGCGGCGACGGGGGTAGCACTGGCTCTTACGACGAGAATAATGGACTTCAAGGACGCTATGGATACCTTCGTAGATGGTTTTAAACTGATGGTCTTGACCGCCTCCATATTGGTGATGGCATGGTCCCTTGGTGCGATAACGAAGGAGATGGGGTTGGCTCAATTCATAATAGAAAAAATCGGAATGGAGTTACCCTTCGTGGTGCTTCCAGTGATTATCTTCTTGCTCTCTATATTAATAGCTTTTGCCACCGGGACATCTTGGGGAACCATGGCCATCATGACTCCCTTGGCTATTCCCCTCGCTTACAACATAACGGGGGATCCCTCGACATCGTCCGCCATTGCCGGTGTGGTTCTGTCCGGTGCTATATTCGGAGATCACTGTTCACCGATATCCGATACAACCGTGATGTCTTCTATCTTTTCCGGAGCCGATCATATAGATCATGTAGCCACCCAGTTACCCTACGCCATTACCGTAGCTGTGGTGGTGTTGTCCATGTACATCTTATACGGGGCTTTCAGGATCTCTCCTGCGGTTTTAATACCTATAGGCATGGTCTTGCTATTGTTGCTGCAGAAACTCCTTCACGTGGGGTACTTGAGAGGTTTGAGAATGAGTGAATCTTAGGATAACGATTTAAAACAAAAAGGCCCTCCATTTTTCATGGAAGGCCTTTAACTTTTGGCAGTCCCTAGGGGGTTCGAACCCCTGTTACCGGGCTGAGAACCCGGCGTCCTAGACCACTAGACGAAGGGACCATTTGGCTGGGGAACAGGGATTCGAACCCCGATTACCTGATCCAGAGTCAGGCGTCCTGCCGTTGGACGATTCCCCAATGGTCGACCGAGCTTCAGCCCGGTGCGAGAGGTATAATACCATGGAGGTTGGATGTTCGCAACCCCGGAATAAATATCAAAATAGTCTCTTTTTTGGACGTACTTCTCCTCTTTTACGAAAGCGGCTGTATGGCTATAATGTCAAAAGAGGAACGAAGTATTTGGAACGTCTATTTCAGCGTACCTCTAAAAACAAAAGTTCTCAGTGAGGTTGTCCCGATGGATCTCGAATGGGAGGATCTCACGGAGGAAGAGGTCTTAGAGGTTCCGCCTAGACGTTATCGTGTTATCTTGAGGAGTGATAGTGTTATGGTATCTAACGAGAGTTCTTTTCTCGACAGACGTCCTCTAAACGTCAGAGCTAGATGGGGTTCCGAGGACGTGGCATTGGTCAGCGGACGGGATGTTTTCGGAGCTATGAAATACAAAGGAGCAATTGCCTTGGCTGCGAACGCCAGACATCCCCTTACCGTAAAAGGTATTCTGAAAGCGGCAAAAAAACTTGACGCCGCGGTTGTGATAGAGATAGCGAAATCGGAGACCAACTATTGTGGAAGTAATTTCGATACTCTGCCGGAGGCTGCCGTTCGATATTCGTCCGAAATCGGTCACGGAGCTGTCTTTGCCCTTCACGTGGATCACTACGGTATAAAGGGTTACGACGACGTGATCAAGGCGGTCTCCGATTTAGGTAGGATAGTCAGAAATGGTTGGACCTCCGTCGCCATAGACGCCTCCCATCTTCCCGATTGGGAGAACCTTTGTGCTACCAGAGATGTCGCTATGCACGTGCCCCCTTATTTCGGTCTGGAGGTAGAGGTGGGCGAGATAAAAGGAGCCGGGGAACTTTCAACGGTCGAGGAGGCTCTGTACTTCGTAGGCGGATTGAATTCCTGGAGTATCTTTCCTGATCTTTTGGCCATCTCGAACGGGAGTTTGCACGGTACCTACGATGCCTCGAAGGGGCAGGCGGAGGGGATTGATCTCAAGAGGACGAAGGAAATCGCCGAAGCCATTGCTCCCTACGGTGTATCCATAGCTCAACACGGCATATCCGGTACCGCCATAGACAAGTGTGCTGAATTCTCAAAATACGGCATAAACAAGGGCAACGTGGCGACCTTATTCCAAAATGTGCTGTTCGGAATCAAGATGGACCAGGAGACCGGTAATGCCGTAATAGAAGGGGATAGCTACGTAAAAGAGCCGGATCGAGGGATACCGATGGATCTATGGAATGATCTGGTCTCTTGGTGTGACGATCAGGGCTATAGCCGTAAGGACGGTAACTATAAAAAAGCCAATCTTCCTTTCTGGGAGCGAATAGAGTCTCTTCCTTCGGAGCGTCTCGACATGATAGTCGAGGAGACCCAGTGGTGGGCCGAGAGGTTCATAAAGGCCTTCAACGCGGAGGGAACCGCCGAAATAGTCAAGGAAAGGATGTCTTCCAGGGAAAACTGGAATCCGTTCCCCGACACTAAAGTCCAAGCCTCTCGAGGGGATTTTGGTGCGGACAAAGCTCCCAACGCAGCTAAGAAAGACGGCGAGGATTACTCCGACTAGAACATTTTGCCCAGAGGCCTCCTATTATGGAGGCCTTTACTATATAATTTCAAGGCCGATGTTCGATTTTAAAGGGGGCCTGGAAAATGCAGGATAGATCTATTCGCTTGGAGGATCACTTTCTGGATGTTCTGTCAGTGGAGATAGCCAACTATGAGAGGATAAGCCATCTACTTGACGATATGGAAGAAGCTCGTCTGGTCATAGATCCTGTCGTGGTGGACATCAGAAAACTGACATCCAGTTATATCAGACGCAATAGGGTGCCTTCTGGAGGGGGAACTCCGTTCGTAGTCTACTGTAGAATTCGCGGAGGAGGGGCTGCGAAAGAAGCCCTGGTAGAGGATTCCATAAGCAGATGGTACGGAGAGGAGATAATATTACGGGCGACGAAGAAAATCGTCGACAGGGGTTTTTTCTCTCGTTATCAGGTGGAAGATGCTGTGGGAAGAATCGGCTCCATGGGGTGGGTCCCTGCTGATTCCGACGAGGACGGTCGTAGATGAGTCTATCCAAAACGGTTCTGGCGGTGCTGTTGCTTTCTTTATTTTCGGTATTTTCGTTTTCCTCCACTGGTCTTGCCAAGGTGAAGCTTACAGCCGACAACATGACTTTTGACACAGCTACGGGGCTTTTGGTCGGAGTGGGAAATGTCACGTTGATAAGGGAGGAACTCAAGGTTTTCTCCGACCGTTGCGAGGGCAGCTACAGGGAAAATACCGCCAGGATGTGGCAGAACGTTAGGGCCGAGGGAACCTGGAGTGGCGAGAATCTTTCGTTTCACTGCCAGGAACTTAGCGCGTCCTTCTCCAAACCGGAGAAAATATCCATGGTTGGCTCCGTCGACGGTCGTTTCGGAAGCCGTTCTTTGAGATGTTACGACGTTGAGATGATCGGAAATCGTTTTATAGCGACTAAGGTCACTCGTTTTAAGGACGACGACGAAGGCCTTTCCCTGTCCTGCGATAGGGTAAAAGGGGCGATCGGCGAAGGTATGCTTCTAGAGTTCGAGGCCGAGGGATCCGTTGAGATGGAGATAAAACACGCAAAAGACGGGACTGTGACGAGAATCTCCGGTGGTAAAGCGCTATACTCCAAGGATAGAGGATCGATCGTTATGAGCGGAGGAGCGGTGGCGGTACAGAGGGGTAGAAAGATAACCGCCAAAAACGTGGTCTTTTATCCGGCTACAAGCAAGATAGAGGCGAAGGGCAACCCCAAGATAACCTTCGACGTGGAATGAGGTTGTGTTAACTATGACATCCCGAAATGGAGTTACTCTTTCTGCAGAGGGGTTGACGAAGAGTTACAGAAAACGGACTGTAGTTTCAGGGGTCGACCTGAAGATTCCTATGGGAAAGATCACCGGACTCTTGGGGCCTAACGGAGCTGGTAAAACCACCAGTTTTTACATGATAGTAGGGTTGATAAGACCCGACAGAGGTCGCGTCCTACTGGGAGACAGGGAGATAACCGGCCTTCCTGTCTATAGGAGAGCCCGTATCGGAATAGGCTATCTGCCTCAGGAGAGCTCGGTATTTCGAAGTCTGACTGTTAGAGAAAATTTAGACCTTGTGTTGGAGGAGAGACACGTCGCTAAAGCGGAGAGACGGGAGATCGCAGATCGTCTGATAGAAGATTTGGGGCTTCAGAGACTGGTGGACGTGTCGGGATACGCCTTGAGCGGTGGAGAGCGACGACGGCTCGAGATAGCTCGCTGCCTGGCTATAATGCCGGATTTTATCTTCTTGGACGAACCCTTCAGCGGGATAGATCCGATAGCGGTCTACGATATACAGCAGATAATTCTGGGGCTCAGGGAAAAAGGATACGGAATAATGATAACCGATCATAACGTCAGGGATACCCTGGCCATAACCGATAAGACCTATCTAATCCACAGAGGAGAGATAGTCATAGAGGGCAACCCTGATGAGGTAGCCAGGAGCGAGGTGGCCAGGAAGTTCTATCTCGGAGAGAGGTTTACCTGGTGATTTTTTAATCAAAGAGGTGCTATTTCGTCGGTCCCTTCTCTTCTAAGGATTCTCTCTACCTTTTCTGCTGCAGAGGCCACCTTGACGCTGAGGGGAGCTCCTAGAACGACTCTATCTGGCTGTATCCCGATTACGAACGTCTCCAGATCGAACTGGTTCAACATCAGGTTCAGGGGCATATCGTGATTTGTGAAAGAGACATCCGATATTCGCTCTATCGAAAAACGCCTGAAATCCCCGGGGATGAGCCCCATGTCGGAGGCGTCCACCAGGATCAACTTTTCTGGCCTCTCTCTCTTTATGGCATATACATAATTTCCGGGTACGGTATAACATGTGTATACCACCGTGTCGGCAGGAGGGGTTCTTTTTAATCTGTCGGATATTATCACCCCTACCGCGTCATCCCCGTAGAGCTCGTTTCCCAGACCCCATATCATCGTCTTGCTCATCTTATTATGCACCTCGATCTATCTTGAACTGGAGGAAGCTCTGTGTCGGTAATTCTCTCTCGTATGGTCAGAAATGCTCTTACAATGATGCTAGGAACCTTCGCTAGCCGCATACTTGGACTGGCTAGAGAGATCATAACCGCGGCCCTCTTCGGGGCCTCTCGTTCTCTCGACGCTTTCTATATAGCCTATACCCTTGCTAATCTGGCAAGACAGCTTCTGGCGGAAGGGGCACTCTCCGCAGCTTTCGTGCCGGTTTTCGCTCAGGTCCTCGAGAAGGACGGATGCGAGAGGGCCGAAAACCTGGCTAGGCAGGCTTCATCTGTGTTGCTTTTTTTGTGTGCCGTGGTAGTCGTCTTGGGTTATCTAATGTCTCCATTATTGGTCTCCTTGATGGCCCCGGGATTTGACGTCGAAAAGACCAACTTGGCTGTGTCTCTGACAAGATGGATGTTCCCATATCTGATGATGGTATCTATGGCCGCACTGGCCATGGGAGTTTTAAACAGCATGGGCAGGTTTTTCGTGCCTGCCGTGGCTCCCGCCATGGCCAACGTAGCATATATTACGATCGTGCTCTTGTTTGCGTCAAGGAGCGGCGTATCCTGTCTGGTCTGGGCGGTCCTTCTAGGAGGGGTATTGCAGATGGGGATACAGCTTCTGGCGGTCTCCAGAGAAGGCGTCTCCCTCCTCCCGGCGATTCCTAGAAAAGGAGATCCCGAGCTCAGAAGGATGATGTTGCTCTTCCTTCCCTATGCGGCAGGTCTTTCTCTGAATCAGATAAACCCGATCATCAGCAGAGTATTGGGTTCTTTTCTTCAGGATGGGGCCATATCGGTATTGAACTATGCTAACAGAGTTATACAGCTTCCTCTCGGGCTCGTCGTGATAGCCATATCTCAAGCGGTGCTTCCCGAGCTCTCTAGGTGCCTGTTGGAGGGGGACAGGGTTTTCTCTGAGACCGTTCGGGATTCGGTGAGGTTTGCTCTTTTCGCCATACTGCCGATAACGGTGGCAGCCTGCATAGTCTCGGGGCCCGTGATACACGTTCTTTTCTATAGAGGGGCTTTCGACGAATGGGCATGGAACGCGACCTCTTTGGCCATGTCTATGTACGCTTTGGGACTTCCGGGAATGGCCTGTTCTACTGTGATCATGAGAGCGCTCTACGCCAAGGGGCTTCCAAGGGCGGCCGTTGCAGTGACAGTCTCCAGCGTCGTCTCTAACCTGGTAATCAGCGTATTGCTCCTGCGCCCTATGGGATTCAGTGGGCTGGCTTTGGCTACCTCGATAGCCTTTACTCTTTCCTCGTTTGTCGGGCTTTATCTTCTCAGTAGGAAGACGACACATCGGATAGGTTTGTTCGACGTGTCATGGATCGTTAAAAATCTGGTAGCTCTATCGGCTCTGACCGTGGCACTGTACGGTCTCTCGGTTTGGTATCCCTATCCCCAGAACGGTTCGATGGCCTGGAGATCACTGTGGATCCTTTTAGCCGCGATCTTAGGAGGTGCCTTCTACATAGGGGGAGCCGCCGTTATGGGGTCCGGTGAGCTTCGTTGGATAAAAGAGGCCGTCGTCTCTAAAAAAGGGAAAGGACAGAAAAACCGTGATAAATCGAATGATTAAAATATTTAGCTTCTCGCTTGTTGTGTCGGTGCTTTTTGTCGTCGGCGCCCCCTGTTGGGGTTTGTCTTTTGATGATTTGGAGGTCGATCGCTCGTCGGTGGTGTGGGTCGAAGGTCAGGTTATGGGCGATATGGTTTTAGGAGCGAAAGCAAAATTGATCTTCCTGTTTATGGACAGGAGGTTATGTGATGTCGCCAGAGTGGATAGAGGAGATTTGCCGGAATGGCTGACATGGAACCTTCAATATGAATCGGCCGCAAGAAGAGGGAAACGGGAGTTCTTCCTGTTGAGATACGAGGCGATAAAAAACTGGGAATTTGATCCCACCAAGATAAAGGTGGGGGGATATAAATTAAAGATGACTGACGTATTGTCCAGAAAGGACATGGTAAACGTCGGTCCCCTGTCTTCCGGCACGTTGGCTACGTTGGCATTCTCCGTCCCCAGATCTTTTCTGAAGCCGGGGCATTCTCTGGAGATTGTTTACGGTGACTGGGCGACAGATTGGATTGTCCCGAGGAGGTGAGGTTAGTGCACGTTTTTAAATGCGCGGCCTGCGAAAAGGAGTTCAAAAGCGAAAAGAGAGAGCTTAAATGTCCTTTCTGCGGCAGCAAGGTTCTGATTCACGTCAGTGGAGAGAAGTTCAACTCAAAAAGTTGCGGCGGTAACTGCAGTTGTTGCAACGGTTGCGGGAGTTAAGTTTATGGGGTTCCTGACATTGGCCATAGAAAGCAGCTGCGACGATACCGCCGTTGCCGTAATCGATGGCCAGAGAAATGTACTGTCCTCTACGATGTCCTCTCAGGTGGAGAGCCATGCTCCCTTTGGAGGGGTTGTTCCGGAATACGCCTCCAGGATGCACCTGGAGGCGATTCTTCCCTTGGTGGACAGGGCTTTAGCTGAAGCCGATGCAAAACCGTCGGACTTGGACCTCATCGCCGTGACCGCTGGACCGGGACTGATGGGGTCCTTGCTGGTAGGTGTCATGACGGCCAAGGGATTGGCCCAGGCCTGGGGAAAACCGATTCTAGGGGTAAACCATCTGGAGGGACACGTGTTCGCCAACGTGGTAAATCATCCCGACCTTGATCCTCCCTTCATAGCGATGATAGTCTCCGGCGGGCACACTGAAGTTGTCCTCGTAGAAGATCTGGGGTTTTACAGAATACTGGGAGGAACCAAAGACGACGCCGCAGGAGAAGCGTACGACAAGGTGGCTAAACTTCTAGGCCTCGCGTATCCGGGAGGCCCTATCGTGGACGAATTGGCGAAGGACGGTGATCCCCAGGCATTCGACTTTCCCGTTCCTTTGAAAAGATCGGATGAGATATCCTTCAGTTTCAGTGGTTTGAAGACAGCCGTACTCTGGCAGGTAGAACGCATAAAGAAAGAAGGAGCATCTCTCCCGGTGGAGGATATATGTGCTTCCTTTCAGAGAGCTGCCGTAGAGGCCCTGATATGTAAACTGGATCTGGCTGTCCAAAAGACCGGGGTTGAAAAGGTGGTGCTCTCGGGAGGTGTCGCCGCCAATAGCTGTCTCAGGGATCTGGTCCTCAATCGAGGGGACTGGAAGGGGTATGTTCCAGATATGTTCTATTGTACCGATAACGCCGTCATGATAGGTGCGGCAGGATACCACGGTTGGATGAGAGGACGTAGAAGCGGTTTGGACTTGGCTCCTTCTCCGTCGTGGAGCATCATGGACGGAGTTTG